>NZ_CP078093.1:1378066-2067099 GCF_019203185.1 Crassaminicella indica | reverse complement strand
TCTGGAAATCCTCCCCCTATATATAACCCGTGGAGATTTTTAGGTAATTCCTCATCTTTTAAAGGACTAAAATATACTATGTTTGCTCCTAAAGCCTTTAATAAATCTAAATTATCTTCATAATAAAAATTAAAAGCTTTGTCTAAAGGAACTCCAATGTTTACATTTCCTACAATCCTTTTATATTTTTCTGGTTTGTATGAAATTTCTTCGGCTGTTCCTGCAATAGCCAATAGTGCATCTAAATCAATAGTTTCTTCTACCATCTTAGCGATTTCATCTATTTTCCTTTTTAAGTTCTCTACCTCTACACTAGGTACTAATCCTAAATGTCTACTTTTCAACTCAATATTTTTATTAGGCTTTAAAAAACCAATACATTTTATTTTTGTATCTCTTTCAATGCTTTCTTTTAATAAATCATAATGAACTTCTCCTGAAATGTTATTAATAATAACGCCCTTTATATTTACACCTTCATCATACAACTTATATCCTAATACTTGAGCAGCTGCACTTGAAGACATTCCCTTTCCATTAATAATTAAAATGACAGGTGCATTTAGAATTTTCGAAACATGCGCTGTACTTCCTTCATCTTTTTTTACTCCATATCCATCATATAAGCCCATAACACCTTCAATAACAGATATATCCTTATTCATCGCATTTTTAGCAAATAGTTTTATAATACTATTTTTATCTAGCATCCAGCTGTCTAAGTTTCTAGATTTATTGGCTGTTACAAAAGTATGAAAAGCAGGATCGATATAATCTGGTCCTACCTTAAAGGGTTGAACCTTTATTCCCCTCTTTTTAAGAGCAGCCATAATTCCAGTAGAAATAGTAGTTTTTCCTACTCCGCTTTGCGTGCCTGCTATCACAAATCTAGGCAATCTCATAGTAATCATCCCTTCACAAAAAATGCCCCGACCATCACTAGCCAGGGCATGAGCATTAAAACTTTCTCTTCCCTTCCCGCCGAAGGTACTTCAAATGAATCAAATAGGCAAGTCTCCTGACTCGTGAATCACTTTACTCTCGATACCTTCCCTATATGCTAGGTGGTATTTTACCGATTTCATCCTCACTCACAGTAGCGGGGGCTGTGTCGGATTTTCACCGAACTTCCTTTTTAAGTCTTACGACACCCATTTTCATTATTCACTTTATTCAATCCTATCAAAATACGACATTTATTTCAACAGCTTTTATTTTATATAAATACATATCATTGATTTAGTCCAATCAGAACAGGCAATTTATCAACCATTTCAATTGTAGTAATACCACAGTTTTCTATTTTATACTTCCAATAATCTTCTATCCCATTCCCAATCAAATAAGCTAAAATAGCTCGAATACATCCTGCATGAGATACTATCAAAATATTTTTATCCTTATATTCAGCAATAATATTATCTATAGACGATGTAACCCTTTTATACATATGCCTTACACTCTCTCCAAAAGGAGGTGCATAATCAATCCAATCCGCTTCCCATCCACTTAATTCTTTTGCATATTTTTTCTTTATTTCTTTATAGCTTAATCCCTCCCATAGACCAAAATTCATTTCTCTTAACTTTTTTTCTAAAATAATTTTTTTATGATGATACTTATTAATCATTTCTGCCGTTTTCATGGTTCTATTCAAATCACTTGTAATAATATAATCTATCTTTCTTTCTTTTAATTTTTCACAAACCTTCTTTGCTTGCATCATTCCTTTTTCAGTAAGCTCCACATCATTCCATCCACAATATAATCCCTTATTATTATCTTCTGTTTCTCCATGTCTTACAAATATCAACTTCAAATAGCTCCCCACCTTCTCTTATATGCTGGAAAAATAAAGTAAATATACTAATTCTGAAAGCTCACATAATGCTCCTAATGTATCTCCTGTCATTCCTCCTATTTTACTGCTAATGTGTTTTATATACCAAATACTAAACAAAAAACATATTAGAGTAAAAGGAATTGCTCGAATATTTATAAAGGATATACAAATTGCAATCATTACTGCTATTGCTAAATGCTTGTTGTTGGTCTTTCCTATAAACAGATTTCCCATTCCGCTACTTCTTGCATATACAGAAAATCTTGCAGCATAAACAATAGACAACCTTGAAAAAACAGGCATAAGTAGTAATACTCCATAAACATCTGGTAATGAAAAGCTATAAATGAATGCAATTTTTAAAAGAATAGTACAAAATATAGCCAATGCTGCATTTGTTCCTAATCTACTATCTTTCATAATCTCTAATATAATTTCCTTTGGTCTATTACTATAAATCCCATCGAAGGTATCTCCCAATCCATCTAAATGCAGTCCTCCAGTAATAAAAACCTCAGAAACAACTGATATAGTAGCAGCCAAAAAAGCACCTCCTAGCTTATATCCTATATAATGAAAGGATACCATAAACATGCCGATGACAAGCCCTACCAATGGAAAATATATAATCCCATCTGAAAAATCTTTTTCATCTACTTTTAAATACAAATTAATAGGAATACGAGTTAAAAACTGAAGCATTACAATAAATTTTTTCATAGCATTTCCTCCTATTTCAACCTCATAGGAATTCCTGAAACAGTAAAATACACTTCATCCGCTTCTCTTGCAATAAGTTGATTTATTCTTCCTGCAATATCTCTAAATATGCGAGATATTCTATTTTCAGGCACAATTCCCATTCCTAATTCATTAGTAACCATAATACACCAAATGTCTTCTTCTCGAATGGCTTTTATAAGCTTAATAATCTGGTCTTTTATCTTTTCTTCAATATTGTCTATAACTTCATGACTGATTTTGTCCCAATTTACATCTTCTTCAAACATTAAGTTTGTTACCATAATAGTAATACAATCTAACAGTATTACCTCATGCTCACGCTTTATTTTAGGGATCATTTTATATAAATCATTATAGCCTTCATAAGTTGTCCATATCTTTGGTCTAGACTCCTTATGTTTTTTTATTCTATCCTTCATGCCCTCATCAAAAGGAATAGCCGTAGCCAAATATGCAACATTTTTCTTTTCAGCTTTTGCTAAGCTTTCTGCATAATTACTTTTTCCACTTCTTGCACCACCTGTAACCAGTGTAATCCTTCCTCCCATACAATCACCTCTTTCTAATCTTTCACACTATATATTTCAAAAAAATATGTCCCTTTTAAAGGGACTGTTAACTAAAGATAACTATATCAAATTTTGTATATACACGCAATTTATACTCCTATACAAGCTTAAATCACCTATGTATCCTTTTATGCAGATTGGCTTTGACCCTTCTGCCTTTTATATTCTTCCTTTGCTAAAAGCCATTGTTCTCTAGCTAACATGTCTAACTTTCTTTTTCTTTTAATTTCCCTATTGCTTACTGCCTTATTAAACCAGTCAATTGCCTCATCATATTGCTCTAATCTTCTATTTAATTCCCCTAGCAAATATAATAAAGAAACTTCATCTAAATTTCCAATAGGTAAAGGTTCATATCGAAAAGCTTCTTCAAAGCAATTTACAGCATGACCGAGAAACTCTAGTTCTCTCTCTTCACCAATATATCTATACAGCCATGCTAGTCTAAGGCAAAGCATCCCTAATATACCCTTTTTCTGATTCATTAATTCCGCACAAAGCAAAGCCAATTTATAAACCTCAATAGCATTATCAACTGTTCTTTCCTTTCCCAAATCTCGTTGTACCCATTTAGGTGAAATCTCTGATAAAATCATTTTTTTACCCAAAGGACTAATTTCCTGAAATACACTTTCAAGAGCAGCATATCCACAATTTGGACAAGCAAACACTGCATAAAATATCGGGTTTTCTCCATTATAATATACACAAAAATCTGTATCTCTTTTTTCTACTCTCACAGCAGAGCTTCTAACTTTCTTAGTGTGAAAAACATTCTTGCATACAGGACATTGTATCTCTTTGTCATATAGTACTTTATTCATTGCTTCACCTCTTTAAAACCTGTATTTGCTAGTCTATTTTTTGCTACAACTGCTCTTAATTTATTGGATAGAGTCTAGCTCTATTTCCTCTGTAGAATTCTCCTCAATATTTTGTGAAGGAATATCTGTCTTTTCATCAGCTTGTATTCTATCTTTAGAATTTTCTTTTTCATTATTTATATTTGATACAGGAGGTTTTTTGGTCCCTTTAATAATAATTTGTTTTTTCGGTTTATAATAATCCTTTGAAATTTTCTGTTTTTCCACAACTTTTCCATTTTCATAAATAATCCTATAAGTAGTAACCTTATATCCATCTCTTCCCTTTTGTTCTATTTTTTCTTTTCCTTGCAGCAAATTCGCATCATATCTTATTTCTAAAGGTCTTTTCACTACTTCATTTTGTTCTGTTATTACTCTTATAGTTTTATTATCCATTTTACAACCATATATTTTCACAGTTAATAAATTTTTCTTTATATAGCTTTCTATATAAATTGGAGTATTCATTATGTTTTTAAATTTAAAATCTAAAACACCATAAGAAACTGTTGCATCTAATCCTTTTGCTACATAGCTAGAAGGAAGAGTATGATTATATCTTTCAACTACTTCTAAATTGCTTAGCAATATAGCATTATATAATGTACTAGATACTTGACACACACCACCACCTAATCCTGGTACTACCTCTCCTTTTACTATAATCGGCGCATCTTTATAGCCAAGTTCCTTCCTCCTCGGTCCTACTATCTTATTAAATGAAAATATTTCCCTAGGCATAAGAACTACCCCATTTATTTTATTAGCTGCCAATCTGAGGTTTTGTGTTCTTCCCTTTCTATTAATATTAAATTTTGTAGTATATTCTCCTAGCAAATCATGAATGGTACTCAAGCTCTCTGAAGTAATTCGAGGCGAAATTATTTCAACAGGAAGTTCTATCGTAATTTCATTTTCAAATTTATTTTTCAGCAATTCCTCTGATAAAAGCATCTTTGTTTTTTCTACATCTAATTGTTGCCCCACATGCTCATCTCTAATTGTGAATTTTCCATTTATCCTAGTAATCGTAGCATCCTTTGCAGGTTGATTAATAGCATTTTGCATAGCATATATAACACCGTTTAATTTTTCATTATCATAAACAGGAGATAAACTTATATTATGAGGAGCTGTATACAAAGATAGAATTTTTTGTAACCTTTCAAAATAATTTCCTTCTCTTCCTATCTTATAAGCCTCATTTACAACCTTCGTATAATCAAAATCATATCCTATATCGCTATTTTTTATATTCCAAACTTTATCTCCGTATATAAAATGAATTTGTCCTACAGTTAATATATCTCTAAAGTGATTTTGTATCTTTTTTTGTGCTTGTGTAATAGACAAGCCTCCAACATCTAAATATTCTATCGTTACACCATCATAAATAGTATCTTTATAAAGAAGAAAAAAAACTATACTTGTAATAGAAATAAGAAAACTTAATAAAACAATGATAAGTGCTATGCCCGTATTTGATTTTGGGGCTTGATCTTTTCCTTGTAGATCCAAAAAACTTCCCCCTTTGGTAAATTTTATTACAAAATCTTATAATGTATTTTATTATATGATAAAAATCTATATACCAAATATCCTACAAGTTTTCTCCATTAAATAGTGTAACATAACTTTTTAACATTTACTACCAATATCATTTTGTAACATTTTTTTCGTACATGCATAGTATGTATTGGACATGGATCCACAGTTAGTTTTCCCCCTTTTATTAATGGAGGGGATTTTCTCCCTCCTTTTTTTAAAATACAGTAATATTTTTTATTCCTCTACATATAATATTATTGAAAATAAATTATCGCGGAGTAGAGCAGCGGTAGCTCGTCGGGCTCATAACCCGGAGGTCGTAGGTTCGAATCCTGCCTCCGCAACCAAAACAACAACTAGAGAAAGCTCTCTAGTTGTTTTTCCAATATATTTCTATATCATCTCCATTTTTTATCGGATCTGTATACCCTACTTTTTTTCCATTTAATTTCATAATAAGGATTCCCTTTACTTTTGTTCTGTCAAAATCAAAATAATCAAAAATATCTACAAAAATAAGCTCCCTATTTTTTTTTGGTATTTCAATTGCTTGTCCATTAATACTTACTTTAATTTTATTATTTTCTACTTTATTTTCATTCACCGATACCGCTGCTTTTCTATCTAGCGTTACAATCTCATCTTTATGCTTTAATCTATAAGCTTTTTCAACCTCTACCCCATTTACACGCACAATAGTTTTTTGATAATCAACATTAAATCTTTTTAAAAGCTCCTCTACTGTATGAATTTCCTCAAAAGTTATATGATCTCCATCCATGATCTTATAATCCATAGGAACTTCTTTTCCATTTACCAATAATTTATTCATTAAATGAATATCTAGCCCATTAAAATTTATAGAATTTATGTCCTTTATTAAATCTTTTAATGAAATACTCGCATCTACTCCATCAATAGCCCATTCAATTTTAATTTGATCTTTATGATTAATTTCTTCATCAAGACTGCTCAGCTTTCCATTCAAATAAATTTTTGCTGGCTCTCCAAAACTCCCTTTTATTGTTTTTATTTGCCCATTTATATAAATATTTAAATTCTTCCCTCTTCTAGCAATTAATCTTTTCGCATTAATCCCTGCTCTAATCAAAGCATCTGATACAAAAAGCTTTTTAGTATTGAATAATTTTATCAGCTCTTCATTCACACTTATTTCTATAAAATTATCATCTCCATCCTTTACACTGATAATACCAATTCCAATAGGTGTAATAAATTCCGGACCTTCGAGCTGTTTGCATAAAAATTCTATATTTTCAATAATCTCAGTGCCTCTAATAGCTACTCTTTCTGGTCTTAATCCTAATTTATCTGCTAAATATTTTGTCAAGGTTGGTATTTGACTCCCTCCACCTATACAAAAAACAGCACTTGGTGATTTTCCATTATATTGAATTACTTTTTCTGCAATCTCAAAAGCAAGCTTTTCAATAACAGGAGCTATTTTATCTACTATTTCTTCCGTAGTCATTGTATAAGGAATTCCTACAATATCCTCAAAAGTGTGACTATCCTTTTTATTTAACTCTACTTTTAGCCTTTCAGCAGTATCAAAATCTAACAAAAACTCCTTAGCAATTGCTTCTGTTATTTCATCTCCTGCAATAGATGCCATAGCATAAGACACTACCGTTCCATCTTGTGTTATAGCAATATCTGATGTCCCTGCCCCTATATCAACCAATGCTAAATTTAATAATCTAAGTTTAGGAGGAATTGCAACATGAATAGCCGCAATAGGCTCAAGTGTTAAATGGATTACTTCTAGTCCTATTTTATTCATTACAGAATATAAGCTATCTACAACAATATGAGGTAGAAAAGTAGCTAAAATATCAGCTTGAATCTTATCACCCCTATGCCCTTTTAAAGATGTAATCATATTATCATCTAAGTAATAATTTACTACTGTATATCCAACACAATAATATTTTGTATCTTTGCTACTAATCTTGTTATCTAGCATCTCCTGTGCCTTTTGTATCCCTTCAATTTCTAAACTATTAATAGTCCCTTGCTCGATTTCTTTTGTACTATCAATCTCTCTGCTAACTTGAACTCTACAAGTTTTTAAAGCTCGACCTGCAGCTGCAATAGCTACTCGTGTTAATTTAAATCCTAATCTATTCTCAAGTTTTTCTTTTACTTTTTTTGCAACCTGAGCAACCTTATCAATATCATGTATTTGTCCATCATACATAGCACGACTTGAATATTCCATCATCTCAACATCTATGACCATAAACTTCTCATCTTCTTTTTTGGCAATAATACCTACAACACTCTTTGTACCAATATCCAATGAAAAAATAGCTTCATGTGGACTTATTTTGGTCAATGTAGAATCTGTCATTTTTCGCACCTCTTTCACATTTGAACCTTTATCTTTTTATTATATTCTTCATAATTTTACAATTTCCTTTTTCCATCGCCATCTATTATTTCAAAAACTCCGGCTACTCCGGAGTTCTAAAAATTATCTGCTACTCTTTTATATCTTTTCTTAAATGCTTTAATATTTCATCAAGCTTTGCTTTCTTTGCTTTTTCAAATTCTTCCTTTGCTATTTCTAGTATTTTTCCTTTTGTTACCTTTGCCGCATAGCTAAGGGCATTTGATACTACTGGTATTCCTGATGCTCTTGATAGGATAAGAATGATTTTATCATAATCTTCTCCTACACCCGGACCATATCCATATCCTAAGCCTTCATAGCTTCCTCCCGTTGTGAATGATGAAAATACTTTCATCATAATATTTCCTGTAAGCGTATCTGTTACCATCACATCTGCTGTTCCTGCAAGAAGATCATTTCCTCTCATTATGACTCCGCCATCTGAACGCATAGATTCTGCAAAGTTAATATTATATCCATTATCTCTTAGTTCCTTTAATGCTCTTTCTACCTGTCTTGCTCCATCTACATTTAATATTCCTACTGTTGGATTTTCTATCCCCATCGCTTTTGCTGTAATTATTCCATACAATGCATTTTTTACCATTGCCTCTGTTCTATTTACTGATGATGTTCCTGTTGTTGTTCCTATAAACATTTCTTTTCCATATCCCGGTGTGATTACTCTTCCTACTGTTGACACACCAACTGGAAAGCTGTAGTGCATAGTTACACATGCTTTTATGTATCCACTATCTAATAATTCCTCCATTTTTTTATGCATATCCTTCTCTGATTCTACTTCTACAATTTCTAAATATGTATCCACCTTTGGTCCAATAAGAACAATATCAAAGTTTTCTCCTTTTTTTGCTGCTATTTCAGCACCCTTTACTAAATTTTCTATGCCATGCTCACTTCCTAATATTGTAAGGCCTATCCTTATTTTTTCTCCAAATTCGCCACTTTTTATAGCATCAGCAATTTCTATAAAGGTTTTTCCTATTATTTGTTTCACCGCTCTTTTTTGTCCCATAATCATCACCCCTATTCCTTTAGTAGATGTGATGCGAAATCTTTCATAGCCTCCGCTATCATATTTTTTATCTCTTCTTTTGATACCCCTACTGTTTCTTCTACTCCTGAATTTCTTTCAATAACTACAGATACACCATCAAACAGGTTTGTCATACGCCCTAAAAATAAGCTTCCCTTTCCTATAATCATCACTCTATTTAATTTACCTTCTGTTAAATCCTCCTTAGCAAAGCCTATATAAGGAACTCCTGACGGAATATGTCCTTGTGTTGGTGCCCAACCAGGCATACCATGTTCTTTCACGAAATTTAGAAGCTCTTTTCTATCTAATTCTTTTCTTTTAACTCCTAAAGCACCAATCATTTTGTAGTTTGCCTCTGGCACGTCTCCTGCTCCTGCTGGTTTTGTAATATCTGGATTCTGCATTTCAACAGAATATTTATCAATATCTGTAATCTTCAATCCTCCCTTATCAAGAGGTGCTGTAACTAGTGAAGTGATTACTGCTTGTGGAGATGAACCTGTACCTACTGTATGTCTTCCTACTAAATCCGTTCTAATGATTGGATTTATACCGTCATTTTTACTAACAAGTATTGCAAATGCACCTACTACATCTTCTAATATAGGCAATTCTTTTTTTACATGGTCTTTTCCATTCATTCCAAGCTTTGCTGTAGCTCCTCCTGCTACTATAACTACATTCTCATAGGTTCCAGCCTTTACAAGAGATGCTGCCTGAATCAATGCATGAGTTGGTGCTGCACAAAAGCCTCTTGTATCTGAACCTGTTGCATTTATAGCACCTGAACATTCTGCAATAGCCTTTGCAAAGTTTCCTCCACCTCTTTGATTCATATCTCCACAAGCTTCCTCTGAACACTCTATAATATAGTCAATATCTGCTACATTGAGATTATTCTTATCAACAAGATGTTTAAACGCAAGTACACCAGAAGCTTTTACTACTAAATTTTCAAAAAGAATATGTGAAGTTAAATTTGCATCTACATCATGAGCTCTTTTTACACAACCAACTAAATTTCCCTCATGATAAATAGCTTCAGCATTCTGCTCATTTATAAACTTCTCAATTTCAGATAATTCTTCTCCTTCTTTTAGCCTTGCTACATCATCCTTCAATAAATGATGATGCCTAAGCTTTTCTTTTAATATTTTATTAAAGCCCTTTTCTATTTTTACAAGATCAAATGCATCTACAATCTTCATAAGCGCAATGAACTCATCCTGAGGCATAATTTCTCCAAATTTCCCAAAACGATCCTTGCAATTAGCATCTTTACTACACCACGGCAAAGCATATTCTCTTAATTCCTCTGGATGCATATTCCCTATGTACACTTGATTAGGAGCATAATTTAAAACCTCTTCATAGCTTCTAATATGTTCTGGAAGCTTTTTAAGGTATTCTGAATCAGGGTTTGTAACTCTTTCTGTAGTCTGAGTTGTTCCATTATGAATGATCATATCAGGAGTATGTACAAGAACATATCCTGCACCTTTAATTACTGGCTTATTCATTATTTATACCTCCAAAACCTTAATAAATGGGTGATATATATCACCCATTTTTCTTTATCTCTTTAATCAAAATGATTTTCAATATATTTTTCTGCTGCAACAGCTGCAATTGCACCATCTGCTGTAGCAGTTACTACCTGCCTTAAGGATTTTACTCTAATATCTCCAGCAGCAAATACACCTGCTACACTTGTTCTCATGTCTGCATCTGTTATAACATATCCATCATCTGTTAATTCAATTTTTCCTTTATATACATCACTTTGAGGTTTATATCCTACAAATGGGAATATCCCAAATGTTCCATCATTTTCATCTGCATGATATTCTGTAATTTTACCTGTTTTTTTGTTCTTAAATACAATAGCTTCTACAATTCCATCTCCTTTTATTTCTTCTACTACTGTATCCCACATAAAATCTATTTTTTCATTTTTAAATGCTTTCTCTTGAATTGATTTTGCAGCTCTTAACTCATCTCTCCTATGTACAATCGTAACCTTTTTGGCAAATTTCGTTAGATACATAGCTTCTTCTAATGCAGAATCTCCTCCTCCTATTACAAATACTTCTAAACCTGTAAAAAAGTCTGCATCACAAGTTGCACAATAGGATACTCCTTTTCCTATTAATTCCTTTTCTCCTGGACAACCAATTTGTTTTGGTGTAGCACCACTTGCAATTATTACTGCCTTAGACTTATATACTTCCTTCTCTCCCTTTATTACCTTTACTTTTTCAGTAAAATCAACATCTATCACTGTATCCTTCTTTCTTTCTGCACCAAATTCCTCTGCCTGTTCTACCATCCTTGCAATAAGGCTTGGCCCTGTAGCATTCTGAATAGAGCCTGGATAATTTGCTACTTCATTTGTCGTAACAATCTGACCTCCTGTTTTATCCTTTTCTAAAATCAATGTTTTCATTTTCGCTCTTGCTGCATATAGACCTGCTGCAAGTCCAGCAGGTCCTGCTCCTATTATGATTACGTCATATAGTTTTTCCATTTTAATCCTCCTTTAATATATAATATTCCTATCTATCATGCATATAATGGAAAAGAGAGTTTCTTCTCTTTTATACTTATTGTATACAATCATTATAATATTTACAATGCTGCTTTAATAAACACATATCACATTTTGGATTTTTAGCTTTGCAAATTCTTCTTCCATGAAAGATCAACATATGATGAGCTTTAGTCCATTTATTTTTAGGAATATTTTCCATGAGCTGTTTTTCTGTATCCTTTACATTATCACTATCTGCCAAGCCAATTCTATTAGATACTCGAAAAACATGGGTATCCACAGCTATTGCTGGTACTCCAAAAACATTACTCAATACTACATTTGCAGTTTTTCTACCTACTCCTGGCAGTTTCATTAATTCTATTCTACTATTAGGTACCTTGCCATCATATGCTTCAACTAATATTCTACAAGTATTTAATACATTTTTTGCCTTACTACGATATAACCCTATTTCTTTTATTATATTTTCTAGTTCAACTATCTCTAACTGCAAAAAATCTTTTGGTGTTTTATATTTTTCAAATAATTCTTTCGTAACCTTATTTACTTTCTTATCCGTTGTCTGTGCACTAAGAATGGTAGCAATAAGCATTTGAAAGGCATTATGATAATTCAACTCACACTTAGCATCTGGATACATATCTTCTAGTACTCTTAAAATTTTATTTATTTCCGCTTGTGATTTTTTTACACGCATAAAATCTTCCTCTCTAAACTATGTTCAACATCTGACTTTACTATTTCTACCCTAGTATCCCCTATATAAACTTTATAATATTATTAATCATTTTAATCATCTATAGAATATTCTACAACAATTATCTTATATTAACTTTTAAAAAAACTTATTTTTTTACATTTTTTTCTTGACCATGTTTGCATATACATATAAAATAAATCTTGAAAATATATTGACCGACCGGTCAGTTTTGGAGGGATAAAATGAACAGAAAAATCATCTTACTATTCACAGCAATTCTATTTGTAACTATTGTGTTTACAGGATGTGGAAAAAAACAAATAGTTGCAGCAAAAGAAGAAAAATTAGTAAATGTTCAAACAACTAAAGTAGAAAAAAATAGCTTAATACTAAAAACAACATTATCAGGGAAAATAAAGCCTATTGAAGAATCCAGTGTTGTTCCTAAAGTTCCTGGGAAGGTAATCAATGTATATGTAGAAATCGGAGATAAAGTTCAAAAGGGCGATGTACTTTTTGAATTAGATCCAACAGATTTATCTAATGCTGTAAAACAGGCTGAAGCTGCCTACAATGCTTCTCTTGCAAATCTAAAATTAAAAGAAGAACAAATCGCGAATGCAAAGAAAAACTATGAAAGAAATAAAGCCTTATATGAACAAGGAGTCATTTCTCAGCAGATTTTCGAACAATCACAGCTTCAAGCATCTGATGCACAATTAAATATGGTAAAAGCTCAAGTAGAGCAATCAAAAGTAGCTCTTGAAAATGCTAAATCACAACTATCTAATTGTACTATTACAGCACCTATTTCTGGTTTTGTCACCTCTGTAGATATAAGCAAAGGCGAAATGGCATCAAACGGCATGCCTGCTATAACTATTGCAAACTTAGATACAGTTCTTATTGAAACAAATATATCAGAGCATCTCATTAACAAGGTTCATAAAGGTGATTCTGTAAATATCCTTGTAAAATCAGCAAGCAAGGAGCCTTTAAAAGGAAAAATATTTGCATTATCTCCAGCACCTACAAAAAATGGACTTACCTATCCAATGAAAATAACATTAGAAAATAAAGACAATTTAGTAAAAGCTGGTATGTTTGCAGAAATCAGCATTGTTTCTGATAAAAAAGAGAATATTATTACGATTCCATCTGATTCAGTAGTTGTAAAAGAAGGAAAAGAAGTTGTATTTGTAATCACAAATAATCAAGCTCAAATGAGAGAAGTATCATTAGGACTTGATAATGGTAAAGAGGTTGAAGTATTGGACGGATTAAATGTAGGTGATGTAATCGTAACTAAAGGTCAAAACTACTTGGATGAAGGAAATAAAGTAAAAATCACTGAATAGGAGTTGATACTATGAATTTATCAAAAATATCTGTAAATAGACCTGTTACCACCCTCATGTTTATGCTAATTGCAATCCTATTAGGTGGTGTTTGTTTAAATTTGCTTCCAATTGACCTTTATCCAGAAATGGAAATTCCTGTAGCAATCGTTTCTATAAATTATAGCGGTGCAGCACCTGAAGAAATAGAAACACTCATTACAAAACCAATCGAACAATCCATTGCTACTGTTAGTAAATTAAAAAATCTATCTTCTTATTCAAGAGAAGGCAGTTCTATTGTTGTAGCTGAATTTGAGTCTAATACAGACATGGATATGGCAGCACTTGAAATGAGAGAAAAAGTTGATTTAGTAAAAGGCATTTTACCTGATGATGCTTCCACTCCTTTAGTATTAAAAATAGACCCTAACGCCCAGCCCATAATACAGCTTGGTATATCCTCTGATATGGACAGTGGAAAGCTTCAAAGCCTTATAGAAGATGAAATCTTATCTCGCTTTGAAAGAATAGATGGTGTTGCATCTGTTGATACTTATGGTGAAAATGAAAGAGAAGTAAAAATCAAAGTAGACCAAGACAAATTATCTGGCTACGGACTAACCCTTACACAAATTAAAAATATATTAAAAGCTGAAAACTTAAATTTACCAGGTGGTCGAGTAAATAAAGGAGAAAAGGAATTATTAGCAAGAACTACTGGAGAATTTAAAACTATAGATGACATAAAAGCAGTTCCGATTATTCTAAAAAATGGCGAAATCATAAAGCTTTCAGATATTGCTAATATTTCTCTTGATTATAAAGACGTAGAAAGTTTGATCAGAGTCAATAAAAAGAATGCTCTAGGAATTGCCATAAAGAAACAATCTGTTGCCAATACAGTAAAAGTTGCCGAAAAGGTTTTACAAGAAGTGGCTACTATACAAAAGGACTATCCTCAACTAAACATTGTTGTAGGCGTAGATCAATCAAAATTTATCAATAAATCAATCAATAATGTTACAAAAAATGCAGTTGTAGGAGGCTGTCTTTCAGTCATTATTCTTTATTTGTTCTTAAGAAACATACGCTCAACCTTTATTGTTGGTATTGCAATCCCTGTATCCATTATTGCAACCTTTGCCCTTATGTATTTTGGAGGCCTTACAATCAACTTAATCTCTTTAGGAGGCTTAGCATTAGGAATCGGTATGCTTGTTGACAACTCTATTGTTGTTTTGGAAAATATTTATCGTCTAAGAGAAGAAGGACTTTCAAGAAAAGATGCTGCAATGAAAGGTGCTAAAGAAGTTGGAATGGCTGTATTTGCTTCAACAATGACCACAATAGCTGTATTCTTACCTATTGTTTTCGTTGAAGGCTTTACTTCTATTGTGTTCAAACAGCTATCTTTCACAGTAACATTTTCATTACTCGCATCTTTAGTCATCTCCCTTACAGTTGTACCAATGCTATCTTCTAAAATTCTAAAGGTTGGAGAAGTAAAGGAAAGAAAGCATACAGGTTTTTCTTTAGGAAAGCTATTAGATATATTCTCAAGCTTTATTGATAGCGTAGCAAAATTCTATGGAAATATATTGAAATTCACCCTAGATCATAGAAAAACAACTATTTTTGTTGGTTTAGCAATATTCATTTCTTCCATTGCTTTAGTCAGTATGATTGGTGCAGAATTTTTTCCAAAGGAAGATGAAGGGATGTTTAGTGTTAAAATAGAAGTTCCTTTTGGCACCAGCTTAGAAAATACAGATAAAATCGTTTCTGAGGTTGAAAACATTGTAAATAATATTCCTGAAAAAGAAAAAGTATTTACTATCGTTTCGTCAAATCTTGGATTTTCATCTTCTGCTTCAAACAGTTCAACTGTCATGTGTGCATTAGTAGATCAAAAGAATAGAAAACGATCTACAGAAGATATTGTAAATGAAGTAAGAAAAAAAATATCTGTTATTTCAGGAGCAGATATTTCTGTTAGTGAAGCTTCCTCTATGGCAGGTGGCGGTCCACAAAAAGCTCCTATTGAAATAGAAATCAAAGGAGATGATATTAAACTTTTAAAATCCATCGGGGAGGATTTTGAAAAAATTGTAAAATCTATTCCTGGTACAGCAGATGTAAGTCTAGATACAGAAGAAGGAGAACCAGAAGCAAGAGTAATTTTGGATAGAGAAATAGCTTCCCACTATGGTATTACCACATATGATTTAGCAAATATCTTAAAAGCAGCAGTAGATGGCGTAAAAGCCACTAATTTTAAATATGATGGAGATGAAATCGATGTGAATCTCTCTTTAGATGACCATGTAAAGGATTCTATTGAAAATATGAAGCAAATATTAATCAAATCTCCTACAGGTACCGTAGTTCCTATTGGTCAAATTGCTGATATAGAATATGGAAATTCTCCTACGCAGATTAAAAGAATCAATCAGGTTCGAACAGTTACAATATCTTCTCAATTATATGGTAGAGATTTAAAATCTGTAACAGACGACATTCAGAAAAAGTTTGAAGAGCATCCATTACCATCAGGATATCGTTACAACTTTACAGGACAACAAGAAGACATGATGGAAGCATTCTCAAGTCTTGCAAAAGCACTGCTTCTATCTATTATCTTAGTTTATATGATTTTAGCATCACAATTTGAATCATTACTACATCCTTTTACAGTAATGCTTTCTGTACCATTTGCATTATCAGGGGGACTGATTGGTCTTTTCATCACAAAACGTTCCCTATCTGTTCCAGCATTTATTGGTGTTATTATGTTGGCTGGAATAGTTGTAAATAATGCCATTGTTTTAGTAGACTATATTAATCAATTAAGAGAACAGGGGTTGAGTAGAAAAACAGCTATCATTCAAGCTGCTGCTACAAGATTTAGACCTATTCTTATGACAACACTAACAACCGTTTTAGGATTAATGCCATTAGCACTAGGAATCGGAGAAGGAGCATCTACACAAGCTCCAATGGCTACTGTAGTTGTAGGTGGGCTACTGCTATCAACAGTATTGACCCTAGCATTTATACCTGTTGTATATACCGTATTTGATGACATACTGATAAAAATAAAATCCAAATTTAAAGGCAAAAAGAAAAAAGTTATTCATGAAAACCATTAGTTCTTAGGTTTGTTGGAGGTTTGACATGAAAAAAGTAAAAGACAAAAAACAATTAATTATTGAAGCTGCTATGAAAATATTTTGTAGAGATGGATTCCATAAAGCAACAGTCAGTGAAATAGCAGCTAAAGCTGGTGTTGGTAAAGGTACCATTTACGAATATTTTGATAGTAAAAAACAATTGTTTATAGAAATGATGAAATATTATGCTAATCTTTACTATGAAAATCTAATCGCAGCTATTGAAAAAGAAAAAACTATTATGGATAAATTGAAACGCTATATTCTTATTGAAGAAGAAATTATGACAAAGCATGGTGATTTAGCTCAAATATTTATGCGTGAAGCTTATAATATTGGTTTAGAGGTTCATAAAATCATGAAAAACAATAGGATAAAACAAATTCAGTTCTTTGCAGATTTGATTCAAGCTGGCATAGATGAAGGTATTTTTAGAAATGTTAATCCTTATACTGCTGCATTAGCTTTCATGGGTAGCGTTCATCACATTCAAGTTAGCAAAATATTTATAAAGGATTCTTACTCAGAAGAAATAAATATAGAAAATCTACATGATCTATTATTAAATGGTATAAAGAAATAGGTGGCAAGCCACCTATTTCTTTATCTTCTAAACATTCTTGGTCCCTTACTTTTTCTCTCATCTTTTTTTTCATGATTATATTCTTCTAATTTTTTATTAATCTTCTCACAAATATATTCAAAGGATTGATTAGTTAATATTTCTATTCCTTCTTCAATTGTAGCAATAGGATATATATGAAACTTTCCTTCCTTTACAGCATCTATTACCTCATCAGAAAGAACTAAATCCTCAATATTTTGATGAGGAATGATAACTCCATGCTCTCCTGTAAGTCCATAATATTTGCATAAAGAGAAAAAGCCCTCAATCTTTTCCGTTACCCCTCCTACTGGCTGTATTTCACCTTTTTGGTTTACAGATCCTGTAACTGCAATATGTTGATGAATAGGCACATCACTTATACTAGATAATAATGCATAAAGCTCCGTACTTGATGCACTATCTCCATCTATGCCACTGTAATTTTGTTCAAAGCATATTTTCCCTGTTATGCTTAAAGGATATTTTTGTGCAAACTTTTCATTTAAATAACCTTCTAGAATCATCACTCCCTTATCATGAACACTTCCACTCATATCTACTTCTCTTTCAATATTTATAACCCCTTTATTCCCCGCAAAAGTTGTAACCGTAATAACAGAAGGCTTCCCAAAAATATAGTCTCCCAAATCAATAACAGATAAACCATGAATTCTACCTACTTTTTTTCCTTTTAAACTAAATAAAATTTTACCGTTTTTATACATTTCTTCTATTTTTTCTTCGATTTGATTATTTCTGTATATTCTTTCCATATACGCTCTTTTTATATGTTTTTCTTGAATTAATAAGCTCTGCTCCATTTCAGCCCAAACATCCGCTTCAATTAATATTTCAACCAATTTGTTAAATCTTGTAGTAAGCTTTTTTTGACTTCCTGCAATACGATGACTATATTCTAAAACCTTTGCAACACCACTTACATCTAAATGCTTAAGCCCCTCTTTGTTGCAAAAAAAACTTATGAAATGAGCCATTTTCATCTCATTCTCTAATGTTGCATCCATCACAGAATCAAAATCAACTTTTATTTTAAATAATTTTTCAAAATCTTCATCGTATTCATAAAGAAGGCGATATATATATGAATTTCCAATAAGTATTACCTTCAAATTCACTGGTATAGGCTCAGGCTTCAATGAAGCAATATCTATAATTCCTAAATGAGTTCTAAGACCCTCTACCCTTACTTCACTAGTTTCTATTACTCTTTTTAAAGTATCCCAAGACTTAATATTTCTAAGCACCTGATCTGCTTGAAGAATTAAATAACCACCATTTGCTTTGTGAATAGCACCAGGTCGAATCATAGTAAAATCCGTCTTTAATGACCCTTGCTCATTTTCGTACTCAATTTTTCCTGTAAGATTTTGATAATTAGGGTTGTATTCAATAATTACAGGTGCCCCATCATTATTGCTATTGTCTACAAATAGATTTACTTTGTATTTTTTAATAAAATCTTCTTCTAACAAATCCTCTTGTTCATCTTCTTCTACATCAAAATCATATATATTCTCTACAATATCTTTTTTAACAGCTTTCAAATATTTTATTACTTTTTCATTCTCTTTATATTTATCAAAGAGTATATCCATACAAGGTTTTATAACTTTTTTTGCTAATTCCCGATCTAATTTAGCTATATTCCTCTTTGCTTTATATTCAACAGCTTTTATTTTTCTCAATAATTCTAATGCTTTTATTTCTACATCTTCTGCCTTCCTTTCAATTTCTTTTCTTTGTTCTTCATCTAATTCTTGATATTCTTGATCACTCATTGCCTTCCCATCAATAAGTGGCGCAAGCGCAAAGCCTTTGTTTGTATTTTTTATCACAAAACCATTTTCCAAACAATATGCTGTTAATTCTTCTAATAAGGTATTTCTTTTTTCCTGATATTTTTTAATGATTTCTGTCTTTTCTCGTTCATAAGCTTCATCAACAAATGCTTTTGGAATCTCTTCTAAAAGCTCATTAATTAATTCATCCATATCATCACAAAATATTTTTCCCATCCCAGGAGGTACATTCAAAGAAATAGGTCGACTTGGCTCTTCAAAATTATAAACATAACACCAATCATCTGGTATATTTTCTAACTTTGCATTTTTTTCTACTATTTTCTTTACATAACTTTTTTTACCAGTTCCCTTTACTCCAACAACAAATATATTATATTTTGAATTTTTTACATGCAATCCAAATTCCATAGCTTTCGAAGCCCTATCTTGCCCTATAATACCATCTATAGGTTTTAATTCCTCTGTTGATTGAAAGTCAAAATTATCAAGATTGTATATTTTCTTTAATTGTTTATAGGAAAGTTCTTTGTATTTATGCATAAGATCCCCCTTCCTTCCTATCCTTCTTTAATCCATTTTATTCATAAATCTTGTCCATCTCTCCATCTATTTTTATCAAAAAGCCTCCTTAATCATTTCTATATAGGTAAACAACACCAACATAAAGAAAAGAAATATATAAAGATAAGTGAATGACTTCGATAACTTTTGTAAAAAAACTTACTGAAATTTCATGAAAAATACGTTAAAAACCTTCATTGTTTGAACAAAGTGAGTTTTGAAGGTTTAGTATTTTTTCATGGAATGAAGTTTTGTTTTTTCAAAAGTTATCTGGAATGAACTATCTTTTATATTTCATTTTGATGTTGTTTGCCTATTCATCAAACACTAAAAATTCAACAAAAAAAAGACATATTTGTCTTCTTTCATCATTTAGAAGAAAAAGCATGTACCGTATCTAAAGGCCATATTCTAAAATCAGCTTTTCCTGCTATATTTTTTTTTGGTACAAAGCCAAAGCACCTGCTATCATTACTGTCATTTCTATTATCTCCCATAACAAATACCATACCCTTAGGTACAATCCCGCTAGTTAAACTATATAATCGATCCTGATAATCCTCATGTATAATATATGGCTCTTCAATTAACTTATTATTAATATATAAATTTCCTCTTTTTATTTGAAAATGATCTCCTTCCACAGCAATCACTCTTTTAACAAATAATTCGTCTTCTCTCTCATCAATAGGAGGATGAAAAATAATAATATCTCCACGGTGTGGATCTTCAAACAGATAAACAAGCTTGTTGATAAATAGTTTATCATTATTTTTAAGTGTTGGCTGCATAGATAGCCCTTGTACAATTGTAAACCCGAAAACAAATCTTTCTAATAAAAGGGTAACAACAATAACAGTCAATATGCATTTTAACCACTTAAATACCACATCTAACATATCATCACATCCCAATAACTCTTTTTATCAAGTTTTCCCACATTTTAACAATATTATAACTTCATAAAGTATCTTTAATTTATTATATGCTAGATCTATGTTAGAATATCCTCTGGAGGTGTAAAAATGATAAAAATTTCTGTACCTGGTAAACCTATCAGTAAATCAAATTTCAAGCTTAAAAACGTTCATGGACAGGTTTGGATGCCAAGACAAGGTAAACACAGCAAATATATTGCTTATGAAAATAAAATTGCTGGTTTTATTAATCAACAGTATGATGGACCTCCTTTAAAGGGAAACATTATTACTATTATTAATCTTTATTTCCCAGACAAAAGAATGGGAGATTTGCACAATTACCCTAAAAGTATTTGTGATGGTATTGAAAAAAGTGGGATCATCAAAAACGATAAACAGCTAAAGCCTGTTTTGTTATTTGATTATATTGATAAAGAAAATCCTAGAATTGAAATAGAATTATATGAAGCTAGTAAATATAAAGTAAACTATTCTGTTGATCCTATAAAATAACCCTTTATTGAATATATCTTAAACATAAATTTCCAAATACCTCTTGACGAAATAAGACAAAATAAGAGAAAATAATATTAAGCACCATAATTAAAGTTTTTTAGAGGAGGAATAAAGATGACAGTACATATAGGTGCAAAAAAAGGTGATATTGCAGAAACGATTCTTTTACCAGGAGATCCACTACGTGCAAAATACGTAGCTGAGAACTTTTTAGAAAATGTAACATGCTATAATGAGGTTCGTGGTATGTATGGTTATACAGGAACATATAAGGGTAAGAGAGTTTCTGTGCAAGGAACAGGTATGGGAATGCCATCAATAGGAATTTATTCTCATGAACTGATCACAGAATACGGTGTAAAAAACTTAATTCGTATTGGTTCATGTGGTTCCTATCAAAAAGATGTAAAGGTTCGTGATGTAATTTTAGCAATGAGTGCTTCAACAAATTCAAGCTATGCTCAACAGTACGGTCTACCTGGAACATATGCTCCTACAGCTAGCTTTGAATTATTATTAAAAGCTAAAAATATTGCTGACCAAAAAGGGATTCCTACAAAGGTTGGAAATGTTCTTTCTAGTGATATTTTCTATAATGCAGATCCAGATGCTTGGAAAAAATGGGCAGATATGGGTGTATTAGCAGTAGAAATGGAAGCAGCAGCTCTTTATATGAATGCAGCTAAACTAGGTGTGAATGCCCTTGCAATATTAACTGTAAGCGACAGCTTAGTTACACATGAAGAAACAACAGCTCAAGAAAGAGAAAAAACATTAACAGATATGATTGAAATTGGACTAGAGTTAGCATAATGAGGGAATCGATTCATACCAATTCCCTCATTTTTTTATATATAATTTATTATTCCTTTATAACCGATTCTATGATCCCCCCACCAATAACTTCATTTCCATGATAAAATACTACTGATTGTCCTGGTGCAATAGCTCGTTCCTTTTTATCAAATATAACTTTAACCCATCCTTTTCCTAAGCTAAAAACCGTAGCAGGTAAAAACCATCCCCACTGACAAACCTTTGCTTCTACTCTAAGTTCCTCTTCTAGCTTATCAAAAAGCGTAAAGTTTACATTTTTAGCTATTAATCCTATTGAATAAGTATCTTGATCCTCTCCAAGAACAATCTCATTCTTTTCAGCATCTATTGCAACTACAAACATTGGGCGATTGCAATTTATTCCAAGTCCCCTTTTCTGTCCAATTGTATAATAAACAATTCCTTTATGTTTTCCAATTATTTTTCCAGTTTTATCTACAAAATTACCACTTTTTGATGCATTTGAAGATACAGATGTAAGATAGGATATATGATCTTCATTTGGAACAAAGCATATACCTGTACTATCATTTTTTTTTGCAATCATAGGATCAATTTCAAATGCCAATTTTCTAACTTCTTCCTTTGAATTAAATTTCCCAAGAGGCAATAATATATGCTTTAATTGTTCTTGACTCAAAGAATAAAGATTATATGCCTGGTCTTTTCTTTCTGCTACGCCCTTAAAAATTCGATATCTTTTTAGCTCTTTATCATAACGAATAGTAGCATAATGACCAGTAGCAATATAATATGCACCTAAGCTATGAGCAGTTTCTATGAGTTTTCCATACTTTATAATCCGATTACATGTAACACATGGATTAGGTGTTCTGCCTTTTAAATATTCCTCTTCAAACTCCTTTTTAACAGTTATTTTAAAAATATCTTTATAATCTACTATATAATGAGGGATATCAAGAATTTTAGCAATTCGTTTTGCATCTTTTACAAACTTAGGCTCAATTACATTGCAATCCTTGTCATATTCATCACAGACAATCATTGTAATACCTATAACATCATATCCCTCTTTTTTAAGAATATACGCTGTAGCAGTACTATCAACACCACCACTTAAGCCAACAGCTACTTTATTTTTGCTCATCAATTTTTATCACCTTTTCATTTTACTAAGCTTCAAAAAAGAAATATATAAGGATAAGTGAATAAGCTTTGAAGTTTTTTATCTATATTTATCTTTCAAAATTTTTATTTCTTCTTCATAACCTTTTACATCATTAGGTGTTTCTAATATAAATGGAAGATGCGACAGCTTAGGATGATTTATAATATTTATAATAGCATCCAACCCTATCGTTCCCTTTCCTATTAATTCATGTCTATCTTTATTACTACTTAACTCATGCTTACTATCATTTAAATGAAATGCTTTTACCCTATTAAGTCCTATAATATTATCAATTTCTTCAATGACTCCATCAAGATTATTCACAATATCGTAACCACTTGAATACAAATGACACGAATCTAAACATAAGCCTATTTTATCATTATATTTAACTCCATCAATAATTTGTTTAAGTTCTTCAAGTGATTTTCCAACTTCTGTTCCTTTTCCACTCATTGTTTCTAATAAAATCCAAGTGTCTATATCTTCTTTTATTACTTCATTTAATGCATTTATAATCTGTTCAATACCCTTTTTAACTCCTTGTCCTGTATGAGAACCAGGATGAAAATTGTATAAACTGTTTGGAATGTGTTTTAACCTTTCTAAATCGTCTTTTAATATATTCTTTCCGAATTCACGAATATCTGGTTTAGCTGAACATAAATTCATTGTATATGGAGCATGAGCTAAAATAAATGAAAAATTATTTTTTTCCATTAGCTCGTTTGATTTTTTTATATCTTCTAAATCTAGTTCTTTAGCTTTTCCTCCTCTTGGATTTCTAGTAAAAAATTGAAAAGTATTAGCATTAATACTTAATGCTTCTTTTACTGCTTTATAAAAACCTTTTGATATTGATAAATGACACCCTATATTCAACATCTTTTTCACAACCTTTCTATCTTAATACTTTTATTAAAAATATTCCTATTATCGTTAAACCAATAGTTGTATTCACTACAACCCCTAAAATATATCCAACAATAGTTCCAACACCTGATTTCATAGAATCCTTTAACTCTTTTCCATAAGACCATTCTCCTATACATGTACCTAAAAATTGACCTATTAATAATCCTAGTATATTTAACATTAAGAATCCAATAAAGCCTCCTAATATTCCTCCAATAATTCCTGGTTTTGTAGCCCCGAATTTCTTTGCTCCTAGCATACTAGAAACATAATCAAATATAAAAGCTAAAATAGTAAGAACTGCAAAAAATATAATCCAACTTACACTTATCTTTTCAAACCTTGTAAACATACCATATCCTAATGTTGATAAAAAAATCAATCCATTTCCAGGGATTCCAGGTATAAAGCTGCCTATTAGACCTATTATCATCAGAATAATTACTACAAATAGCACAAAAACACTCCCTTTTACAATAAAATTTTACCCAAGCTTCTTTATTTCAACCATTTTTTAAATAAGCAAAAGCAGTGATTTTTTCACTGCTTTTAAATTTACAATAAATTTATTCTTCAAAACAGCTTCCGCCAATAAATTCTTTTATGATAGAAGTTTGAGGGATAACATTATCTTCTTCTATAGAAACAAAGTAATGAAGGAATTTTAAAAGTCTTTTTGCTTCTGTATATTCCGGTTCTTCTTCTGATATTTCATTTAAAAGAGGCTCTGCATATTTTTTGAGGACTGCTAATTCATATACCAAAGCAGAATTAAACATAATATCTGCTTCTTCCTGAAATGGAAAAATATTTCTCTTTTCTCCTCTTCTAACAGAATTCCAAAGCTTTAATGTAGTAAGAGCAGAATGTCCTCTATATTTACTATCCCTTACAATTCTTCTAATAAGTCTAGTATCTGTAGTAGGTATTCTGTTATGATCGTCAATATTTAATTGAGTTAATGCACTAACATATATTTTGAATTTTTTATCTTGAGTAATATCTTTTGTTAATTTATCATTGAGTCCATGTATTCCTTCAATAATAATTGGCTGATCTTCTTTTATTTGCATAAATTTTCCTCTATATTCTCTCAATCCCTTATGAAAATTAAATGTGGGAATTTCTACACGATCTCCATTTAACAATCTTGTAAGATGCTCATTGAACAAATCTAAATCCACAGCTTCTAATGCTTCAAAATCATACTCGCCATTTTCATCTCTTGGAGTAAGCTCTCGATCAACAAAATAATCATCTACCGATAATGCCACAGGTTTTAATCCATTTACTTTTAGCTGAATAGCTAGTCTCTGAGCAAAAGTTGTTTTTCCAGAAGAAGATGGTCCTGCAATTAAGATAATTCTTTTATTCTTTTCTGTAATCTTATCTGCTATTTGTGCAATCTTTTTTTCATGCAGAGCTTCTGCTATTCTAATAAGCTCTGGATACTCTTTATCTATAATCCTTTTATTCAAATTGGCAACATAGCCAACCTCCATTATTTCTCCCCATTTTTCTGCTTCTCTAAATATATTCGCAAGCTTCTTTTGTTCCTCAAAGGGAGGAATTTCATTTGGATTATATTTTTCAGGATATTGTATAATTACTCCCGGAGCATAATATTTTAGCTGAAACAATTTTAAATAACCTGTACTTGGAACCATATACCCATAAAAATAATCCTTTAACCATCCACAGCTGTATATATTTATTTCTGGGCTTTTTCTAAAATCTAAAAGCTCAGTTTTAGCTTCTAGTCCTAATTCTTTAAAAATTCTCTTTGCTTCTTCTATAGATACGCTACTCTTTGTAAAAGGTACATCCTCCTCAATGATCTCTCTCATTCTAGCTTCAATTCTTTTAACATCCTCCTCTGTTATTTCCCTTTTATAATGTATTTCGCAATACAAGCCCTTGCTTAAAGAATGTTCAACAGTTACTTTACAGCCTGATAGAATTTCCATAGCTGCTCTTATAAAAACAAAGGATAAGCTTCTTTGATAAATTCTTATTCCATCTGCTGTAGATAAATCAACAAGCTCAATATTAGCATCTTCATGTACTTCATAGTCTAATTCTCTTAATTGATTATTCATTTTTGCGCCAACTATAATGTATCTAGTATTATCTTTAAATTTTTTACTGATTTCCTTTAGGGTAATTCCTTTATAAACTTCTATTTCTTTTTCACCATCAATGACAATCTTTATTTTTTTATCAGTATTCATCTTGCACTCCCCCTTATGATTGTTGTTTTATGAATCTATTTCATATTCTATTATACCCAAAATTAAACATTTAATCTTCCCATAAATGAAAGAAAGTTCCTGTTTTTTTCAGGAACTTCCCTTTCTTTACATATTTTATTTATTTGATTGAGAAATATCGCTTAAAGCATCTCCAGCCTCATTTATATAAATGTTTACAGTAGCTAAATCTCCTATGGATAGTATCCCTACAAGACGTCCATTTTCTATTACAGGTAGCCTTCTTATTTGATTATCTGCCATAAGCTTTGCTGCCTCATGCGCATGCATATCTGGTGTTGCATAAACTAATTGACCTGACATAACGTCTTGTGCATTTACATCAATATTTCCATTTGAAACACTGCGAAGAACAATATCCCTATCTGTAACAATACCAATTGCACGATTATTTTGATCACAAACTGGAATAGATCCTACATCTAAATCTCTCATTTTTGTTGCAATTTGGCTAATTGGTGTATTAGTATTTGCAAAAGATACTTCTTTTGTCATCAAATCTCTAACTTTCATTACAATCAACCTCCTTTAATATTTTTCATTATTTATCATGTGCAATTAAACACAAAAATAAACAAAAAAGCTTAGGCAAATTTCCTAAGCTTTTTACTTAACCTTTCCGATTTTATTAAATGGATATAATCTAACCAAAACCTTTCCTCTAACAACATCTATCTTAACAGGTCCTACTCTTTCATCTCTACTATCTAAACTATTTTGTCTATTGTCTCCCATTACAAAGATCATATCCTTTGGAACCACAAGCTCAACCTCACCAGGAGTATAATCTCCATTAATATATGGTTCATTTAATTTTTCTCCATTTACATAAACTTCTCCATCTGTCACTTTTATTTTATCTCCTGCAACACCTATCACTCTCTTAATTAGATCTTTATCTTTTCCTTCTAATGTCTTTAAATGGGATTTGAATACCACTATATCTCCTCTTTCTGGTTCATGCATCATATAAGGAATTTTATTAATAATCAAATAATCATATTCATTCAAAGTTGGATACATAGAATAACCCTTAACCAAGGTAGGTCTTACAAATTGTGTTATAACCATTGCAATCACTACAGATATAACTATGGTTTTAATCCATTCTACAAGCTCTTTTCTATTCATTTTTATCTCTCCTTATTAAACTTCAGTACAATTTATTCTATCATGTATTTGAAATTTGAACAATCAAGAATTAGGATTTCTCCCTTAATACACCTTCATATACGTTTTTATAATGATTATGAAAATAAATCTGTTTTTATATTTTCTAATATTTTTGGCAAATCTGAATAAAAACTTTTTCCATTTAAATAATCTAAATTTCCAATGCATTTTTTAAAAGATATTTTATAAGCATGTAAAAACTGATGCTTTAATCCAAATTTTTTTTTGAAAAATTCATTTATTTTTATATCTCCATATTTGCTATCTCCAACGAGTGGTTGTCCAATGCTTGCTAAATGTGCACGTATTTGATGAGTTCTACCTGTAATGATTTCAACCTCTACTAAACTGTATTGTCCGTTAGTTTGAATTGATCGATAAATTGTATGAATCTCTTTTGCACCCTGCCTTTTCTTATCGATAACTACTACTTTATTTTTTCTTTCATTTTTTATTAAATATCCTCTAAGTTCCTTTTTTCCTTCTAGTTTTCCTTTTACAATAGTTAAGTAATATTTCCTTATGGCATCCTTTTTTCGAATCATTTCATTTAAGTTTTGTAAAGCTTTATTATTTTTTCCGAATATTACAATCCCACTAGTATTTCGATCAAGTCTATTTACACTTGCAGGAACAAAAGTTTTTTCTACTTCTGGATTATATTCTTTCTTATCATATAAATATTTTATTACTTGATTCACCAATGTGTTTTCATTTTCTTTTAAATCTTCATGCACTAAAAGTCCTTGAGGCTTTTCTGCCAATAAAACATTTTTATCCTCATAGACAATACTGAAAGTTCTCTTTATCTTCTTGATCTCTTTTTTTTCAATAAATCCTTCTATAGTCTCTTCGCTTAAATATAGCTGAATATTGTCCCCTTCCTTTAATATGTAGTGATTTTCTGTCCTCTTTTTATTTACCTTAATATTTTTTTTACGAATCATTTTATAAATAAAACTCAACGAAGCCTTTGCCATATATTTTCTAAGAAATTTATCTATTCTTTGATTTGCCTCATTTTTTCCTACGTGTATTTCTCTCATATTTTTCACCTCTACTTTATTATATCGTAAACTACCACCATATTATCATAACAAAATATGAAATCAAAAGAATGTTTAATTTTTAAGCATCAAACCTAAAAATTAAAGGCACAATATTTCATAATCATAAAAAAAGAGAGCTTTCACTCTCTTATTGTACTTTCATATTTAGCTTGTTATTTTTTGTTTTTTTATCTGATATAACTGCATTTTGTTTTTTCCATGATTGAGCTATACAAGCAGTTACAATAAGTACTCCTCCTAAAACAGTTAGCATATCCGGCACTTCTGTCCAAAATAAAAATCCCCACATTCCATTAAAAACAATACCTATATAACGAGTTACAGCTACAACAGCAGCACTCTCGTGAGTAAAAGCTTTAGTTAAAAATACTTGCCCTAATAAAGAAACAGTTCCAATGCATACAAGGTAAAAAAGTTCACGAGCTGTCGGTATAATAAAATCATTCCACATAAGGGGAATAGATACTAAGGTAGCTGTTGCAAGAAAATAAAAAATAATCTCATAGGTATGGTGCTTTTTACTCAAATAACGTATAGTTATTGATGCGCCTGCTGAAAATATAGCACTAATAATACCAAACAACGCATATATAGAGTAAGTGGAATAATTAAATGGTTGAATAACTAACATAGCACCCAAAATAACAATTGGAAGCAGATAAATTGTTTTTTTGGATATTTTCTCCTTTAGGAAAATAACTGAGAAAACAATCACAAAGAAAGGTGATAAATGTACCAATATACTTGCATCTGCTAGAGGTATCTTAGAAATAGTATAGAAATAAGCAAGCAGATAAAGAGCTCCCAAAACACCTCTTAATACAAGCAACGGTATACCTTTCCTCAAGAATCCAACTTTATTGCGTTTCATTATTAAATAAATAAGAATGGTTCCTATAATACTTCTAAAAAATACAACCTCCGCATAGGGAACTGATAAACTGACTGCCTTTACAAAAGCATTCATAATACTAAAAACAAGTGATGATAGAATAGCAAGAATTACACCGTTTTTCATTTTTTTCTCCTTTTCTTTAAATATAATATCTACCCCATATTCTAATACTACAAAGCTTTTCCCTTTATAATTTAATATCTGAGAGTAGTTTGTTTTTTTAAATCAAACACTCTCAGATATCGATATGCAAATTTATTAAAATATATTTGAGTTATTTATATATAAAAAATTATGCAGTATATTCTAGTTGTTTAATATTGCAAGGTCTTATTGGAGTTACTGTAGTATATCCTTTATTACTAACACTTACATCTACTTCCACTTGATAAACCTTTTGTAATAAATCTTTCTTTAATACATCTCTTTGTAATCCTTCTTTTTCTACATAACCATTATGTAACAGAAGAATATTATCACTATAACGTGCTACTAAAGCAAGATCATGAAGCACTGCCACTGTAATAATTCCTTCTTGTTTTGTATATTGTTGTGCTACATCAAGAACTTGAAGTTGATGCCTAAGATCAAGTGCACTGGTAGGTTCATCTAGTAGCAATACTTTTGGTTTTGAAACTAATGCCTGAGCCATTGTTACCAACTGACGCTGGCCTCCACTTAGTCTGCAAAATGGCCTATCACTAAGCGATAATAATCCAAGCCCATCTAGCATTTGTGTTACTGCATCAAGATGATGCTTTTCTACCTTCCAACTAAGTTCTTTTACTCTTCCTAATAAAACCATTTCAAATACAGATAACGTAGTTGTTGTTGTTGACATTTGTGGTACATAAGCAATTTTATTCTTAGAAATAGGTTGACCATTTGAATCTTCTAAAGTTACCTTTCCTTTATATTTAATCAAATGTGCAATCGCTTTAATCATAGTAGTCTTACCTGTACCATTAGGCCCTATAACTGATGTCATTTCACCACCCTTAAGGGTATAAGAAACATCCTTAATTACTGGTTTATGTTGATAACTAACAGCAAGATTTGAAACTTTCATTTTTATCATCTTACTTCAGACCTCCTTAAAATTAAGTAGAGTAAGAATGGTACTCCTACTAATGATGTTACAATTCCAATAGGCACTATGATTCCAGGCACAACTATTTTGGCTATAATTGAAGCTGTAAGCATTAAAAGTGCACCAAACAATGCTGATAAAGGAGATAAGTAACGCTGATCTTCGCCTACTAGTAAACGTGCAAAGTGTGGAGCTACCAAACCAATAAATCCAATTGTTCCTACAAAGGCAACTGCCCCTGCTGTAAGGACTGCACTAATGATAAATACATGTAGACGCAATCTATCTGTATTAACTCCAAGACTTCTTGCTCTCTCTTCACCTGCTGAAAGAGAAGTAAGCTTCCAAGCATAACGAGATAAAACTAAAGAACCTACGATAAAAATCGCACCACTTACAACAACACCTGTCCAAGTAGATTTTAATAAACTACCAAACATCCAAAAAACAATTTCTTGAGCTACTTCTGGTGTAGCACTAAACTGAACTAAGGATTGCAGAGCTTGAAAGAAAAAGTTAATAACAATCCCAAACAAAACCATAGTCTTTGAATCTATCCCCTTGATTTTTCCTAATACATACATAGTCAAACAAGCAGCACACGACATAATAAAAGCCGATAAAGGAACACTAATCCACAACGCATCCTTAACAGGAAAACCTGTAAGATAAGCCAGCGCTGCACCAAAACCTGCTGCAGCAGATATTCCAAGAGTATAAGGACTTGCAAGAGGGTTTCCTAAAATCGTTTGCATTTGTGTTCCTGCCATACCTAATGATGCTCCAACACAAATACAAGTCATGGTCATAGGTAATCTTACAGACCATACAATAGCAATACTTAATCCTTTTGCATCAGGCCCTTGTTTTATAGCATTTATAACATTACTTATACTCAACCATGCTGGGCCAACCATTACATCAATTATTAACCCTACTATCATACTTGCTAATATGGAAAAAAATATAACTCTACGTTTTTGATTGATTTTTCTATAAACAGCCTTTCCGTCAATGCTGTGACTACGTTTTTGCATTACAGCACTTGGATTATTCATTATCCACCCTCCACTTTGTCATAAAGTTTCCATTCGCATCAATTCCTGGAAGATACTTTTCATAAAAAGCATTGTGATTTTTTATTGGATCTACATCTTCAAATGCTTCAGGATATAAAGCTTTTCCAATATATTGTAAATAAACATAATCATATAAGCTTCTTAATCCAGAATGATCCATACAATAAACTTCTTTATTTTTAATAGCAGTTAATCTCTCCCAACCAGGACGATTAGGATAATCCTTAAGTTTTTCTTGAGTTGCCTCATCATCAACATTAAATCCCATTGGGATAAAATCTTTACTTGGATCACTAAAAGTTAAACCTGCAAAGAAAATCACTTCTGGATCAACTGATAATATATACTCAGGACTTAATGCACCATAACTCTTAATTTTTTCAGCAGCAATATTTTTTCCACCTGCTAACTTCACAAGATTTCCCCACATATAATTTCCATAGCTATTTCCATATACCTTAGCACCCTTATTAGCTAACTCAATATACACACGTTTAGGGGAATCTTTATATTTTTCTACACGTTTTTGAACATCCTTTACTGCTGCTACATATTCATCTGCAAGTTGTTTTGCACGTTCTTCTTTTCCCATTACTTTTCCTATGATTTCAGTACTAGCAATGTGTTTTTCAACAGTTTGCGCATTATAATCTACAACAACTACTGGAATCCCAGCAGCTTCAAGTTTTTGAACATTTTCTCCTAATGTTTCATATTGAAATGGTGCTAAAATAGCTACATCTGGATTTGCATTGATTAATCTTTCCATACTAAATTTACCACAATAAATAGAGCCTGAGTCCATTATATCCTTAAGCTCTGGCATGTCTTGCTCATATTTTACATATTGAGAATAAAAAAAGTCTCTCCACTCTCCTTTTGACATAACAGCTACTTTATCAAAAGATCCATCTATAGCAAGAAAGCTTTCAAAGTAAAACCCAAGAAATACTCTCTCAGCTGGCTTCTCTAACACAATTTCTCTACCTAATATATCCTTAAATCTAATCTCTTTTTTTTCTTCATTTGCCTCTTGTGCTATATTATTTGTTTCATTTGATGCTGTCTCTTGATCACCACAACCTATTAACCCTAATGATAATACTACTACAATTAAAAATAAGTAAAATTTTAGTTTTTTCATATTATTCTCCACCTTTTCATAATATTTTTAATATAATTATCCAGTTTAAAATTTTTCACTTTAAAAAAATATATTCCTCCACCTCCTTTTTTTCATTCACATGATTCATTATTCTTTTATCACACATTTGATTATTAATTATAATTATATAATGAATCTCATTATTTAAACAAAATGAAATTCATTATCATTTCCAATTCAAACTATACCAATATTGTTTATTTCTGTCAATAAAAATTTTAAAATAATATATAAATACTTAAGTCGTTCAACTTCATTATAGGGGCTTAACATATGAAATAATGATAAAAAAGAACATGAAAAAAAATTAAAATATTAGATCAAAAAATTATAAAAAGAAAGTTAAATAGATATGTTGAAAAAGTATAAGAAATTATGCTATCCTTTAATTACAGCAAAAAATCAAAAGGGAGGATTATCTATGTGGGAAAAAATAAAGGATCTGTTATATGAAATAAGCGATTTGCTTTTAGCATCTGCAATCATACTAGTAATGACAACTGTTATTACTTGGAAAGTCACAGATTCATTAGCTTTTACAGAAAAAACTGCTATTGGTATTAATGAAGCTACACCAAATGAAAAAGTAAGCAATGAAACTAAACAAGCATCTTTAGAAGAAAATAATAGCCTCCCTACCATAAATGAAGCAGCAAATGAATCTAGCAATGAGAACATAATTTCTGAAAATGAAGAAAAAGTTCAAAATATCCCTGATGCTTCAAGCTCTGAGGAAACAACTGCTACACCTCCACAACAAATAGCTCCTGGACCTGCTATTGTAAAAATTAATATTCCTAGTGGTACTCCTGGAATGGGTATTGCTAAAATCTTAAAAGAAAAAGAGCTTATTGATGATACTGCAAAATTTATTAGCAGAATAGAAGAACTTAAGCTTAGTTCAAAGCTTAAATCAGGTACTTTTAATATTCAAACTAATAGCTCCTTAGATGATATAATTTATATCATTACAGGCAAAAAAAGGTTCTTTGTCAAATAATGTTGGTAAAGAGAATCACAAAGTTAATTGTTGGCCGTTTAAAACCGAATAGGTTTTAGACGGCTTTTAACTTTAATAAATTTTGACTTATAAGTATTCTATTCTTGAAATGAAAAAAGCTTTTGTAGCCAAATGCAATCCTTTTTATTACCTTTATTTTATTATTAATTCCTTCAATTAATCCATTTGTATAATCACATTCAAATGTATTTTTTATATAGTCTTTATACTTTTTAATAGATTTAATAGATGTTTTCATGTAATCAGATATATCTGAATGATTATTGTTAAGAATACTCTCAAGTAATTGATAATTTTTTGTTTTAACAGCATATAAAATACTTTGATAAAGGTTGTATGAAGCTTTTAGTTCAGAATTTTGGTCTAGCAAGTAATTAATAATATCTATTTCTCGCATATTTTTCTTAAAACTACGATGAAAACTCATTTTAATATAATCTACTTTAAAGGCATCTTTCAATAGCAATTTCCAATATTTTTTATATTTATAATAATTTTTATCATTAGAGTTCATAAGTTTTATACAAGTTTTATTAAAAGCTCTATGAAAAAGCTGAATTATATGGAATTTATCTATTACAATTTTAGATTTTGGAAATAGCTTTTTAACAAGTGTCATATATGGTGAATACATATCCATAATAATTCTTTTAACAGAATAACGAGCTTTTTTTGAGTATCTTAAAAAATATTTTTCAAGAAAATGTAATTTTCTATTTTCAACCTATGAAAGTGCAAAAACACTTCAATAATTTTCCATTACAATAAAATTAAAAACATTTATGCAAAACCTTGTGGTGTTAGTATAGTTTTATGGACATCAAATTGTACTTGCTTTACTTTTTTGTGATGGCCTAGTTTTACCTTATTCTATAGAAATTTATGATAAAAATAATATGAGCAAAATAGAAATTGCTTCTAATATAATTAAATCTCTTCCAAAACCAATAAAAAAAGGAAGTCTTCGACTTAGTCACCGTCAAAGATAAAGAATACTATAGGCAAACAACTTCAAAATGAAATATAAAAGATAGTTCATTCCAGATAACTTTTGAAAAAACAAAACTTTATTCCATGAAAAAATACTAAACCTTCAAAACTCACTTCGTTCAAACAATGAAGGTTCTTAACGTATTTTTCATGAAATTTCAGTAAGTTTTTTTCACAAAAGTTATCGAAGTCATTCACTTATCTTTATATATTTCTTTTTTTTATGTTGATGTTGTTTACCTATATATTTACAACTACGTTGGAAAATTAAATGATATGAAAAAAGTATCTATAGTATTAAGTTATCCTAAAGATTCATTTCATAAAGATGGATGCTTGAAAGCATTTATTTCTTTAGATACATCATTAGCACCTTTAGATATATTAAATCGATACATCGATAGATGGATAATAGAACCATTTTTTAGAAATTGTAAAAGAAATTTAGGATTAAATGGATATCAAGTTAGAAGCCCAAAAAGTATTACTAGATATCTAATAATAATGTTAGTAGCTTACACTTACTCCAAATTATGTTCAGGCGTAGCCTTAAGTTTCAACAATGGATTTAAAAAAATACAAAACAATTTAAGAAAAACACAAGTTATTAATATTTATAATGCTGCAATACAAGGTAAACCTATTAATAAAATTTTTGAGTATTTGAAAATTGCATAGAAATGACTTTGATTATTTAACTGTAAAATTTTTCAAGTAAAATTGCACTTTTATAGTCAAGTATTTTTTCCTATTGTTATATGGATTGTATCGGAAATAAAAAATAGAAATACTTTGTAATTTGTAACTTTTTTGTAACCACTTAAAATATTTAATTTTGTACAATAAATATAGGAGGTAGATAATATGAAAGCATTTATAAAAAAGACAAGTGTTTTGTTATTAACAGGAGTTTTGGCTTTAGGAGCAATGGGGGGTGCAAATGTAAATGCACAAAATGATGAATTTAAAATAGGAGATAAATTTACTAAAATGTGTGATAAGGCATATGTCGTAGATTACAAGTTAGAAGATGTAACAGGAGATAACATTAAAGATAATGTTATATTAGTTGGAACAAAAACAGTTAGCGATATATTTTGCGATACGTTAACTGTTGTAGTTCAAGATGGAAAAACTAAAGAATATTCAAAAGCAACATACAAAGATTTTAGGGGATATCAAGATAAAGAAATGTTGTTTATAGGAGATTTTACTGGAGATAAAGTAAAAGATGTAATGGTAAGTGCATCTACAGGAGGAAGTGGTGGAATAGTAGATCATATGATAGCTACTTTTAAAGATAATAAGCCATCTGTGATATTTACAGATAAAGAAAATGCAGGTATTGATATAAATGGGAAATATATAGATGGATATAAGGCGGAAATTGAATTTAAAGATTTAAATAAGAAGGTATTACTAGATGTAAGTGCTAGTAAAGATATGTATATAGAACAAGGTATTTACGATAAAGAAGGGAAGTTATTGCAAAAAGTAGAACCTTGGATATATCCATTTTCACAGTTAGAGCCTATTGATTATAATAGAGATGGAACATTTGAATTGAAAGGATATCAAAGAATAGTAGGTACTAGTAATGCAGATACAATTTCTCATGTTGAATCAATTTTAAAATTTGAAAATGATAAGTGGAATACAAAAGGGGCTCAGTATTCAACTTATTTAGTTAAATAATCATGTTAAGCTGTCTAAAAATTTTGGCTCTTTGTCAAATAGTGTTGGTAAAGAGAATCACAAAGTTATTTACAGACTCTTTTATACAAAAAATTAGTGTTAGTTTTCACCAACACTAAATATTATAGAACTAAAAAAATAGGCTAATTCAGCCTATTTTTCATTTTCCTCGTTTAAAAATTTCATAATTTTTTCTAGCTTCTTTTTCTGATCATCATTTAAAAAATCTTTCATATGCTCTATTGCTTGCATTTGCTTTTTATATTTCTTTGTATTCTGCATCATACTTTTCTTTAATTTTTTTAATTCTTTCATAATCTCTTCTTCACTTTTATCTCCATATTTAGAAGCCACTTGTTCCATCATCTTTTTCTGCTCATCTGTAGGCTGGATATCTCCCATGGATTTTATAAATTTTTCTATTTTCTTTCGATCCATTTTCCCACCTCCATCATAATTTTGTGATCGCTCACTTAAATCTATGACTATTTTTATTTATTTATTACTTGAAATCTTTATATATATTCGTAACACAATTTCTGCTTTCGCATATGATAAAACAAAGATTGTTTTTAGGAGGAAGAATATGAATGAATTGATTCCCTTTGATCAAAATGAAATTTACGTACCTGTAGATGAACTAGGCATTGCTAGGTTTCCATCATTTAACAATAAGATATTTATTTTTGTCATTCCCCTATTGCTATTTGCTTTTTTAAGAAATAAAAATATAGCACCTACATTGAGTACTAGAGATTATGATGCTCCCAAACCCCCTGTCCTTAATACAAATACTTTAGACAAAATGTCTAATCTATTAGAAAATGTAAAAAAAGCTACTGCTCTCAATGACTTAAAAAGAAATGTATCTCAGTCTGGCAATATATTTGGAAAACGAAACATAGCTCTTTTTAAAGAAGCATTGCATGTTTTTAGTGAGAGTATGAATAAAGACAGTAAAGCAAATATACAAAAAATCATAAACGTTCTATCAGTCGCAGAAAAAGTAAAAGATGTAAAAAATATTTTAAATATACAAAAGGCAGTAAGATCTGAAAATGGAGATATGTCTGCTCAAATTAATAATATTATTGATGCAATTGCTCCTATGCTTCCACCAGAGCAAGTAAAAAATATTGATAATTTTAAGAAAATGGCTCAAATGATGAAACTCATGTCATTATTTGATAATACAGATGAAGATGATGATCAAGAAGATGATAAAAACCTTTCTACGAGTAGCTCTGAGGAAAATAATAGCATAGAAGCTGATACAGATGATGCTCCAACAGAAAAATAAACAAAAAGGGACGGTTGTCCTTTAATCATGTAAAAAACCGTCCCCTATTTTATTCACTAATGCCATCATTGCCAAAACATATCCATACATACCAAACCCACAGATTTGTCCTATGCAAGCCGCAGCTGTAACAGATTTTTTTCTATATTCTTCTCTATTATGGATGTTACTAATATGTACTTCAACTGTTGGAATACCTACTGCTTTTAACGCATCATATATTGCTATACTATAATGAGTATAAGCAGCTGGATTAATGATAATGCCATCATACTTTTTATAAGCATTCTGTATGTAATTTATAATTTCTCCTTCTATATTGCTCTGTACAATATCTACTTTTAAGCCTAATTCTTTTCCCTTTTCATATAAGTATATACACATTTCTTCATAAGCTACTGCTCCATATATATGCTTTTCTCTTATCCCTAAAAAATTAATATTAGGTCCATTAATGATTAATATTTTCAATTTTCTCATCTCCTGATAAGCTATTGATAATTTTTTCTACCACTTCCTTCAACGTTTGCGTATTCATCACTTCAATATCACAATACTTTTTATATAAAGCATATCTCTCTTTATATAATAAATAAAGCTTTTCTTTCCTATCCTTAATCAATGGCCGAGTACTTATATCAATATCTTCAAATATCTTTTCTATTGGTCTATTAATAAATATTATGATTCCATTTTTTTTTAAATTTTGTATATTTACAAAAGACTTTACTACACCCCCTCCAGTAGATATGACAATATTATATTCTTTGCTTATTTTTTCTACTGCCTTTCTTTCAATGCTTCTAAATACAGCTTCCCCTTCTTTAAAAATCTCAGAAATAGATTTCTTCGTATTTTCTTGAATATACGCATCAACATCACAAAATTTCATATTAAGGCTTTCTGCTAAAAGCTTCCCTATAGTTGTTTTGCCACATCCAGGCATTCCTATTAGTACTATATTTCTCATTTTCATGCCACCAATCTTATATCGTTAAAAGTTTTTTATAAACCTCATCACAAATAGAATAATCAATTTTTAAATCATTCCACAATTCCTGAGCTTTCAAAGCTTGACCTACCAACATATAAAGTCCATTTACAGCCTTTAATCCTTCTGTCTTCGCATTCTTTAAAAATAAAGTCTCTTGTGGATTGTATATTAAATCCACAGCAGTATTAAAATTTAAAAGCTCTTCTTTTTTTACAGGTGAACAATCTATATGAGGATACATTCCACAAGGAGTGCAATTAATTATCATATCATACCCTTTTAAAGCTTTTACAGCTTCATAATCAACCACCAAAAATTCCTTATACTTTTCTTTTCCTTTATGAGCATCTCGACTCACAATAGCTATTTGTCCTATTCCATAATCTAAAAGATACTGCACAACAGCCTTTGAAGCTCCTCCTGTTCCTAACACAACAGCCTTTTTATTTTTTATTTTAATATCATTTCTATGTAGCATCTTACCAAATCCATAATAATCTGTATTATATCCAATTATTTGCCCTTCTTTAAAGCATATTGTATTCACAGCACCTATTCTTTTAGCTTCTTCTGAAAGTTCATCTAAATATTTTATAATATCAACCTTATAAGGAATTGTTACATTGACACCACTTATCCCTAAAGCTTTTAAACCATATAAAGCAGTCTTTAAATTTTCTCTCTTGACCTCAAACAAATGATAATGTCCTTTGATCTTTAGCTTTTTAAGAATATTTTCATGTATATCAGGAGAAAAACTATGTATTAATTTTTCTCCTATAAGACCATAAAGCTTCACGCCTAGCTTTTCTTCAATACTTTCTTCTTGAAGGTTTCTGCTAATTTCCATAATGCTACCGAAAAATGCTACCGCTGATTTGTGAAAATATCTATTCTTTAAGTGAGCAATATTCTTCTTTATAATCATCTCTTCCCTATCCTTATCTAATATAGGCATATGATTTCTCTTTTTATATTCCCCAATTTTTAATACAGTTTCCATACGTCTTTCAAATAGCTTTACCATTTGGCAATCTATATTATCAATTTCATTTCTTAACTTATCTAAATCATCCATCCTATCCCATCCTTTTCTATCAAAAGATCCAATAATCCTATTGCTGTAGCAGCTTCTACTACTGGTATTGCCCTCGGTACAATGCACGGGTCATGTCGCCCCTCAATTTTCATCTTTATATTCTCTTTTTTTTCTATATCAATACTTCTTTGAATTTTTCCAATAGAAGGAGTAGGCTTAAATGCTGTCCTAAAAATAATAGGCATTCCATTGCTAATTCCACCAAGAATTCCACCATTATGATTAGTATAAGTTTTTATTTTATCTTCTTTTATAAAATATTCATCATTAGCTTGTGACCCTTTCATTTTTGTCATACCAAATCCTTCTCCAAATTCAATACCTTTCACAGCAGGTATTGAAAATAATATATGAGAAAGCTTGCTTTCTATAGAATCAAAAAATGGAGAACCAATTCCTACTGGTAAATTTACTACTGCTGTTTCAATGATTCCTCCTATGGAGTCCAACTCAGACTTTGCTTTTAAAATAAGTTCTTTCATTCTACATTCCTTTTCATCATCCATAACAGGAAATTCTTTATGCGTTAATTTTTTCAAAAGCTCTTCTTTTATATTCACAGCATCAAAACCATCTTCTTCTATATATCCTATACTTTTTATATGGCTTCCAATAACTATATTCTTTTTCTCTAAAATTTGTTTTGCTATTGCTCCTGCAAAAACAATCGGTGCTGTTATTCTTCCTGAAAAATGTCCTCCACCTCTATAATCATTAGCTCCAAAATATTTCATATAGCCAGTATAGTCAGCATGTCCTGGCCTCATCATGAATTTTGCTTTTTCATAATCCTTTGATCGCTGATCAGTATTGTATATAACAGCACAAAGAGGTGTTCCTGTTGTTTTGTTATTGAAATATCCACTCAAAATATGAAATGTATCTTTTTCTTTTCTTGAAGTAGATAATCTGTTTTTCCCAGGTACTCTTCTTTGTAGCTCTCTTTTTATATAATCTAACTCTAAAGTTATCCCTCCTACAAGGCCATCTATTACAATACCAATCCCTTTTCCGTGAGATTCTCCAAAAATAGAAACCTTTATGTTATTTCCCCATATACCGCTCATTTATTTTTCCTCCTAGTTTTTCAAAATCTTTCCAAAATCTCGGATAAGATTTTTTTACTGCATCACTATTTTTTATTATAACAGGACCTGTACATTTTATAGAAGCAATTGCTAAAGCCATCGCAATACGATGATCATTCCAGCTATCAACTATTCCACCATTTAATTGTTCTTTCCCATGAATCTCTAAACCATCCGTTAATTCCTTTACATCTGCACCTAATTTATTTAATTCTGTTGCCATAGCCTTTAAACGATCCGATTCCTTTATACGCACTCTTGCAGCATTCACTATTTTTGTTGTTCCTTTGCTGAGTGCTCCTAAAACAGAAAGAATAGGAACTAAATCAGGACATTGTGATACATCTATTATTATGCCTTTGGTATTTGATTTTTCTACTTTAATAAAATCGTCCGATACACATAGCTTCGCTCCCATTTTTTTTGCAATATCTAAAATTGCTTTATCTGCTTGTAAAGAAGCTACGTTTAGATCTTTACACACAACTTCATCTCCTAATATTCCTGCTACAATGAAAAATGCTGCTTGTGAAAAATCTCCTTCTACTCTATATTCAGTAGGCTTGTATTTTTGATTTCCTTTAATATAAAATTCTTTATAATTATTATTTTCTACATATATCGAAAACTTTTTTAATATATCCAAGGTTAAATCTACATAGCCCTTAGATTCAAGCTCTGTTGTAATAATTATTTTAGAATCTTTATGAAGGATTGGCAATACAAATAAAAGTCCTGTTATAAACTGCGAGCTAACATTTCCTTTCATATTGAAAATTCCTGGCTTTAATATCCCCTCTACACTTAAAGGAAGCTTTCCTTCATGATTATAATAAGCTATATCCTGCTCTTCAAATATTTTATAATAAGCATCAAGAGGTCGCTCAACAAGCTTTCCTCTCCCTGTATAAGTTACCTTTTCTCCCAAAAGCCCTGCCATAGGAATTAAAAATCTAATAGTAGAACCAGACTCTTTACAGTCGATTTGATTTCTCAATAATTCTAGCTTTCCTTTTCCCTTTATATAAACACTACATATTCCATCAATATCTATTTCTGAATTTCTTGCTATAATACCAAAAGACTTCATAGCCTCTAGAGTTGCAATAATATCATCAGAAAATGCAATATTTTCTATATGGCTCTCTCCTTCAGAAAGACCTGCACAAATAATAGCTCTATGACTCAAGCTTTTTGATGGAGGAATTTTTACATTTCCTTTTAACGGAGATGGAATAATTTCTACACTCTTCACACACATCATCCCCTTTATATATAAGAAAAAATATTTTTTCTATGAATTTTTTTAATAAAGCTTTTCCCTATTTTATTAATTAACACCATATTCATATATTCTCCTTTATTTTTCTTGTCAAAAACAATAGCTTCAATAATTTTTTCCTTATCAATATCTGGCATTTCATAAGGCAAATCATATTTACAAAGCATATCCTTTATCAAATTAGCTGTTCCTTTTTCTGTCATCCCCATAGCTTCACTCTTTTTTGTTATACGATACATCCCTATTGCAACAGCTTCTCCATGAGTATATCTTTCATACTTGTAGTATTTCTCAATAGCGTGTCCTAAAGTATGTCCAAAATTTAGAAGCATTCTCTCCCCTGTATCTAATTCATCCTTTTCAACTATACTTTTTTTTATATAGCAGCAGCGATATATCACTTCTTCTATATGTTCAAATAATTCTTCCTCACTATATGAAAACAGATCTTTAAAAAGCTTTTCATCCTTGATACAACCATATTTGACTACTTCAGCCATTCCATCATAGAAAAATCTTTTATCTAGTGTATGTAAAAGCTCTGGATCTATAAATACTGCTTTTGGATGATAAAAGCTCCCTACTAAGTTTTTTCCCTTAGGCAAGTTCACAGCTACCTTTCCCCCTATGCTGCTGTCGATTTGAGCTAAAAGGGAGGTTGGTACTTGTATAAATGGAATTCCTCGAAGAAGTGTTGCAGCTGCAAAACCTGTCAGATCACCAACTACCCCTCCTCCAAATGCTATGATTAAATCACCTCTTGTTATTTCAAAATCTAAAATTTCATCATAAATATATTGCAGTACACTAATAGATTTACTTTTCTCTCCAGGCTCTATCACAATCATTTTCATTTTAAAATCATTTCCAAGATGTGCTTTGATTCTTTCTCCATATAATTTTTCCACATTATCATCTGTAACGATTACTATTTTTTTATTTTCATGAATTTTTTCTATCTCTTCCCCAATATTATTGAATAATCCCTTCTTTATTAGTATTGGATAATCATTTTGTGGAAGATTTACATTTAGCCTTCGCATTTTTTATGAATTCCTCCCTCTTTAATAGTTAAAAAAAGACCCAGCTAATGAGTCTTCACCACTTTTCTAATGTAGCTATGATCTATAGTTTATTTTTTAGCTTCCCTAATTCTTCCTGTGTCAGCTCTCTATATTCTCCCAAGCCTAAACCTTGATCCAATTTCAAATCCCCCATAGCTACTCTCTTTAAATATATTACTTTTTTATCTACTGCTTCAAACATTCTTTTCACCTGATGAAATTTCCCTTCATAAATCGTTAGTTCTATTTCTGATATTTCATCACTTTTAATAATATTCAATTCAGCAGGTAATGTTTTATATCCATCATCTAATATTACACCTTCTTTAAATGAAAGTATATCTTGCTGATCTACTTTTCCTTTAATATGTGCATAATAAGTCTTTGATACATGCTTTTTAGGAGATAGTAAATCATGAGAAAGTTTACCATCATTTGTAAGAATCAATAATCCTTCCGTATCTTTGTCTAATCTTCCTACAGGAAATGGCTTGAATATTTGATAAGAATGATCTAATAAATCTACTACTGTCTCAACTTTTGGATCAAAGCTCGCTGAAATCACACCTTGAGGTTTATTCATCATAATGTAGATAAACTCTTTGTAAATTAATTTCATCCCATCAATTTCTATATGATTTTCATAAGGATCTACATGCATACTGCTATCCTTTATCACTTGATGGTCTACCTTTACTCGTCCTTTCTTAATAATACTTTTTATTTCTTTTCTAGTACCATAGCCCATATTGCTAAGTACCTTATCTAGTCGTTTTCCCTTTGCCATAAATTCCTCCTAGTCTATCCATCTCCAAGCTGGTGGGTAATAATTTTTGAGCATATTTCCTGTTTGCTTAGCCCATCCTAATGGAAAGCCATCTACACAAATAAGCGTCCATCCCTTTTCTCCACTAATATTTAATGTTTCTCCTTTTAAATATTTTATAACATTTGGATCATCTCGATGAAAGTTTACAGTTCTTTTAGCATCTTTAAATGTTAATCCCATTGCAAGAGCATGACTTGGTTCAAATCTATTTTTCTTAAAGGTTCCTAAAAACCATCCTGTTCTTAAAATTTTCAGTCCTTTTAATATTGGCAGCCCTTTAGGTGCTAAATACAGATTATTACTATATATTTCAAATTTTCCTTCTAGTAAAATATTTAGATTTTCTTTTACAAATTCACAAAATTCCTTATGTAATTTCACCTCAGAGTTCTTTTCAAAATTAACAACATTATCTTTTTCTTCTAAATCTTTTTCTAAAAGAGCTAAAAAATGTCCCTCTCCTTCTATTTTATGAGGCCATAATCTTGCACACCTCTCTAAATTTTCTTCTCCATTAGCCCACTTAGGCATCCCTTTTGACAAACCATTATTTTTAGGTATATCTACAATCCTAAAGTTTTCATGATTATCTATAAAATTTTTTATAATGCATTCATTTTCCTCTGGTGAGAAGGTACAAGTAGAATAAAGTAATCTTCCCCCTTCTTTTAACATATCATCAGTATTTCCTAAAATTTGTTTTTGTATCGGTGCATAATATGTTTCATCATGCTTTTCCCAGCTTTTTACCATAGATGAATCTTTTCTAAACATCCCCTCTCCTGAACAAGGAGCATCTACCAATATTTTATCAAAATAACTTAAAAAGTATTTGCGTATCTTTTCGGGTCTTTCATTGGTAACAACAGCGTTTTTCACTCCAAATAATTCTATATTTTTGATTAATGCCTTTACACGATTCATATTGATATCATTTGTAACTAATACTCCTTCTCCCATAAGCTTTGTAGCAATTTGCACTGATTTTCCTCCGGGAGCAGCACATAAATCTAACACATAATCCTTAGGAGTAGGATTTAATATTTCTACAGGAGCCATAGCACTAGGTTCCTGAATATAATATAAGCCTGCATGATAGTATGGATGCTTTGCAGGTCTTTGTCCTTCTTCAAAATAGAATCCATTTTTACACCAGGGAATTTGTCTTAATTTAAACGGCGAAATTTTTTTAAAATCTTCTACAGAAATTTTTAAAGTATTCACCCTCAGTCCCTGGAATCTTTCATCATCATAAGAATCTAAAAATAATTGAAATTCACTGCCTAATAGCATTTGCATTTTATGAATAAATTTTTCAGGTAAGTACATTTCTTTTCTCCTCTTTCTATTTATCTCTCTTATTATTGTCAAGGTTTGGGCAAAATGATACCCACCATTATAGGTGGGTTCAATTTTATCTTTTTCTCAGCTTAATTTTTTTGCTTACCATAGCATAGGATAAAAACAACATAGTGATTAATAGAAAACGTAAATTTGCCACATATTTTGTAGAGTAAAGCGCCACTAGCGCTACAAGTCCGCCACAAATTGTTATCGGAATCCCCATATACACACCATCAAATTCCATAATATTATATCTTGCTAACCTTATAGTTCCACAAAGCACAAAAACTAATGTTACAATGATTCCAATATCACCTGTTTCCATTAGATTCAAATGCCACATCAATAACGCTGGAGCTAAACCAAAAGAAATCAAATCACATAACGAATCTAATTCTTTTCCAAAATCACTCACTACATCTAATTTCCTTGCTAATTTTCCATCCATTCTGTCCATCATTCCTGCAACAATAATTAAAATTGCTGATATAACATAGTTTTCATTAAATATTGAAATGATTGCCAATATACCCAATGTTAAATTAAAAAGTGTAAATATATTTGGTATCTGTCTTTTATATCTCACTTTTCTCCCCCTATCTTCGTTCACTTTAAAAAAAAGCTTTTTATGTTATAAGCCTTATATGATTATAATATTATATTAGGATGGATAATATATCTATTACATATACTATTGTACAGTAAAATTTTCATTATTCAAAGGTTTTTTTGTGGTATTTTTTATATTATTGTTATATAATTACAATTAAGTAGATAAGTTTATATGTTAAACTACATATCATTATAATACAATAGATTTAATATGTCATATCCTTCTAATTTGATCATAAAAAATAGTCGGTATATCTTGACTATTTTTATAAGGAGTGCTTATAATGAAAACTGCTGCAATTGGAATCGTTATTAAAGATAATGAAATTCTTTTAGTCAAAAGAAGGTGGCATCCTATGGTTTGGTCACCACCAGGAGGATTTTTAGATCCAGGAGAAACCCATACTGAAACCGTAGTCCGTGAAGTATGGGAAGAAACAGGAATAAAATGTAAAGTCATAGAAAAAATTTATGACTTCGTTTATGATAATGGATACGATAAATCACATGTTCATGTATATGCTTGTAAATATATCTCAGGAGAACTTAAATGCAGCTTTGAAAGCAGTGATGTAAAATGGTTTCCTATTGGTCATCTTCCCAATCCTATTTCTCCAGAAAAAGCAATTTTCGAAAAAGCAATATCCACTGTACATCAAAAGCTGACATAATATATGCCAGCTTTTATATTAAAGTTTTTCTGGTTCAGGGTATTCTTTACTGAATAATTCAACCGTTACCTTTTTCATTTTTTCATCTACTAATGGCTTATCTTGAAAATTAGTTTTTGTAGCTGCAATACGATCTACTTCTTCTATTCCTTCTATTACTTTCCCAAAAGCTGCATATTGTCCATCAAGATGTGGTGAATCTTCATGCATAATAAAAAATTGTGATCCTGCAGAATCAGGATTCGCAGCTCTTGCCATAGAAATAACACCTTTTGTATGTTTTAAATCATTTTTAAAACCATTCATGCTAAATTCACCTTTAATAGAGTATCCTGGTCCTCCAATACCAATCCCCTCTGGGCATCCTCCTTGAATCATAAAGCCTGATATAACTCTGTGAAAAATCAACCCATCATAAAAACCTTTTTGTACCAAAGATATAAAATTATTTACTGTATTAGGTGCTACATCAGGATACAATTCTATCTTGATTTTATTACCATTTTCCATTTCAATAGTTACAATAGGATTTTTCATATTCAATCATCCTTTCATTATTATAATCCTCTATTCCTTTTTACTACATTTTGCTTATATATGCAAGATAATTTTGGCATGACATAAAAATACTTGTCTAAGATTAATATATACGCCTTTTTTTATAAAATGAAAAAACTCCAATAAAAGCCATTATTCCCATAAACCAAGCTACTACTTTTATTACAATATCCTTAAAAAATCCCAAAGGAAGCATCTGAATTAATCTATCTGTCTTTGGATTTAAAATCCACAAATCATTTTTAAAGAAAATTTTATGAAAGTACGTAAAATATTGATAAAAATCTGTTTGTATCAATATAAAAAGAAATATCATAAAGCTTAAAGATAAAAAGCTTGCCCACTCTAAGCTTTTATAAATTTTTCTATATGGATCTTTTGTCCCTTTTAGTAATACAATAAAAGAAAGGATCAAAATAAATATACCCACCCTTTGCAAAGTATATCCTTTTTTAAATAATTTCTTTACATCAACCATATGTAATCTTTCACGTTCTCCAAAGACTTCCGTATCTTTTCCATTAATTTTTACAAAAATATCTAAATCTTTATCATTATCCTTTAAATATTTTATCATTTTGTCTACAACTCTATCTAAATCTTCTTGTTTTATTTTTGTAGCTTCATATACATGATATTTTTCAAATTCTTCTAAATAGAAATTTTTATTCAAAGCATATGCTTGAAGAATAGTTAATAATAATACTATTGGTAAAAAAATCATTATCATACCTTGACTAACCTTAAAAACACACTTCCTTTTTTTCACCTTATCTTCTCCATTCTTTTATAGCTTTTTATTCTTAATTATTAACCAAATATATATATGTAAACAACATCAAAATGAAATATAAAAGATAGTTCATTCCCGATAACTTTTGAAAAAACAAAACTTCATTCCATGAAAAAATACTAAACCTTCAAAACTCACTTCGTTCAAACAATGAAGGTTCTTAACGTATTTTTTATGAAATTTCAGTAAGTTTTTTTACAAAAGTTATCGAAGTCATTCACTTATCTTTATATATTTCTTTTTTTTATGTTAAAGTTGGATCCCTATAGATAAACAACATCAATATAAAAAAGGAATATATAAAAATAAGTTTAAGTAAATATTTATGTAAATTTAAGATAAATCTGTGAAAAGCATCGCAATCAAAGATGCTGTTACATAAAATATTATAGAAAACTAGGAAAGGAGTAAAGATAATGCCTAAATACACAAAAGACATCGCCACTTTATTAGCATCAAAAGCTTTTTGCAGGTTTGCTAATGCAGATACCATGAAGCTCGCTGAAGTAAATGCTGCTATTACATTGCTTATAAAAGCCAATATTGACTTTGACTTGCAATTTATATCTGGCACAAGGCGTCATGCTCCTAAAATTACACTTATAATAAATATTACTCCTTCTTCAACGATCACCTTCACTATTAATTTAGAACCAAGTGGAAATCTCAATATGCAATTTTAAAGGCATTTTCACAACTCCTATCAAAAAACATAAAAATAAACCTACACGCTATAATTGAAACGTGTAGGTATACTTTAACCTAATCCATTTTTATAATCTCTTTTGCCATTTTTATCATATCTTCAGTTGATAGCTTATATCCATTGTCTATTAACTGATAATATATATTATTATCTTGCCATATTAAAGCTTGAGCATCTGTATATTTATCATTAAAATCTGAAGCTTTACTACCAATCCATATAGTACTAACATATCCATTTTTTTCATCTTCTAATTCTTCTTGAGATTGCTTGTAGTCAGATGGAACTATATGAAATTTAAATCTTTTATATAAAAAAGTTTTATTTGCAGAGGTTATTTTTTCTGTATTTTTATAAGTATCAGAATCAAATTCATAGTTGCAAATGGTTAAGCTCAAATCTGCATCTGAATTTTTAGAAGCTTTTTTATAGGTTGCTCCAAATTCTTTTCTATTTGAATCATATATTTCATCAGAAGATCCATCTACATATACTGAGGTAGTACCATCAACAAATTTGAAATCATCTAATAGAGCTTCAGGAACTTTAGCTTCAAAACCTAACTCTTTTTGAAGTTCATCCTTTTCAGGTAATTTATAATAAGTTTTATCTGAAGCATAACCTTTTACAAATTTATCTATTATAGAATTTGCAAATGCTCTCATATCGCTGGAAACATTGTAAGCACCTGTTAAAAATGTCATACACAACATTGCAGCAACTACAGTTTTCATAAATCTATTATTTTTAAAATTATATTTTTTTGACATATTATTTTCATTCCTTCCTTTTTCAATAATTCTTTTTTTAATATTTTGAAATGAATCTAAAGATGGAGTTATATCACTAGCTCTTATATTCAATTCTAATTTTATAATATCTTCAAATTGTTTCTGTTTTTTCATTTTAAATCCACTCCTTTCCCAATAACTCTTTAACATAAAATTGCCCATTCGCTTTTAAAAGTTCTCTTTCTATTCGTTTTCTTGCTTTATAAAGCCTTGACTTTACAGTCCCTTCAAAGCAGCCTAAAACCTTTGAAATCTCACTTACTGACATTTCGTTATAGTAATAAAGAATCACCGTAGTTTTTAGTGGCAAGCTTAATTTGTCAAGCAGCTCCAATATAAACATTCTTGTTTCACTTTGTTCAATGCTTTCAAACGAATTTTTCTGGTTATTGTTGTATTGGTATTTATCAATTATATTCTCGACAGGTATTAATTTTTTCTCCTTTTTGATATAACGCCAACTAATTCTTCTAAGAATCTTATATAACCATGATTTAAAAGCTTGTGGATCTTTAAGATTTTTCAAATTATTAAAGCACTGCACAAAAGCTTCTTGTACTATATCTTCACTTAATTCCTTGTTGTAAGTCATTAAATAAACTGTTTTTAATGCTTGTGGGCTATATAATTTATACAAATCTTCAAAAGCTTCTAAGTCGCCGGCTTTTGATCTTAGAATAATTTCAATTTCATCCAATTCATTCCCTCCTCTTTTTCATTGGGTGCACCCTCTATATAATAAGAGACAGCTAATTGAATTTTGGTTCATTGTTTTTATAATTTATTAAAATATTTATATAAAGTAAAGTAGTAAATAGCCCCCACCTCGTATCAGAGATGGGGACTATTTTACCATATATTTCATTATTTATACAAACAAAGATTCCTCTACTTATGCCACAAAAAACATTTTTAAAATATTTTAATAAAATATTTTAAATTTCTATACAGCTCTTTGCTAAATGATGATAAAATAGTTAAAAAGGAGGTATATAAATGTCAAAATATATTATGCTCATAATCATAAGCTATCTAGTTGGAAGTATTCCTTTTTCTTACATCACTGCGAAATTTATAGGCAATATTGATATAAGAAAGCATGGTAGCGGAAATTCTGGTGCTACAAATGTCCTTAGAACACTAGGTCCAAAAGCGGGGGGTACTGCTTTTATATTAGACTTTTTAAAGGGATTTATTCTAGCCATTATTGGAAAAAAATTATTAGGCATTCAAGGTGGTGTCATTGCTTCTGCTTTTGTAGTCATTGGCCACTGTTATCCTTTTTCTCTAGGCTTTAAAGGAGGCAAAGGTGTTGCTACTGCTGGTGGAACTATTTTTGCTCTATATCCGCTTATCGGATTTATATTAATGATCATACATTTTTTAATTACTGGACTTACAAGAATTGTTTCTTTGGCTTCCATTACTGTTGCTGCTTCCTTTCCAATTGTGTCTTTTATCCTAAAAAAGCCTATATCATTTACATTATATGCTTTGTGTTTAGGCTCCTTTGTTATTTATAAGCATAAAGGAAATATAAAAAGATTGTTATCTGGGAATGAATCAAAAATAAATTTTAAGAAATAAAAACTGCCTCAATATCTTTGGCAGTTTTCTTTGACTTTCATAAGCTTCTTGCTTATTTCACAAAATACTTTTATTTATATCTTCTTACATGAAATACTTGCCATAGTTTTTGTAGCTACAACATCTACCCCTGTTCCTAATATATTCTCAATAATCACATCTCCTATCTTTACTGGTGCTTCAACTTCAACGCTATTTATAATTTCCATACATTTAAAAATAAGTTCCTTTGGAATAGATCCATTTGTTTTTACTGGAAGTCTCTTTAAAAATCCATTTCTTATTTTTACCGTAGTCGGAATGACTCGAGTTGGATTTGTCATTTCCTTAATCCCATAAGCTGCTCCTCTTTTACAGCTATTTCCTGTAACCTTATAACCATTTTCTTCTTTACTTACTGTAAGTCTGCAGCCCATTGGACAAACAATGCAGATAATCTCTTTTTTATCCACCCTATTCACCTTCCTTTCCAATAGCCACAGATATTTCCCTTATTCTTTGTTCTTTCAATATGCTTGAAGGAATACTTATTCTTTCCATTTCTCCTGGTGCCATATGCTTTTTATAAATTTCTTTTATAATTTTTCCATCTGCTTTAACAATCAATTTACTATTTTTATAAACCTCCTTTACCCTCATGAGTAAATCTAATGTATCTTCAATATTATGAGTTCTGATCATATGAGGAACAATATAAGAAACTCCATCTCCCGCAAACGTTTTCACGATATCTTTAGAATCTTTTAATTGGTTTTTTATAAACCTTGCTGCACTTTTTCCTGCCTTCTGACTTTCTTTTGTAACCCAATCTACAAGATCATGTACATGAAGCACATTGCCACATGCAAAAATTCCTTTTACAGTAGTCTCCATAGACTCATTCACAATAGGTCCACCCGTTATATGAGATAACTTAACATTTGCACTTTTTGACAGCTCATTTTCTGGAATCAATCCTACTGATAAAAGCAGTGTATCGCAATCAAATTCTTTTTCTGTTCCTGGTATAGGTTTTTTATCATTATCAACTTGAGCAATTACAACAGCTTCTACTCGATTTTTTCCCTTAATCTGTATAACTGTATGATTCAACAAAAGAGGAATATTATAATCATCTAAGCATTGTACAATATTTCTTGTAAGTCCGCTTGAAAAAGGCATCAATTCAGCTACTGCTAAAACTTTTGCCCCTTCTAATGTAAGTCTTCTTGCCATAATAAGTCCTATATCTCCTGATCCTAATATGACTACTCTCCTTCCTACCATATATCCTTCCATATTTATATATCTTTGGGCTGTACCTGCAGTAAATATCCCAGCAGGTCTTGTTCCTGGAATTGCAATTGCACCTCTAGTTCTTTCCCTACAGCCCATTGCTAAGATAACTGCTTTTGCTTTTATTTTCATAAATCCGTCCTTTGTATTAATAGCGCTTAACACTCTGTCTTCACTAATATCTAATACCATCGTATCTAATTTATATGCTATATCCATTTCTTTTAATTCATTAATAAAACGCTCAGCATACTCAGGACCTGTTAATTCCTGTTTAAATACATGAAGACCAAAACCATTGTGAATACATTGCTGTAAAATTCCTCCTAATTCTCTATCTCTATCAATTACTAAAATACTTTGCACACCATTTTTCTTAGCTTCTATAGCTGCAGCAAGCCCTGCAGGACCACCACCAATCACAACAACCTCATACTTTAACATAAAATCACCTCCTACTTTCCTCATCGTGAGACGATGCTACTAGCTCTTTGGCTATTTCATATTCAATATTTTCTTTTGTATAATCTGTAAGAATATATGAATTTGACCCTTCCTTTACAACATCTTTCATATCTTTTCCCAATTCTCTAGCTAAAATTTCCATAACTCTAGGTCCACAAAATCCACCTTGACATCTTCCAGCTCCTGGTCTTACCCTTCTTTTAATACCATTTACTGTTCTAGCTCCAGCATTTCTATGGATCGCATCTACAATTTCTCCTTCGGTAATTGTCTCACATCTACAAATAATTCTCCCATATCTTGGATCTTTTTTGATGATTTCTAATTTTTCCTCATCACTTAATGCTGCAAATCGAATTCTTTTTCTTCTTCTTGGATTGAAATCTTCTTTTTCCTCAAGACATCCTATCATGCTTTTTACTATTTCAACCACATATTTTGCAATAGCTGGTGAAGATGAAAGCCCTGGGGATTTTATCCCTGCAACATTAATAAATCCTTTTACCTCTTTTGATGCTTCAATAATAAAATCCCCTGTATTTGGTTCTGCCCTTAAGCCCGCAAAAGTTGTTATATTCTTATGAAATGGTATTTTACTACATGTTTTTCTTGCTGTTTCTTTTACAAATGAAAGCCCCTCTCTGGTAGTATCAACAGCTTCCTTATCATCTAAATCCTGTGCATCAGGCCCAATTAAAATATTTCCATCAACAGTTGGTGTGATCAATACTCCCTTTCCTAGTTTGGTAGGACATTGAAAAATCACTTTATTCACAATATTTCCTGCACTTTTATCTAACAAATAATATTGTCCTCTTCTAGGTATAATTCTGAAATGACTATTAGCTACCATTCCATAAATATAGTCTGCATATAAACCTGCACAATTTATGATATATTTTGTATTGATTGTATTATTATTCGTATATATTTTATATCCACCTTCCACTTTATCTATCCCATTCACTTCATGGTTCAATAATAACTCCACTCCATTATCTATTGCATTCTCTGCTAATGCAATGGCTAACTCAAATGGTCCAACAATTCCTGCTGTAGGTGCATATAAAGCTCCCACAATAGAGTCATTTATATTAGGCTCCATAGCTTTTACTTTTTTTGCATCAATAATCTTCATATTAGGTACCCCGATTTTTATCCCATTTTCATAAAGCATCTTAATAGTCTGCATATCTTCTTCATTAAAAGCAACTACCAACGATCCAATCCTTTTAAATGGTACATCTAATTCATCACATACCTTATCAAACATAGCATTTCCTAAAACATTAAATTTTGCTTTATTACTTCCTGCCTTTGCATCATATCCTGCATGTACAATTGCACTATTTGCTTTTGTTGTTCCATTGGCTACATCATTGTCCTTTTCTAAAATAACAATACGTAATTTATACCTAGATAATTCTCTTGCAATAAAAGTGCCTATTATTCCAGCCCCTATAATAGCTACATCATACATTTATATCCCTCCTTGCTATATAAAAAGCCGTATGAAGCTAACCTACATTTTCATAGGCTAATTCACACGGCTCTCCAATTCTCATGCCTTCCATATAAATTTTTTTTATTATACTATACGCACTAAACCCTAAAATTGTTCCTATAATTTTATTTTTTATATAAATCAAATTATTCAGTTTTATTCTGCTGCTTCCCATTTTAAGCATCTACTTACTGCTTTTTTCCAACCAGCATATAATTTTTCTTTTTCTGATAGAGACATCTCTGGCTTAAATGTTCTATCAACATTCCATTTATTTGCAATTTCTTCTTTGCTTTCCCAGAACCCTACTGCAAGTCCTGCAAGGTACGCTGCTCCAAGAGCAGTTGTCTCAATTACCTTTGGTCTATGAACATCTACATTTAAAATATCAGATTGGAATTGCATTAAGAAGTTATTTGCAACAGCACCACCATCAACCTTTAATGCCTTAAGATCAATACCTGAATCTTCCTGCATTGCTTCTAATACATCTCTTGTTTGATAAGCAATAGATTCAAGAGTTGCACGAATAATATGATTTCTGTTTGCTCCTCTTGTTAAACCTACAATAGTACCTCTTGCATACATATCCCAGTAAGGCGCTCCAAGACCTACAAAAGCAGGAACTACATATACTCCATTTGTATCTTCAACTTGTGTAGCGAAATATTCGCTATCCTTTGCATTATCAATAAGTCTTAACTCATCACGTAACCACTGTATAGATGCACCAGCAACAAAGATACTTCCTTCAAGTGCATATTCAACAGTATCATCTATTCCCCAAGCAATAGTTGTAAGAAGACCTTTCTTAGATGGAATTAAGTCTTCACCTGTATTCATCAGCATAAAGCATCCTGTACCATATGTATTCTTTGCCATACCTGCTGAAAAACAAGCCTGACCAAATAGTGCTGCTTGTTGATCTCCTGCTGCTCCAGAAATCGGAATTTCTATACCACTAAAAATTTCTTTATTAGTATATCCATAAATTTCACTAGATGGACTTACTTTTGGAAGCATAGATTTAGGAATATCTAATTCTTTTAAAATCTTATCGTCCCACTTAAGCTCTTTAATATTATAAAGCATAGTTCTTGATGCATTTGAATAATCTGTTACATGTACTTTTCCCCGTGTCAAATTCCAAATAAGCCATGTATCAATAGTACCAAATATTAAATCTCCTTTTTCTGCCTTTTCCCTAGCCCCTTCAACATTATCTAAAATCCATTTAACCTTTGTTCCTGAAAAATATGCATCAATAACAAGTCCAGTATTTTCTCGAACATAATCTTCTAAGCCTTTTTTCTTTAAATCATCACAAATGCTTGCAGTCTGACGTGATTGCCATACTATTGCATTATAAATAGGTTTTCCAGTAAATTTATCCCACACTACAGTCGTCTCTCTTTGATTAGTAATCCCAATCGCAGCTACTTCATCAGCTTTAATCCCTGTAGTTTCTAATACTTCCTTTGCTACTCCTATTTGCGTCCCCCAAATCTCCATAGCATCATGTTCAACCCAGCCTGCTTTTGGATATATTTGTGTAAATTCCTTTTGAGCAACCTTTACAATCTTTCCATCGTGATCAAATAATATTGCTCTAGAGCTAGTCGTTCCTTGATCTAATGCCATAACATATTTTTTCATATTGTATCCCCCCAATTCTAATTTAAACACCAAAGAATGTAACAAAGAAAAGTCCACCTAATATTCCACCAATTATAGGACCAACAACTGGAATCCAAGCATACCCCCAATTTGAATCACCTTTACCTGCTATTGGAAGTATAAAATGCGCAATACGAGGTCCTAAATCACGAGCAGGGTTGATTGCATATCCAGTAGTCCCTCCTAAAGAAATACCAATAGCTACAATCAATATACCAACAATCAATGGATTTAATCCTTTTGCAAATTCATTTGTTCCAATTGCTAATATCCCTAATACTAATACAAAAGTACCTATAATTTCACTAAGTAAATTGGCAAATGTATTTTTTATAGCTGGACCTGTTGAAAATACTCCTAATTTAGATCCTTTGTCTTCTGTCTCAGCCCAATGTGGTAAGTAATGAAGCCATACAAGTGTCGCACCTATAATTGCTCCTATCATTTGAGCAATTATATATCCTGGAACATCACTCCACGGAAATTGTCCAACTGCTGCTAATCCTATAGTTACTGCTGGGTTAAGATGCGCACCACTTATATTTCCAACAGCATAAACACCCATAGCAACGCCAAGACCCCATCCCACAGTAATTACAATCCAGCCAGAAGCTTTTGAATAAGATTTATTTAATGTAACCCCTGCATTCACACCACAGCCTAAAAGAATAAGTATCATTGTTCCTATTACTTCACCCATAAAAGCTGACATACTCTTCCCTCCCATTTTGTTTTTACATAAACCTTTACTGCTTTTAAAATAGTTTCAACATATAAGCCTTATCTAAAACATTTCACTGCTCACCCCTTCTTTTATTAAATTTCTTTTCATATTTTATTTACTTACAAAAACAATAACCCATATATTATGTATAATTTTCATAATTTTCTTTAAATTTTACAGACAGCATCCCTGTTGTTTGATAGACTTTTTAAAAAATTATATTTTCTTCCGTTATTATATATATTTTAAATATCCTCATTTTATGAAAAAATCCAATAATAATCTATATCTTAGACAATAATTTCATAAGTAGTGGACGATGAATATTTATTGCCTTTACTGGGCATAATTCCTGACAGCAAAAGCACCTTATACATTCATCTAAATTTACAATAGGTTTGTTATGAACCATTTTTATCACTTTGGGTGGACAATTTTTTGCACAATCACTACACCCTATACACTGATCATGTAAAAATACTGGTTTTGGCTGTAAAAGTCCGTTAATAATATCTCTTAAAAATTTTGGAAGCTTCCCTTCTAATAAATCCAAGCTTCTTATTTCAGGTACAGCAAAATCATTAAGTATAAATTTTTCTATATCATCTCCTATTAGTTTTATATCTTCAAAATCACCTTTACACAATCCTCGTTCTATACATCTTTCAATAGTAGGTACTTTAATAGGTTCTAGACCAATAATCCTTGTTGCTACAATATCTAAATGATATGGACTAGTAGAAGCAAGTATAACACCTACATCTCTTGGATCTCCTGCACTAGGACCAGCCCCTTCCATCCCTACTATACCATCCATTAATGATAAAACAGGCTTGGAAGCTAAACATATATCCACTAATGCATTTGAAAAATCTACATTATTCGGCATACGCACATGATACTCAGCTTTTTCTAGTCCTGCAACAACACCAAACATATTTTTTACTGCTCCAGTAAACATCATCATTCCATGTGTTTTCAATTTCGATACAGATATTACTTTATCCACCTCTTTTAATACTTCAATAGCTGTTATCTTTTTTAAAATTAAGCCCTTATCATTGCTAATTTCTACTGAGTTAGTATTATAATTTAGTACTACAGGTAAATCTTTTACAATATCTTCATAACCACAAACTTTATAAATCCCTTTTAGTATTTTTTTGTTAAAAGGACCTCCCGGACTATCTCCTATTATTACCTTTGCACCATATTCTATTAACTCTTCTGCCAAAGCTTTAACAAAGTTAGGATGAGTAGTAGTAGCTTCTTCTGGTCTTTTTTTCATCAGCAAGTTTACTTTTAGAAGAACAGTTTCTCCTTTACTTATATATTTTTCAATTCCTCCTAAATGCTCAAAGGCTTTTTTCATACATGCTCTTAATTTACTATATTCATAATCTTTACACTCTAGCAAAGAAACAATCTCCATTTTATCCCTCCAAAAAATTAGAATTATTTATCAATTCAATATGTTTATATTGATTATATCAACAATTTCAATCAAAGAATAGATTATTTTTAGTGAAAAAAATACATGCAGATATAAAAATTATGAAAAAAGTAATTTTTCGACAAAATACACCATACTTTACTATTGAAATGGTGTAAAATAAAATTGGTCTTATCACAATAGTTTTATATACGTTAAGAACCTTCATTGTTTGAACGAAAAGAAAGGTGGGATACCATTGCCAAGAAACTTCATGGAGGATATTGTCAATCATTTATTACCATCTGTTTTAGAAAAATATGATCACATATGCACCTGTGATAAATGTATAAAAGATATAAAAGCCTTAACCCTAAATAATTTACCTCCATTGTATGTAGTGAGTGAAAAAGGAAAAGCCTTTGCAAAATCAAATGAATTAGATAGACAATTTCAAATAAATGTCATTCAAAAAATCGTTGCGGCTATTGAACTTGTTCAAAAAAATGTCAGACACAACTTATAAAAAATCAGGCTCAAATTTAAGCCTGATTTTTAATAAAAAAAATTGATATCAAAAGATACCAATTTTATTTCAATTCGTTTTTATCAAAAACAAATAATTCTGTTCCATCTATGCTATTATATAATATAATATTTTTTACATCCTTCAAACTAAAGGTCATAGCATCTTTAAAGCCTCTTAGATCATCTAAATCATCTTGTACTGTAAATATGTAAGTAAATTTTTCTCCTTGCTTTGTATCTATATCTATCAAACCTTTATTATAATCGCTCAACATTTTCAAGGGTAAATTTGGATACATGCTTTTATATTTATTAAATGTCCATTCATCTGCTGCTATTCCACCATTTCTTACTCTAAAATTATTCTTATTATCTGTACATGCAATATTAAAAGTTCCGTTTGCTATTCCTTCTTCTCTATCCTTTACATAACCACTTAAAAGTATGACATTTTTATGTTTTTTAAAAGGTGAACCACCTATTCTTATATCTGTAATCACTACCCCATCTACTTCAAATGGGAAATCTTTTTTAGTCATTTTATATACTTTTTCATATTTTGTTCCGTCGATACTTTCTAATTCATCTATTTTGTTCATATAAGCAATTCCTGCTTCTTCTAATGTTTTGCAACTTTTCTTATAAGCTGGTTCTTTGATTTCTTCTTTTTTAGTTTCTTGCTGCTTTACTTTTTCTTTCTTTACTTCCTCGGTCTTTTTATTTTCTGTATTAATCAAAACTGTTTTTGTTTCATCATTCCAATCTACTTTAGCCCCTAACCATTCAGAAGCATATCTAACAGGAATAAATGTTCTACCATCTTTGATTTCAGGTATAGTATCCATATATACCTCTTTGTTATTTCTTAGAGCTTTAGGACTACCAATAATCATATCAACTTTATTTTCACCTTTTATACCCCATACTTTTCTCTCATTTTGATTATTAAAGTCATAGTCTACTTCTGCCCCTAGAGCTTCAAAAATTGCCCTAAACGGAATCATAGTACGACCATTTTTGATGTATGGTACTACATCAAGTTCAAGTTTCAATCCATTAACTTCTACAGATAGGTCTTTGTTTGCTACTAGATTAATATTTTCATTATTTTGATTTTGTGCTGCTTCTTTTATTTTGATACCTTCAAATTCAATAGGATTCCTTAAAAAGTTTCTCATTTCTTCTGCGGCTGCTTCTTCTGTCATATCTTTTTTAGGTAATCCTAAGACTTCTCTGTAAGTATTGATTTCTTCTATTGCAGTAACATTTGGAATTTTTCTATCTTCTGGTTCTTTTGATAATTCATTAAGTCTATCTGCAATATGGTGAATATTTCCTCCCATATAGGCATATTTTGTATCTTCAATAGGTACACCATTGATAGAATAAATACTTTCTACTGCATAGTCATACCATACATCTGTTAGAGCGTCTTTAAGAATCAACTCATTTATAGCTTTATCTAATTTTTTATGTCCTGTAAATTTTTGAACCTCGCTATCCCTATAAACTGTTTTATAAAGATAACAGTTTTTTCCGTTTGGTACATGATTGTCATAAATTTTATAGACGATTTCACCTATTTTTACTCTAGGATCATGTTTATTTGGTGATAAAACTGTTTCTGCAACATAATTTTCCTCATTAGCAGGGTGACTAGGATCTCTTATTATATTTCTATCACTCGCAAATACAGGAGTTGTTATAAGAGTTCCTGCAATTAGGGCTGTTACTAACACTATTTTTAAAGCCTTGTGTTTTGCCATACCTATTCCTCCTTCAAATTTTAATAATTTATATATGCTATACATTAATAAATATAGGTTTTTGCAGAAAAGTCAAGCAGTTTTTATAAAATTATTTCCAAAATATGTGTTTCTATATCGAATATAATTTTCTATTTTATTTATTACGGACAATCTTTTTTAAAAGATAAAACAGTAAATATACTTAATATAGTGAAGTTTTAGACAAAATTTATTTAAACGGTATACCTCCAAATCAATATTATCCTATATTATACAATTATTTTCAATGTATTTTTAGATTTTAAGTTATTTTCTTCATATAATGCTTCTTCATCATGTATTTCCTTCCCTTTTTCAGTTTTCATAATTAGCACATAAAAAAGCATCTCTATTTTCAAGAGATGCTAAAAATTTTATAGCTTAAATTTACTTATTGCTTCCTGTAATTCCTGTGCCAATTGAGCTAATCCATCACTAGCACTAGCAATTTCATGCATAGAAGCAGTTTGTTCTTCTGTAGAAGCAGAAACTTCTTCAGTGCCAGCAGCATTTTGCTGTGCAATAGCAGATAAATTTTGAATAATGTCTATAATTTCAGTTTTTTTGTATTCAACTTCTTTTTCAGCGTTATTTAATTTCTCAAGCAACGCTACAGCTTCTTTTATTGAATTTTCTATTTCGTTGTATTTTTGCTCTGTTATTTTTACCTTTCCTGATTGTTCTTCTGTAACTTTAGAAACCTTTTCAATCATCATGACTGTTTTTTGAGAGTTCTCCTGTAATTCTTTTACCACTGAATCAATTTCTTTAGTTGATGCAGTAGACTGCTCTGCAAGTTTTCTGATCTCATCAGCTACTACTGCAAAGCCTCTTCCTGCTTCACCTGCTCTTGCAGCCTCTATGGCAGCATTTAATGCCAATAGATTTGTTTGTTCTGCAATAGAAGCAATTGTAGTACTTGCCTGTCCAATCTTTTCTGAACTTTGATTTGTTCTTATAATCTCCTCATATATTTCCTTAGATACTATTAAGCTTTCATCTGTTTTATTTGTTAAATCATTGATGGTCTCTAAGCCTTCTTGAATCTCGCTTGTAATTTTTATAAACGCATCATTTAATTTATTAACATATTGTTGATTTAATTCTATGATTTTACCTAATTCCAATGTTTTATTAGCACCCTGTTCTGTATCTCCTGCTTGATCTGTTGCACCTTTTGCGATTTCTTCAATTGTATTAGCCACCTCTTCTGAAGCTGATGCCGACTGCTGAGCTGTTGCTGTTAATTCTTCTGAAGCTGCTGCCACCTGTTCTGAAGAATCTGCCACATTTTTGATTAATTGACCTAAATTATTTTTCATCTCCTCAAAAGCTTTTGCAAGTCTTCCCAATTCATCCTTTTTACTCAATAATTCTTTTGGAATATCTTTTGTAAAATCACCACTAGATAATATCTCAGCCTGCTTTGTAGCTTGAGCAATTGGGTTTGCAATAGAATTTCCTATAAAATAAGTAAGTATAAGCGCAATCATCAACATAACACAAGTAACAATAAAAATATATGTCTTTAGCTGCTGCAATTCATTGAATATTTCAGATTTCAAAGCAGTTACTGCAATAGACCAGCCTGTTCCTTTTATAGGAGCATAGCCCATGTACTTTTCTTCACCTTTGAATTCATATCCTCCTACACCAGTCTCTCCTGCTATCATTTTTTCTGTTAAAGCTGCTAATTGTTCTAAGCTGCTATCACTTTTCGCTTCCTTTAACAAATTGTGTTTAGCTAATACAAGCTTATTATCCGCATGTCCAATAATTGTTCCATCTTTACTAATTAAATATGAATATCCACTCTCTCCATATTTTATATCCTTCGCCAAATCGCTTATAAATGTTCCATCCTTAATAGCTAATAATACTCCTGTAATTTCATTATTATATTTTATAGGCACAGCCAATGCTACTACTACCGAACCATCTACTTTGCTAATAATAGGATCTGATATAGCACTTTCTCCCTTTATTGCTTTTTTAAAATATTCACGTTGACTTAAATCCTTTATACTATCATCCTGATAAGTAGCTATGCCATTCTTGTCCATAATAGCCATTCTTAAATAACCATTTTTCTTAATTTCTTCAACTAATGCTTGTTTTTTGTTTTCAAAAGGATTTGAAGGCTGAGATATCCTTGTTCTTCCTGCCACTTCTTCTAAAACTCTTATTTCTGCATCAATCCTACTTTCTAAAATCATTGAAGCTTCTTTTGCAATTTGAGGAAGCACATATTCTATCTCACTTAATAAAGAGTTAGAAGCCTTCATCGAAGCTATAATCCCAAGTCCTGCACCTATAATGATTAATAATGCAGAAAAAATAGCAATTAGTTTAAATTTTATACTTTTCATCTACACACCATCCTTTATGTTTTATAACTGTAAAGCTTATGTATCCTCCTCTCTTTTATAGACTTATACCCTGTTTTTATGATTTTTAACATAATGATGATAAAGAATATATTTCTATATTAATCGGCATAATACAACTTTTCTTTACATATCATTCATTTGTAACTTTTGCATATATGTATATCAAATTCCTATTCTTTTAAATATTGTATAATTCCATCACAAATAGCCTTAGCCATTTTTGCTTTATATTTTTCACTTTTAAGAAGCTTTCTATCTTCAGGATTTGTTATAAAACCTATTTCTATCAAAACACATGAAATCTGTGTTTCTCTCAAAACATAAAAATCCTCTGGTGCTATTACTGCTTTTATTCTATTTGTGTTTAAAAACCTTTTATAAACTATATTATTTATCGAATTACAAATTGATTGTGCTAATTTTTTACCTTCTATAGAATTAGGATAATAATAAATCTTAACACCTCTTGTTTTAATACTATCTGGATTGGCATCTACATGAATACTAACAGAAATATCTCCATTATTAATGATCCTCTTTCTCGCATCTAGGTCTCGTAAATATCTTGATGCTTTTATAGGACTTTTTTCCTCTAAAGAAATATCTTTTTCTCTTGTCATTATTACATCAAATTTCTCATCTGTTAAATATTTCTTTAATTTTAATGCTACATTCAAATTTATATTTTTTTCTAAAAATCCAAAATACTCTCCAGTTCCACCATCAATTCCACCATGACCGGGGTCTATAACAACTTTTTTGCTTAAAGAATATCCAAAAACAGTTTGTAAGCTCTTCTCTTTCCATCCACCAATTATCAATAAAGCAAGAATAAATATGCTCAATGCTAACAAAGCCTTTTTATTTATTTTTATTACAATAAAAACAGTTCTTTTTAGCATACCATCACCTTTTTATAATATTCATAATAAAATATATTCCCATCATTTTGTCTATATTAATAAGCACTAAAAAAAATTCCCATACCCTTAACGGTGTATGGGAAAACACTTATAACTCAATTGATTTTACTAAATTTCCATCTAAATCCTTAATCTCAAATAGATTATTATCTAATATACCATATGTATGAGGATTGTTCTCCTTCGGTAGTGTAATAGATCCTGGATTAAATAAATAAATGTCATTATATTTTTGTGCTACAGGAATATGTGTATGTCCATGAATCAAAACCTCATTTTTACTGATTTTAGGGATATTATCTTTATTGTAAATATGTCCATGCGTTAAAAATAGCCTTCTATTATTATAAAGAATAATCGCATAATCTCCCATCATAGGATATTCAATGACCATTTGATCCACTTCACTATCACAATTTCCTCTTACAGCTATAATTTTATCTTTATATGAATTCAATAATTCTGCTACTTCCTTTGGATTATATTCCTTTGGCAGTGGATTTCTAGCACCATGATATAAAGCATCTCCTAAAAGTACTAAATAGTCCGCCTTTTCTCTCTCATAGCTTTCTAATGCTTTTTTTAAATAGTATATTGAACCATGAATATCTGATATAAAAAATAATTTCATACTATCTCCTCTTTCTTATTTTATTTTTGATACAACCATTTATTAGCTAAATGATCAAAATTGTCATTAGTCACCTCTTCACATATTTTTAAAAATTGATATGTATTCGCATTTTTAAATTTATAATTCATATAATAATTTCTTAGAATATTATACATTTTTCTTTCTCCGTATTTCTTTTCTATTTCATAAAAAAACATAGCTGCTTTTTTATAAGCTACTGCATGATATTCAGAATTATTTTTAAATTTATCTAAAGATTTTGCAATCACTTCATCATTTAATTGATTTTTCCTCATATTATAGCTATTATATATATATTTCTTAAAATAATTTTCTCCATATTTTTTGCCATATGCTTCTTTAAAAAATATATATTCAGAATATGTTGTAAGCCCTTCATCTAACCAGGGTTCATCTACTTCATTATTTCCTACTGCAGAATACCACCATTGATGGGCTGTCTCATGAACAATTACTTTTTTAAGCCTTTCCAATAATTGATTATTATAAAACTTTTCATTTACAAAAACAAGTCCGGGGTACTCCATACCACCTATATGATTTGACGCTATTACAGAATACTGCTCATAAGGATATTTACCAAACACACGGTTAAATACCTTAATAGCATCACAAGCTGCCTTTAAAGCATCAGTATTTACTTTTTGATCATTTCTAATAAAATAACCTTTTACCAATATACCATCTATTTCTTTCTCTAATTTTATAAATTCCTTACTAGCTGTCCAAGCAAAATCTCTCATTAACATAGCTTCTATTTTCCATATTTTTTTATTATTCTCTATTTTTTCAGATATTATATTACCAGACGCAGCAATAATCATATCTTTAGGAGCTGCAATAGTAACATGATAATTCCCAATATCACTATAAAAAGGATCTCCAAGCTTATAGTATGGATCAAGATTCCACCCCGTATCATCATAAACCGCCACTATAGGATACCAGTTTCCAAAATTATAGGTATCTTTCCCATAACCAAATCTTTGCTGAGCTCTAGGCAGTACTCCTCCATACTCCATATAAATTTTAATATTTTCCTTAGGCTTAATAGGTTGCTTTAATTTTATATGTAAAATAGTTACATTGTTTTTATCTATATTATAAGCTGTATTTTCTTCATTTACTAGTAGCTTATAAATCTGAAAATCACCTTTACTAAAGCCATGAACATACGGCGTACCATAATCATCTATAATATATGGTGTTGTTGCTTCACTCTTAAAAGCATTTGGATATATATGAAGATATATTTCATTTAAAGTAGTATCTGTATTATTCACATATATAATTGTTTGTTTGCTATTATACATTTTCTTAATTGGATCAAAGTCAACATAAATATCATAATTATTGATCAATTGGTTAGAATATATTCCATTTGCAGTATATTTATTATCAGCACCTTCTTCGTCTGTAGATCTTAACCTATCTGCTAAATTATTTACACCTGTTAAGACAATAAAATATAAGGTCACAGCGTAGATTGCCAACAATAGTGCAATGTATCTTTTTTTCATCAGCTACCTCCTAAAATAACCTTCCCTTATGCTCAAATCAATCACAAAACATATCATTCATCATCAGTATATATGAAATTTTGCTATATTTCAACAAACCTTCTATAGCAGAGTCTTATAGAAATTACTTTATTAAAAAATTAATTTTAAAGCATGAATACAAAGAAATTTGGAGATATTTTAAGTATAATAAAGGATATGAAAATTTTTGTCGATTCTTAGTATAACAAACAATATTTACTGAAAATTTAATTCATTTCAGTTAACAAATTAGTATGTTATACTAGTATGGAAAAACAGGAAAAAAGGATAGTATCTATAAAGAACATAACAGGAGATGAAAATTTATGTGTAATGCTTTTTTTGAAATAAATCTTGATAATATAATAAGCAATTTAGAAGAAATAAAAAAAGAAATGCAAGAACAATCCATTATGGCCATAGTAAAAGGTGAAGCTTATGGTCATGGATTAATTGAAGTCGCCCACTACATAGAAAGTCAAGTAGATTATTTTGGCGTTGGACTTGAATATGAAGCTATCAAATTAAGAGAACATGGTATTACTAAACCTATTCTCATCTTAAGTCCTTACTTTGATGCAGACAAAGTATTAGATTTTCATATAACCCCTAGCATAGACAATATTAATGACTTAATAGAGCTGTCCGAAAAAGCTGCTGAAAAAAATGAAATTGCAAAATTTCATTTAAAAATCAATACAGGAATGAATAGATTTGGACTTGATCCAGAAAGCCTAGATTTATTTATAAGCACATATCTAAATTTAAAGCATGTTTCCTTAGAAGGAGTTTTTTCTCATTTTGCTGCTGTTTATAATCAAGATTATGCAAATAAACAATTAAATATTTTTAATAACTGCATAAAAAAGTTGCAACAAAATAACATAGATATTCAATTTATGCACATGGCAAATAGTAAAGCAGCTCTTGACCTGCCTCAAGCAAGATTCAATATGGTCAGAATAGGAAATGCTATGTATGGAAAGATTTCTGATAAAAAAGACCTTCATATTAAAAAGGTAGGCAGGTTTATGGGAAAAATTATTGATACAAGACGTATTAAAAAAGGAAAATTTGTAGGCTATGGGATTGCCTATAAAGCCAAACGAGATATTAGAGTAGGAATCATTCCAATAGGATTTTATGATGGCTTCGAAGTTGGAAGGGAAATAAAGGATTATTCATTAAAAGACGTGTTCATCAGTGCATTGAAATCCTTGTATAGATATAAAAATCCTCGAAGCTTAGTTTATGTAGGAAATATACCTTTAAAAACAATTGGTAAAGCAAACATGCAATTTTTATTAGTTGACATAACTGATAAAAATGAAATCGATGTAGGCACACTGGTAGAAATTATAACCCCTTCTTTTTTTATTGGAAAAGATATTGAAAGAAAATATATAAAAACAATGGAACCTTTAACAAATAATGAAGCTTCCATTGTTAATAAAGAAATTGCAATTTCCAAATTAGATAAAAATACACCATAAAGAAATATACTTTATGGTGTACTTTTCTATTCAATTTATTTCTTATTTTTAAGCTTAGCTCTTATCTTTTTGAATTTAGGAAGGGCAAATCTAAACATACTATACACAAAGCTATTTACAACCAAATCAAACTCACCAACAAACTCTACAAAATCTCCATTAAATCCTTTTTTAAATTTATAAAGTCCATAAAGTGGATTATCTGGATTTAAGTCTCCTGAAACACCTCTAAAATCATACATATAACAATCTAAATCCAATGTATCTTCAATCATTTTCCATTGCATTAAATAATTTGGCATTGTATCTCGAAGTTCATTATGAGATGCACCATACAAATACCATCCTTTTCCACCATAGTATAAGTATATTGCACCAGCTATGTATACTTCTTTTTTATTCTTATATGCTGCAATGCTGTTGATTCTTTCCTCAAAGCTTGTGATTTGTCTTTGGCTATCTTTAATTCTCTTTTCTATGTCGGATAACTTTTTATTCAGCTTTTCTATTTTTTGTTCATCTGTCTCATTTTTCAAAAGAATTTGTGTATCATTTTTTCTTTTTTCAAGTCTTTCTTTGTTATTTTGTTGACGATCAAGCTTTTCTTTAATCCTACTATAATCTAACTCATAGTTATATTTGATCATATACATTCTGCAATAAGGATAGATTTTTTCAATCATATCTTTAAAATAATTTCTCGGTCTTGTAATAAAATTGTCTCTTTTACCTGTAATAACCATGATTTCATGAAATTTATCAATAATTTCATCTGTGATGTTATCCTTATCATAAACTTCTACAGTAAGCCCTCGATCCTGAGCAACTTTAATATTATATTTTGTTTTCTTTGAAAAATTATCAAAAATTGATTTTTTCCGCTCTTCAAGCTCTTTTTCCATATCAAAATTTAGTCGAAATACAAAATTAGGTTGTATGTTTTCAAAGTTTTTTGTATTTTTATGTTTATATCCAATATCAACTAACATTTCTTTAACATTCTTTCCAAATTCAACAGGCTTTTCATTTTCATTTAAATGTATATCTGGATCAACAGATATAAAAGCTATTTTATTTTTTTTAGCATAATCTCTCATAAATTTTGTAAATTCAGCAACTAATGCTTTATCACTATAATCACAATGAAATCCTCTTGGTATATACCCCATATATTGATTCATATATGGAATTTTTCTTAAAAGCAATACACTTGTTAATACTAGCTCTCCCTTTTGATTGTAACCTCCTAAAAATTTAGCTTTCCATTCTTTTTTCACATCTGCCCAATAAGATGTCTGAAAAATATGTCCTTTAGAATTATTATTAAAATCATTCAATTGTTTTCTTTCTATTTCCTTGAAATTATACATCTTAAGTCTCCTCACCTGTATTTTAAAATATAAATGCTTCAGCTAGATTTTCTCATTTGCATAAATATACTTAATCGACATAAGGTTTAATCAAGCATCTACATTTTATTGTCTCAATATATATATAAGCATAAATCACTAATAAGTTCAATAGCAACTTATTTTATTGGAATTCTTATTGCTTTATATGTATTAACATTTCCTTCAATAATAGTAATATTACAAGCTATTACATCATATAATGTTGTATTTCATCATTTATTTGGAGGGATTCTATGCATAGAAGAAAAAGTTTAATTCTATCTTTATTAGGTATTATAGGCTTAATATTTATTTTCACCAGATATTATTATAGATAAACAGTATGAAACAAATAAGCATTACATTAAAAAAATTTTTTAAAAAAATCCATAACTTTGTAACACATGTCCTTTTATCTACATAATTTATATTAGAACACTTAATAAATATTAATCTATCACATATTTTAAATAGAAAGGAGCGAAAATCAATGGCTGATAAACAATGTGGCGGAATCGGCGGTATATTTAGCGATTGTGACAGCAGTTTATTATTCTTTTTCTTATTGTTAGTAGTATTATTCTGCTGGCCTTACTTCTGTAGTCGTTATTAAACAAAAAGAGTTGGGAAATTCTCAACTCTTTTTATAATAATACAAAATCAAACCTTTTATATCTACCAATATAACACATTTTCTTATATCAGAATATAATATAATACATATATTAGAAGGGAGTGCTTATATGCAAAATTATTTTTTCAATCCATTTTTAACTGCTTGGCAGCAGCCACCCTTTGCTCCACCAGGAATGTCACCTTTTGGTCCAGGAAATTTACCTCTAGCACCACCTCCATCTGAAATTCCTATGCAACCATATAAAATAGATCCCGGCTCTATTAGACGATGTAAGAGAAAATATACCTATATTTGGTTAAAAAATGGTGATAGTTTTTGGTTCTACCCAGTATATATAGGAAGAAAATCTATTTCAGGTTACAGATGGATTGGTTTTTGGTGGATTTATTATGGTACAGATTTAAAGAAAATAGAATCCTTTGTATGTGTTTAACTTCATCAAAAGAATTGGGAGTCCCAATTCTTTTGATTTTTTACTATATTTAAAACTCTTCTTTTACCGTATTTCCTGTAAAAACTATCTTTTCTTTCATTAATAATATAAAAGTAATTATCGCCGCAGCAATATCTGATATAGGATAAGAATAGAATATTCCTTTTATACCTATAAACAAAGGTAAAATTAAGACTAATGGAATTAAAATAATAATTTGTCTCGACATAGTAAGAATAAGGGATTCTAATCCTTTGCCAATAGCTTGGAATAAAGTTGATCCTATTATTTGAAATCCTATAAATGGCAATCCCCATATGACCATCTTAAGTCCTTGTACACCTAATTCTATGGTTTTTTGATCTTTTGTAAATATACTTATGATCATTTTAGGAAACATTAGCATAACTAAAAAAGCAAATATACTGTGTATACTAGCATAAAGTGCTGCATATTTAAAGCATTGCTGCACACGATCAAACTTTTTCGCTCCATAATTAAATCCTGCAATAGGTTGGAAGCCCTGTGCTATACCAAATAAAGGCATAAACATAAACATAAAAAACCTATTGATAATCCCGAGGACTACTACATGATACTCTGTTCCATATTTCACCAAACTCTTATTCACAATAATCATTAATATACTTCCTGCTATTTGTCTAAAAAATGCAGCCATTCCAACTGTAATGATTTCCTTCACATTTTCTTTTGTCAAATAAAAATTTGAAATTCTAATCTTCAGAAGGCTCTGTCCTTTTATATAAAAATATAATAGCCAAATTGCACTACAAGCTTGAGCTATAACAGTTGCAAGAGCTGCTCCTTTTACACCCATTTTCAATTCAAATATAAAAATAGCGTCTAATACAATATTAATACCTGCCCCTACAATCATACTAATCATCGCAACTTTCGCATTGCCTTCAGCCCTTACATAATTGTTTGTAGACATTGCAAAACTATTCAAAAGTATTCCATAAGCTATTACATTAGTATATTCTTTAGCATAAGGCATTATTGCATCTGTGGCACCACATAAAATCAATAATTGATCTGTAAATAAAAAAACAATAACCGTAACAACGGTATTGATTATAAAATTAAGAAAAATTGCTTCACCTAATACTTTTTCTGCACCTTCTACATTCTTTTTGCCCATTCTTCTTGAAATTGCAGATGCAGCACCTGTTCCTACAGTAAAAGCTATCGCCATCATCACCATCATAATAGGCATAGCGATGGTTGTTCCTCCTAATGCTAATGGTCCTACTCCATGCCCTATAAAAATTCCATCTGTTATATTATATAAAGCATTCACAAGCATTCCAATAATCGCTGGGATAGAAAATCTCAATAGCAGTTTATTAATTGGTTCGTTACTCATCATATTTCTTCTTTTTTCATCCATATATAAACCTCCAAATCTATAATTTATTGGATATATCATCTAAAGCTTTCATAGCATCTAAAAATCTATCCTGCTCCTCTTTTGATAATTTATCTAATTTTCTCATTAAATGTTCATTCCATTTATTGATTTGTCCATCTGCAAATTCAATTCCCTTTTCTGTTAACTGAATTACATGTTTTCTTCTATCTTTTTCATCTTTTGTTCTAATGACATATCCTTTTTCTGTAAGTACATCTACAATTGTTGTAAAACTTCCCTTTTCTAGCTGGAGCATACTGCACAGCTCTGTCATACTCTTCAATCCATGATTTTTAAGAATCAATATGGTTTTATATTGATTTTTATTCATATCATACACAGAACACTCTTTTTTAAAAAAATCTATTAACAAATGTTTTCGTATATTCGGCATTGTTTTAAAAAAGAATTGCTTAATTTCTATTAAATTATCTTCCAAAAGAATCCCTTCCTTATATGGTACGATTTCTAATAGTTTGATTTCTTACTTTTTGTATTTTAACATAATCTTTCCCCATACGTCAATAAAAAAATAAAGGTAAATAAAAAATGGACAAGCATTACCTAAATCAAGATATGGTAATCAGTCAACTGTCCATTCTTTTGAATTATTTAATCACCTAAACTAACAATATTTTTATTTTCTTTTAAAGAAAAGTCTTTTTTAATTGTGTTTATCAAGCAATATTACTTTTTTCATTAAAGCCATATTATCTTTCATCTTATTAAGTTCCTTTTTTAATTATGTTAATATCTATATACATAATTAAAGCCCTGATAATATCAGGGCTATCGCATGCTACAAGTTATTAAAGTTTTTTATTACACTTCTATGTACAAGCTTTTATTACGCTTTAGTAACGTTTGTAGCTTGAGGTCCTTTTTCACCTTGAACTACTTCAAATTCAACAGCTTGACCTTCTTCTAAAGTTTTGTACCCATCCATATCAATTGCAGAATAATGTACGAAAACATCGTCACCATTCTCTCTTGAAATGAATCCATACCCTTTTTCTGCGTTAAACCATTTTACAGTACCTTTTTCCATTGAAACAATCCTCCTAACAAATTTCATGCGTAAAATTTTTTACGCTATATAAATTTTATCATAGGTATTTATTTATGTCAATGAATGGAATATTTTTTCAATTATTTCTCACATACGAAGTAAATTCTTTCACTTTTATTTTTAGGTTTAGAAAAAGTAAACGCCTCAAAGGTTTCTATTTTATGAAATCCTACTTCTTTTAATTTTTCTATTATTTCATTTTCCTTATAAGCTCTCTGACAATGGGATTCTTCATGCTTTTTGTACAAATCTCCTTCTTTTATAAAGATCGTTAAATCAAAATCACATGTTGCTTGTTCCTCATCAAAATAGTTTTCCCATATATAAGAAACTTCTTGAAAATTTTCAGCATACGTATTATTACCAAGTATATTCGATAGCTTGTAATAGGAACTAATATCAAATATAAATAATCCTTTGTCCTTTAAATGATTATAAACAGAACTAAATACATTTAATAAATCCTTCTCATCAATAATATAATTAATCCCATCACAAATACACAAAATACTATCTAATTCACTTGGTAAAAACAATTCTCTCATATCATGATTCAAATAGATTACATCAACACCCATAGCTCTTGCTTTTTCTTGAGCTACAAAAAGCATATCCTCTGATATATCTACCCCAATAAGATTATACCCTCTTTTCGCTAAAATATTAGTAATATTTCCTGTTCCACAAGCTAACTCTACAATATTTTTAGGTCTTTTATTATATCGTTTAAATATTTCTTCGAGATAATCCACCCACCCAATATAGTCTACATCATCCATTAATTGATCATATACATAAGCAAAAGCACTATAGCTATTCATTTCAACTCTCCTTTATAATCATTTAAATATATTAAATACAATTTCATCTTTATATTATATATGATTCCATTACTTTTAGAAAAGAAAAAGAGATAGACATGCTATCCCTCAATCTCCTTAGCTTTTTTCAGTTCTTTCTTCTTAACAGTTATAAGCCCTCCTATTTTTCCTGTTTCCTTTGCAGTAAGGCTACCCCAGCCAAACTGCTCCACTTTCTCCAATAATCCTAGCTCTTTTGCAATTTCATATTTCCATTTGTCTTCAATAGTTTCTATTTTTTTCTTTTTGTTTTTCACACTATTTTTCTTAGACATCTATACCCCTCCCCTATTTGTATTATTGGTAAGGGGTATAATTTTTATACCTAAATTTTTACATCATGATATTTTATACTTCAAAAACACCTACTCCAATTAACCCAGGTCCTGTATGAACACCCAAAACAGGACTGATTTGACCGAAAAAAGCATCTTCAACATTTTCAATTTCTTTTATTTTTTCAATGAGTTTCTGTGCTTCTTTTTCAGCATATCCATGCATAACAGCGATTTTGCACTTCTTATCTTTTAATTTTTCCTTTATGATTTTATAAAGTTCTTCTATAGACTTTTTTCTTCCTCTAACCTTTGCATAAGGATAATATTTTCCTTCTTCATCTACAGATATAATAGGCTTGATTCCAAGAAGTTCTCCTATAGTTCCTTCAACTAAACCTATTCTTCCACCTTTTCTTAGATAATCTAGTGTCTTTAATACAAAAAAAAGGCTCGAGTTTTTGATTGCTTTTTCTGTCATTTCATAAGCTTTCAAAAAATCATTAGACTTTTTTATTTCCTCTGCTGCTTTAAGTACTAAAAATCCAAGTCCCATAGATAATGTTTTAGAATCTACTAATTTGAATTTTAATCCTTTAAAAGCTTCTGCCAACTTCTTTATCATGTTATAGGTACCACTTAAAGCACTAGAAAGAAATATCCCAAGAACATGAGTATATCCTTGTTCTTGTAATTTTTTAAACAAATCATTTACATCTTCAGGAGATGGTAAAGAAGTTTTTGGGATCTCATTTTCTAATTTCTCATAAACTTCATCAGCACAAATTTCTATTCGATCTCTATATTCTCTCTTTGAATAAATAATTCGAAGAGGAATTATTTTTATATCATAGTTTTTTACAACTTCATCTGGCAAATCACATGAAGAATCCGTCACAATAGCGATTTTTTCCATTTCAACACTCCCAACTTTATTTAGTCATAATATAGTTTAACTGTGCATACGAAACATATATAAATATAATAACTGTTAGCAGTATCGGTGTAAATACAAATATAGACATTTTTTTAGGTTCTTCATAATTTTCTACCTCATAGGATATATTCTTTGTTTCTTTTATAAGCTTTTTCATCAAAATATAAGCTACAGCTCCTGTAGCAACGGCAATAATGCCTATAAGAATAGTTCCTAAAATTAACTGCATTGTATTCGGCATCTGTTGCTGCAATACCTCTTTTGAATGATTAAGCTTTGAATTATAATAGTTTAGAATAAAGCCTAACGTTACTGCTATACCATTATTAGTCATATGACCAATAATTCCTGCAAATATAGAATCTGTTCTATATACTAAAAAACCGAAAACCAGTCCAAGAATAATAGGTCCTGCAAAATTTTGAAGATTAAAGTGAAATAGCCCAAACAAAATAGCAGATATTACAATTGCATTGATTTGACCTAATCTTTCATATCCTCGCATAACCAATCCCCTAAAAAATACTTCTTCACATATTCCTGCGGACATAGAAATAATTAGCATTAGTACAAAATATTCTCCTATATTGTTTGCAGTAGGAATAGGCGGAGGCTCAATTCTTCCTAACTTACTAAGAAACGTCATAACAATCAAATTAAAAAACAAAGCTACTGGATAAATAAGGATTGTAATGACCATAACCATCCATGTATATTTTAATTTTAATGGATTTAGTCTTAAAATCTTCTTAAAACTACCTCCTTTTATTTTGATATAAATGATTGGCGGCAATAAAACAAGTATATATTCTGTAATAATCAGTCCCATTTTTATATCTTTACTCTGTACATAATATCCTACAGTTAATAATAAAATAGCTGTAATAAAGTATAATATATTTATTCCTAACAATCCAATTCTATGTTTTTTTTCCAAATAATTCACCCCTTCTGCATAACTATTCTAATCCCTTTAGTGTTCTTAAAATATTTACATATACTTGTATTCCTGTAAGTAATACTTCTTCATGAAAATTAAATTGACAATGATGCAGAGGATATACATATCCTTCTTTCTCATTCCTAACACCTAAAAAGAAAAAAAGTCCCGGAATCTGTCTTTGAAAATATGAAAAATCTTCAGCAATCATCTGCGGTTCAATAAATTCAATATTTTCATTACCAATAGCATTTATAAGCACATCTACTAGCTCGTCATCATTCACTACCGCTGGATACATATCACGAAAGGTAATTTCTATTCTGCAATCATACATTTTCTCAATGCCTTTAGCTATTGCTGACATTCTTTCCTTTATTTTTTTATATACTTCTTCATGAAAAGTCCTAATTGTACCTTCTAAATATGCACTACCTGCAATAACATTCCTTCTTTCACCTGCCCACATCTTTCCTATGGTCAGCACAGCTCCCTCTATAGGATTCGTACTTCTACTGATAATAGTCTGATAAGCTGAAATAATATTCGCGGCAATAACAATACTGTCCTTCCCCTTTTGAGGAATTGCACCATGACTACTCTCCCCATATACCTTTATATCAAATTCACCTGTTTGAGCCATCAAAGCACCTTTTTTGCACCCAATTTTCCCCTGTACTACTTCTGGATAAACATGAAGTCCTATAATTTTATCAATATTAAATTTCTCAAGAACTCCTTCCTCAATCATAGGCTGTGCACCACCAGGACCTTCTTCTGCTGGTTGAAATAAGAAAACTATATTATCTCTTACATTTTCTTTATGAAAAGATAAATATTTTGCAAGTCCAAGAACAACACTCATATGTGCATCATGTCCACATGCATGCATAAATCCCTCATGCTCCGACTTGTAAGAAAGATTAGTCTCCTCTTTTATACTAAGCGCATCCATATCTGCCCGAAATGCAATTGTATTTTTACCAACGCTTCCCTTTAAATAACCAACAACACCTGTTTTGGTAATGTTTTTATAAACCTTTATCCCATACTCCTCAAGCTTTTTTGCAATAAATTGACTAGTCTTTTCTTCCTCAAAGCCAATTTCAGGAATCTTATGCAATTCTCTTCTTATAAGCATTACTTCATCCTTCAGCTTTATAATTTCTTTTTCAATATGAATCATATTTTCACCCCATACTATAATAAAATCACCTATAAAGTATTTTATCGTTTTTTGGGAGCTTAGGGAAGAAAAAGTTTTTAGTTTTTACGTTAAATAACCCTTTTGTTATATAAACTTCCTTATATAAATCTTAAATTTCTGAAATCTTTCAAAAACATTTTGACATATATTATATAATCATATATCATAAATGTAACCAAATATTCATAAATATATTATAATATTATTAGCAGAAGTTAATCATCAAATTAAATACAGGGGGCCATTGTTTTGATTACAGAAGCTCGAAGAAAAAAAATACTAGACCTTATCGAAAAAGAAGGAATTGTAAATCTACAGCAATTAACAAATACCTTTAGTGTATCCATATATACAATTCGGCGAGATCTTACAGCCTTAGAAAAAAAAGGACTTCTCAAAAAAACTCACGGTGGAGCCGTTCGAATAGAAAAATCAAGGTGGATTCCATCAATAGAAGAAGGAAAGACAAAAGCCCTTGAAGAGAAAAAAAAGATTGCAAAAAAAGCAGTACAGTTTATAGATGATGGCGATACTATCATGCTTATGGGCAGTATGGTCAGTCTGCTTATGATTCCAATGTTCAAAGATAAAAATATTACAGTTGTTACCAATTCCTTAGATATAGCAAAAGAAATTTGTCAAATCCCTAATATTGAAACAGTTATGATCGGAGGTCATATCAAAAACTACAAGGGCAACATCTTAGGTTCTAGAGCAATAAATAATTTGAAAAATTATTATTTTGATAAAGCCTTTATCCCTTGTGCTGGCATTAATCATACAGGTTTGAGTACTTCAACCATTGATAGCAGCGACTTTTTAAAGGCTGTTATTGAAAACAGCAGACAAAATATTGTTATTACAGATTATAGAAAAATAGGAAGAATTACATTTGCAAATGTATGTAGCCTTGATCAAATTCATATACTCATTACAGATGATAAAGCAGACAAAGAAGAACTCAATAAAATAGCTAAAAAAAACGTTCAGGTGGAAATTGGAAAAATATAAGTACAACACATTGTATTTAGCTTTATTAAAAATATGCTTCTAGGAGGTTAAAATATGAAAAAAATAAATATTGCAGTAGTAGGTGCTACTGGCATGGTTGGAAGAACATTTTTAAAAGTACTAGAAGAAAGAGATTTTCCATATGAAAATTTATATGTATTCGCATCTAAAAAATCAGTTGGTCAAAAGCTAACTTGTAAAGGAAAAGAATTTACAGTAGAGGAATTAACTGAAAACTCTTTTGATAGAGCTATTGATATTGCTCTTTTCTCAGCAGGTGGAGATATTAGTAAAAGATTTGCTCCTATTGCTGCTTCAAAGGGAGTAATCGTTGTAGATAATAGCAGTGCTTGGAGAATGGAAAAGGATATTCCTCTAGTTGTTCCTGAGGTAAATCCTGAAGATATAAAGTGGCATAAAGGAATTATAGCAAATCCTAACTGTTCTACTATCCAAGCAGTTGTTGCTTTAAAGCCTCTACATGACCAATATAAGATAAAAAGAATTGTATACTCTACTTATCAGGCTGTATCTGGTTCAGGTGTAAAAGGTGTAGCCGATTTAGAAGAAGGCTTAAAAGGTAATGATATTCTATCAGCTTATCCACATCCTATCGCTGGAAATTGTCTTCCTCATATTGATGTATTCTTAGAAAATGGTTATACAAAAGAAGAAATGAAAATGATTAATGAAACAAAAAAGATTTTAAATGATTATAATCTAAAGATTACAGCAACTACTGTAAGAGTTCCTGTAAAAAATTCTCATAGTGAATCTATAAATATTGAATTTGAAAAACCATTTGAATTAGAGGATGTAAAAAGCATTTTAAAAAATGCTCCTGGAGTTATACTTCAAGATGATGTAGCTAACAATATATATCCTCTAGCAAGAAGTGCTACAGGAACTGATGAAGTTTATGTGGGACGCATAAGACGAGATTTCAGTCTTGAAAATGGTCTAAATTTATGGGTAGTAGCAGATAATATTAGAAAAGGAGCTGCAACAAATACTATTCAAATAGCAGAGCTTTTGATTCCTACATTAAAATAATCAGCATAAATAATATGAATTTTTAAATAAATGAAAGGATGGTTTTTTATGAGTTTATTTACCGGTTCTGGCGTTGCCATGGTTACCCCCTTTAAAGATGGAAAGGTTAATTTTAAAAAGCTAGAAGAAATATTAAACTGGCATGTAGAACAAGGAACTGACGCAATTATCATCTGTGGTACTACTGGAGAAGCATCTACTATGACAGATGAAGAAAAAAAAGAAACCATTAAATTTACAGTAGAAAAAATAAATGGACGTATTCCAGTAATCGCTGGAACGGGAAGCAACTGTACAGATCATGCTATAAAGATGAGTCAATATGCAGAAAAAATAGGTGTAGATGCTGTATTAATCATCACACCTTATTACAATAAAACCACACAAAAAGGACTTATAGCTCACTTTGGTGCAATTGCAGAAGCTATAAGTATTCCAATCATCGTTTATAACGTCCCTAGCAGAACTGGAGTAAATATACTTCCTAAAACTTTAGCGAGTTTAGCAGATAAATACCCTAATATAAAAGGTGTAAAAGAGGCTAGTGGCAATATCGCTCAGGTCGCAGAAATATCACGTCTAACTCCTGATGACTTTTATATCTATTCTGGTAACGATGATATGGTTGTACCTTTATTATCTCTAGGAGGCTCTGGTGTAATTTCTGTTGTTGCAAATATCACTCCTAAGGATACTCATAAAATGGTACAAAAATTCATGGACGGTGATGTAAAAGGAGCTTGTAAACTTCAGCTTGATATGAAAGCATTAATTGATGCATTATTCATTGAAGTTAATCCTATTCCAGTAAAAACAGCTATGAATTTGATGAATTTTGATGTAGGTAATCTAAGATTACCTCTTGTACCAATGGATGATAAAAATTTAGAAACTTTAAAACAAAACATGCAAGCATATGGTCTTATCCAATAAAAAAGGGAGGATTTTCTTAATGAAGGTAATTTTAAGTGGATGTAATGGAAAAATGGGTAGAGTTTTAGTAAAGCTAATCACACAAGAAAAAGATATAGAAATCATAGCAGGAATCGATATAAATGCAAATAAATTCAAAAATCCATTTCCTGTATATAAAAACGCTTGTGAGTGCAAAGAAAAAGCCGATGTCATTATAGATTTTTCTCATCACAGTGCATTACTAGAAATTTTAAAATATAGCTTAGATACAAAAACTCCTTTAGTTGTAGCAACTACAGGACTTAGTGGAGAAGATTTAAAAAACCTTACAGAGGCTTCTAAACAAATACCTATATTTCAAACAGGAAATATGTCATTAGGAGTCAATGTTCTTACAGATTTAGCTAAAAAAGCAGCTACTTCACTAAAGGATTTCGATATTGAAATCATAGAAAAGCATCATAATGAAAAGGTTGACGCTCCTAGCGGTACAGCTTACTTGATTGCAAATAGCATCAACGAAGCTTTTCAGAATGAAAAAGAATTTATCTACGGAAGATACGGTCGAAGTGAAAAAAGAAAAAATAAAGAAATAGGTATCCACGCTATTCGTGGAGGCAGTATCGTTGGAGAACACACAGTCATTTTTGCCGGTCCTGATGAAATCATAGAGATCAAGCATACAGCCCTTTCTAAAGATATATTTGCTTTAGGTGCAATAAAAGCTGCAAAATTTCTAAAATCTAAACAAAATGGTTTCTATAATATGAATGACATGCTAAAATAATAGAAATGATAATAGAAAAAGAAAGGACTGATTTCACTAATGAATACAGAAAAAAAATCAACTAATGAAAATATAGATTTAACAAATCCTTATGCCATTGCAAAGTTTATTAAAAATGCAAAAAAATCTACACCTGTAAAAGCTTATGTAAACGGTAATCTTAACGATGCTCCAGCTGATAACATCAAAAAATTTGGTCATGAAAATTTTTGGATTCTATTCGGTGAGTATAATCAAGTTTCAGATTACTTATCAAAATATAAAAATCTTATAAAAGATTATGAAATAGAAAACGACCGAAGAAACTCTGCCATTCCTATGCTTGATATTAAAGCAATCGATGCACGGATTGAGCCGGGTGCTATAATAAGAGATCGCGTAAAAATCGGAAAAAACGCAGTAATTATGATGGGTGCTGTAATTAATATAGGATCTGAAATCGGAGAAGGAACTATGATCGATATGAATGCTGTACTTGGAGCTCGTGCTACCATTGGTAAAAACGTACATGTAGGTGCAGGAGCTGTTATTGCAGGCGTATTAGAACCCCCTAGTGCATCTCCAGTAATAATAGAAGATGACGTAATGATTGGTGCTAACGCTGTTATATTAGAAGGTATTCGAGTAGGGAAAGGAGCAGTAGTTGCTGCTGGAGCTATTGTTACAAAAGATGTTCCTAAAGGTGCTGTTGTTGCTGGTTCCCCTGCAAAAATCATCAAAGAAAAAGATGAAAAGACTGCCGATAAAACAAAATTATTAGATGATTTAAGAGGCTAAAGCTGAGGAATTTCCTCAGCTTAAAATTGTTTAAATTCTCCTACACAAATTGTGGTAGCAGTACCTTTCATAAAAATTTCAAATTCATCTTTTATTTCAACTTCAATTATTCCACCTTCCGCTCGAACCTCTACTTTTTTATCAAGCTTATTTAAAACATTTCCAACTACAACACTTGAACAACAACCAGTACCACACGCTAATGTCCTTCCTGCTCCTCTTTCCCATGTGTATACATTTATACTATTGCGACTATTTATCTCAACAAAATTTACATTTGTTTTTTTAGGAAAGATAGGATGATTTTCTATTTTACGTCCTAGTTCATTAATATCTATATCATTAATACTATCTACAAAAATCACCGTATGAGGTACCCCTACTAACACAGATGAAAAAATTATCTTTTGCCCATTTATTTCAATATTTTTTTCAATGACTCTTTGCTCTTTATACGCAACAGGTATATCTTTTGCATTAAATATTGGCTTTCCCATATTTACTTTTACAGATTTTACTCTATCCTTTTCAACATCAAGCCATATAGTTTTTATTCCTGCTAAAGTTTCTACAGTAAAAATTTCTTTATCCAAAATTTTATTATCATATACAAACTTAGCAAAACACCTTATACCATTGCCACACATTTCACCTTGAGAACCATCTGAATTAAAATAAATCATCTTCATATCTGCTATATTACTTTTTTCAACAACCATCATGCCATCTCCACCTACACTAAAATGTCGGTCGCATACCTGTAAAGCCAATTTTCCATAATCATCAATCTTTTGTTCTAGACCATTGAATAATACAAAATCATTTCCTGCTCCATGCATTTTCGTAAATTTCATCATAAAGCCTCCTTCATTCCCTTTATGCTATTATTATACCGTCTTTACAGCTCATTCCTTAATAAATCTTCATAAGTTTCTCTTTTTACTATCAAACGATCTGTCCCTTTTTTTACCATAATAACAGCAGGTCTTGGTATTTTGTTATAATTACTTGCCATAGAATAATGATATGCACCTGTACTTTTAAATACTAAAATATCTCCCGTATCAAGAGAAGGTACTTTTAAATCATATCTTAGAATATCTCCTGACTCACAGCACTTTCCTGCTATTGTTACCAAATTATTTTTTTCTTTATCCATTTTATTTGCAACAACTACTTCATATTTTGCATCATAAAGTGCTGATCTTGGATTATCTGGAAATCCTCCATCAACCCCTACATAAACTCGCACGCCAGGTATTTTTTTAATAGAACCTATTGTATATAAAGTGATACCTGCTTCTCCTACAATCCATCTTCCTGGTTCAATAATCACCTGCGGTATTGAAAGACCATATTTGCTACACTCATCTTGAATAGTATGCATAATAGCATCTGTAAAATAATTTAAAGGCTTTGGTGTATCTCCTTTTACATAATAGATACCAAATCCTCCACCTGTATTTAATTCTTTTGTAATAAATCCTACTTCCTCTTTCATATCATTCATTAATTTGACTAATGTTTTAACAGCTTTTATATGAGAGGAATTGTCAAAAAGCTGTGAGCCTACATGAAAATGAAAGCCCATTAATTCAACATTTGATACATCAATAGCCCTTTTTATAGCTTCATTTATGATATTTCCTTTAAGAGGTATTCCAAACTTAGAATCTACTTGCCCTGTACTAATATATTTATGTGTATGACTATCTACCCCAGGAGTAATCCTAAATAGAATTTTCATTTTTTTACCATGAGCTTGTGCTACACTATTTAGCAAATCTAATTCATATAAATTATCAACAACAATTCTGCCCACATTATTTTTGACTGCCAATTCTATTTCATCTATTGTTTTATTATTTCCGTGAAATATTACTTTTTCCATTGGAAAACCTGCTTTTATAACAGTATATATTTCTCCACCTGAAACAACATCTATTCCAAGTCCTTCTCTTTCTATAATTCTACACATCTCTAATGTTAAAAATGCTTTGCCTGCATAAACAGCTCTAGTATTTTCATATTTATTCAAAAAATCTTCTCTTACTTCTTTACATCTTTCACATATATAGTCTTCTGATATAACATAAAGAGGAGTTCCATACTTTTTAGCTAATTTTACTGTATCACATCCTCCGAAGTAAAAATTATTACCTATGATTTCTGTTCCTTTCATTACTTCAACTCCTTAATTATTTTATATTATTTCAAACAATATTATTAGCAATGTCTGTGCCAATTTAACAATAAAAATAAAATTTATTGAATTAATAAAAGGATTTACTTCATTCATGTTTATAAAAATAATTTTTTTATTATATTTAATACCTTTTATGATTTAATTTACCAATTATAAAAAAGCTCTATCTTCTATCCGTTCACTTTTTCGAACTTTTAAAATATTAAACTCTTTTTATGATTTATTTATATATTTGCAGATTCATTCCCTTTATAATTTTTCCGTTTTTATGAACACAATTCCTTTTTTCCGGAATCAATAAACTGTAAAAAAACCAACAGCATAAACTACTGTTGGTCTTATAACTTATCAGTCTAATCATTTGTATTTTATATGAGTTTCATCACTTAATCAACAAAAGCAAATACATAAGGAACATTTCTATAATAATCACCGTAATTTAATCCATATCCTACAATAAACTTATCTGGTATAGTAAATCCAACATAATCTGCTTTAAGCTCTGTTTTTCTTCTTGACGGCTTATCTAATAATACACAGCATTTAATACTCGCTGGATTTTTCGCTTTTAGATGCTCTAATACATATTTCATTGTAAGACCTGTATCAGCAATATCATCAATTACTAAAACATCATAGCCTTCAAGATCCATATTTAAATCATATAAAACCTTTACATTTCCTGAAGATTTTTCTCCATGCCCATAGCTTGAAGTAGCCATAAATTCAACACGAACAGGCGCATCAATTTCTCTTACTATATCTGCAGCAAAAATAAAACTGCCCTTTAATAAAGATACAGCTAATATTTTTTTTCCTTCATAATCTTTTGTAATTTGCTTTCCTAATTCTTCTACTCTCTTCTGAATATCTTCTCTAGAAAAAAGAATCTCTTTTCTCTTATTTTCTATACTCATATTTTGCTTCGCCTCCAGTTTCAATCAGTATCCTTTATAAGTCAATATTCTAATCTATATTCTTTACTTTGTCAATTATAAGAACTTACTCGACAATTTTTACTTATTTTTCTTTTTTTAGGAAGCTTGCATATTTTTCATAACTTTTAATATAACATGATCTGTAATACTCATTCCTTCTTGAGATAATGTTCCTAAATTCTTTATTGTTTCTTCAGCTGTATCTGCAACAATACCATTCTTAGCAGGTACAATATTATTATTTAATGCTAAAATAGCTGACTGAACAGCAGTAGCTGCGGAAGTTGCAAGTTTTAATGCACATCCAACCTTTGCACCATCACAAATCATACCACTAACATTAGCAATCATATTTTTTATAGTTCCCTCTATTTGTTTATCATTTGCTCCCATCAGCCATACAATCGCCACACTTGCACCGGTTGCTGCGGCAACACCACAGCCACAAATAGCAGATAATCTTCCTATATAATATTTAATATAACTATTCATAATATGACTAATTGCCAATGCTCTTGCTAATCTTTCCTTCTCTACATGAAATTTATTTTTATAGGCTACAATAGGAAGAATTGCTGTTAGCCCATTATTTCCACTTCCATTACTACTCATTACAGACATACTCATTCCAGACATTCTTGCATCTGATGCAGCAGCAGTAATCATCATAGCATAATTCATCAAATCATCTGATAACATTCCCTTTTTCATATTTTCATATAAACTAAACCCTACACCCATTCCTCTTTTTTGTTTTAGTCCTTCCATTGCTATCTTTTCATTCATTTCAATGCCTTCCATCATAAAGGCAATTTCCTCATAAGGTATTTTTTCTATTTCCTTTATAATATCATTTATTTTTAAAGTATATAATAAATTCATATCATCCTTTGCTTTTCCAATGCATTCCTTTTCTTCTAATAAAACTTCTTGATTTCTTTCTAAATAAGTAAATCGATTATGCTTTCCTTTTATAATACTCTTACTACTTCCTTGATCTGATACGAAGTTTACTTCAACATATATCTTTTCTTTAGTATCCTTAATCCCTAATGTTAATTTTCCACTTTCTAACAACTCATTTGCTAAAACAACATCCTTTTCTTGAATTCCATCTAAAACCTGCAACTCTTTTTCACTCTTTCCTCCAATAAACCCTAAAGCTGCTGCAATATGAAGTCCTACTTCATTAGTATTTGGAATTCCTACACTTAAACCATTTTTATATATATTAGGACTCACATAAACCTCTGCTTTTTTTATATAATTAAAATCTATTAATTCTTTTGCCTTTGCGCAAGCTAATGCTACTGCTACTGGTTCCGTACAACCCATAGCAGGTACAACTTCTCTCTTTAACGTTTCAATTATAAGATTTCTATATTTCACAGAAAACCCTCCTTCTTTTTTAATATTCTATAAAGAGAAAATTGCAAAATTTATGCCAAAAATAAAGATTAGAATTTCAACGTTCTTATATTGTACTTTCTCATAATAAGATAAAAACAGTCTTAAAATGAGAATATATTCTCATTTTAAGACTGTTTTATCCCATAATCTTTTAATTTTCTATAAAGCGTTGCTCGGCTCATTCCTAGAGCCTTAGCTGCCTTTGTTATGGCCTGCTTTGTATTTCCAAAGTAATCTAAAGCTTTTTTTATTTCTTTTATTTCTAATTCTTTAATAGGAACAATTCTTTCAAAGTCCTTCTCTTTCAAATTTATTTCTTTATTTCTTAGTCTGTTTGGCAAATCTTGTGGTGTAATCCTATTCCCACTACACATATTTACAGCATATTCAATAGTATTCTCAAGTTCTCTTACATTGCCAGGCCATTTATAGTTCATAAGTATTTTTAATGCATACTCATCAATTTTTAAAATATTCTTCCCTAGCTTTCTATTACATTTTTCAAGTAAATATTCTACTAAAACCTCTATGTCCTCTCTCCTCTGTCTTAGTGGTGGAATATTTAACGGAATCACATTTAAACGATAAAATAAATCTTCTCTAAATGCACCTTCTAATACTTGTTCTTCTAACTTTTTATTTGTTGCTGCAATAATTCTGACATCTATAGGTATAAAATCTTTTCCTCCAACCTTTTCAATCACATACTCCTGCAATACTCTTAAAAGCTTTGTTTGAAGATGGATTGGCATATCCCCAATTTCGTCTAAAAACAGAGTTCCTTTATGGGCTAATTCAAATTTACCAGTTTTTCCACCTTTTTTAGATCCAGTAAAAGCACCTTCCTCATATCCAAAAAGTTCACTCTCTAATAATTGCTCAGGAATAGCTGCACAATTGATAGGGATAAAGGGTTCTTTTGCTCGATCACTATAAAAATGTATAGCTCTAGCAAATAATTCTTTACCCGTTCCACTCTCTCCTTGAATTAAAACAGTTGAAGTTGATCTTGCAGCTCTTTTAGCCGCATATTTTACTTTTTTAAGACAGCCACTATTTCCTATAATATGATCAAAGCTTGTTGCCATCGTCCTTGTGGCAATGTCATTTACTACACTTAGCACCTCAGAAATCTTGCTAAAGGTAAAAACAAATCCAAAATTCTTTTTTCCTGCTAAAATAGGATTTGCATCAAATACTCCTCTAAAATAATATCCATTCCTTTTATAACTAAATTCTCTATTTTTTATAGGAATATTTTTCGTAATAAAACTGCTTAAGTCAAAATCTTCTAATAATTGTTTTATATTCATATGAACTACTTCGTTTTCGTTCATTTTAAATAATTGCGCAGCTTTTTTATTATAATGGAGTACTAATCCATTCTCATTAACTGCAATAATCCCTCTATCTACAGAATGAAGTACTGTTTCTAGTTCTCTTGCTAAAAGCTTCATCCTGTATGTCTTTTCTTTTTCTAATAGCTTTGAAGCTATCAAATCTGCCATTCTATTTAAGAATTCCATAAGATTTACTTTATTATCTATAATAGCTTCTCTCTGCTTTTCTTCAAAAGCAATAAGTCCTATGACTCCAATGATCTCATCATTTACTTTAATAGGACAACAAACTTCTGCATATTCTTTACATTCTTTTATCTTTTCACATTTAAGACAGGCCTCATGATTTCTAGGATTTTCAATAATAAAGCTTTCTCCTTGCTGAAGTGCAAAACCAAAGACAGAATGTCTATTTACTTTTTCACCAATATGATTTTTATACCGTCCTGTAGCAGCAATTCTATTAAGATCATTATCTACAATAGTTACATCTACCTTAATAACGCTTGCTATAGCTTCAGCAATATTTTGAACACTCGAAACAATATTCGTAAGGTTCATAATCATCATCCTTATCATTATATTCAATACGATTATATCATAAAAAAAAGCTGGCACATTAGTCCAACTTTATTACTTTTACTTCGTTATAGAATTTTTTTACAAATTCCAAATTCACATATCCAATTTTTCCCTCAATTGCATTAGCAGTTCCTGTAGCTACAGCCATTCTAAAAGCTTCTTCTAAAGTATTTTTTCTATAAATAGATACTGCAAACCCTGCTACAAATGCATCTCCACATCCTACTGAATTAATTTGAGATACTTTTGGTGCACACACCTTATAAGCCCCATCTTTTGTAACAAAAATGGCACCAGCCTCTCCCATAGAAATTCCTACAACTTCTATCCCTTGCTTGCAGATATGCTTACATTCAAAAACAATTTTGTATTCACTATCCAATTGATATCCTACTAACTCCTCTAGTTCTTCAAGATTAGGCTTAATCATAAAAGGTCTTGCTTTTATCGCCTCTTCCAAATAGCTTCCACTAGCATCAATAATCATCTTTACATTATTATCCCGTGCAATCTTTACCATGTCCCCATAAATAGTTTTAGGAAGTCCCTTTGGTACAGATCCTGCTGCAACAATTATTTCACTGTATTTTAAAATTTTCACAAACTCTTTTACAAACGCATTAAGCTCTCTTTTTGTTACTACAGGTCCCTTTTCCGCTACAATTGTTTCTGTATTATTGAGTGGATCTACAATAGCAGTAAATATTCGAGAAGCTTTATTTATTGGTACAAAGGATGTACTGATATTAAGCTTGTCCAATTCTTCTTGAATAAATTTGCCAGAGTATCCTCCAAGTAATCCTGTAGCATTCACTTTTTCTCCTAAAATAGCAGCTACTCGTGCTACATTTAACCCCTTACCACCAGCAGTAATTTTTACTTCATCTATATCTAAATGATACTTCTTATTTGGTTTAAAATCATTGATAACATATGCCCGATCAATGGCGGGATTTAAGGTAACTGTAGTAATCATTATATCCCCTTCTTATTCTTTAGCTATTCCTTAATATTCAAAAGATACAAATCTATTATAAACACAAATTCACTCATTTGCAAAGAATTTTTTGTTTTTTATATAAAATACTTATTTAATCTTATCTTTTATATCTAATCTATATAATATTTCTTTGATTTCTTTCAATAGTACAATAATCTTATTTAAAGAATATTGCATACTAATGAGTATAATAAAAAGGATTGCCCCTCCAATGACCCAATAGTTCACTTTCTTCACTCCTAATTCAGTTTTATAATATTTTCACGCCTCGCACTTGACTAAATATATTATAACATAATTACTGATGCAAAGCACCATTATACCATGTCTAAAGCCGTAAATAAGGTTTACTAAAAATGTAACACATGTCCTGTATCTAGCATACTTTATATTAAGAAAAAAAATAAATATATACATAATTATAAAAGGGGGTGTAAATACATGGCTGATGGATATTGCGGTGGATGCGGAGACGAATTGTTATTCTTCTTCTTATTATTAGTAGTTTTATTCTGCTGGCCTTACTTCGGGCGTTGCTAACACCTCATGAAAAGACCAAGTCCCATCTTGGTCTTTTATTTATTTTTATTTGTAACATATATGATCCTCAATGCATATTTTATTATAAGTAAACAATACTAAAGCTTAATGATGAAATATAAAAAATCAAAAATACCTTTGATAATCTTATTGAAAAAATGTTAAAAGAACTAAGATGTACTTTAAAGATTTTGTTACTTAGAAATTGACTAAAGGAGGTGTATTTTTTTGGCTGATCAACAATGTGGCGGTATCGGTGGCATTTTTGGTGGATGTGATGATAACTTGTTGTTCTTCTTATTATTGCTAATAATACTATTTTGTATCTGTGGAGGATTCGATAGCTTTTTCGGAAGATGCTAATTGTATAAAGGAATTGGGCAGATTGCTCAATTCCTTTATGCATAAAAAATCACACTCCCTTTGTATTTTTGTTATCAAACAATATACATAAAAAAGTGTGATTTCCATTAAGCTATAAAAATTACTCTATTTTTATTGGGCTGCTTTATTATTTTCATCACTCATTTCCATTTTTGATATAGATACCTCGTAAGCTATTCTTGTTTCTACTTTATCATCTCTTAATTTTTTTTGATATTCTCTGCTCTGTACTCTTCCCCATATTTTCAAATGATCTCCTACCTTTAGTTTTTCTGAAAATCTTGCATTTCTCCCCCAAGCAATACATGGAATATAATCAGACTTATTGTACGGTCTGTTAACAGCAATCAACATGTCTGTAATCTCTCTTCCAAACGGTGTTGATCGATATACAGGTGGTTTACAAATATAACCATCTAAAAAAATATAATTTGGATTTTTCACTTCTTCTTTACATAGTGACATATCACGAGCAAAAATAGTTAAAATAAGCCTGTTTTTTCCATCTACATATTTGTTGTATGATCGTAACTGTCCCTCAATCTTAACAACTGTTCCTATATTCATATCTAAATCCATTATCAATCGTTCTGAAATAGTCACAGGCAATATGTCATTATATTCACTTAATCTAGGAACTTTTATCTCAAAAGTATAAAACCCTTCTCCATACATTTCATGACTAAAAACTGAAGGTGAATAAATCTCTCCTACAACTGTTACTATATTCGTATCAATTACTCGATCTGTCATTTAACCCCCACGCTCCTTCCTAATTCTTATGTACTCTTTAAGGGCTAATCTACAACTATATTTATTCACCATCGGACGAGATTATGCTAATGAAATAAAAAAAAGAGAAAATTAATTTTTCCCTTTTAAAAGCTTCATAATCAAATTTTCACCCTCATCCATTCCACTGCCTCCAAGAAGTAGAATCAAATCATTTTTGCTCGCATGAGATAACGCAATCGCTAATGCATCTTCCAACCTATCTTTATGATCACAAAATATTCCATTTTCTTTCATAACTTCATAAAATCCAATTCGTTCATCTTCTAAAACTTTATCTTTACCATCTACTACATCTATACTACAGGTTGTAATCAATTTAGCAGATTTTAATCCTCTCATCCAATTAGCAATAATCTTAGCATTCCTTTTATTTAATTCTATTCCTTTGCTGCCTATAATACTATTTACAATATATAATTTTTCATAATCAATACTTTGAACTGCTTCAAATACAGCTTCAAAACTAGCTGGATTCTGACATCTATCATCTATAATTTGATACTGATCATTATTAATTTTATACATTCTTCTTTTTATGCTTTTAAATTTTTTTACTGCTTTCATAATATTTTCTGGCAAAATACCATAGATAAGTACTATTGCAATAGAAGCCAAAGCATTGTATACATTATGTATTCCAATAAAATCCATATTGATCGGAAATTCCATCGGCTCAATATCCATATTATTTAGTGAGGTCATTCCCCGTTGTATACAACAATTAAATTGAATAGGTGCAATATCTATACTTGATGCTGTAATAGTAGCTTTAGAAGAAAGTCCATAAGTAATAATTAATCGATCCTTTATATTTTCTAATAGCTTGAAGCTATTTTGGTCATCTGCATTGATAATAATAATTCCATTATCTGATAGATACTTCAATAGACTTTTTTGCAACTTCATATAAAATTCTATGCTTTGAATACTATTCATATATTCTATCTCTATGCTTGTATATATAATAATATCAAAATCTATACCCTGAAAAATATTTTTCTCTAAACATCTATCATCTACTTCTACTATAACAATTTCTACATCATTTTTAACTATTTCATCTAAAAAAAAAGATAATTTTTCCTCATTTAAATCTTTAAATTCATTTTCTATTCTTTCCTCATTAATGCTAATTTCATCTTTACTAATAAATCCAATATGTATTCCTTGTTCTTTTAATATTTGACATAATATCTTAGCTGTTGTAGTTTTTCCATTTGTTCCTGCAATCCCTATTTTTTTTAGCTTCGAAAAAACTTTATTATATATATTTACTCCTTCAAATAACATGCATTTATCAGCTTTATAAAATCTATAAAAATCTTAATAAATATATAAAAATTATAGATTTTATTCATACACTCAATATTTTTACAATATTAGTGTACATAATAGCATTTCTCTACAATGCTATACCGCAAGCCAACAGTACTTTTGTTCACTTCCTTTCTTAAAATCAAGCAACTAATTTTCCAAAATGAAAATGTAGAGTAGTTACTTGATTTATATTTTTATAATTCAGTGCTTTATTTTTATTGTGTTTATTAAAAATATTAATACTTGAATTAATATCTCTATCTAATGTCATACCACACATACACTTATAAACTCTTTTTGATAATTCCATGCTCTTTCGATTACCACAATTTGAACAAGTTTTAGATGTGTAGGCTTCATTTATATAAACCACTTTAACATCATGCAATTTTGCCTTGTATGTTAAAAATGTCTTGAATTTACCTAACCCCCAATTTTCTTTTATACTTCTGTTTAATTTTGTTAAATTTGATTTTTTAATCATTTGCTCTTGTGATAAATCTCCAAGAATTAATTCTTTATTATTTAAGACTAAGTATTTTGTTATAGTATGAATAAAATGCTCTTGTTGTTTTCTTCTTTTCTCATATAATCTTTTTAAAGCCTTAGTTAATTTTTTATATCTTCCACTACCCTTTTTCTTTGTATCTCTCATTGACCTTACTTTATCTATTTTTTTATTCCAATACTTATCATATCTTGGGTTTATAATTTCAATAACTTCTCCATTTTGATTTATACCTGTTGCAAATTTAGAAATCCCTAAATCTATTGCTAAAATATTATTGTTATTGTTTTCTTTTTTGTTAGCTTCATAAGACACAGAAATTAAATATTTGTTTCTAGCTTTAACAATCCAAACCTCTCCATAATTTGTCGGTATTTCATTTACATCTACTTTTATTTCATAAAAACCTAATTTAATTCTATCTTCTTTTATTTTCACATATTGCTTAGGTGTTTTAAGTGGATAAAAATAGTCCTTATCCTTATATCGAGGAAGTCTAGTTTTTTCTCCTCTACTTCTTTTTTTAACACAATTATCATAATCTACTGCTAAATCCATACAAACTGCATGAAGATATTTTGCATATACTTTTGCATAATCTGTATTTTGCTCACGTAGTAGCTTAATTTGACTTCTCTGTTCTGTCATTTTCATGTTTTTATTGTAACAAGTATAATATTCTTTTCTTTGAGCTAAATAAGTATTATAAAGGAGTTTACATAAAAAACTATCTCTTTCTATATCTGCTATTTGCTCTTTTGTAGGGTGTATTTGAATTTTTTTGCATAATACAATACTGTTTTCATTTTTCTTCTTGAATCCCATCTTCAAAAAACTCCTTTACCACTTTTTTTATTTTCTTTTGCTTATAACTTCTACTACCATAAAGCCTAGCAGAAAAAACATGAACTATTGTCATTAAATCTTCAACCATTTCTTGTTCGTAAGTTTTTTCTTCTGTGTTGTTCATAACTATAATTTCTACATTATATTTTTTACAAATGCTTTCAAAGAATTCATAACCAAATCGTACAAACCTATCCTTATAAGCAATTATTATTCTTTCAACTTGATTAGATAAAATTAAATCCCACATTTTTTGAAATTTAGGTCTGTTGTAATTTAAAGCACTTCCAATATCTGAAAAGATTTCATCTATAACATATCCTTTAGCAATACAGAACTGCTTTAAATTTTCAAGTTGATGTTCTAATTCATTCTTTTGCTTATTTGAAGATACTCTTGCATAGACAATAGTTTTTCGTGGTAAGGGTTTTTGAAGTAAATTACTAGCTATTATAAAATGTTCATCTGTATACCTTCTGTGTCCACTAGCAAGTTTAATTGGACACAATTTCCCTTCTTTATCCCAATTCCTTAAAGTTTGTATTGTTACACCTAATTTTTCTGAAAATTTTCCTATTGAATACATTAACATCACCTCTGATATTAGAATATCAGAAATATACAAATTGTTTAATGGTTTTTTATAGATTTTTATATATTTTTATCGACTGTTAAAATCACCTCAAAGAGTGCTACTTTATCTTATTTTTCTCTTTCTTGTATAAAATATGTACTTTTTCTATCGAGTAGGAGGTAGATAATTAATTTATCTACCATTAACACTTCCTTCAGATTCCACCTCACGGTGGACACCCTTGCCTTCGGCTAGTGGTTCCCACTACCAAGCCCACAGCGGACTTTCACCGCCAAGTTATCGCCCATGCTGGGCGCACATAAAAAAAGAGGTATGCACGACCACACCTCTTTTCATTCATCTATAATATTAACTATTCTCTGATTTAAAAGCTTTGTTTAGCAATAAAATAAATCCTATAAAATAAAAGCCCAAGGTAATACTCATCATAAAAATAGATGTTCCTGACATATTATTTCTCCTCTCCTAAAGATATTTCAGTAATATCTCTTCCTTGTCCAATCTTATTTGCTAATAGATTATTAGTCAAAAGTCCTATAATAATCCAAAAAGCAACTTGAAGTAATATTGTTCCAGGGCTATATACTTCAAATGGATTCCACCAACTATCAGGATACCAACCTACAGCCTGCCACATCCACCATCCAGTAAGACTTACAAAAAATACAGGGAACAATTTCACACATACACTCCACCATTTTCCTACCTTTATATCTGACCATTCTGTATTAATGATCTTATTTCTTATCTCTTCTAATCCATATTTCATTAGAGCAAATGCCACAAATAATCCACTTATCAATAAACCAATTCCTAATACAAAGTCTTGATTATTTAAAAAATCTAGACTATAAGCTGAAGGAATTCCAAATATAAACCCTCCAATAATTATAAGTAGCGTTGCTTTTTTACGATTCATACCCATATCCATTAAATTCCTTACACCAACCTCGATCATTGGAAGTAACGATGATAATGCTGCAATAGCCATAGCTAAAAAGAAAATTGCTGCAAGCAATCTTCCAGCTGGCATTGTTGGAAAAAGCTGTGCTAAATAAATAAATGCAAGTCCCGTATTTCCAGAAGTGATTGCTTCATTAATAAATGCTTGATTTGGAGATAAAGCAAATATTGCTGGAAGTATTGTAAGTCCTGCAATTAAAGAGCCTACGTTATTTCCAAAGCCCATAATCATACAATTTGCCGCAATATCTTCTTTTTTCTTTGTATAAACTGCATAAGTGATAATAAAGCCCCATCCAGCTCCAGTTGACCATGCTGCTTGGGTAAATGCTTCAAGCCAAATTTTAGGATTTTTCAGCATATGCAACTTAGGACTGAATAAATATTCAAGACCCTTTGTCGCACCAGGAAGTGTTAGGGATCTTATTACTGCAAAAATTAATAATAAAAATAATGTTGGGATCATAATTTTGCTAGCTTTTTCAATTCCTTCATTTACACCTTTATAAATAATAACCCCTGCAATGCTTATAGCTATAAAGTGAAAAAATATTGTCTGTGACGGTGTAGTCGTAAAAGTATTCCATATAGCTTCGGTAGCTTCTGTTCCCATTCCAGGTTTAAAAGCACCTGAAATAGCCAATGTGAAATACTTCATACACCAGCCCATAATAACTGAGTAATAAAACATAATTGCCAAACATATTGCAGCAATCCATGTCCCCATCCACGCAAATTTACGTCCTACAAAATCGCGAAAGGCTCCTATAGTTCCTAAGCCTGTTTTTCTACCCATTACCATCTCACCCATAAGCAATGGAATGGCCCAAACAAATAAAGCAACAGTCCAAGCAATTAGAAATGGACCTCCTCCATTAGATGCTGCCACCCGTGGGAATCTCCATATGTTCCCTGTTCCTATAGCCATTCCCATGGATGCAGCAATGAATCCCCATCTGCTACCCCATTGTTCTTTTTTACTCATATAATTCCTCCTTTGTTTTATTTTACAGAACAATGTTTACATAAACTTTTAAAACAAAAATCAAAAAAGTCCTCATCCCGAGAAGGGACGAGAACTTACTCGCGGTACCACCCTTATTAGCCAATTGGCTCACTTAAGCTAATCGTAACGTGATTAGAAACGTAATGGCTTAATCACCATATGCTCCAGAGCGGGTTCAAAAAACTAGTTCGCAAGCCTCTCACCACCAGCTTACTCTCTGTAGAACATCATTTTTTTACTATTCTCTTTCAAAGCATTTGACTATTTTTATAGTTGTGTATTATTATACAAAACCTTTTTAAAAAAGTCAACATAATATTTTCGCCTTCATCTGCCTTACATCGACTTATTCATTTTCTTTTTTTGGTTTCTGCATTCCTGTATGATCTATATAAAAATCTTTCTTTATAATTAGTTCTGATATAGGTACGATTTCATATCCTTCTTTTTGCAATCTTTCAATCACAAGTGGTAGGTACTCTAATACATATTTTGCATTATTATGAAACAACACAATAGATCCATTTTTCACATTTCGTGTAACCCGATCTACTACTGGTTGAACACCTAATTCTTTCCAGTCAAGGGAATCCACATCCCACTGAATAGTATAGTATCCATTTTCTTTTGCTGTATCAATTAATTGATTGTTATAATCTCCAAATGGTGGTCTAAACAATATCGGTTTTTTTGCTGTAATTTTTTCGATTTTTTCCCCTGTTTCATTTAGTTCTTTACTGATTTGTTCTACAGATAATTTTGACATATGAGGATGTGTACTAGAATGATTTCCAATATCATGCCCCTTTTCATGAATTTTTTTTACCATATCTGGGTATTTATCCACCCAAAATCCTACCAAAAAAAATGTTGTTTTTACATTATATTTATCTAAAATATCTAATATGCCATCTGTATACTGATCTCCCCAAGCTGCATCAAAGCTTATTGCAATTTTCTTTTCCTCTGTATCTACACAATATATAGGTAAAGCTTTATCTCTATTCATTACACCTACAATCATTTCTCCAAAATCTCCAAGATAAAAAAAGGACACCCCTACAAACAATAAAATGAATATGGTACTTAAAACCAATCTTCGATTAATAATCCATATTCTCATCTTAACTCCCCCTCAATTATCCATTGTTATTATAATACTAAATGTATTCTAAAATTATGCTAATATGCTAAAAATATTTCAATATTTTTAGTCATAAAAAAAAGTCTTCCTTTGTAAAATACTAAAGATAGACTTTTTCCAAATATTGAAAAGGAGCAAGGTTTTATGTTATTTGCTATCATTGTAGGAACCTTTTGTGGTATAATGCTTTTTTTTATAGGTATGATTTTATTAAACAACTCTATAAAGAATTTATGCAGTAATCAATTAAAAAAAATAGTTACCCTCCTCACAGCAAATCCTATATTAGGTATATTTTCAGGAATTGCTGCAACAGCTCTTACTCAAAGTAGCAGCACAACTTCAATATTAGTTGTCAGTTTAGTAAATTCTAAAGCAATGAACCTTCATCAAGCAGCTTTTATATTGATGGGTGCAAATATAGGCACTACCTTTACAGCACAGCTTGTAAGCTTTGATTTTTTCCTATTTGTCCCTTATTTATTCCTTTTAGGCATAGTATTGTTCTTCTTAAGGTTTTCCAAAGCATGCAAAAACATCGGTAAATTTTTCATTGGATTTTCATTTCTTTTTTTAGGAATGAAATGGATGGTTTCTTTTCTAAACCCATTACAAAATCTCATGAACTTTAAAGAATTCATACTGTCTATAGAAAATAATCCTTTAAAGGGAATTTTCATAGGTACTATAACTACTGCCATAATTCAAAGTAGCAGCACTTCTGTTGCAATGCTTCAAAGCCTTGCTCACTTAGGACTTATAAATATTTATCAAGCTACACCTATTATTATGGGACAAAACATTGGTACATGTGCTACAACACTTTTTTCTAGCATAGCTACTAATAAAAACGGAAAAAGAGCTGCCATTATTCATCTTTTATTCAATATAACAGGCTCAATAATCCTATATCCTTTTATCTATTCATTTTCTCATTTTGTATGCATCTTAAGTCCTCTCAATTCAGTAAGACAAATTGCCCATGCACACACATTATTTAATATAATCAATGTTATTTTATTGCTTCCTTTTGTAAAATTATTCGTATTAGTATCTAAAAAAATCATAAGATAGCTTGAGCTATCTTATGATTTTTTTAATATATAAGTTCTTATTTTCTTTTTACCTGTTTTTTGAAGATCAATTACTTTCTTATAATTTTCAGGAACTGTTACTATATCAGGGTCTCCATCAGATACATATCTTACTCGATTTCCTTTTTCAAAATGATTAAGCCAATCATACATACCTACCCCTTTAACATATTTTTGGAGGTCACTCCCCCTTACACGGTGAATAGAAAAAGGATCAAATTTGATATGATAAGGAGATTTATATGGATCCCAACCTACATTTAATATGGCAATATTATGATACTCTATACCATCATAGCTCCCTGACACTAAGTATTTATATAAGCTCTTATCCTTAGGTCTTGACCCATAAGGAAGAGCATGAGTATTTACTTCATAATCAGGTAAATATTTATTTACTAATTTTACAATACTCCCTAATTCTTTTTGAATTCTCTCAGCATCCACATTTTTATAATCCACATGAGTTGCTGTATGATTTCCTATATCCATTCCCTTCTCAACAATATATTTCAGCTTATATTCTAAATACTCTTCCTGCCCAAATGGGATATTATCATTTATAAAAAAAGTGGCTTCTAGCGGAAAATCTGGATGCTCTTTGTGAAATTCCTCTAAAATTGCAACAGCACAATCTGGATCTATTACCCATTCTTCGTTTTCATTTTTCATTAAATTAAAATTATTTTGCCATCCATCATCAAAGGTTAATACAACAGGTGTAAAACCTGCCTCTGTTGTAATATTTCCTGATACATAATCCTTTAAACTAATAGGTCTATATCCTTTCTCGTATAAAGTTTGTAAATCTTTTCTAAAATTATCTGGTGTTCTTGTAAATTCAGCTTCAGGTTCTCCTATACTATGATACATAAGTACCATAATCTGACCTGCTTCATTAGGCTGAATCTTTTGTAGGTCAATGTCTTTTTTTTCTTCCTTTTTTTCTACTTTAACAACCTCTTTTTCTTCTTTGTCAGTATTTAGGGAAGCTTTTGAAGTGCATCCAGTAAATAATAATCCTGCTAAAATAAATACTGCAATAATTTTTTTATGTATTTTCATCTTTTCCTCCCTCATTTTCGTATATAAATATATTTATCTATATTATATAATACTATCAATTAATATTCTAGCTTGTACACCTTGAAAAAAGTTTATTTTTTGTAAGCTTTTATAATTTTTTATCGTAAAATCAAATTTTTACAAGACATAATTTTTATCTATGCACAAAAACTAAATATGAGGTATTCCCATTCAAAACTTTTAAAGGAGGTCTGCTCTTGTCTACTATAAGAAGCCAATATACTAATATTAAAGGACATCGAGTAGAATCAAGCAGAAGAACATTTAAAATCGACGAAAGGCATTTTCTAAGAGAAGCAAAATCTCAAAAAGCTCAATTAGAAAGCAGTCATCAACATGGTATTCGAAAAGATGTAAAGGTAAAAATGAATAGAAAATTGACATAGGGTAGTCTTCTACCCTATCTTTTTAATACTTTATTTCCCTTAGGACATACACGTATGCAAAGTCCGCATACCACACCTCTTCCTATATGCTGATAATGATTATGCATATGCATACTGCAAGCCTTTGCATCTACTAATTCTTCTCTTTTAATTCCTGGATGCCATAATCCACCTCTCAGTGCTAATGCAGGACAAATGCTCACACATTTCTTACATTCTCCACATTGAGATTTTTCAATAGGCTCATCATAATTTGCATCCATATTAGTAAGAACTGTTCCTAGCCTTACTCTCGGTCCAAATTCTTCAGTTACTAAACACGCATTTTTGCCAATCCATCCAATACCTGCTCTAGTAGCTGCAGTTCTATGCTGAAAAATTCCACGATATTTTTTCCCATCTTTATTTACGCTTTGAGATGCTGGAATAGGCATAGCCAAATAACCCAAATTTTGAAGCTCTAGAGCTATTTTTAAAGTCATTTGGTCAATAAAAGCATTTACTGTTCTGTAATGGTGAAAATAAGTATGTGTCGGCATATCTTCTATTTGACTAATAATTTCATCAGATAATCTTACAGCAATCGAAATACCTGTTTTTAAATGCTTAAGATTTTCTGGTAATACATCTTCTAAATATCCAAATCCAACCTTTGAAGCTCCCCATTCTTTTATTTTTTGTTTTAATATAGCCGTTTGATTCATAAGCATTTCCTTCCCTTAAACTTTAAGTTTATTATATTTCATTTTTAAGCTGCTTATCTATAGGAATCCAACTTCAACATAATATTTCATTTTGAAGTTGAATCCCTATAAAATTATAAATTTAATTATTTTTTTCATTTTCCCCAATAATTATACTACATTACAAAAAATACTAACATATTTCTTTTTTAATTTGGTTAAATTAATAATACAACATCAAACGATGTTGTATTAAACTTAACTAGGAGGGAAAAACGATGGCAAAAAATAATAAAACAGTTGTTCCTGAAGCTAGAATGGCTTTAAATCAAATGAAAGCTGAAATCGCTAATGAACTTGGACTTGCAAATTATGAAAGTATTGATAAAGGAAACTTAACTTCTAGACAAAATGGTTATGTTGGAGGATATATGACTAAACGATTAGTTGAAGCTGCTGAAAAAAGTATGGCTGGTAAATAAATGTAAAATAAAAGGAGAAATGATTAAGTCATTTCTCCTTTTATTTTTTTCCTTTTTACTGATAATATGCTATAATCAATATAGAAAACTCTGCAAGCAGGTGAGATCATGTTTGACAATAATACACAACGATTAGCTGAGCATAAGCTTATATTGTTGTACATATTTGATAAATTTTCAATGCCTCTTACAAATACACAAATTACTCAATTTGTTATGGAAAAGGACTATATGAATTATTTTTTATTGCAACAATTTCTTGGAGAACTAACTGATACTGGAATGCTCGAATATAGTAAAAGTAACAGTAGCTTTTTCTATGTAATAACAGAAAAAGGACAACGTACACTTCAATATTTTGAAAACAGATTATCAAACGAATTAATTGATACATTAGAAGAATCTATTGAAGAAAAGAAAAAAATATTGCTAAAAGAAAGACAAGTTACAGCAAGCTATAAAAAGCAAAAAGAAAATGACTATATTGTCGATTTGAAAGTAATTGAAAATCATATTACTTTAATCGACTTAAAATTAAACGTAGTATCTAATAAACACGCAAAACAAATCTGTGATAAATGGAAAAAAGAAGCTCAAAATATTTACGGGCAAATTATCAATCTTTTAATAGAATCATAACCCCCTTTATAAGCTTTCAAATAAAAGGGGGTTATATACATAAAATTCCACTAGGTTCTATTCCTACTGGAATAGTTTTTAAAATTTTTAACGCTTTAGCATCAATCACAGTTAAACTATTGTCTTGCATATTTCCTACAAATAAATATTGACCTTTATGATCTTTTTTAATGCTTCCCGGCATTCTCCCTACATATACTCTGTCCATTAACCTTTTTTCCCTGATATTTAAAACATTTACAGCATTTAACTCCGCATCAGTAATATATAAAATTTTTTCATCTTTTCCTATTACTGCTTCTATAGGCATTTTCCCTATTCTTATTCGTTCAATCACTTTTAAATCTTTACTGTCTAATATAGTAATACTTCCTCCTTGTCTACTTGAAAAACTAGTGTTTACAATAAATATCAAACTTCCATCTTTATTCAATGCAATATGGTAAGGATTTCCATGAACATGTATAGACTTTTCGATATCATTGGTAATAGTATCAATGATTGTTAAAGTATTTGAATCTACATTTGCAACATAAAGCTTTTTATGATCTTTACTAAGTTGAATATCATGAGGCATCCTTCCAACAGGTATTTGTGCTAATAATTCTTTTTTTTCCATACTCAGCACAGAAATAGAATTTGAGTCTGTATTAGAAACATATATGCTTTTATTTTTTTTACTCAACACCATATGACTTGGACAGCTTCCTACATAAATATTATCAATAACCTTATTTTTAATTAAATCAACAATACTAATACTTCCATTATGCGAATTTGTAATATAAAGATATTTTTTATTGTAATCAATTATCATATGATGCGGCCCAAGGGTTGGTTTCCTCACTTTATGAAAATACTCCTCATTCAATCCTATTTTATACAATTCTATCGTATTGGTAATATCCACAACAGAAATCGTATCTTCTCCCATATTAGCTACAAAAATCATGTTCTCAAAGTTATTTCCCATCCCTTCACCCCTAAGATCAGTCAAATATTTTCTATTCCCTTTATATCATTTTATGCAGCTATTGATTTGTTGTGAATTGTTTCTATTGACCTTTTTTCTTTTATATATTAATATCGTTTATAGATTATATTTTTATTAGGAGGATTGAATATGTATACTTATAAGACAACAGGTGTTTGTGCAAAAGCAATATCTTTTTCTGTAGAAAATAATACGATCAAAGAGGTAAAATTCCACGGTGGATGTCCTGGTAATACACTAGGCTTAAGCATACTACTTAAAGGAATGTCTGTAGATGAAGCCATATCAAGATTAAGTGGAATTAAATGTGGAAATAAATCTACTTCTTGTCCTGATCAGTTATCTAAAGCTTTAATGGCATTAAAAAAAGAAGAAATTGCATAAATAAAATCGCCTCACTTGGGCGATTTTATTTATATAATACTTCTCGGTAAAATATTTCTTTAGAACAACACAAATTTCTTATTTTTGCTTCTCTTATGAGCTCATCGCAATAGATTAATTTTTCTTTATAGTATTTATCTTCAAATCTCAATTCCCTAAAGGCTTCATGAATTTTTTTTATTAATTGTTCATCAGTAAGTCTTTTAAAAAGCCTAAACATGAGTACCTTCATAAAAATGCCTCCTAATTAGTATATTTTATTATATTCACTTAGGAGGATTTTATGTTTTACTTTTTATACTGAATATTATATTTTTTCAATTTTTCATAAAATGATGTCTTCCCTATCTTCAAAGCCTTCATTGCTTTTATTTTATTGCCATTATATAATCTTAATGCATTTTCTATACACTTTTTTTCAACATCATATATAGCTTCTTTTAAAGGCTTTACTTCTTCTTTTTTACCATACTTTTTGCTGATAGGTAAATGAATAGATTTTATAATATTCCCCTCTGATAGATTTACTGCTCGTTCTAAAACATTTTCAAGCTCTCTAACATTTCCTGGCCAATCATACTCTAAAAGCATATAAAACGCTTCCCCTGAAACACTTTTATTTTCACAGCCTAGCTTTTTACATATTTTAGGAAGGATTTGCTGTACAAATGGGTATATATCTTCTCTTCTTTCCCTTAATGGTGGCATCCATATAGGAAAAACATTAATTCTATAATATAGATCTTCACGAAATTTTCCAATTCTCATTTCTTCTTCTAAATTTTTATTAGTAGCTGCAATAATTCTTACATTTACAGATTTTTCTTTTGTCCCTCCAACTCTAAAAAAAGTCTTATTTTGTAAAACCTTCAATAATTTTACTTGTACAGATAAATTCATTTCTCCTATTTCATCTAAAAATATAGTACCTTTATCAGCTACTTCGAAAAGTCCTGCTTTTCCTTCTCTTCTCGCTCCTGTAAAAGCTCCTTTTTCATATCCAAATAACTCACTCTCTAAAAGCTGCTCTGGAATAGCACCACAATTTACATGGATAAAAGGTTGGTCTTTATAATTACTTGCTTTATGAATAGCATGTGCAAGCAAGCTTTTTCCTGTCCCACTTTCCCCTAAAAGCAATACGGTTGAATCTGTTTTAGATGCTTTATATGCTAATTTTTTCACAGCTTTCATTTCTTTACTTTCTCCTAATATCGATGAAAACAAATCCTTTGTATCCTGTTCTTCCTTTAGCTTTTTTTCCATCTCTTCTACATGTAGCAACGCTTCATCTCTTTCTTTGATAATCTTTTTAAGCATAGATATATCTTCAACCTTTAAAGCTGCTCCTACTCTTTTTCCTTCTATAGTTACAGGCAGCAATGTACACAGAGTTAAAAATCCATTGATTTCTGTAAATTTATCCTTATAGCTTATATCTGATCCTCTTGCTACTTGATAAAATTCTTTTATAGTATCTCCACCTTCATGAATATCAAATATATTCTTTCCTAGTACATCTAATTGTTCTACGTTTTTTCCCTTCGCTCTAAAAGATTTTCCTAATAATAAATTAGCAATGCTCTCCCCTCGAGCAGTATATCCTCTTGTTTGATAAAATTTTACTTTTTTTGTAGCTTTATCAATTACTACCATATGACCTATAGCATTCATATAAGGTAGCTGAAACCTTTTATTTTCTACTATAATGGCAATATATTTTTTAATAAAATTTATATGTACATTTATTTTTATGTTTTGAAAAACTGTGTCCAAAATAAGATCATCTTTTTTCTCATCTAATTTTTTATGAAAATATATAGGTTTACAATCTTTATTTTTATAAACACCAATCCCTACAAATGCATCTTTTATATTAATTTTATCATCATAAATACCTATATAAGTTAAATCCTTTGGTGTAAGACCCCCATCATCTTTTCCTAAGCAATTATCTCCAATAATAACAATATCTCCTAGATTAAGCCTTCCTCCATCGTGTCCAATATCTTCATGACAGCTTATTCTAAATATTTCTTTTGCTTTTTCGTTATATATTTGAATTTTTCCTTCATCATCTATAAAAATAAACCCCTCTGACATCATATCCGTAAATTGCTTAATATAATCTTTATTTTTAAACATTCAGATCATCCTTTAAAATTACTCTTTATTCCTTAATATACTTCTTACTTCTCCAATCATATACAAAGATCCAGCAAATACCACTATATCTTCTGCACTTGCCAAAGAAAGGGCTGTCTTTACTGCATCTGAAATTTTTTCTTTAATTATAGTGGGTTTATGAAAAGAATCTGTTTTTTCTTTTAGAGCTTCTACAGACATAGCTCTAAGACTATTAGGCTTTGTTATGACTAATTTTTTTGCAAGAGGAACAATTTCTTCAATCATCTTACTATCCTTATCCGCTAAAATACCTAACCCCAATATAATATTTTTGCCTTTAAACAGTTTTTTCAACACCCTTGATAAAGCCTTCATTCCTTGAATATTATGTGCTCCATCTATAAGCACTATAGGCTCTCTTCTCATAATCTCTAGTCTTCCCGGCCAAATCGCTTTTTTAAAACCATTACATAAAGCTTTTTTTTCTATTTTTATATGATGTTCTTTTTCTAAAATATATAAAGCAGTTAATGCTACGGTCGCATTCTCTATTTGATGATCTCCAATCATAGATATAGATAGCTTTAATTTTTCATTTCCATAATCCACACAAAAGCTTTGTCCTTTATTTGACTGCTCTAATATTTCAATAGTTTCAACTGGTGCTTTGAATAGCTTCGTATTATTTTTATTACAAATCTCTTCTATGACCTTCATAGCTTCCATTTTTTGAGGGTAAACAGCTACATAATTATTTTCTTTTATAATCCCAGCTTTTTCATAAGCAATTTTCTCTAAAGTGTCTCCTAAATAATCTATATGATCTATATCTATTGGGGTAATAACAGAAGCATAAGGATTTTTAATGACATTTGTAGCATCAAATCTTCCTCCCATTCCAACTTCTAAAACAACAAAATCGACTTTACTTCTTTTAAAATATTCAAACCCAATCGCTGTAACGATTTCAAACTCAGTAGGATGATTCATTCCTGCATCAATCATTTCAAGGACTTTTCCCTTTACATATTCTGTGATTTTTGCCAAATAATCTTTAGGAATATTCTCTCCATTTATCCTTATTCTTTCTGTGAATTCTTCTAGATATGGAGAAGTATAAAGACCTACCTTATACCCCTGCTCCATAAGAACAGAAGCTATGAAATTAGATGTTGACCCTTTTCCATTTGTCCCTGCTACATGAATGATTTTCAAACTTTCATGAGGATTTTCCATTAAATCTAATAGATACGTAATATTTTCAAGCCCTAATTTACTACCAAACTTATAAGTATCATGAATATAATCTAAAGCCTCTTCATAGTTCATAGTTTCTCCTCCATTCCTTTCATTTTTTTCAACTTTTATATACAACAGCCGGGTATAATACCCGGCTTATTATTACTTCATTTTATTTTTCATAGTATCAATTCTTTCTAATACTTTATCCATCATGCTTTGATATTTTTCTTGCTTTTGTCTCTCTTCTTCTACAACATTCGCTGGTGCTTTTGCTAAAAATCCTTGATTTGAAAGCTTTCCATTTACTCTTTTTAGTTCTTTTTCAAGCTTTTCTTTCTCTTTTTGTAGTCTTTCCATTTCTTTCTCAAAATCAACCAATTCATCTAACGGAAGGAATATCTCAGCTCCTGCTACTACTGCTGACATAGCATCCTCTGGAATATCCTTTTTCTCACTTTGCAGTACTACTTCTGAAGCACTAGCTAAAGTCATAAAGTAACTTTTTCCTGTATCTATTGCTTTATAAGCATCTTCTGATGCAACAACAATCACCTTTGCCTTTTTAGACGCTGCTACATTCATTTCAGCACGAATATTTCTGATACTTCTGATAGCATCCATAATAAGCTCCATATCTTTTTCTTCTTTTTCAAAAACATAAGCATCATCATATTTAGGCCACTGGCTAATCATAACACTCTCTTCCTTTGTAGTAGAAAGATGCTGCCATATTTCCTCTGTAATAAATGGCATAAATGGATGTAATAATTTCAATATATTTTCAAGTACCATTGTTAATACATATAATGCTGTTTCTTTGCTATCTTCATCATCTCCATAAAGTCTTGGCTTTACCAATTCAATATACCAATCGCAGTATTCATTCCAAATAAAGTCATAAATTTTTTGCACAGCCATTCCTAGTTCGAATTTTTCCAAGTTGTCAGTAACCTCTTTAGCAACTCTATTCATTCTAGATACAATCCATTTATCAGCAAGAGTGAAGCTTTTCATACATTTTTCTTTATCAAAGCCTTCTTTATCTAAATTCATAAGCACGAAACGTGTTGCATTCCATAATTTGTTTGCAAAATTTCTATTTGCTTCTACCCTTTCCATATAAAAACGCATATCATTTCCAGGACTATTTCCTGTAGCTAAAGTCATTCTTAAAGCATCTGCCCCATATTGACTGATAATTTCTAATGGATCGATTCCATTTCCTAAAGACTTACTCATTTTTCTTCCCTGCGAATCACGTACTAATCCATGTACAAATACATATTTAAAAGGAACCTCTCCCATTTGCTCAAGACCTGAAAACATCATTCTTACAACCCAGAAGAATATAATATCATATCCTGTTACCAATACATCTGTAGGATAAAAATACTTTAATTCTTCTGTATTATCTGGCCAACCAAGAGTTGAAAATGGCCATAATGCTGAGCTAAACCAAGTATCTAATACATCTTCATCTTGTTTTAAGTTAGTACTGCTACACTTGCTACAGCTGATTGGCATATCTCTATCTACCATCAATGCTCCACAGTCTTGACAATAGTAAGCAGGTATTCTATGTCCCCACCATAATTGTCTTGAAATACACCAATCCCTGATATTTTCTAACCAATGATAATAAATTTTATTAAAGCGTTCTGGTACAAATTTTGTTTTGCCTGCTTTTACAGCTTCAATAGCTGGCTTTGCAAGCTCTTCCATCTTTACAAACCACTGATCACTAAGTCTTGGTTCAACAACTGTATGACATCTATAACAAGTTCCTACATTATGTGTATGCTCTTTAACTTTTACTAAAAATCCTGCCTCTTCTAAATCTTTTACCAAAGCTTTTCTGCACTCATATCGATCCATGCCAGCATATTTACCTGCATGCTCATTCATTTTCGCTTCATCTGTCATAACAGTAATTTGCTCTAAATTATGTCTTAGTCCTACTTCAAAGTCATTTGGATCATGAGCAGGTGTAATTTTTACTGCTCCTGTACCAAATTCTTTATCTACATATTCATCTGCAATAATAGGAATTTCTCTTTCTACAATTGGCAATATTAAAGTTTTTCCAATTAGATGAGTATATCTTTCATCTTCTGGATGTACTGCTACCGCTGTATCTCCTAACATAGTTTCTGGTCTTGTAGTAGCAATTTCTAAAAATTCATCACTATCCTTTACTGGATATTTTATATGCCAGAAATGTCCTGCCTGCTCTTCATGTTCAACTTCTGCATCAGAAAGTGAAGTTTTACAATCTGGACACCAATTGATCAGACGGTTTCCTCTATATATATATCCCTTTTCATACAATCTTACAAAAACTTCTTTTACAGCCTTGTTACAGCCTTCATCCATTGTAAATCTTTCTTTTGACCAATCACATGAATTTCCTAGCTTTTGCATTTGTTCTACAATTCTTCCACCATATTCTTCCTTCCATTCCCATGCTCTTTTTAAAAACTCATCTCTTCCAAGCTCTTCTTTTGTTTTTCCTTCTTCTTTTAATATTTTTTCTACTACCTTTACCTCCGTTGCAATACTAGCATGATCTGTTCCTGGAAGCCATAAAGCCTCATAGCCCTGCATTCTTTTCCATCTAATCAAGATATCTTGTAGTGTATGGTCAAGAGCATGTCCCATATGAAGCTGTCCAGTAATATTAGGTGGTGGTAATACTATTGTATATGAATCCTTTTCAGGATTCACTTCTGCCTTAAAATAACCTTTTTCCATCCAAGTATCATAGATTCTTTTTTCAAATTCTTGTGGATTATATGTTTTATCCAAATTTTTAATCGTCATCATAACACTCCTCTTTCTTAAAATATTCTGATAAATTCTAAACCTTTTGGAAAATCTCCATATAGAATCATCAAAACGCCTATAATTGAAACTATTAATCCTATCACTTTTAGGCGAATAAGATTTTTCACTTTAAAAAGCTTTATACAATCATTTGTCCTATAAACAAACATTGCCCCAAGCATCAAAAGAATTATACCTATAAAAAACATGCTCTCACTCCCAAAATAAAAAACCCTTTCATCCTATATAAGGACGAAAGGGAAATTTCGCGGTACCACCTTAATTCCAGTTTTACTGGCACTTATCTTTCTATAACGGGATTTCCCGGCTGAACCTACTCTATTTCAATTCAGCAACTCAGAAGCTACCTTCAATAACACTCCCCTAAGAAATCTTCCAGCCTATGGATTTCTCTCTCTAGAGGGGGTTGATTATTTACTCCTCTTCTTCAATGTTTTTTACAATCATTTTTTCATTATTATATATTTTTTCTACAATAAAAGTCAATATATAAAGCTAATTATTTTACAATTCTTAAAGAATATCTTTTTTCTAAATAGCTAACCAATTCTTTTACCATCCCTATGTAACTGCTATTTAATACATCCCACTCTCTTTTATAATTTGCATATATAAACCTTTTTATGCTGCATGTAGGTGCATAAGGATTTCCTCCATGTTCTACCACATCTTTATATACACATAGCCGTGTAACTCTACCCTGTCCATTTTGAAGATTTACAGGATTAATGCCATTTTCACTCTGTTCCTTGTGAACTAATGCATACCACTCAAAGCCATCTACTCTTCCCTTTACGTACCCATATTTATATCTTCCTTCATCAATTTTTATATTGTGATTCATAAAACCCCCACCTTTTCATAACCCATAAGTTTCTCTTATATATACTTATATTCTATATTGTTTCCATTTAATATTATTTTTTGCATTTTTTTATAGAATTTGCATAATTCATTTTTAGGGGGAATTTTCATGAAGAGAAAATTTAATATAATAAATTATATACTTAAGTTGTTATTAGGAGTTTTATGTACATTCTTTAGCAACAAACTTTTAAATGTATATAATAATACTTGGCTTACTATAGATCAATCCTTTCATTCGATCCAAACCATTGCAAATCATCCCATAGCAGGAATTTTTTTAGCATTAATAGGATTTATATTATTGTTTTATCTCATTTTTGTCACCGCAAATGCTTTACTTTCATATTGGTTCAATTTAAAATTAATCCTACGAATTTTTATAATACTATGGATAATCCTATTATTCACTGCAATACTATATCAAGCCATCAACCTATATAATATTTTAGGCTATATATTCATTTTTTCTGTAACTATATTCTCTTTCTTTTTAATGCTAAATTATTTTGCATATAAAAAATAATCCATCAGCAATTTTCTTTTTTTTATTTCCAATTTACCATCAATTATTAATATCTATACATATTTCTATTTTCTTTTTAATCTTGAATCATTTCAAATATTAAGCTTCATTTTGTAACCATTGATTTTTTATTGAATATAATAAAATCATATAAAAACTTTTATTATTTTGGAGGGATTTTATATGAAAGCCATAAAAAAAATAGCTATTATCCTTTCACTACTTATGCTTTTATCCATTACCTTTACTGGTTGTGGAGAAAAAGCTCTTACAAAGGTAAGAGTAGCAGAAGTAACGCATTCAGTATTTTATGCACCTCAATATGTAGCAATATCAGAAGGGTTTTTTAAAGAAGAAGGTCTTGAAATTGAACTTATTAATGGTCAAGGTGCTGATAAAACTATGACCGCACTTTTATCTAATCAAGTAGATATAGGTTTTATGGGTCCTGAAGCATCTGTTTATGTTTTTAATCAAGGAAAAGATGACTATGCAGTAAACTTTGCTCAACTCACCCAAAGAGATGGTTCTTTCTTAGTTGCAAGAGAACCTATGCCTAGCTTTACCTTTAAAGATTTAATAGGTAAAACCATTATAGGTGGACGAAAAGGCGGTATGCCTGAAATGACATTAGAATATGTACTAAAGAAAAACAATGTATTTCCTGGAAAAGATGTAAATGTACGTACAGATATTCAATTTGCTGTTATGGCAGGAGCTTTTACTGGTGGAGAAGGAGACTTTGTTACATTGTTTGAACCAGTTGCCTCAAAGCTTGAAAAAACAGGTGCCGGCTATATTGTAGCTTCTATTGGTGAAGCTGGAGGATATATTCCTTACACCTGCTACTGTGCAAAGAAAAGCTTCATAGAAAAAGAACCAGAAACAATACAAAAATTTACAAATGCAATTTATAAAGGTATGAAATGGGTAGAAAATCATACCCCTGAAGAAATTGCTAAATCAATTTCACAGCAGTTTCCTGATGCAGACATTAGTATTCTTACAGCAGTTGCAAAGAGATATAAGGAGCAGGATACATGGAAGCCTGATTTAATTCTGACAGAAGAAGGATTAAATCATATGATGGACATTATAGAATTAGCTGGTGAATTAGACAAAAGAGCTCCTTATGAAAAAATTGTAACTACAAAATTTGCTAAAAAAGCAATGGAATCTATCAAATAATATTTGATGGGAGTAATACTATACTACTCCCATCTTTTTTATTCTTTACAATTCATCATCTTGATCTCTTAACCCTTCATAAATTCTTCTTGACTCATTTGTATATTCATTTAATCTTCTCAAATTAATCACCCATAAATATATAACAAATGGTACAAAAAAAATCATCAGCATAGGAATATTTGCCATCAAAACAAAATCAAATATACCATGAAGAATTACAGGTACTGCCAAAGCCTTCTTTAAATAACTCTTTCTTAATACTTCATGCTTTGCAAATTTTGACAAAGATAAATAATACCCCATTGTAACACCAAATAGCATATGTGCAGGAACAGATAAAATTCCTCGATAAAGTCCTATATAAGGATTTGTCGCAAAACGAAATACTACGTACATAATATTTTCAACTGTAGCAAAACCTAATGCAGAAAAAACAGCATAGACAATTCCATCAAGTTTTTCATCAAAAGCCTCATGGCGATAAGCTGTCCTTAATACTACCTCTCTTTTAAAAAATTCTTCTGTAAGCCCAGCAACTATAAAAGCTGTGTATGCTGTACCTAAAATGCCTCCAAATATGTTTAATGATAACAAAATTTTTTCTACGAATGCTGTTGGAATAACAGACAATGCTCCTAAAAAAAATACCTTTGTTAATAAATTTACAGGTTCTCTATCATAGCGATCTGTCAGATAAATGCCTAAAGCTAATGCAAGTCCCGGTGCGATTGCAATCACATATAATCTTGTATTCATAAAATACATCCTTTCATTTCATTGCTACTCTTAGTATTTGTAGTTTAGCTAATTTTTAGAAAGGATAATTTTAGAAATATCATAAAAATATGACTTCTGCTTTTGGCAGAAGTCATATTTTTATGATCTATTTTATATAGTAAAATTATGCTGCATTGTCTGTTTTTTGTGTATTTTTTTGTGAAGCTTTTAGAAGTGTTGCAGAAGTATAGAAAATAACTAAAATTACTAACCATTTTAATATCTTAAGCGGTAATGATTTAACAATATATGCAGCGATTAATACACCAACAATTCCACCAATAATAATTCCCATTGATGCCTTTTTATTATAAGCTCCTTCTTTAACAAATTTAGCTGACGCAACTGGCATTAAGAATGCACAAGAACCCATCATAATTGGAAATGCAACTCTTGGAGACATCCCTAATAAATATACCAAAGCCATACAAGGAGCATACAGACCGATACCTGCACACATTAGAGCACCAAGTATAAAATTAATAACTACACCAATGATCAACTTCGCACCAGTTACTCCAATTGGAACACCTAGCATAGTTCCATCAACATCCATTGTTTGATAAATCAATCCATTTTGAACGCCATCAAAGGCTTCATTAAGTGGATTACCTCCGCCAGGCATCCAGTTCATTTGTCCTGCAAGCATCAATAATGCTGTTACAAATAATGCAATCCCCATTGCTAATTGAACCTTCTTTTCAGGAAGCTTAGAAACAATTCCAGCACCTACCCATGCACCTACTGTTGCTGCAGCAAGCATAGCAACCAATGTGATCATATCAACATGCACAACTTTTATGAATATAAATGCTTCTAAAATAACAGGTAATGTACAGGAAACATTTAAAGTTCCTGGCAATACTCTGTCTTTTACTTGTTTAAAACCTCTTAATAGTGCGGTTAATGGAGCAAAGGAACCAATCCCTAAAGTATCAAAAAAGTTTGTTAAAAATCCAATCCAAATTGTATGAATCCATGAAGTCTGTTCTTCAAGTTTATCTTTATTTTTATTAAAATCTATTCCAAATACAGCAGCAAACCACAAGCCGAAAGCTCCTAATATACCTAATACACCTGTTAACACAGCTTTTCCCCCTTATTGACATATTTTAAAAAAACACATAAAATCTTTTTGTACATGAAATTTTTTTATTTCCCCATAGTATCGTTAGAGTAATATATTTATTACTCTAACAATACCTTTTCTATGGGGGTTTTTTTATTTAAAAGTAAAACCATACTTAACCGGATCATCTGGATCTATAATTATTTGATTAAATCCTGTAATATAAGCACTTCCAGTAATCTCTGGAATTACTGCATCAAATTCTCCAACCTTTGTTGTTCTAACTACTCTTCCTTTAAATTTCGTTCCAATAATGCTTTCATAAATAAATATTTCATTTTCTTTAATCTTTCCTTTTGCAAACAAAGTAGCTAGTTTTGCACTTGTTCCTGTTCCACACGGCGAACGATCTACTTGGCTTTCACCAAAAACAACAACATTTTTAAGATTTGCTTCTGGATCTGTAGGAACATCATAAATCTCTACTAAATCAACTGTCTTAATATGCTCCAATTCAGGATGCTGAATTTCAATTTCATTATTTAAAATATCTCTTATAGTAATCCCTAATTCAGTAAGCTTATGTACATTTTTAGGCTCAACCTTTACCCCTAATTGTTTTGCTTCAACTATAGCAAAGAAACTCCCTCCAAAAGCTATATCCAAAGTTACCTTACCTACTTTAGGCACTTTAATCTCTACATCTTGCTTATATAAAAATGAAGGTACATTTTCAAATGAAACTTCCTTAGCTTTTCCATTTTCAACCTTAACCCTTGCTCTTACTAATCCTGCTGGTGCTTCCAAATTAACTTGTGTATAAGGCTCTGTTACTTCTACCATTCCTGTTTCAACAGCAGCAGTACAAGCTCCTATAGTCCCATGTCCACACATATTTAGATATCCGCCACCATCCATAAAAATAATTCCTAAATTTGCTTCGGGATTAATAGGCTGTGTAATAATTGAACCAAACATATCATTATGTCCTCTTGGCTCATGCATAATTCCTGTTCTTAAATGATCAAGATGCTCTTCAAGATATTTTTTCTTTTCAGGCATAGTTTTTCCAGGAATTACTGGTACACCACCTACTACAATACGTGTTGGTTCCCCCATAGTATGCGAGTCGATTACATGAATTGACCTAATCGCTTTCATTTTCTTTCACCCCTCATTTTTAATTTTAAAAAAGCCAATGCTTTTTTACAGTCAAGTTCGTTCACATTGTTTTCCCCAACAACCTCTGTCTCTATTCCTTCTTTGGATTTATTAATATCTACAATAGTATCCATATATTCATTAGTCACTACAAATTTCCCTTGAATCCCATTAAAGGTTATTCCTACTAGTGGAATATTTCTTTTCCCAATCTCTTCTATGGTATTGGCATAATCTACATGAGAATTACCCCATCCATCTGATGATATTATTACACCATCAGCCCTCATAACTTCTGCCCATACAGCTGCTCTTTTTCCAACATAGTGCTTTTCCATATTTCCTTGTGGTGTTCCGACCACTAATACCCCTAGTAGGTCTATATCCTGATCATTTGAAACAACCTCTAAAAGAGGATCTCTAAAATGATGCAATGTTGTCTCTTTTGTTGATGGTCCTATTCCCATACTTATCACCTACCTTTTTTATGTCATTGCTCTTATTGCACCATCTCTATATTCATTTGGAGATATAATAATAGGTACATTACCCATATCTATGATTGATCTTCCACCCATGATCCCACTTGGTTCATTCGGTAAAATAAAATTATCATAGTTTGCACCCTGCCCTGCAACTTGCTTAATGATAAGTACCTTCTTTTTCCCATGCCTAACTTTGTCAAAATATTCATGCACTTCGCTGCTTTCTCTTCCATCCTTTTGCTTTAATATTTTTCTATATTCTCCAATGAATCTATCACAAGCTCTATGTGCAGCTAATGGAAGCTCTCTAGAAAATGGTAATCCACCCTTTAATGTCACATCAAAATGAATAATATAGTCATTCTTAGAAGGAGTCCCTGCCCTATCAAAAAACATCTGTTCTTTAAGTATTCCTTCAGAAGAACCAAATTCACCCATTTGTCTTCCATCTGCATCTACCCCTGTCAACATTACATAAACACCTGTTAAAGTATGAGTAATTCCTTCACCTATACTTCCTAGAACCTTTGCAGATATAGGAATGATATCCATTATCGTATTTACATATTTGTCATAATCTCCAGGTTTAATAATATCTATGTTAATTCTTTTGATTAAATCTTCTGAATTTTCAAGTTCGATAATTTTTTGACAATCAATGATGCAATTATTCCCTTTTATTGCTGTTTTATTTCCAAACTCTACATTATTTATGTGAAACGACTTTATCACAAGTTTTCTAAGTATTGTTACCCCTTCCATATATTTCACCTACTTTGCAAATCATTATGAAAGCGCTTTGATATGCTTTTAAATTCTTCCCATCTCTAATCCTAGAGATGGGAAGAATACTATTATATACTAGCTACATATTCATAAGGCAGTGGTACAATCTTTCCTGGAGTCTCAATAGAAACTAGTGCTTGTAGACTTTCTTTTACAATAGCTGTTTGCATTTCTACATTATGTGGTTCTCCAGCATTTGCACCCATTGGAACTAATGGAGCAGCAACTCTTGGTGCACCATTTTGTCTTACTACTGGAGGTAGTGCTGCAATAATGATTGTTGGGATTCCAGCTTCCTCAATTGCTCTCTGCACAATCACGGCAGAGCGGTGACAAGTACCTCATCCAGCTGTTAGAAGTACTGCATCAACACCTTCTTCTTTTAATTGTCTAGCAATTTGAGGCCCTGTTTCTTCCGTGAAAACCTTAACGTCTCCTCCACCACCCATAAATCCAAAGTTTACAGGAGCTATGCCCTTAATAAAGCCTTCTTCTGCTAGTTCTCTAATTCTGTCTATAGGAAACATGCAGTTAATATCTTTATTTACATCTGAATTATCATACCCTCCATGTGATACCATTAAGTCATCACTATTTGTATCTCCTGGTATTAGCCTAAAGCTAGTATCTCCTGCAAGGTTAAATCTTTTATCTGATTTTAAATGTACACCTGCAGCTGTTGCAAGTCCTATAACCATCTCATTTAATGGCTTTGTTACAGGAGTCCATACTGCTGGAGGAGTAATTGGAACAAATATCTCTGATTGTAATCCTTTTACAACTGTCAAACTCACGATTTTTACCCCCTCTTCTTTTATAATCCTATACACTTTTTTCTTGTAATCTTTTATTTACTTGCTGTTGTCGCCTTGCAAGGCGCGCATACTCTTCATCAACATCTGGACCTAGTATTTCAGGATAGCTCATCATAAAGCCAACTTCCTGACCCACCTTCATGTCGTATTCAGTTATAACAAGCCTTCTTGGAACCTTTAGTTGGCCCATTCTTCCTTTAAGGTCTATAGTTACAGAACAATCATTCACATCTACAACAATTCCTTCAAAAAACCTTTCAGAAGATATGTATTTTAATCTATCCATCCATAATCACCCTATCTTATTCTTCTACTTCGTATATTTCTCTACGTTTTTTACTCTTTTCTAACGATTGTTCATTTTGCTCAAGTTCAATCTTTCTACCTGTTGCCTGCTCGATCACATCCACGTTATTTAACTTAACGTTTGGATTCCATTTTCTTTCTGCTTTTTTAATTTTCTCTCCTGCCATTTTCGCCTTTAACATATATACTGCACGAATAGCATCTTCTGGAGCTAAGCAATTATTTTCAAGGATTTCATTTTCAATTCCTTGAGCTGATTTATTATTATCAACCATAGCATCCATATATTCATTTCCTACAACCAACTGTCCTTGAACAGCTGAGAAAGTCATACCGACTACTGGAATTCCTCTCTTACCAATCTGTTCTATATGGCTTGCAAAATCAACATGATTGTTTCCAAATCCTTCAGTAGTCACTATTGCACCATCTACATCCATAGCTTCTACAGTCATACCAAGTATTTTTGATACATAGAATTTTTCAGCATTTACTTGAGGTGAACCCACAAATATTACACCTGCTAAGTCTAATTCTTCATCATGCATCGCCTCTAGTACTAACGGCTCTCTCCAATAATGTCTACTTGTTTCTTTAGAAGCAGGTCCGATACAAGTCAATGCATGAATGCATCCATCTAATACTTGAAGCGGAGAAACAACAACCGGTACATTTCCTAAGTCAACATTTGGCTTAGCTCCTAATGTCCCACATGGTTCTACTGGTAAAATATAGTTATCATGCATAGCACCTTGACCCATAATTTCTTTTACTAATACAACCTTATGTTTTCCTGGACGTCGAATATGCTTAAATTCTTCCGTATTTACAACTAAACTGTCATCTAATTTTTTAAGAGCTTCTCTAATTTCTTGAGTAATAATGTCTGTAGCTCTATGAGCAGCCATTGGCCCTGGTCTTTCCATATTTGTACCTGCTTTTATAGTTACTTGCGTTTTGATAAAAATTTCACCTTTTTCAGGAGAACCTGGTCTTCCCCACATAATATTTCTATCTAAAATCCCTTCCGAAGAACCAAATTCACCAATTTGAACCCCATCTTCATCAGTTCCTGTTACCATGATAATTGTTCCATCTATTACTCTAGTAATACCTTCACCGACTTCTCCCTCTTCCTTAACAGCAATAGGTTGGATATCCATAATAGTTTCACTATATTCTTTATATCTATCTGGTGTGATGATATCCAATTTCATATCAATAACTAATTCCTCTGATTCAACAGCATCTTTTAAAATATCTTCTCTTATTGTAAGTGTTGTTCCATCAATTTTTGTTTCAGCTCCCATTTGAACCTTATCTATCTTGAAATGCTTTCTAGTCAATGTTCTTACAACTTTTTCTTCACATACTTCTTCTTTTACTTCATCTACTGCTTTAGTAGCATCAGATGTCTGTGCTGGCTTTTCAATAGGTGCTCCTGCTACACCTCCCACTACAGATAAAGGAATTTCTAAATTAATATCTTTTCCTTCTCCTATATGTATCTTCACAACACTTCCTGATGCACTTAAAGCAGGAGCTACTGATGCTACTTCTGCTATATCCTCTTTCTCTTGCTCAACCTCTTCCTTGAATTCTGAAGTCTTAATGCCTTCTAATAATTCAGGAGTCAAAGGCGTTAATGCATCAACAGTTTCTTTTAATTTTGCACCTAATACTTGACTAATTGTTAGACAGCTTTCAGGTATTGATAATAAACCTGAATCCTCTAAATCTGGGAGTATATTTGGATCTTCTAAATTTGCTGGTTCAATTACTGTTCCAGCCTCGAATCTGCAGCAAGTAACAGCCATATCATTTGCATGCTCTTGTGCAGTCTCTAGTGTTATTGACATACGACAACCTCCTTTATAACAATTTGATACATCTTTATTTGCCTGTTCTTCTATAAAGCTTATGTCCAACTGCCCTTAAAACATGATCTGTACTATGATATACTGGAACTCCTAACCTAGGAGCTACTTTCATCACTGTATTCGTTCAATCCTGACACGTTCCAGTGATAATTACCTCTGCTCCCTTTTTCTTAAGCTCCAATACCTTTTCTGCCTGTCCCGGGCAAGTACCTGGCTTATCACATCTAAATCGACCATTTACTTCAATCATTCTTTTACATTTTGTAGCAGCAACTACATCAGCACCCATTCCTACAGCAATTTGTTCTAATCTTTCTTCTTGAGCACCACATTCGCAGGCAATGACGCCTACCTTTCTTTTTTCACTAGGGAAAGGCATACTTACTAAAATTCCACCTAAAGTTTTTATAATCGGAGTTGATTCTTCCCCACGTTTTCCTGTAAAAGGTCCTCCTACTACAATTTCTCCATAAGGCTTTACATACCCCCCACATTCTTCTATATATTTACTTATAGGCATACCTATCGGTACATCTAAGAATACCTTTCCTTCCTTAGGAGTATTTTTAAGTCTTCCACCAACAGTAATATCCTTCGTTATTACTGGTCTTCTTTCTTCAATTGCTAAAGTCACATTTTTAATAGTCTCTACATTAGATATGATCGCATTTGCTTCAATAGGCAGCTGTCCAGGCTCTAAAACCACACCAAGTAATTCTCTAACAATTACTCTTTCATCTCCTGCAGGATACATATTTGGTAAAAATTTAACCTCTATATTTTCTTCATCCTTACAAGCACGCCCTACAGCCATAAGCACTTTTTTGTGAATAGGCTTAATAGCAATATATCCTTTTGCAGCTTTAGTGATTTCCATAACATACTTCAAGCCTCTAACGATCATTGCTGGATCTTTTTCAAGGAGAAGTGTATTATGATTCAATATTGGTTCACACTCTGCTGCATTTACAATGACATAACCACCTTCTAATTTTGATTTATATTTTATATGTGTAGGAAAACCTGCACCTCCTGCTCCAACGATTCCAGCTTCTTTAATAGCTTCAAAATAGTCATCTGTTTCCTTAATTTTTACATAAGTATCTGGCTGCTCCTCATCCGCCTCAATGATAATATTTTCATTTTCAACATCTATAACCTTTCCATAAACACTAGCATGAATATTAGCTCCTAAACCATCTGGTACGGCAATCAATTGACCCCTTTTTACTTCTTCATCTTTTTTGACTATTGGCTTACATGGCATTCCTACATGCTGCTTCAATGGTATTGTAATAATCATGTTTTCACCCCCTTACACTAGTTTTTATGTATCATACTTTCTTTAAAAATATGTTATATATTGTTAAATTTTTAATATATTAATTATGCAAGAATTGTTCCAAATATATGGAATATTGAAAATTAAATCCAACATTGCTATTTTACTGCTATAAAAAATATCTATATTTTTTATAGTTATAATAGATTTTATGTATACACGAAAATAGCGTCAGAATACTGACAGAATTTTACAGAGAATCTATTTATTATTTTCTGATTTTTTTGTCAATTGCATGTTTTTCAACGATTTATTTGTTTAAAATATTAAATAAAATAGACTGTCAACAATTTGACGTTTGTCAAATTATTGACAGTCTATCTCATACTGATCTATCTTATAATATAAAGTAGCTCTTGGTATATTTAAAAGCTTTGCAGCCTTAGCCTTTTTCCCCTTAGCCATTTTTAAAGCTTCCTTTATCATATCTTTTTCAAACTCTACAATTGCTTTATTTAAATCTAAAGACCCTCCTTCTCTTCTCTTATTTTTTTTAATTTCTTCTAATATATAATTAGGAATTAAATCTGTTGTTATTTTATTTCCCTTGCACAAAACTACTAAATACTCCATTGTATTTTTCAATTCTCTAATATTTCCCTTCCAATTGTAATTTTGCAAAATTTTCACAACCTCTGGATCTATGTATCTAACATCTTTATTATTCTGCATTGATAATTCTTTCAAAAAATAATCCATTAATAAAACAATATCTCCACCTCTTTCTCTCAATGGAGGTAGCTTTATTTGAACTACATCTAATCGATAATACAAATCTTCTCTAAAGCTACCTAATTCAACCATTTTTTTTAAGTTTTTATTTGTTGCTGATATAACCCGAACATTGATATTGTTATATTTCTCTCCACCAACTCTTCTAACTACCTTATCCTGAAGAACCCTTAATAGCTTTGCCTGCATAAATAATGGCATATCTCCAATCTCATCTAAAAAAATAGTTCCATTATTAGCCATTTCAAATAAACCCATTTTCCCTTTTCTATTAGCTCCTGTAAATGCACCTTGTTCATATCCAAATAATTCACTCTCAAATAATTCATTGGGAATAGCACTACAGTTAATTGGAACAAACAAGCCCTTTTGACTACTACATTCATGTATAGCTCTTGCAAAAACCTCCTTACCTGTTCCACTTTCTCCTGTAATTAATATATTTACTTTTGTTTTAGCAACTTGTTTAGCAAGTTCAATTTTTTCTAATAGCTTTGGATTTTTTCCTATTACTTTTCCAAAACCATCATTAGAAAATCTCTCTACTTCCCTTTTTAAAAATTCTACCGTATCATTTGCCTTTTGCAATTCATTAGTCAATTTTCTTAATTCACTAACATCACGATCTGTACTGACTACTCCTAAAAATTTTCCATCTAAAAATATAGGTGCTGAATTTATCACAATATGACAATTTTCCTTGGGAGAATGGTAAACATTTTCTACAGGTTCCTTTGTTCTAAAAACCTTTACATCCATAGCATCAGGAAAAAATTCTCCTAAGGGTCTTCCTAATATTTTTACTGCTGGAACATTATATAACTTTTCAGCGCTTTTATTCCAAATAACAACTCTACCATTTTCATCTATTACACATACTGCTTCGTGAAGACAATTGATCACATGGTTCAGTTTTATTCCTGCTTTTTCAAGTCCCATATAAAAAAAATCCATAATTTCTTGTTTTCTTATGACCCCTATTAAATATTCATGCTCCACTACTGGCAATATTCCTATTTTATTTTTTCGCATTATATTTCTACACGCCAATAAAGCAATATCCTTTTTAATAGTTATTAGGTTATCGATCATGCATTCCTTTAAAATCAAGCTTTCACTAAACTTTTGCTTCATTAATCTCGATATATCTGTCAATGTAATAATTCCTTTTAATTTATTTTTTTCATCTGTTACAAATACCTCCTTCATATTATTTTTTAATAGTAATTTTATAGCATGCTTTAGCTGATAATTTTCTTTCAATGTAATGTATCTTTTGCACATTACATCCTTTGCTAAAATCTTATCATAATTATACAGCACCTTTCCCCCCCCAATACATAAACAAAATAAATCTCCCGTCCCCTATATATCCTATTATATACAATACCGTTATTGAATTCCATTCATTTGACATAATTATCTGAATATATTAAAGTTTTTATGTTTTTTTCAAAAAATATATAGACTGCTATTTAAAAGCAGTCTATGAAAAATGATCTATTTCTTTTTTTATTGTATTAAATAATGCTTCATATTTTTTTATCTTTTCCTGCATTCTCATATTATCTTCTTTCAATTTTTTATTTTCTTCTAAAATACCTTCTCTGTTTGCCGACTCTTCCTTCACAGAAAAGAATATGAATTTATCAAAAATTTTTAATATTTTTTCTCCATAATCATTCCCCGGAATAGCCCATTTACCATTCAAATCCGTTACATATATACAAGAACCTAAAAGTCCACGCTCTGCTAATATTGTATATCTAGGGTCTACAGCAGGATTAACTAAAGGCTCTTTACTTGCATATCCTTTTAAATGCTGAATATGTGCTCTAACCCCTATTTGTGGACTAGAAAAGCTTGCTGCTCTTCCTTTTTGAGTAGCATTAGTAGCCCCAAGACCTGCATAATTGTTCTGCTCAGGAAGAACAATCCCTCCAAACCTAAAAAATCCTGTTTCAAGAAGCGCCTGAGCAAAAGCTATATCTCCTCTTACTCCTTCTGTAGCTCCTTCATTAAGATAATAATTCACTATTTCCTCTGGAGTACACTGAATTTTAGGCACTGGATTAACCGTTAGTAAATATTGTTTCATCTGTTCCTTCGTGGCTACAGAATCTCCTAATATTTTTATACGATTTTCTATTTCTTCAAGAAACATAGCTTTATTCAAAGATGTCCCTGGACAAGTTTTATTGGAATATTCTCTATGAAATATTAATTTTTTGGTATGAAAGATCTCAAATAATCCTTTAACAAGCTTTTTAACAGCCTCTAATTGTGCTCCTTCAAGCTTTTCATAGCCCTTATCGAAGTTTCCAATCATTTCAATAGCAAAAGCATTCTTATTATGTCCTGAAATACTAGCCGGCATTAAATTTACATCTCTTCCATCCCATATAAGTCCATCAGGAGAAACACTCACATGCTGCCCAATATCACGCCATTTCAGTGTTTGAGTATGATATTTCCACATACCATAAATAATTTTTTCTTTATTGCTTGCTAAATAATAAGTTTTCTTTGTAGGCTTCCACGTATGATGCAAATGAATGTCTGTAATCTTTCTTTTCAATTTCAAATTTCTTAAATAAGCTAAATAACTTTCTACTGTATAACTATGAAATCTTCTCATTTTTTCACCTCCTGCTTAATAGATATGCAGAAAATAAAAAAATGATATCGTTTTAGTTTTATTTTCTTCTTCCTTCTCCATGTTTTATATGCATTTTTGCATTTTCATGATTGAGCGATTTTCTTAACTGTTTTTTCGTTGACTCAAGCTCTTTTTCTATTTCTCTCCTGCATGAAGGACAATATTTATGATGTGCTGAAAGAAGCAAGCAACCACATCTTTTACATTCAAAATTCAAATATTCATTTGGAATCTCAATAAGTCTTCCCTCTCTAACAAAATTATTTATAATATGATATGGAACTCCTGTTTCTTGTTCAATTTCAAAAGCAGTTGCTCCAGGGTATTCTTTTAAATATTCCTCAATTTTATCAAAAATTTCTTCAATCTTTCTAAAGCATTCTGGACAATAATCATATAATGATCTTTCATCAATAATTTTTTTGCATCTTTTACAGGTTCTTACCAATATTCCTTTATTATATTTCTTATTTTTCACCATATTCCACCTCTGTCATAAAATATGTTTTCCTCATATTATAACATATGCAGAGCATTATCATTATTAGCCCTAATAATAAATGACTGATCAATCTAAAATTTTTAATGGTTTAAACTCCAATGCATCACAAGATGTTAAATAATAATAAACACCATTTTTCTCACCTTGCAGTCCACCATCAAAAGATTCTTTTCCATGAAGGTGTCCATAGATTACTTTCTTGACTCCATAAGCTTCATATATTTTAGTAAATTCAGAAGGCTGCAATTTATCATTAGTAGGTGGATAGTGAGTCATAACTAATAGCTCCTTATATCCATCCTTTACAGCAGCTTCTATTGATAATTTCAATCTATGCAGCTCTCTTTCATATATTTTTTTATCATGTTCAGTAAATTTATAATCATTTGGGCATATCCATCCTCTTGTGCCACATATAGCATAATTTTCATATATAAAATAATTATTTTGCAAAAACTTTATATCTTCAAACAATCTATTCATCTTTGTGACAGAACTCCACCAATAGTCATGATTTCCTCTAATTAATATTTTTTGTCCTGGAAGAGAATGCACCCATTCTAAATCAACCATTGCCTCGTCTAAATTCATAGCCCAAGAAGTATCACCAGGAATTAATACTAAATCATTATGATTTATTAAATTTATCCAGTTTTTTCTAATTTTTTCATGATGGTTTACCCAATGAGCACCAAAAATATCCATTGGCTTATCTACACCAAAGCTAAGATGCAAATCACCAATCACATATATCGCCATTTATTCACCTACTTTAACATGAAATTACTTAAATATTATACCCTAAATTAGAAAGATTTTCTTAACAAAAGCTAAATTAAATTGAACTGTTTTTACAAATCATATATAATATCAAATGTAAAAAAGTTAAGGAGGATGATCTTTTGAGTAACTTAGAATTTATTTACAAAAGACATAGCGTTAGAAGATTTAAAGAAGATGCTGTTCCTGTAGAAGATATCAAAAAAATGATTGAAGCTGCTACATATGCCCCTTCAGGTAAAAACGTTCAAAATTGGCATTTTGTTGTTATCACAAACAAGGAAAAAATTGAACAAATCGCAAAAATTATTGAAAGAAAAAATGCTGAACTAGCAGATGCACTTAAAAATGAAGCTATGAAAAAAAGCTTTACTAAATTTTTAAGATTTTCAACAGTATTCAGAAATGCTCCTGTACTTGTTCTTGTATATACTGAGACTTCCTACAAGCCTACTGGTCTTGATGTATTGAAAGAAATAGGTGCTTCAACAGAAGAAATACATAATCTTTCAAAAACAAATCCTGCTATTCAAAACATAGGAGCAGCTATGGAAAATCTTATGCTTGCTGCTGCGAATATGGGCTATGGCACTTGCTGGATGACTAGCTCAAACTATGCCGCAAAAGAAATTGAAGCTTTCATTGGTTTAGATAAAGAAAACTATTTCCTAGCTGCCATGACACCTATTGGTGTTCCTAGTGGAGAATTAAAAAGCCCACCTCGAAAATCAGTAGAAGAAGTTTTGACAATAATTGAATAATAGACAAAATAAGCGAGAATTCTTTTTAAAACAAAAAGTATTCTCGCTTTTTATAGAATATACATATCTTTATAGGTTTAATAAAGCTACTTTATCTTTATTCAAATGCTTTATATTTATCTACAGCATGCTTCACAGCTTCAGATAATTCAGTCAGTTCAATAGTATTGCTTTCTCTTAAAGCTTTATTAAATTTTTTCTGAAATGCTTTAGCTCTTTCTCCTTTTCCAACACTCTTTAAAAGTTGAATATTATTAACAATACTAGAAACTGTATTCGATCTTGCTTCAAAAAGCTTTTGTGCGTTTATTACTTCATCTCGAATAGCCCACATTTCCTTATCTAAAAGATACGCAGCTTCTGCTGATTTTTTTAGTCTTTCTTTAATAGGCTCAGGAACATTTTTCTTATACTTATAATTAATGGAATGTTCAATAGTAGCCCAAAAATTCATTGCTAAGGTACGTATTTGAATTTCAGCAAGAATTTCTTTATGCCCAAAAGCTGTTTGTATAGGATATTTTATAATAATATGATAGCTTCTATATCCACTTTCCTTCCTGTTTTTTATGTAATCTTTTACATATTCAATTTTCAAGTCTTTTCCATCTCTTTGTTCAATCAATTCTACCACTTTATATATGTCATCTACAAACTGACACATTATTCTAATCCCAGCAATATCTTCTATTTTTTCTTCGATTTCATCCTCAGGAATCCCATATTTTTGAGCTTTTTCTAAAATGCTAGATACTTTTTTTACTCTTCCTGTAACAAACTCTATAGGAGAATACTCACTCATTTCCCTAAGTTCATTACGAATTGCTTTAAATTTTACCTTTAATTCTTCTACTGCTTGTTCATAAGGTATCAGAATCTTTTTCCAGTGCCTCACGTGCATCTCACCCCTTACTTATGCTGCTATTGCACCTTATTCAATTATCTTCTTAGGCAACCTTATAATGCCTACCATTATTTATTCTATATATATCTGAAATATAATACACTCCAATATTTATTGTAAGATAAGTTTTACAATTGTTCAAGATGTTCCTAAATATATATATACTATCATATCTTTCAACCAAATATCCCTAAAAATTTATTTTTATCTTCTAAGCTTTCTAATAAATAATCTGGAGCATATTCCCTTAACAGCTCTGCACTATGGGCACCCGTAGCTACAGCGATACTTTTTATTCCTAATATTTTCGCACATTCAATATCTAATTTTGTATCTCCTATAACATAAATATTTTCTCTATTATATATTATTCCATTAAAAGCTTGAGCACGCTGAATAGCCTTATGAACCATTTCCCATCTTTCTATTGCTTCATCTCCAAAAGCACCTACCTTAAAATATTTATTTAAATTATGTGGTTTTAACTTAATCCTTGCTCCTTTTTCAATATTTCCTGTTCCTAAAGCATGGAAAATATTATATTCCTGACTATTATGCTCAAGAATAGCTTTCACCCCTGGTAAAATTTTTATATAGTCTTTATCAATAAGCATTTCTTCAAGAACTTTACAATAAATATCAAAAAACAAATCAATATCTCTATTGATAATATTATTTTTATCAAAAGCATCATTTACAATCATTGCATCTAATCTTCCTGCCATATTCACTTCTTTAAATGCTTTTTCTAATCCAAATAGCTGATAAAAAGCTTTTTCCATAGCAGCTCTTCCACAGCCTTTACTGTTAATCAATGTTCCATCAATATCCCAAACTATTAATATATCCTTCATAATAGCCCCCTTAATATTTGATTCATTATAATTTGAACTACTCCTATTATATCATTTTAAATGAATATGAAAAAATAATCCTGCTTTTCATCACAGGATTATTTTTTCACGTATTTTATGCCATACAATAACATCCAATAGCTTTTTTACATTCATTATGTTTATAACCAAATCCTATTTCACCAATATACTCAGCTAAATCAATCACTCTATTAGAATATCCCCATTCATTATCGTACCATGCAACAATTTTTATCATATTCTCTCCAACCACTGCAGTAGATAATCCATCTACTATAGACGAACGATAATCCTTTTTATAATCTATTGAAACAAGCGGCTCATCAGAATACCCTAAAATACCATATAACGCCCCTTCTGAAGCTTCTCTCAATTTATCGTTTACTTCCTCTACTGTAGTAGATTTCTCTAATTCAACAACTAAATCTACTACAGAAACTACAGGAACTGGCACACGCATTGCCATTCCATGCAGTTTGCCCTCTAATTCTGGTAGTACCTTCGCTACAGCTTTAGCAGCACCTGTTGTAGTAGGAATAATAGACTCAGCTGCAGCTCTTGCTCTTCTTAAGTCTTTATGTGGTAAATCTAATATTTTTTGATCATTTGTATATGCATGTACTGTTGTCATTAATCCTTTTACAATTCCAAACTCATCATGAAGCACCTTTGCAACTGGAGCTAAGCAATTTGTAGTACATGATGCATTAGATACAATATCATGCTCATCTGGATCATATTCAATATGATTTACACCCATAACAATTGTTTTATCTTCATTTTTCCCTGGAGCAGTAATAATTACCTTTTTTGCTCCTGCCTCAATATGCTTTTGACACTCTTCTTTTGTTCTAAACTTTCCTGTAGATTCAATAACAATATCTACCCCCAATTCCTTCCATGGAATTTGTGCTGGATCTTTATATGCTGTAAATGCGATTTCTTTATCTCCTACGACAATTGAATTTTCAGTAGCCTTTACTTCATATGGCAATATTCCATAAAGCGAATCATACTTAAATATATGAGCATGCTTTTCTGGTCCACTTGTGCTATTAATAGCCACAATCTCAATATCCTTTTGTCTTTCTAACCATGCTCTTAATACATTTTTACCAATTCTTCCAAAACCATTAATCCCTACTTTTACTGACATATTATATCCCCCTATCATCAAATATATACACATATATCAATAGATATATGTGTAATTGTATGTTTTATTTATTTATTGTGTTATATTATATTATAATATTAACATAAATATTGCCAATTGTATATATTATAATTGTTTTTTATGTCAAAAATAAAAAAATCTCTTTTAAAATATTAATATTTTATTAGACAAAAAAATACATAGACAAAATAAATATCTTGTCTATGTATTGATAAATTGTTTTATAGCTTTTCCATTTAAATAATTAAACTTTTTTCCTTGATAACTATCTAATTTTTCCATTTTTTCATCAATAGCGTCTTTTATTTTCCACCAACTAGTATTCCAGTTGCAAAAAATAGTATTTTCCTTTGGTGCTCTCCCAATCAACCTTTGAACAATAATATTAGGATTTAAATACTCTAAAAATATTATTACACTATTTATATATTCCTCTAATGAAATAATTTCAAATTCTTTATTTTCATACATGCTTCCCATAACCGTATCCTTTAAAATATATAAAGAATGTAGCTTTACTTGCTCTACACCAAGAGCTGATATGATTTTAGCTCCTTCTATCACATCTTCTTTATTATCCCACGGAAGATTTAAAATCATGTGCACGCAGCTTTCAAAACCATAATTTTTAATACGAAGTACCGCATCAATCAATTCTGCGAGAGTATGTCCTCTATTTATTTTCTTTAATGTATGATAATTAACGCTCTGAAGACCTAATTCTATAGATATATTGATATTATTTTTTTCTTTGACCTCTCTTAAAAAGTCTAAATATACATCATTTATACAGTCTGGTCGTGTAGATATTGCAATTTCTACTATATTCTCTTTACAAGCTGCAAGGATATATTCCTTGAATTTTTCTAAAGGTAAATAGGTATTTGTGAAGTTTTGAAAATATGCAATAAATTTTCTAGCTTTATATTTTTTTTGAATATAAGCTATATTAGTATTGAGCTGCTCTGTAACTGATATAGTATGCTCTAAGTTTTCAAAACCAGCACCTTCTTCTCCACAAAATATACATCCACCCTTAGCAATAACGCCATCTCTATTTGGACAAGTTACAGGAAGATTGATAGGAATTTTATATACCTTTTCTCCATATTTTTCTTTTAAATATTGTGAATATATCCTGTATCTATTTTTTTTCACTGATTCATTTCCCTTCTATGCTTTTTTCTATTTGCACCTTAGCATACCTTTTCTTTTTGCTCTACAGGTACCGTTTCAATCTCTACTCCTTTAGGTAATTTCTTTTCTAATTTTCTTACTACATTTTTTTCTTCCTTCTCATAGGATTCTCCTACTACAATTAAATCTATATTATTTTTTTCAGTTAATTTTTTTAATGTTTCTAATACATCATTAGATCTTACCACAGTCAAGTTTGCACCATAAGCCTTTGCTTGTTCAAATAAATACTCTAAAGCATCTCCATCTTTTGACTTCCCTAAAAAATGATAGCCTTCTTTTGCTACATGTATAACAAAAAGCTCTCCATTATATTCGTCTCTTATTTGTGCACCTCTTCTAATAAGTCTTTCACAAGTTTTTTGCTGTGTTACACATACCATGATATTTTGAATATTTTCCACTTTAAAACCCCTTTCAAAAATGGAACTCGTATTAACTTACTTTGTATATTACAAAAACTCTTTTCCAATAACATTATACTACAAACTATTATGTCCTGCTAGTATACGTGACACTCCATATGCATAAATGAGTGATATCTATATACAAAATTTTTTCATATTAAAAGCGGCAAAAAGCCGCTTTTATACAAGTGGTGCTAATAATAGAATTTCTTCATTATCATGATATATTTTATCAAACTGTTCAATTGGAAGAGGATTTTCCCCTTTTCCTACTTCAATAGTATACCCAGGTCTTCTATATTTATCTATAAACCAGTCCTTATATCCTGCATAAGATGCAATACCATAAGTCTCAGCTAATGTATATCCACTTACCTTAGCAAAAAATTCTCCTATTTTTTTTGCTTCAATGGGAGCGAGATTTTCAAAATCCCAGTATATTACCTCTCCCTGACTATGATATGCAAGCACCAATCTAAAATTATGATTTCTAGTAAAATCTGCAACCGTCTTTGATTCAGGTTCAGACTCTGGATATGGGCCAGAGTACCTTGTAGGACCTGGACCATAAATACCATATTCTTTCTCTGCTTCCTTTGACTTTTCCCATAATGCATCATAATTATGATTCAAATCTACACCTCTATTATTAGCTTGCCAGTTCTTTGAAAAATCTATATTTCCTTTATTCCATTTTATTAATTGATAATAATATGGATTATTTCTTTGTAGTCCATTAAGTACTAAATCTATACCATCTGGATTTACCATAGGAATAATATATATAGAGCTTTTTTCCCATATATCCTTCGTATTATATCCTCTTATAACTTCTTCTCTTATATATGCCTTTGAAAAATTTTCAATAAACTTCATAAGTAGTAAAGATGTAATCCATTCTAATGAATGATGTGCACCATTGTAAAAAACCTGATTAGGTCCATTTCCTAATTTTATATAATATAAATTTCTTCCCAAAACACTTTTCCCTGCAATACCTACCTCTAAAAATGGATATCTTACCTTCAGCCCTTCAATATCTCTTTTCATAATATCATATGTATAGTCAATATTTGTATCTACAATATCTATACCATATGGTACAATAATTTTTTGTCCTATCTGTAAATAATATGGATTTACATTAGGATTCGCTGCTATAATATTTATAACCTTCGTATAATATTTCCTTGCTATTTTATACATGGTATCTCCTGCTTTTATTGTATAAATATCATATCCTAATAAAAGTGGTTGTAACACTTTCATGGTATTAGATCCAATAATTCCATCAGGTATGAGTCCATTATCCTGTTGAAATTTTTTCACAGCCATTTCTGTCTTTTCTCCAAATATTCCATCAATAGGACCTGGGTCATATCCTATTTTTTTAAGGAGTGCTTGAATCTCCATTACATCTGTTCCCTGAACCCCTCTCTTTAAAACTCTCAATCCTATCCCCCCTATCATCTACTATTACTATAATATTCTTTTTTTCATAAATATGTGCCTTCACTTTTCATACATTATCAAAATTATGTTATACTAAATACGATATATGATTTTAGGAGGTAGAAAATGAAAAGGTATACAAAAGTAATCAGAATGACAGGATATTACTTTACAAAAGAATTTGAAAAAAAGAAGCATCATAAAAATAAAGTAAGAGAAGTTAAAGAAGAAACAGTAGCAAAAGCTTTTCTTGAAGGAAATACTGAAATTTTAATATATTTTCAAGAAAGTGAACGTGAAATTATTATTACTCCTCTTAGCGACCCTAAAGATATTAAAAAATATTTAGGAAATAAATTCCTTCTATAAAAAATCTCTACAGTATTTACAGCTGTAGAGATTCTATAAATTTTTCTATCTACTTCTTCTTTTTTTATCATATTTCCTTCTCAATTGACCACAAGCAGCATTGATATCACTACCTAATTCCCTTCTTATAGTTGCTTCAATGCCATTAGTCTTTAATATTTTTTGGAATTTTTTTATTCTGTCTATTTTTGCAGTATCATATTCTCTTTCATCTATTTTATTAAGAGGAATCAAATTTACATGACATAATATATTTTTTATTTTTCTCGCTAACTCATTAGCATGCTCTGTAGTATCATTCACATCTTTAATAAGTGCATATTCAAAGGTAATTCTTTTATTTGTCTTATCTGTATATATCTTACATGCTTTCAACAATTCATCTAAAGGATATTTGCGATTTATAGGCATCATCTTACTTCTTAATGAATCATTTGAAGCATGCAAAGAAATTGCTAGAGTAACTTGTAGTCTTCTTTCTGCTAAATCTAATATTTGAGGCACTAGCCCACAAGTAGATACTGTTATATTTCTAAGACTTATATTCAAACCCTCTGGATGGTTTATAATATCAAAAAACTTTAGTATTTCTTCATAGTTATCAAAGGGTTCTCCACTTCCCATTATTACAACATTTGATACTCTTTCCCCAATATCCTTTTGTATGGATAATACTTGATCTAATATCTCTCCTGCACTTAAATTTCTTATAACTCCATCAATAGTAGAAGCACAAAATGTACATCCCATCCTACAGCCTACCTGTGAAGACACACAAACAGAATTTCCATGCTTATATTTCATCAATACACTTTCTATAATATTTCCATCTTCTAGAAGAAACAAATATTTTCTAGTACCATCAATTTTAGAAATCAACACATCCTCTATTTTGATCTTTCCTATATTTGCTTTATCTTTTAACTTTTCCCTTAAATTTTTTGAAAGATTACTCATTTTATCGATATCATTTATTCCCTTGTGGATCCATCCAAAAATTTGTTTTGCTCTAAATTTCTTTTCTCCAATAGATTCTATAAAAATTTCAAGTTGCTTCATCGTACAGCTTTTTAAATCTATTTTACGCTCCATATAAATAAACTCCTTCTTTTATAAGTATAGGAAAACCTTAGCGTAAGGTTTTCACTAAGGTCTATTCTTCATCAAAGTAAGATTCATACTCTTCAGTTACACGAGCAAATTCATCATCATCCTCGATTGCTATGTACTCCTCTTTTCCATCTACCTCAATAACTTTGTACACATAAGCATCTTCTTCTTCTCCAACAGGAGCTAATAGTGCATATTTGTCTTCTTCAATATTTAAGGTATCAACAACTTCAAAATCTATTTTTTTTCCTTCTTCATCAATAAATGTTACAATCTTTTTTTCTTGCATATCTAATCTCCTCTCATATACTTGTATAATAATTATATATTGAAGTAATCCTCTAGTCTATAACATTCTTTATTTTTGACAAATGCTTCATTTTCTAAACTTTTTCATCTAGTATTATACTTTTATCACGAAAAAAGATCAGAACATAATTTCTGACCTATTTGAGCAATTCTTCATTTGATGTAATTTCATACTTCCCTCTTAATTGATCTGTATAACTTTTAAATTTTTCATTTTGTTTATTTCTTAATATATATTGCTCAAGTTGCCCTTTTACTTGATCAAAAGGCATTGTACTAGCAGCTTTTTTATCTTCAACTTTAATAATATGATAACCAAATTGAGTTTTTACAAGCTCACCCATTGCTCCTACTTCTAGTTCAAAAGCAACCTTTTCAAACTCTGGCACCATTTGTCCCTTTTGAAAATATCCTAAATCTCCACCCTTTTCTTTAGATGGACATTCTGAATATTCTGCTGCTGCTTCCTCAAAATTCTTTCCATCTTGTATTTCTTTTAATATCTCTTTTGCCTTTTCTTCATCTTTCACTAATATATGCTTTGCTCTAACAGAATCACCTGTTGTAAATTGCTCTGGATTTTTTTCATAATATTCCTTGATTTCAGCTTCATCAACCTTTACATCTTCTAATAATTTTTTAACAGCATATTGCTTTAGTAAATTTTCTTCTACAGATTTAAGTTCTTTTAAATATTCTTCTTCCTTATCTAAACCCTTTTCCTTAGCATCTAAATAAAGCATTTGCTGGGTAATCATCTCATTTAACAAATATTTTTTACCTGCTAAAGTATTTAACTGCATTTGTTGCTCTTTTGGTGCATGCTTTAATACTAAGTCTAAATCTTCCTTCGTAATTTCAGTACCACTAACTGTTGCTAAAATTTCTTTGCTCATTTTATTTCTCCTTTTTTTTATTTTCTTTCTTATCATAACATAATCTTTTTATATAGTCTATTATCCTTCCCAATTTACACTTTTGATCCCTTCTATTTTCCCGATGCTTGTAAATAATATTTCTGGTGAAAAATGAATCGGCACCTTAACCGTAATATCAATATGAAGGTTGTTATCTTTATATTCTTCAAAAGGAGACATTTTTATATATTTTATAGTGATATCATACTGCCCTAATAAAGTTCCAATCTCTCCAATTAGTCCTGGTCTTTCACAGCATATCACATGTAAAGTTTTATACTTATCTTTAAATACAGTTTTTTCAAATAATCCTAAACTTATCAAAGAAAATAAGACAATTCCTGCTGTAACTAATCCTCCTAAGTAGTATCCATTTCCTATCGCTAATCCTATACAACCACAAACCCAAAGACTTGCAGCAGTAGTTAATCCATGAATACAATTTCCTTGCCTTAGAATCGTTCCTGCTCCTAAAAAACCAATACCACTTACTACCTGTGCTGCCAGTCTTGCTGGTTCTCCTCCAGAACCATTTACACCAAAACCATTAAAGCCATACATAGATATAAGCATTATAAGTGCTGCTCCTGCAGTAACCAAAATATGAGTTCGAAACCCTGCTGGTCTATTATTAGATTCTCTTTCTAATCCTATTAGTCCTCCTAAAATACTTGCCAACACTAATCTAAAAATAATTTCAGTAGAGCTAATCATCTTATCCTCCTTTCAATAGCTTAATATCTATCATTTTATCATAATCAAATAAAATGCACCATTACATTGCATCTATTGAAATGTTTCCTTTATTATATGAAAAGAGGAACAAATTTGTTCCTCTTTTTTGTTTATATTCCTTTTTTTGATAATTCCACCAATACACAGCTTTCAAGATAAGTAATTCCTTTTTCTTTACAAAATGATTTAATCTCTTCGCTTCCAGCTCCTGGTTGTATTAAAACTTTATTTATTCCTAATTCATGTGCTTCCTCAATAATTTTCATTCCTGTATTTGGATTAATACAAAGGTCAATAACATCAATTTGCTCTTTTATATCCTTAAGACTTAAAAAAACTTCTCCACTTTTGTCTCTAGGATTTATTAAAAATACATTATAGCCTGCATCTATTAGCCTATTTTTAATCTTATGAGCAAATTTTGAAGGATTCAATACATCTCCTACAACAGCCCAATTTTTATAATTTAGCATTTCTTGACCATTCATAAATATCATCCCTTTCTTTTATGCTCTCTTAAAATTTTTTATTTATCCTTTATCTATTATAAGTATACCATACCCATATTTATCTTTTGTAATCATAATTCTTATTTGTAACTTTTTTTCTATTAATAATCTCTTGCACAGGAATCAGTTTCCCATTTCTAATAACTATTGGTATAACCTTTATATTAAGAGATTTCATCATCTTATATAAAATAAATTTTTCTCTATCTCTTATAATATTAATTACAACGCCTTCCCTATCCATTCTTCCCGTACGACCTGCACGATGTAAATAATCTGTTTGATTAAGTGGTAAATCCATATTAAAAATATGACTTACTTCTTGAAAATTCATACCTCTTGTAAAAAGATCTGTCGTAACAAGAATTTTTAACTTCCCTTTATTAAAAGAAGTTAATAAATGTTGCCTTTCTTGATTTTTTGTTCTTGTTTGTATACCACCTACAGAAAATCCTTCACTTTTCAATTCTTTTACAAAACGATCTACATTTTGATTATTATTAATAAATATCAAACTTTTTTTAGGCTTGACATTCTTTAAAATTTCTACTAAAGTTTCTGTTTTCTTTAATTTTTTAGTTATAATATATTGATGCTCTATTTTTGAAGGGATTGGTTCTACATGATCTAAATTTACAAACACAGGTTCTTTCATTAATTTATTTAATATTTCTTTTGCTTCTTTTGAAATAGTTGCCGAAAAACTCAAGAGCTGTCGATCCTTTAATGTTTTATTCACAACTGCAAAAATTTTATCCCGTAATCCTTGTTCTAAAATTTGATCTACTTCATCTAATGCAATAATCTTTACATTATGCATTTTGATCTTTTTTAGCCCTATGATCTGTACTAATTTCCCTGGCGTTGCAACAATCAATTGAGGTTTTTTCTTTAATTTTTCTAATTGTTTTTCTAATTTTATGCCTTCTACAACAGCTTCTACAAGAATATTTGTCCCTTTAGTAATAAGCTCTGCTTCTCTTTTAATCTGAAGGCTCAACTCTCTACTAGGTGCTAACACTAACATTTGAAGTTCTCTTTTGGAGGGATCAATTTTTTCTATCATAGGCAGCAAATAAGCAAGTGTTTTTCCTGTTCCTGTTTTGGCTTTTCCTATAACATCCTTTCCCTTTAATGTTAACAAAAAAGTTTCAGATTGTATTTTTGTAGGTGTGATAATATGATTTTCTTCAAGCTTCTCTAAAATAAAATCCTTAAAATTATAATCCTTAAATTGTTTATCCATAATCTGTTTCTCCTTTATTTTATTGATTTTATATATTATACCCTATTTTTCAAAATATAGATAAGCGAATGCCTTTGATAACTCTTATAAATAGTTTTTCAATCATTTTATAACTATTCCTTTAAAATATTTAGTAGCATTTTTTTAATTCATGCATAAATTAATATTATCAGCAACAAAAATGAGGTGAATAAACATGGCTTATTCAGATAGAGAACTCCTTGCAAGAATTATTAAGTGTGAAGCAGGTGGTGAAGGAGATAATGGAATGAAAGCTGTAGCCACGGTTATCATGAATCGAAAAAGAATCCCTTATGGAGAATATCACCGTATAGGGCAGGGTGATATCCGAAAAATCATTTATCAAAAAGGTCAATTCGATTGTGTTCGTTCTGTTCTTGGAGGAAAAGCAAATCCACAAACAATTTGGGCAAATCCACCAGAACAAGTCCATTATAATATAGCAGATTGGGCACTTTCTGGAAACAGATTATTTACTGTTGGCTATTCACTATGGTATTTCAACCCATTTAAACCTACTTGTCCTTATACATTCCCCAGAAATGGAACAGGTCGTTTCCAAGTAAAAGTAGGTCAGCATTGCTTTTATAATCCAACAGAACTATATGCTAAAACTTAATATGCTCTAAATATATTTATTAAGGAGGTTTATTTATGTTTAATGATTTTCCAAACTACTACTATCCCTGGATGCCAATGTATCCAATGACACCAAGTATGCCTATGCCATCAAACCACGAAGAAGCTATGCCACCAAATAACCCATCACCTATAACACCACCTGCTACTCAAATACCACCAAATTTTGATTTTGAACCTGGTCCACCTGTTCAAGACGATATTAATTATACTCAAGGATATTTAAAAACACAAATCGGTGAATATGTAAAAATAGAGTTTTTAATTGGAACAAATATGCTCATAGATCGTGAAGGTAAATTACTTGATGTTGGAATCAGTTACATCGTTATACAAGAACCAGAAACAGATAATTACTTAGTGTGTGATATTTATTCTATTAAGTTTGTAGAAATATTTAAATAATATTGTATTACAGACTACTACTCCATAGTGAAGTAGTCTTTTTCTTGTAACAAAACTAATAATTTAATGCTTCCTCTTGATACGATCTCTTATTAAGAAAAACAGTAGTATCCTCAATACTACTGTTTTTCTACTAGTATTTTTTCAAATTCCCATGAACTTACAGGTGGACTAAATAAATATCCCTGTATCTCATCACAGCCATATTTTTTTAGCCAATTTAACTGTTCTTTGGTCTCAACACCCTCAGCAATAGCTTTTAATCCTAAGCTATTAGCAATCCCCATAATAGCAAGAACAATAGCTTTATTGCTTTCATCTTTATTAAGATCTCTTATAAACAACTGATCTATTTTTATTTTATGAATAGGAAAACTTCTAAAATAAGCCAAAGAAGAATATCCAGTACCAAAATCATCAATAGCTATTTTAATACCCATTTGATTAAATGTTTTTAATGTCTTTATTGTAAAATTAGGATCTAGCATAGCACTACTCTCTGTAATCTCAAGCTCTAAATCTTCCGGTCTTATTCCTGTCTCTTTTATGATTTTCGTAATTTTTTCTATTAGATTCTTTTGCTTAAATTGCAGTGGTGAAAGGTTTACAGAAACTCTAATATTTTTTAATCCTTTTTTCTGCCAAAGTATATTTTGTTCACAAGCTTTTCGTAAAACCCACTCTCCTAAAGGAACAATAAAGCCCGTTTCTTCTGCTAATGGAATAAACTTAGCTGGAGAAATAAGTCCTAATTTAGGATGCTTCCATCGAATAAGTGCTTCTGCTCCAATAATTTCTCCTGTAGTAGTTTTTACTTGTGGCTGATAATAAAGAATAAATTCTTTTTTTTCTAATGCCTTATACAGATCATTTTCCATAAGCAACTGTTCATATGCGCTTTCATTCATCTGTGGAGTATATAATTGATAGTTATTTTTCCCTTTCTCCTTTGCACGATACATAGCCACTTCAGCATTTTGCATCAAACCTTCCATACTATCTCCATCAGATGGATAAATGGTTATCCCTATACTTGCAGTCACATAGATTTCATGACCCTTTAATAAAAAATACTTCTCAAAAATATGAAAAATCTTATGTACTATTTTTATAACGTTTTGTACGCTTTTTATCTCTTCAAGAATGATAATAAACTCATCTCCACCTAATCGTCCAACTGTATTTCCTGCATCCACACATTTTTTTAATCTCTTTGCTACAGCTTGAAGGAGCATATCTCCAATATGATGCCCTAAAATATCGTTAATACGTTTGAACCGATCCAAATCCAAAAAAATCACCGCAAGCATTTTATTGTTCTTATACGCATGAGCTAATGCCAGATTCAAGCGATCCTTTACCAACTCTCTATTGGGGAGTTCTGTTAAAACATCATGATAAGCTTGATATTTTATATGCTCTTCTTTCATTACACTATCTGTAAGATCATGAAATACGGAAACATATTGAAGAGTTTTTCCACTATCATCTTTTACAGCAGAAATATTCAGCCATTCTAGATAAGTTTCTCCATTCTTTCGTCTATTCCATATATGCCCCTTCCACTCTCCCTTTTCTATAAGTTTTTTCCACATTTGCTTATAAAAGTTCTTATTATGCCTCTCAGAACGCAAAATACGAGGATTTTTTCCAATAGCTTCCCTTGCACTATATCCAGTAATAACAGTAAATGCTGGATTTACCCACTGTATTATTCCTTGTGAGTTTGTAACAGCAATTCCTTCACTGGTATTGTTGAATACTTTTTCTGCTATACGCAATTTTTCTTGGGTTGTTTTTAGACCTGCAACATTTTGTATATCTGCTCTTATTTCATTATTTACCTTATTCATACAACTCCTCCAGCTAATCATTAAAAGCTTACTCTGTTCCATTTCGGAAATATTTTACCATAGTTAAAAATATTTCTCAATATCACTTCTATTAGCTTATATATTTCAGAATCGAAAAAATCAGCCAAACGGCTGATTTTTCTATTATATTCTCTCTAGCTTAATCCCTGTCTTATGACCATTTAAGTTTTGTTGCTCAAAGCTATTATCTGATACCATCTCAATACTTTCTGCTAAAGTTTCTTGCATAATATAATCCTTATGGATATTTATAGCTTTAGTGATTTCATCATCTCCATCAAAGTAAATTCTAATTTTATCCATCATTTCATATCCATTGTTTTTACGCATTTGTTGAACTTTAGAAATAAATTCACGAGCAAACCCTTCATCGATTAACTCTTGTGTTAGAGTTGTTTCTAAAATTACAAACAGATTATTCTGCATCTGTACAGTAAATCCTTCCTTTGCAGAAATAGTAATCAATACATGATCTTTGCTTAAAGAGAAAGTCTCTCCATCTACTGATACTTCTACTGTTTCACCATTTTCAAGCTTTGGTACTACACTAGATGCATCAAGGCTAGCTAATGCTTTTCCAAGAAGTTTTATTTTTGAACCAAATATAGGCCCTGCAACTTTAAAGTTTGGTTTTAAGCTAAAGTTCATAAATTGGTTCAATTCTTTTTCAAACACCACTTCTTTCACATTTAATTCCTCTTTGATAAGTGGTACTAAATCAGAAATTAATGATTCATATTTTCCATCAATCATAATTTCTTTAACAGGTTGACGAACCTTGATCTTTGATTTTTCTCTTGCTGCACGTCCTAAGCCAACTAAATCTCTAACAAGGTCCATTCTTTCTTCTACCTTTTTATCTATTAGAGCTTCATCTACTTCTGGATAGTATGCTAAATGTACAGATTCTTCTCCTGTTAAATTTCTATACATCTCTTCTGATAAGAATGGCGCAAATGGTGCAACCATTTTTGAAATACCTACTAATATTTCATAAGTTGTATTGTACACAGCCTTTTTATCTTCTGTTAGTTCTGTTGCCCAAAAACGTCTACGTGCACGTCTTATATACCAGTTCGATAAATCTTCATTTACAAAATCCTGAATTTTTCTCACAGTTTTTGTTAAATCATATATCTCAAGCTCTGCTTTTACGTCTTTTATTAAACTATTGTATTTTGATAAAATCCATCTATCAAGCTCTGGACGCTCATTATATGGAACAAAGAATTCCTTTGGATTGATTTCATCTGTATTAGCATATAGAGTAAAGAAATTATAAACGTTTTTAATAGTTCCGAAGAATTTACTTTGTACTTCTTTTAGTCCATCTAAATCAAATCTTGTTGGTGTCCATGCAGGAGATACATAAAGTAAATACCATCTTAATACATCTGCTCCATACTTATCAAAAAGCTCAAATGGATCTACTGTATTTCCTCTTGATTTAGACATCTTCCTTCCATCTTTGTCTAAAAGCAAGTCATTTACTAATACGTTTTTATAAGGAGATACACCTTTAACAAATGTAGAAATTGCAAGTAATGAATAGAACCATCCTCGAGTTTGATCAATCCCTTCACAAATAAAATCTGCTGGGAATAATTCTTCATCAAAATTCTCTTTATTTTCAAATGGGTAATGATGTTGTGCATAAGGCATAGCCCCACTATCAAACCAGCAGTCAATCACCTCTGTAACCCTTGTCATTGTACCGCCACATTTTTCACATTTTAAATGCACATCATCTACATATGGTCTGTGTAATTCTATATTTTCGTCTATATCTTCAATAGCTCTTTCTGCTAATTCTTTTCTTGAACCAACGGAGGTAGTATGTCCACATTCACATCTCCAAATATTCAGTGGTGTACCCCAATAACGATTTCTAGATAATGCCCAATCGTTTAAGTTCTCTAACCAGTTTCCAAACCTTTTTTCTCCTACATAATCAGGATACCAATTTACTGTATTATTATTTTTAATCAATTGATCCTTTAGTTTTGTCATTTCAATATACCAGCTTGGCTTCGCATAATATAAAAGTGGTGTTGAACATCTCCAGCAGTGCGGATAATTATGTGCTACCTTTTCTTTTTTGAATAACTTTCCTTCTGCATGTAACCACTTAATAATCTCCACATCTACATCAGGATCCATTACAAATCTACCTTCCCAAGGAGTAGCCGTATATTTTCCACTTTCATCTACTGGTTGAATTACAGGAAGATCATATTTTCTACCAACCTGATAGTCATCTTCTCCAAAAGCTGGTGCAATATGAACAATACCTGTTCCATCTTCAGTAGTTACATAATCAGCAACTGTTACAAAAAATGCTTTCTTATCAGGCTTTACAAAAGGCATTAACTGTTCATATTCCATATATTCTAAATCTTTTCCTTTTAATTCTTCTAATACTTCAAATTCTTCTCCAAGTACTCTATTAGCCAATTGCTTTACTACATAAAATACATTTCCCTTTGATTTTACTTTTAAATAAGTTTCTTCAGGATGTACAGCTAGTGCAACATTTGATGATAATGTCCAAGGTGTAGTTGTCCATACTAAGAAATACTCATCTGCATCTTTTCTTTTAAAAGCAGCAATTACAGTATTAGATTTTATTTCTTTATATCCTTGTGCTACCTCATGAGAAGCAAGTCCTGTTCCACATCTAGGACAATATGGAAGGATTTTATGACCTTCATACATATAACCTTCATTGAAGAATTTATTTAATATCCACCATACAGATTCAATATAATCGTTATCTAACGTAATATATGGATTGTCTAGGTCAATCATATATCCCATTCTTCTTGTCATTTCTCTCCATTGTTTTTCATAGGAGAATACAGACTCACGACACTTTTTATTAAATTTATCAATTCCATAGTTTTCAATTTCTTGTTTGTCAGATAAATTTAATTGCTTTTCAACTTCAATCTCTACAGGTAATCCATGCGTATCCCAACCTGCTTTTCTTTTTACTTGATGACCTGTCATAGTTTTATATCTACAAACAGAGTCTTTTAATGTTCTAGCCATTACGTGATGGATTCCTGGTCTTCCATTTGCAGTAGGAGGTCCTTCGAAAAATACAAAAGGCTTCCCATCTTTTCTTGTTTCAACACATTTATTCAAGAGATTATTTTTATCCCAAGAATCTGAAATTTTGTTTTGAACTTCAGCTATTGGTAAATCAGATAAAGTCTTAAATTTTTCCATCTCCTTCATCCTTTCTATTTATTTTTCAATAATAAAAGTCCCTAAGCAAATGCTTAGGGACGAATAAACCGCGGTACCACCCTTATTATAAGACTTATACGTCTTATCACTCAATGCATCATAACGCATGCCTGCGAAAATCCCTACTCGTATTATACTTTCAGGATTTCAGCTCCAAGGTGATCTTCATAAAAAGATTTGTAATAATCTCTCACCAAATGATTATTTCTCTGTATACGCAATCTTTTTACTACTGTCCTTATCCTAACCTTTTATTATTTTATAATTTTACATTATATTTTACCTGTAAAATAATAAATTTGTCAAGGGATAGGCTGAAATTTGTAAACATAATTTTACATATCATTTCAATAAAGACACTATACTCTTTTTATAATTTTGAACATATGACCAAAATTTTTTTCGCAGAGTTATTGACATATGACCAAAACTGTTTTACAATAAAGATAAATAGCATATGCTAAAAATAAAAAAGGAGATGATTATATGCCAAGATTAGATGGAACAGGACCAATGGGAATGGGTGCAGGAACTGGAAGAAGAAGAGGTAATTGTAATATTTATAATGATTCAGTAAGATATAACAGAGGTTATGGAAGAGGTTTAGGACTATGTAGATGGATAGGAAGTGAAAAAGAGTTTCTTGAAAGAAGAAAAGAAATTCTTGAAAATGAACTTGAAGCAATAAAGGACAGATTAAATAAAGATACTGGCAAAAGTGAAGCATAAATAATAAAAAGATAGGAATTAATTTTATTTCCTATCTTTTTATTATTTTATGAAAATCATATAAACTATAGGCAAACAACTTCAAAATGAAATATAAAAGATAGTTCATTCCAGATAACTTTTGAAAAAACAAAACTTCATTCCATGAAAAAATACTAAACCTTCAAAACTCACTTCGTTCAAACAATGAAGGTTCTTAACGTATTTTTCATGAAATCTCAGTAAGTTTTTTTACAAAAGTTATCGAAGTCATTCACTTATCTTTATATATTTCTTTTTTTATGTTGATGTTGTTTACCTATACATAGGCTATAGATAAACTTATAATATACTTCTTTCTATATATTTTATTTCACCACCGACTATTGTCATCACAGCTTTTCCTTTTAATTTCCATCCATCAAACGGTGTATTCCTTGCTTTTGAATAAAATTGTTCTTTATCAACAACCCATTCCTTTTCAATATCGATTATTGTAACATCTGCATCGCTACCAAGCTTTAATGTACCCTTTGGAATATCCAATAGCTTTGCTGGATTATAGCTCATCTTTTTTACCAAAGCTTCAAGTGTCATGCTTCCTTTATGAACAAGCTCGGTAAGTGCTAATCCTAAAGCTGTTTCAAGTCCTATAATACCATTAGCAGCTTCTACTAAATTTTTATCTTTATCTGCTTTCGTATGAGGTGCATGATCCGTTGCAATCAAATCAATAGTTCCATCTAACAAACCTTCCTTTATAGCTTCTACATCTTCTGCTGTTCTTAAAGGAGGACTCATTTTTGCACTGCTTCCCTTTTTTAATATCTCCTTATCAGTCAAGGTAAAATGATGTGGGGCAGCTTCACAAGATATATTGACTCCTTTTTTCTTTGCCTCTCTTACAAGCTGTACTCCATTTTTTGTAGAAATATGTTGAATATGAACCTTAGCTCCTATTTTTTCTGCTAAGAAAATATCCCTTGAAATAATCACTTCCTCTGCTAAAGGAGGAATACCTTCTAAATTTAATTGTTTTGATATTTCACCTCTATTTATAGATCGATCATAAACCATATCTATATCTTCACAATGAGTACTCACTAAAAGATCTAAGTTTTTTGCCTCTTCCATTGCTTCATACATAACTCTAGTGTTCATAACAGTCTTACCATCGTCTGTAATACCAACAATACCTTCATTGATTAAAGCTTTATAAGGAGTTAGAATTTTTCCTTCTAAATCTTTTGTAATGCTTCCCATAAAGTATATATTACAAGCTGCATCTTTTGCCTTTTCTTTTATATAATCTATCGTATGAACATTATCAATCACAGGACTTGTATTAGGCATACATACAACACTTGTAAAGCCTCCAGCTACTGCAGACAAAGCTCCTGTCTTAATTGTTTCCTTTTTTTCAAACCCCGGTTCACGAAAATGTACATGCATATCAATAAGCCCGGGTACAATATATTTACCACTAGCATCAATGACCTTTTTATTTTCCACTTGAATATTTTTTTCTATTTTTATTATTTTTCCATGTTCAATCAATAAATCTAAAGGTTCATTGATCTTTTGAGATGGGTCTATAACCCATCCTCCTTTTATTAAGGTTTTCATAAAATCTTCTCCCTATATTTCCCTTTTTATGCTTTCACTCAATAGCTAACACCAATTCTCTAAGAATCTTACAAGCCACTGCTGTTGAAGCACCGCTCGCATCGTAATGAGGGGAAAGCTCTACAACATCAGCTCCTACAATGTTTAGATCTTTAATCATACTTATTACTTCCATCATAGCATGAAAAGATATTCCTCCTGGTTCAATAGTCCCTGTTCCTGGGAAAACAGAAGGATCTAGAATATCTAAATCAATGGTTACATATACAGGTCTATCTCCTATATCTTTTACTGCTTCCTTTAACCCATTACAATTGAACTTTGTTAACCTTGTATGCTCTTTCGCCCACTCAAATTCATATTTTTCTCCTGATCTTATTCCAAACTGGTAGATTCTATTGTCCCCAATAAAATCCCAAATTCTCCTCATTACAGTTGCATGAGACAGCTTCTCTCCCAAATAATCCTCTCTTAAATCTGTATGCGCATCAAAATGTAGAATATATAAATCTTTATACTTTTTATACACAGCTTCTACAGCTGGTAATGTTACAAGATGCTCCCCACCAATCATTACAGGTATTTTACCATCTTCTACAAGCTCTGCTGTAAAATCTCTAATCATGTCTAGTACCTTTTTTGTATTTCCAAAAGGAAAATCTAAATCACCTGCATCAAATACAGAAATATCTTCTAAATCTTTATCTAAATATGGACTATATGTTTCTAATCCATAAGACTCATTTCTCATAATGCTTGGTGCAAATCTTGTTCCCGGTCTAAAGGATGTTGTCCCATCAAAAGGACTCCCAAAAACAACTATTTTTGAATCTTTATATTCATTATCAAATCCTAAAAAAGTTAAAATATTTTTAAAACGCTCCAGTTTCAATCATCTCCTTAACATAATTAGGAAGTGCAAAAGCACCTACATGAAGATCTGTATTGTAATATTTTGTTTTTAATCCTAAGTCATTCCATTTTTGTGCATCAAGATCTTTTACTGGATGAAGCTTTTTAGATGCAAACCCAAATAACCAATGTCCAGAAGGATAAGTTGGAATATGCGCTTGATATACTTCTGCAATCGGAAAAATATTTTTGATCTTTTTGCTTGCTCTAATCATTTCTTTTGCATCAGCTTCATAATAAGGACTTTCATTTTGATTTACAAGAATACCTTCTTCTGTTAATGCTTTGTAACAATTTCTATAAAATTCTGTTGTAAAAAGTCCTTCTCCAGGTCCTATAGGATCTGTTGAATCTACAATGATTAGATCATATATATTTTCTTTTCCTTCTACAAATTTGATGCCATCTTCAAAATAAAGACTTACTCTTTCATCATCTAATTTACATGCAGTAATCTGAAAATGCTCTCTTGAAGCATCTACAACTACTTTATCTATCTCAACCATATCAATCTTTTCTATTGTTTTATATCTAGTAAGTTCTCTAACTGTTCCTCCATCTCCACCACCAATAACCAAAACACTTTTGATATTTGGGTTTGTTGCCATTGGCACGTGAGTAATCATATCATGATAAATAAATTCATCTTTTTCTGTAATCATAACAAGTCCATCTATTGTAAGTAGCTTTCCAAATTCATATGTATCAAAAACATCAATCTGTTGAAATTGACTAGTTTTTGTATAAAGCTGTTCTTTTACCTTAATTGAAAATTTAACAGTATCTGTATAGTTTTCTGTATACCATAATTCCATATTTTTTTCCTCCTACTCTTTTATTTTGCTACTCTCTTAAATAACTTTACAATAGTAGCTTTTGCTTTTTTTACAGCTTCATTCATATATTTTTTATTAAATGATGCTCATTGAATATTTCATAATTACATTTAGAATGAAGGTGGACAGGATACCCATAACACAATAGCCTTTCTTTTTAAGCTATTCTCTAAATAATGCTCTTTATGGGATTTGAAATAAAAGCTTTCCCCTTTATTTACTTTATATTTCTTATCTCCAAGACACACATATATACTGCCAGATAAGACATATCCAAATTCTTCCCCTTCATGAGGCTTTTCAATATTGCTTTTCCCACCACTTTCTATAGTCATAAGGATAGGTTCCATACTGTTTTTTTGTGCATTTGAAATCAACCAGTCAATAGTATATCCTAGTTTTTCATTTTCACTAGATATAACTTCATCCTTTCTATAAACAACCTTTGTTTCTTCTGATTCACTAAAGAACCTCTTAATATCTGTGCCTAGTGCTTCAAGAATATCCATCAAAGTTGCTATAGAAGGAGAAGTTAAATTTCTTTCTATTTGAGAAATAAATCCCTTTGTAAGATCTGTCCTTGTAGCCAACTCTTCTTGGGTTAAACCATTTAAATTTCTAAGAGCCTTTAGCTTCCTACCAATATCCATCTTTGCACTCCTATCCAAGGATTATCCTTTCCTGATTTTAAGTTGTTATCATCTATATTTAATATTAGTAAACTATAAGTTTACCAATATTAAATATACTATTTTTTTAGAAAATGTCAATACTATTTATGTGATCTTATTATACTAAAATAGCGTCCTTATAGAACGCTATTTACAACCCCAAAACTTTAATTTTCTCTACATAAGGGTCTTGTGAATCTGTCAACATACTATGCTGACTTTTTAAGAAATTGATATAATGAATCATTTCTTTGCTAATTCTTTCACCCGGTGTAACAATAGGGATTCCTGGCGGATAAGCCATAATAGATTCTCCACTTATTTCTCCTTCGGCTTCCTCTAATTTTATAAATTTCTTTCTTGTATAAAAAGCATTCCTAGGAGAAACTATCACTTCTGGATTTTCTAGAGCAATCTTTGCATATTTTATTTGAGTTTTTTTACTTCCTCTATATTTTTCACTGATATCCTTTAAAGCATCGACCAATGCTTTAAGTGATTCCTCCGTATCTCCTACGCTTACAATCGCAAGGATATTTAAAACGTCTCCAAGCTCAACTTGAATATTATATTCATCTCTTAATATGTCATAAACCTCAAATCCTGTCAAACCCAGCCCCGTAACATTTACTCCTAATTTTGTTTCATCAAAGCTAAAAACACCAGGCGTTCCGATTAATTCTTTTCCAAAAGCATAAAGTCCATCTATCTTATTGATTTGATCTCTAGCTTCCCTTGTAAGCTCTAATATTTTAGACAGTACTGTATCCCCTTTAGTCGCAAGCATTTTTCTAGCTACATCTAAGCTTGACATTAAAAGATAAGAAGCACTAGTAGTCTGTGTTAAATTCAATATAGTTTTCACAGTATTTTTATCAATTAAACCTTCATTTAATAATAAAACTGAACTTTGCGTTAGAGAACCTCCAGTTTTATGAAGACTTACAGCAGCCATATCTGCTCCTAATTCCATAGCTTCCATTGGAAGATCATTAGAAAAACGAAAATGTGCACCATGAGCTTCATCTACTAAAACAGCCATTCCATGCTTATGAGCAAGCTTTACAATATTTTCAAGGTCTGAAACAGCTCCGTAATATGTTGGATTAATTATAAATACTGCTTTCGCATCTGGGTTTTTTGCAATTGCTCTCTCTACACTATCTACAGATACTCCCATAGCAATCCCAAGCTCTTCATTAGTTTCTGGCTGTATATAAACAGGCAAAGCTCCACTTAATATAAGTCCATTTATCGCTGATTTATGGGCATTTCTAGGTAGGATAATTTTATCTCCGGGCTGACATACACTCATAATCATAGCCTGTACTGCAGATGAAGTACCATTTACAATAAAAAAGGAATGGTCTGCCCAATAAGCATTTGCCATTAATTCCTCAGCTTCTTTTATAACACTTATCGGATTACTAATATTATCAAGTGGCTTCATAGAATTAACATCTATTTCTAATACCTTTTTTCCAACAAATTCAGCAAACTCAGGTATTCCATTTCCATGCTTATGACCTGGTACATCAAATGGAATTACCCCTCTTTCATGATAAGCTTTTAAAGCATCAAATAACGGCGTTTTATTTTGATTCGATAACATATTCCACCACCTACTTTTCTTTAAAAAATTAAGTACAAGATATGTTATAATATCTATTTTCTATTGTCAATATAAATTTTTTTAACATATCTCTACAAAATTTAAAAATAATACTCATTTATTAGAATACTTATTTTTGCAAAAAAAAGAAACAGGAAATTTATTCCTGTCAGACGATTTCTTTTCTTCTGTTATAAATCCGCTTCCCTAACTGATCATACATAGTAAACCTTTTAACTTTATATTTATATTTTTCCTATACATAGTTCTAGTTTCATTGCCATCGAATAAGCATTTTTCTTTATATGGACACTCAAAGCAATTATTTTTATCACTGATATATTCCCTATAGCCCCCTGTATATTTCTATCATTTAAACCTTTACAAATTGGAGTAGTAAAATATCCAGCATCAAGTCCTACAAATTTCACCTCGAAACCATATTTTTCAATTTGTTCATTTAATATTTGAAGATAAGGTGTTGATCCGGTTTAATTGTTAATAATATACATTTGATTCTTTATTGAATAAATATGGATCAAATTTATATGGAACAGTAGAAAAAGCCATCAAACGATAATACTTATGAAAGTTTAATATATGCCCATAACTTTTAAAATAATCTTCCTCTCTTCTTCCTGCCCTTTGTTGAACAAATTCACAACCATTAACCCCTAATAGCGTTGCTACAAGGATATCTAATACACTAGCATCGCTAGTTATACTTACAATTTGATGATCTACTACTCCAAACATTACATTATCATTACCTTCTCTTTCCTCTATAAAACTATTGAATAAGAACTCTATAGAAGAATAATCACTACCATATCTTAAATCAATTCTATCTTGATTATAGTTGTTTAAATATACCCATTTTCTATAACACTCTTCATCTGGTGGTCCATAACATAAATCATCTTTTGAATGTGGTGTCCATTCAATATAATTAGGATTAATAATTTGAATTTCAGGTATATGTTCACTAATATCAGTATCATAATCATTATCATAGGTTTTTCTAGATCCAATGCAATCTATTGCATATTTAATGAACGGAGGCATAAAAACTTTATCATTCGATTTATATTTACTTTCTTTTCCCCACAAAATATTGATCTTTGATAAAAAAAGATCATAAAAATGATTCACAAAAACTTGTTCTAATTCTGAAATACTAAAATTTTTATTTGTAAAATAAAACTCAATAATTCCTCTCGTATATGCTCGTAATAAATCATCATTAATTCTCAAAACAAATGTTGGATCTTTCCAAGGATCAAGTTGTTGTGCAAATCCTTTTCCTTTTAAATCAAACTGTTGAAAATCTTGCTTACATAAATCACCTATAGTATATATACAATCTTTATTATTTACACTTATATCACTCATATTTAACCTTCTCCTATATTCATATTTTGATTACAAATTGTGAACTCTACTGCTCGCACTTTTATAAATGTTTATAAATTTTGACAATTCACTATTTGGATGTGCTTTGAATAATACATGAACATAATTTTTGTCATGTTCCCATTCTTGGGTAGTTATATTATAATTTGGACTTATTTTCTCAAATATATCTTTTAGTCTATTGCTTATATCATCATTTATTACTTCTATTCTGTATTTTATAACTAATACAAGATAATAATGCAACAAGAATACTGAATGATTATTTGTATCTAATTTCATCACTATAACTAATTTCTATTATTTACTACTAACTTTAGTTTAGCACAAAAAAATAATAGAAGCAAGTTGTATTTACGCATTCATCTCCCACCTATAGAGGATAGGAGACTTCTGCTAATCGTGTTAAAATTTGCACAACTTAAGTTACTTATTTTGGGGGTTATTTTTTTTATAGTCATAATATATAGCAATTATTACAGATATAAGATAACTTGTTGCTAGATATATATGCAATATTATAAAATCAGATGCAAAATGTACTGAAATATATGATATACAATAACATATAATTAATGATACTAAAAAAACAAGAAAAATCATAAGTTACCTCCTTCTAATTTATAAAAAAATATATGGAGCAGATTCCCATGCCCAATAACAAATAAAATATGCTTGTTTTCCTGTATTCCAATTCTGTTCTAATTTGAAACTTATATTTGAACTAACTCGTCTAGCATCAAATTCATTTATTACTACAGCCCCTAGCTCTTTTATAATTTCATTATAACTTAAACTTTTTTGTTTTAAAAATTCTTTTTTTGATAAATTAGCCTCATCTGAAGCAGCATACATAAAACTTATTGATAAAATCAACATACAAACGACAAGAAAAACACCAAATTTTCTTAATAAACTTTCAAGAATGAACCACGTTAAGAAAATCCTCTTTTTCTTTAATGTCCTATTTAAAATATTTTAAGCCATAAATCTACTACTCTTCCGAATTAGAATTATTAATATACCTGTAATTAGTTCCATATACCATCGTTTATAGAACTGTATACTTTAAAGATTTTTATATAATTTGAAAGTTTATATTGAATCAAAATTATATAAATGATATTATTTATATCAATTAGGAGGTTTTAATAGGAGTTACGTAATAATTATGTCGTAAATCTTTATAGCTAAGGATATACGCAAAACAGATAGGTGATATAACTGGTCTATCTCAACCTATCTATGGTACATAAAATTTCAAAAGATGCAGGTGCTTTGAAATAAATAGCTATACAAGGGTCAAACGACATAATTAGTATGTCGTTTTGGATTTATGCGTAGCATATTAAAACCACACGCTATGTGTATGAGAATAAAAGAAGCTATACTTTTAAGGATGAAAAAAATCACTAATTCTATATAAGAAAAAATCATTTTTTAATAGGCTGTTTGGTAAATAGTTGTTCTTATTTATGTATATCCTAATTAGAATGCATTAGAAAATATTAAAAATTTGAATTGAAAGTGGTGATGGTAACATGGAGGGATTCTTTAAAAGAATAGAAGAAAAAAAGAAATTATTAGATAGTCATAGACCACTTCCAGAATATACAGTAAAGAGTATTCGAGAAAGTCTATTACTGGAATGGACATATAATTCAAATGCTATAGAAGGCAATACGCTTACCCTTATGGAAACAAAAGTTGTCCTAGAAGGAATTACGGTAGGTGGAAAAACTTTAAGAGAACATTTAGAAATAGTTAATCATAAAGAAGCTATTTTGTATGTTGAAGAAATCGTACAAAATAAAGAATCATTAAGTGAATGGCAAATTAAAAATATACATAGATTAGTTTTAAAAGGAATATCTGATAAGTATGCTGGGACATATAGAGATCAAGATGTGATCATAAGTGGTGCAACACATACACCACCAAATTTTTTAAGTGTTCCAGAAGAGATGAAGAAGCTAATTACTTGGTATAAAACAGATGCGCAGAAACTTCATCCAATAGAAAGAGCAGCATATCTACATGGGATCTTCGTAGGTATTCATCCTTTTATAGATGGAAATGGTAGAACTGCTAGACTTTTATTGAATTTAGAACTTATGAAAAACGGATATCCACCAATTGTAATTCGAAATGAAAACAGAATAGATTATTATAATTCATTAGATAAAGCAAATAGTACTGATGATTATACAGACTTTATAAAATTAGTGGCAGTAGAAGTTGAACGTAGCTTAGATCTTTATCTGAATCTTATTAAAAGAACCGATTCTTAAATTAGAATCGGTTCTTTGTTTTTAACTATGACCTAAACATATATTTGAGAAATAGTTGGTCTACTACCATGAAGTGTAAAGTAGATATAAAAGCATAGTAATTTCAATACTTGTAGTTTACTTGAAATTTTCTATTTTATTACATCAATAGACTTACTTTACATCACTGGAATATGCAGTTAATTCCTTCTGTGTACATCCATATAATTATCTTTTGAAGCTAATAGACATTGGTGAACTACCACCGAGACAAGCAACGGTGGCTTCGTGAGAGGTTTGATATTTAAGTTTCCACCTTAACAGGCAACCCTTACTCTCAACGGGGAGGACACACTCCCTTTATCCCTCATAATTTGCACTATTTCGGGAATACATTTTTCTTCTTTTCTTAATATATTTAGACTTCCATTAACATCTGCATTTACCAATCCAAAATTTGATTTAAAAAGTCCTCTAACCACTCTGCGAGTTTTATCGTAGTATTTTTTAGTTATAGGCTCTAAATCGAAAGCACTGCAACCACTTGTGTAACTTTCTTCTCTGAATTTAACTTCAATACCTTGAAGCTTAGCTTTATATTTAATTTGTTCTGCAAGTCTTTAAATTGGTATTTGAACAAAAGATTTATTGTAATTCATATTTTGTTTGATACCCTTAATTTTACCTATAACTATCTTCTTCACCTTATGCTCTAATGCTTTATTTATAATATTTTTGCTTGTTTTATGAAGATAATCATTAACATAATTATTTCTATATCTTCTTAATGAATTAATCATTTTAGTGTTTTTAAACTTATCAGAACCTATTTTTTTCATTTCAATGCTTTGATAATAAGCAATTTTCTTGTTTACAAAAGCATTAATGCCTTTTAGTTTTTTACCACAAAAAAGATAAGTTTCATTTCCATCTTTAAAAGTTAGTGTAGCAAGATTATCCAAACCTAAATCAATAGCCATAATATTAGTATTGTTTACTGGCTCTAATTCCTGCTTATTGTATATTATAATCAAATACCATTGTTTTAAAGAATTATCCCACTTTATTCTTACTTGTTGCAATTTATTAAAGTTTATAAGGCTTTGAAGTTTATTAGAAACTTCAAAATTTAAACTCTCTACCTCAAACATTTTTTGAATTGCTTTAGAAAGAGATAACATTAATGTATTTTCTTTAAATCTAATAGCCAGATTTGTAAATATAATTTCATTTTTTCTGTTCTGTATATTTTTAAATTTAGGTGGTTTAGGTAATCCATTATACTTATGTGGATTTGCTTTAAAATCTTTAATACTTGTAAAATATGATTTCCAATTTTGCTCTAATACTTTGAAAGTTTGTTGTCTTGTATGACTATGAAGAAAATCACAGTGCCAATTAGATTTAAACATTTTTTCTATATCTACATAAGATTTAAAACCATTTTCTCTCAATTCATAATTAACTATGTTGTAAAGTTTTGTTGTATGAAAAGATAATTCTTCTATAATATTTAACTGTTTGATTGTAAAACTTGGCTTAAATTTAAACGATAACTTCATATTTTCACCCCCTTAACATTGTTATCCATGTGTTTATTTTAACACACCATTGATGCATAGTCAACTATATGCTAAAATTAGTTTAGGAGGTGTTTAAAAATGGCAAGAAAGAATATTAACACTACATTAGACGAAGATTTATACACTGAAATCAAAATATTGGCTATCAAATTAAAAACAAATGCTAATGACTTAATTGAAGAAGGTATGAAGTATGTCATTGAAAAATACAAAAAACAAGACAATAAGTCACAGTAAATATAACATCAATTATTATATTGTTTTCTGTCCTAAGTATCGTCATAATATTTTTAAAGACGAATTAGAATATGAATTATTAAAATGTTTTAAAGTAATATGCCATTGTTATGATTACGAACTTACCCCACAAGAGATAATGCCTGACCATGTCCATCTTTTCATATCTGCTCCACCAATTGTTGCACCAGTAGATATAGTTAGAAAACTAAAAAGTATATCTGCTAATGAGATATTTAAAGGCTTCCCCAAGTTAAAATAATCTAAATTTTGGGGCGTGGCTTATGGAGTAGAGGATATTATATTGGTACTGCTAAAGCAGTATCTTCTGAAACCATTCAAAAATATATCCAAACCCAAAAGAATGTTTAATTTTTAGGTATTTAACCTAAAAATTAAAGGCACAATTCATCCTCCGAGATAAACAACGGAGGTTTTCTTGTGCCGAATTTATAAAAAATAAACGTGAAATATTTATTGTTCCAGTGGAAGATATACTTTTTAAAAAAGGTATTTTATGATTAATAAAGAAAGTATTAGGAAAGAGGGGATATATGTTAAGTATTTATCAAGACTAGTTAAATTTTGTATAGAATTCAAATAGTCTTGTATAGTCCCCTCTTAAGAAGGTATAAAAATTTTGATAATATTAGATTGAAAAAGTTTCTAAAATCAATTTTTTAAAAGGAAATATATGAAAAGGTGGTATTTATATGGGAAAACTTATTAAAAAAGCAAAAGGGATAATTATATTTGCAATAATAGAACTGTTTTTCTATTTTAAGCTACAACCTAAAAATTTAGAACTGTTTTTTATGGTATGGACTTTAATACCTTTTGCTTTACTGTTGTTTAATGTGTTTAATGTAAAATCTGATGGCTCTCTAATAGGATTAGGTTTTAATGATCAATCAAGATATGCAAATTTAGCAGGAACTATGTCTGAAAAAGAGTATAATACTTCAAAAGATAAACTAAAAACTTACAGTGTAATCTTTGACCCAATAAATCTGATATATATATAATTTGTATAGGGATTAATATTATTGGATACATAAGAGCTATCCCTAAATAATAAAAAGTTGACCCATACCCGACTTGTCAGATACACAGGATTTGGGATAATGTGAAAAAAAATTGAAATTATGCTAAACATGAGCATATGATGGAATATTGATTCTTTAGAGGCATGAAGCATCGTGCAACTTCGAACAATGAAGAGTAAACTACAAATCTCTCGAACGCAACACAATTACAATTGTGTTGCGTTGGTGCTAGCGTCAATTGTCGATAAACAATATACAAAATTTAACTCTTGCATAACTATTTTAAATTCTTAGCTTGATACTCGTATTTATTTGTTGATTTATGTCTAATGCTGTATTTTTATGTAAGTATATGAAATATTTTGTAAAAATATTAACTTATTAACTTTATTTACATTTATTGTATATATGCTATAATATGTAGAAAAAAAGGAGGAAATATTATAAAAAAATTTACAGGTTTATTTTTAGTTGTTTTACTAGTATTATCTTTGTGTTCAGTAAGTTTTGCTACACCTGCTCCACCTTTAACTCAAGTTGCGTTTACTGATTTAATTTTTGATGATAATATGCAACTTTATGTATAAGTTACAGAAATTGGTACAAATAGTAGTAGATTTGTAAAGGCTAATAACGTTCTTTGTGATGAAAATGTCAATGAAACTGTGATGCTATGGGATGATCAGAATCATGGTTATGAAGCTAAGAGATATTATAAAGTAGATGGAGTACATGCTACAATTAAGCCTGATGGTACTCTAACTACCAATAAGTCTGGTCAATCTTACACATTTACAGCTACATTCTATAATGCAATGGCTCCATGGGATAGTAAAACAGCTTCAATACGTATAACTTTATCGTAGGAGAGGAGATCGAGATGAGAATTAGTAGTAATTATAATATATGTAACTCCTATAAAAATGATGAAAAACAATGTGATAATAAGTTCAATGAAATTTTAGATAAAACAAAATTAAATCTCAATGAAGTAGAAAATAATAGAAAATTTTTAGGTAGATGGATTTTGATAACTGAAGGAATTAATCGAGGAAAAGTTATATCAATCAAATATGCAGATGATTCCACTCCAGAAGATCCAATTATGTGTACAACAACTGGAGAACGTGTCAAAATCAATGATGTAAATCCTAATGAGGCAACTGAGTTGGAGATGCGAATATACTGTGCGTACTTAGATTCAATTGGAAAAGGTACAGGTGGAACTTTTGGTACCTATAATGATTTGATGACTGTAAAAGCAACAGCACATGTTAACAATTTTAACCCGTATGGTACATTGCAAGTAGCAGAAGAAAATATGAAAAATTTAAAAGTCAATTGGCTAGATTTGACAAAAAAAGTAATGGATATTGTAAAAAGCAATGATAAAAATTTATATTTGCGATTGCAAAAACTCTATGAAGGGGTATAGCTAATATAAATGAGACACTTTAAAAGCCACATCATGGATAACAGTTTAAAATGTACCCTATAGAGTAGACACTTAAAAAAAGTCTACCCTGTAGGGTATTTTTATGTATAATGGCCCAGTACCAGCAAATGTGTCACAGGGTGCAAAGTGAAATTATAAACGTAGTAAAATAGCGTGTTTCAGGCACCAATGATATTTATGATATTTAAGAAAATATTCATCTTTTTAAGTTCTCTACAAGTGTTGAAATCACTATATTTTTATATCTATTTTGCACTTGATGACAGCTATGCTGGTACTACCCCAGGTAAAGTAGTACATCAAACACCAGTATATTTTGGTCCAAGTACATCAACTTATCCTTCACAAAATAGTTATGCTGGACCAAACAATACAGTAAATATTTTATGGGCAGAAGGATCAAGGTATTATTTGGGTTGATTCAAGTAAATTAGAAACAGAACCTTTAAATACTACATTAATTGTTGGACAACGTCTATCTGATATGAATATTACAAATACTAGTTATAGAAGAAGTAATATGTATTATAATGCTGGTTATGCAGGACAATGTACTTGGTTCTGCTGGGGAAGAGCTCATGAAAAGACAGGAAAAAGATTAACTTTCCATGGTACTAATAGTGGTGGCCAATGGTATAAAAATATTAATACATCTAATGTAACAAAAAGATCTGATAGTTTGGGACCAGTTACAAACTCCATTTGTTCGTGCTCAGCACAAACAACATCAGCTGGCCATGTTATATTTGTAGAACTTGTTGATGGTGATACAGTATATTATACTGAGGCTAATGCAAATGGTGATAATAAAATTTCGAGGGATGATGGAATTGTGAAAAAATGTTCTAAAAGTAGTTTTCCTCCAAGAAGGAAAGCTTATGGATATATCGTATTGTAAAATATGACCGCTTTTGCGGTCATATTTTTTTATCTTGTATAAGATAATATCCTTTATCCGAATAAAACTCAAATATATATGATTTGGTTTTCATGATTTCTGTGTATTGATCATCCATGAAGAAACTAACAATTAGTTTAAGCCTATTGTTTTTGTGATCAATATGTTTTTCTTGAATTTTAGGGAATAAATCACCGCCCCAACCATCGAGCATAAGAACTTCTATTTTTTTTATGGATGGATTATAGCAACTAACTTTTGTTAGATCAAATGAGTAATCTTTAAAATATTTATTTAACTGCTCAGTAATATCATCAGAAGGTATATGAAAACTATTTGTTTCAGCATTAAACCATTTATCATAATAATCTTGGTATTGTTCATCTCTTTCTTTTAAGCTTAGGCCTTCCCATAATGAAAATAGAAAAAAATCAAATAATTCTTCAGAAGCAATATCAGAAGATGATTCAAAGTTTAAATCAGGACAGGCTAATTCTATATCCCCCACATAACGAAATAACAATTCTTCATCTGACAGTAGTTCTATATCTTTCATAATGGAAGGAGAATTATTTGCAATATCGTTATTACTTTCAATTTTTACAGTTTCATCTTTTGAAATACTAGAAGTACAAGAACATATTAAAATAGCTAAAAGAAATAATAAACCCAAAAAGTATATTTTCTTCATATTTAGCACACCCCTATTTTAAATTTGTTTTTTAGAAATAAATTAAAAAAGTAAATTAGACGAACCATTCATTTGACGTATAAAAAACACTCTCTCATTTTAACATTATATGGAATGTTTTGAAAAAGATCCATTGGAAGTTCTAATTTTAAGTATCCATCTTATCAACAGATGAAGTTGGACTTTTACTATAGGTTTCTTTAAAGAATTTAATTTCATATGTATGGATTGCAGATTTGATGATACGTTCAAGACGATCAATAGTAGGTGGTTCAATATGAAGTAGCTTAAATTTATTTAGAGCTTCGACTTTCAATCGTTCATAATTCATTTCTAAGTATAGTATATTTTCTATTAAGAAATCTTTTACTTTATCTCCATCAGCAGCTGTAGCTTCACGGAAACCAAAATATTCACGTATTTGAGATTTGTGATAAAAGTATGATCTCTTATTCAAATCATATCCATCAAATATTTTACTATCAATATTTAATTGCTTTGCAATATAATCTATAACAGCGTTTGGTATCTCATTTTTGTTATTTGGAAACCTTATTTGCCAATTTCTTTTCATGAAAATCACTCCAAATAGTTTATTTAACTATATTATATCATGTTTATATGATTTGCTAAAAAAACTATTTGCATAATTCTAATTGCTAAAAAATGGAATAAGATTATGGTATAATAGGAGTATATACTATACGTTAAACTAATGGTTAATCCTAGTGCTTACTTATAAAAATAAAACATATAGAAAAGGTGTTTTAATATGTCAAAAAAAACAAATACATATATACTTATTACTTTTATTGTATTATTTATAATTTATAATGTATATCCTTATTTTTCACCTAAAACTATAAATCAATTATTAGATACTAACTTAAAAGAAAAAACTAATCTGAACTTAAAAATATTATATTGGGATCAATTTTCCCAAAAAGGAAAAGAATTATCTATTGACAATAAAGAAACAATTAATGAACTTATAAAGTATTTTGAAAAATTTAAATATCGTAAAGTACCTTTTAAAAAAAATATCAATTTTACAAATAAAAAAACATTTTCTATCATTTTTTTTGAAAAAAATAAAGAAAAGATGTTAATATTTATAAATGAAGGTACAAAATATATTTATATTAAAAATAATAAAAAAAATGAAATATATCAAGTTGATAATGATGACATTAATTTAAAATACCTCGAAAAATATTTTAATGGAATATATGATAAAAAAATGAATAAATATAATGAAAGATGAAGAACTATATCTCTTCATCTTTCATTATATTGTTTAATAAACAAGTCTTATTTCTAATTTACCACAAATAACTTTTGGTCTTTTAGGTGATCCTGTAACTACAAGCGTTGTTCTTATTTCAAAAGTTTTAGCAGTTTCAGTGAATAACTCCTCTTGTAATATATCGTCTCTGCTATCAAGTTTGTCCAAAATTGCAGCAAATACAATCCCTGAACCAATAGTCCATTTTACTGCAGCAGCTACTTCTGGAAAAACTACACAAGCAATTGAACCCGCCGCTATAGAAATGATTGTACCATTAATCGAGGTCACTGAAAATGATGATTAGTAAATATGCTGACTTATACGATATACTTATTCAAAAAGATCACATACTCCGCAAAATCAAAGAACTAGTAGACTTTTCATTTGTCATAGAGGAAGTAGAAAAGAATTATAATCTAACTCATGGTCGTAGTGCCAAATACCCTATTCGCCTGTTCAAATACTTGATGCTCAAAGATATGAATGAGCTTTGGTGTTAGTATAATATTGTAGACACGAAAAGCCGAACACTTTAAAATAGAGATAAGAAAAGGAAGTGTTAATAATGGCTAGAGGTCAAAAGAGATATACAGATGAATTCAAGAAAACAATTGTAGAACTTTATAATTCTGGAAAGAGCCTGGCAGAGTTAAATAACGAATATGCCGTATCAAAATCAACAATGACTGGGTGGATAAAGAAAAATAAACCTGTGGTAGTAGATAAAGATAATACTATAACTGCGTCAGAGTATAAGGATTTACTTAAGAAAAATGCAAAACTTGAAGAGGAAATTGAAATATTAAAAAAGGCTATGGGCATATTCGCAAGGAAGTAGGTAGCATATTTGAATTCATAACTAATAACAAAAAATATCATGATATTAAGCTAATGTGCAAGGTTTTAAAGGTATGTAGAAGCTCCTATTACAAGTATTTAAAGAAAAAACCAAGTAATAGAGAGCTAGAGAATAAAAAGATAGAGAAAGAAATACTAAATATTTATAAAGAAAGTAGAAATCGCTATGGAGCACCTAAAATAAATGAATCACTGAAAGCCCTGGGTATAACTATTAGCTTAAAGAGAACTCAACGTTTAATGAAAAAATTAGGTATAAGGTCTATAATAACAAGGAAATTTAGGCCTATGCTTTCAAGAAAGAAAATAGTAGAAAAAGAAAACATTTTAAATAGATACTTCGAAGCAACCACCATTAATAAAAAATGGGTAACGGATATTACATATATCCACACAATCAAAGACGGTTGGTGCTACTTAGCTTCAGTTATGGATTTATATAGTAAGAAAATAATAGGATATGCTATGTCTAAAACTATTGATACCGATTTGGCACTACAAGCAGTAAAAAATGCTATTAAATTACAGAAACCAAATAGTCCACTAATACTCCATAGTGACTTAGGCTGTCAGTATACAAGCTACGCTTTCAAAGAATACATAGAAAAAACCAAAATAATCTCTCATTCTTTTAGTGCAAAGGGATGCCCTTATGATAATGCATGTATAGAATCTTTCCATGCCTCTTTAAAGAAAGAGGAAGTTCACCTAGTTAAATACTTAGACTATGACACTGCAAGGTTAGCTATATTTGAATATATAGAATCCTGGTACAACAGAAAAAGGATTCATAGTAGTATTGGGTATATATCTCCACAAAAATGTGAAGAGTTGGCTAGAAAGATTTCATAAAAAGTTCAACTTTTTGTGTCTAATATATTGACATAAATCCAAAATCATTAAATTTTTTAGCTAGATTATCTTGATTATAGTCGTTTAATTGTAAACTAATAGTTATACCCGCTAAAAGTAGTCCATTAAGAGGATTAATAGCTAAACCTATTATGGTTAATACAACACTCACTTGAACCGGAATGTTGCTATTTATATGCTTATTTGCTTCTTCTGGTAAATCTCCTTTTTCTATCTTTTTACCACAAACCCATACCTTATCTCCAATTTTTGGCATCCATTTTCCTGTAACGGTTTCAATCAAATCTTCACCAATGGCATTCATTAATGCAGTTCTATTAAATTCCGTTTTATTAGGATCTAACTCGAATTTTATAGTATGTGTTCCTGCAACATGAGCAGTATAATTAGCAGTGAATGTTACTGTTCCTCCCGGTGGTAAGAAAGATGGGAATCTTAAAGCTTGATTTATTATAACATTATTACTCTCCATAGCTTTAAGATGTACCTTTGTAATGCGTTCAGTCCCAACATTAAAAATTTCTACGTTATAAGGGGCTTTTTCTCCTCTTATATAAGTTTTATGAGATGGAGAATTTACTGTAAATTTCACTGCCTTACCTTTCATTGCACACCAATAAAATTTTTTAGATATATCAGCACTAAACCTTCCACCTGAATCACCAGACACGCTTACTTTAAGAGTATGTATTCCTGGTCCTGGAACAGACATATCTAATGTGATTGTTTTTGTAGAGTTTCTAAGAAGACGTACGCTACTATTCCCTATTACTCTACCATTCATAAAAATTCCAACCGTCCCATATTTATCTCTAGTTGAATTATTTGTTATTTTTACTTCAAATGTATTATTTTGATTTATAGTTAATAACGGTACAAGCTCTTTGGTCTCAGGGCTGTTACCAAGCTCAATATTGTCAACCTTACCTAATACCTTTAAGCTTAGTATACTAACACCACCTGTACTTACTGCACGTAATTGCCTATTAAATTCAGCTTCACCTTTGTTAAGTATAGATTCAGTAGATGTAGATACTATTTTTACTATAGAATTTTCTTCAATATTTTTATTAGTAATAACTTCTGTAGAAATACAATCAGCATTCATATCTTCAATCGATATTTGAGGAAGTAATTTTTCTTCTGTAGTATTCATGATTTATCTCTCCTTTTCTTCTCTACATAATTTTTAATATTTGACCTTTATAGATCAAGCTACCCTGCAAACCATTCAATTGCACTAGTTCATCAACTGTTATATTAAATGATTTTGATATAGACCATAGAGTATCTCCTACCTTTACAGTATAAGTATCAATACGAAACCTACCTAAGCTACTAAATACCATTTCTTTAACTTCCCCTAAAGGAAAGTTCTGTCCAGGACAGGAAGTAGAGCTTAGCTCCCTATGTCCTTTTATAGTGCTTATACTGTATTTGTTACATAAGTATTGGCATAATTCTATAAGCGCTTCTAATTGTGTTTTAGATGCTTTTTCTACTTCAAAGTTACCTTGTTAAAGATCTTTTATTGTAGCCTTTGCAATGAGCTCCTATAGTGGTTTCAGGCCTACCCCTGTAGACTTGTCCTTTCTTTGTGATAAGAAAATGATAGCCAAATCCACGAAATCCTTCTTCTAAATACCACCTAATGTTATCATCTAAAGTCGCACTACTATGTGCTGCATGATGAATGACAATTATAGAAGGCTTATTCATTTTTGTTAGATCATTTTTAAATTTAAGATAGGTTTCTATAATCTTCATCCTACTCACACACCTTTTTTATTTGAAAGCTTTAACCGGTTAAGCGCCTTTCACTATATATAAACGAAATTCACACCCAAAATGTAAACCGGTGTTTTTTGACTTGTTTTGTCTAATACTGCTAATTAAAATTCCATCTACTATTCATATGAAAATTTGTAAAATAATTTAGTACGTTTTGTCAAAAAAACAACAAATACAATTATACTAAACATAATTTACAGGAGGTATTTATGTTAAACTTATTTGAAGAGTATTTAAGAAAAGATGATAAAAGTGAGAATACAATCAAAAGTTATTTAAGACATATGAAGCTTTATTTGAATTGGTTTAAAGGATCGTTTCGAAAAAGGACTATATAAAGATCCAGTCAACTGGAGCTAGTCCTACGGATATTAATAAAAGCCAGGTAGAAACTTTTAGGCAGACAATATTAGAAAAAGGATGTAAGAGAGACTATGCTATTGTTACATTATTGGCTTACTCAGGACTTAGAATATCTGAAGCTTTAAACTTAAAGCTAGAAGATATAAATTTAACAGCAAGAGAAATAATCGTAAAAAGTGGAAAAGGTGATAAGGAAAGGATAGTATATATTGGTGAAAAAATAGTAAATGCTCTTAAGTCATATCTTAGCGAAAGAGTAGATCATGGCAACTATTTATTCAATAGTAGACAAAGTGAACGATTAAATCGAAGTAGAATCAACCAGGTATTTAATAAATTCAGCAATAAAATAACTCCCCATAAGCTAAGACACTTTTGGTGTACTCATGCTTTGGAGAGTGGATATTCGGTTCATGAAGTAGCTAATCAAGCAGGTCATAGTAATATTCATACAACTTTACTTTATACGAATCCTTCAAAGGAAAAAATGAAGGAAAAGGCTAATTTGTTATAGACTTAAATTTATTACCATTTACTTTACAGTACATGACAGCTTCCGTGTTACTACCCCATAGCCATCAAGCTAAGGAATTTAGCAGGTTGTAAAGATATTGAGTTTTCTAAATTCAGGTTCTTCTTTTTCGGCAGTGTCAATTGTATATGAAAAAGGCAAGAAGTCAAGGTACGGGTGGATTTCAAAATCCCCTTATTAGACATAATATTATAACTTTATAAATGAAACAAATTATATATTTTTATTTTTTAATATATCAAATAATATAAAAAATCCTACTATTATTGTTGTATTCAAAAGTGATATAGCTGCAATAGTTATGCCAGATCCATCATCTCCTGGACCAATAATATATCCAAATCGAAAAGAAAAAAATGTTATTATAAAAGGACTTATTATACATAATAGTAAATACTTAAAAAAATTCATATATTACACCCTCCTAATATGATATGGCATACGGCTACGATTCGTGTAAAAAGCCAATAAAAATCCAAAAACTAGAACCAAGTTCCGTAACTTTTGATATATGGTACTTTTAAAAAAAGGATTATAAAATTAAGTTATTAGACTAATAAATAACCCATAAGTTCGTTTTTAACAATATAAAATAAACATATCACCGAGATATATATTAAATCTCGGTGATACTTTTCTTATGTTGTTTTTATATTCCTTTATTGAATATTAATAAACTTAGCTTTAGCGGGTTAATCTAGACTAAATACTTTATCACCTCTATCCATTACTTCAGTACCTTTATTAGCAGAAATAGATGACCAACCTACATTTAGACAAAATCCCCCAAATGAAAATGTGGAATGACCATATTTCCAAACTATTTGTATATCTGATAAATTTTTAGGATTTGTAATTTTAAAATATCCAATTCCCTGCTTAGCATATGCATCGTTTTGTTTTTTAGGCATATCCATCATATTGAACGAAGCTCTAAAACCTGTTCCTGGTTTTACTTCAACATCATCAAAATCTCTTGTATAATTCCAACCACCATTTGAATAACGTATATCACAAGAAACATCTCTTGAGCTAATTCTAAATTTATCATCCCAAGCAAATGCAACTGTATCTGTCGACATCACAAATGGTCTTCCATTCCAAATCCAGTTAAATTTGAATTTCTGCTTATTTCCATCTTTTCCTCTATATTTACAATGCATATCCAGATTTGCCCAAGCACTCTTTGGTATCCTATCTATTATCCCACTAGAATTTGATAATGTTCTTGGTTTTGTTTTAAAAAATAAATTGGTTTATTATTGAAGAATGCATTCAACAATCTTTAATTATAATAACATAAACTTGTTGCGATTAAAACCTTTAAATTACAAATAAGTAAGTAATTTGCAATTTTATCAAGAGCAAAGCCCTCTCTACTCTCTATATAATAGAGAGTGAGAGTAAATAACCCTAAAATTTAATGAAAAGTCTGATAAAATCAGGAGTTAAGGAAGATTTCGTAGTTATCAAATTTGATAACTACAAAAATAAATGCATAATAAAAAAATAACTCTTTAAAAAAGAGCTACTGGAAACTTTTTAAATAATGTTTTTGAATTTATAAATAAAGCTTTTAGCGTTACTTCAATATTATCACGTTCACCACTATAAATAAGGTTAGGATTGACGAATAATGTTTTGGCATACAGTAAAAATGACTTATATTTTTAGACACGTAAAAGAAAATACGTTTGATTCTATGTTTCAGATTTTTCTACCTATAATTTGGAAAACTCAATATCTTTACAACCTGCTAAATTCCTTAGCTTGATGGCTATGTGGCGAGACCCCTATATAGTTCAAAAGTTTTCCTATTTCCTCTTAATTTTACGCAATAAGTATCCAAAAAAACTTATAATTTTTCCGCCAATAATGTTGGCTATATACATATATCGATTTATGATATACATAATAATGAGTAAAATTACAAACCAAACTAAACCCAGTAATACACCATTCATCACAATATTCATATATTACTCCTCCAAGATCATATATTATATTCCAATATCCTAATTTTACCACAATTTAAGATTTAATTCCTATTTATTGGGTTAGAACCAGCAACACTGTCATAGGGTATAAAGTATTTTGAAATCATTGAAAAACATTTTACTTTGCATCTCATGTCACACATTCTGGTACTAACCCATAGCCATCAAGCTAAGGAATTTAGCAGGTTGTAAAGATATTGAGTTTTCCAAATTATAGGTAGAAAAATCTGAAACATAGAATCAAACGTATTTTCTTTTACGTGTCTAAAAATATAAGTCATTTTTACTGTATGCCAAAAAAACCTACGATAAAAATTATTTTTTTAAAGACATAGGTTTTAAATTTATGGTATTATTAAATTGTTTTATGCGGCGAATCTACATACTTTTTCTTGGTAGTGGTAGGATACTCCTAGAATATCAAAGAAGGTTTTTTTACCTTTGCGGTGTGATTTTCGCCCATTTCTTTTTATGCATACATATATTTCTACTAATATTGTGCACGCTTTTAAATGTGTATTTATTAAACCTAAATATACTTTTTGAATATACTGTTTTATAATCTCTGCACTCTTGATTTCACTTGCTTCTAACTGTTCTGTATTTAGAAGTTCATTTCTCATTTTAAACATTATTGCTGAACTTAATATCAATAAAATGAGTTTCCCATAAAGCTGGCATTTAAATCTGTCTATTTTTACTGGCTTCACTTTTGAAATAGTAAATATTGATTTCCATGTCTTAAATAAAATCTCGATCTGCCACCTCAAAGAATATATTTCATATATTTGATCATTAGGCAATATAGAACTATCAATGTTTGTAATGTACATAGTGATGCCCAATAGTTTTATTGTGTTTTCACTTTTTTTAATACCTTTCTTTTTAGCTGTTTTTTCCACTTTGGATTTGCGCTCTTTTAGCTGTTCATCAGTTAATTTGTATATGACTAATCGCTCTTTTCGCTTCTCGATTCTTCCTAAAAACACTTCCTTTAATTCTAATATTTCGCCTGCATCCATTTTCATTGCTATATCTGCCAAATTAATCCTTTTGTACATAGTAGATTTTTTTATTTGTCCATTTTTATAATACTCTAGATCATCATTTTCAAGGTATACAGCTACATTTGGCTTAAGCCTTGAAACGTAAGAAGCGCCTTTATCATCTAAAGCTTTAAAGTCTTTCAAACTAAAGTAGCCCAAGTCCCTTAAAGCAAGATCTCTTTCTTTAAAAGTTTCATTTATTTTACTTCCAAAGGTGTTGTCATTTTCTTTTCCAGGACCTACATCAACATGCATGAACTTTCCAGTTTTTAAATCATATTCAAGATGTATTTTGATACCAGCAGTTTGAGCGCTTCCGCCAGAGCCCTTGTATTCTTCTTTGTACATTTCAGGAACTTGAAATGCCGTAGAATCAACTATTCTAATTCTATCAAAGTGCTTATCCCATGCAGTTTCTATCTTAGAATCAGATAAAGCGATTCTATTTAATAGTCTTGTAAATATTTCTTGCAAAAAAGCTACAGCCTTATGATTTAAACGCTCATGTATAGCCTGTGTAGTGACTTCAGTATTGATTTCTGAGTTTAAATTGGCACTCATTGCTACAAGAGTGTTTTTAGAAATATCTAAGCCTGAAAAGGCACATAAATAAAGGAATTCCCAAGCTTGAATTTTTCCCTGTCTTTGAATAAAACCAACTTCTCTTGCAATTTTTTCTATTTCTTCTTTTGAAATTATTTTAAGGATTTCTTGAATCATTTGTTGCATATTATTTTTTATAATCGCTATATTCTTTAGTACTTTCGCTTTTGCCATAGTATACTACTACCCCCTTAAAAATGTAAGTAGCATTAGTATACTATTTTTTTGTCGAATGGGGGGCAATGAATTTTCAAGTAATTCCTTAGCTTGATGGCTATGTGGTACTAACCCTATTAGTGTATGGAATACAACTTATCTGCATGAAGCGTAAAATATTTAATCTGACAGGAAATTTATTCCTATCTCTTTACTCTTTTTTCAAAAAAATATTTCTGTTTTCATCACATATAATTCGTTTTTTTATATTATCAACAATTGTTCTTAATTCTACTTTTCCACCCCAGAGCCTTTGTAAATATCTTAATGTTTCATAAGCATAAGATAATTCCAATTCTCTTCCATCATATTCATGAACAACTAAAAGAGTATTATCTTTTTTTAGAACCTCTATTACCCTTATAAAAGGTATGTCCCCCATCCCTGTACTGCTTGCTAAAGTATTCTTTATTATTTTATATCCTTCCTCATCGCTTATTTCTTCTATCAAATAATCTTTTTCTCTCTTTTTATACTCAAAAAGATTCATTTCATGACACAGCTCTTTCGTAAGGTATCTTCTAATAAAAGATTCGTCTCTTTCCATTTTTCTAACTTCAAACAGCTTATCTTTTCCATATTTTTCTTCAATATCTGCAAATATTTTAAATCCCATATAGTAAGGATTGACACTTCCTAAAAAAGGCCTAATCACTTGATTGTGTCTTGTTAAAAATTCCATATACAATTCCTGCGATAGCTCTAGCTGGTTCAAAATCTTATAATGAAAGTAACTTGCCCATCCTTCATTCATAATCTTTGTTTCAATCTGAGGAATAAAATATAATGTTTCTTCTTTTACAATACTTAATATGTCCTTTTCCCAATCCGCAAGTTTTCCATACTGAATTAAAAAACCCATAATATCCTCAGTAGGCTCTAAAGGGATCTTTTCAAGGTCAGGAAAAGGAATATTCTTTTTCTCATCAATAATACTTGTGATCTTTATTTCATTATAATATTTTTCAAGAATTCTTTTCTTTTTCTCTTCTTCTGATAGATTTTTGCACCCTATTACCCTAGATGTCTGAAATCTTAATGCATGAGCGGCATCTAATATGCTTTCTACTCTTTCATATCCAATACTCGGATCATGTATATAGCTTCTAATCCTATCTCCATGATTTTTAAACATTTCTATTGTATCTTCTGCTCTAGTTCCTTCAGTAAATAATCTATTATTTTTAAAAAAATCATTATGACCATATACATGAGCCATAGTTAAAATCTGTAAAAGCAGCGTATTATCTCTCATCAAATATCCAATACATGGATTAGAATTTATAACCATTTCATATGGAAGACCTGTCACATTATACCTATAAAGTGTTTTTTTCTTCTCATAAGCTTTGCCATAACTCCAGTGAGGATAATGAGAAGGCATCCCAACATATGCTTCATAGCAAATCATATCTTCATAGCTGCATATTTCAAATTCTTGAGGATAAAAATCAAGCCCATTTTCTTTTGCTATTGCCTCAATCTTTTCATTCCACAGCTCCAGCTCTTTAATGGTATATTCCATCATAAGCAAAATTATTATTCCTGCAATCCCTTTTCTTTATCTAATAATCTTTTAAGAGCAGGAACAATATCCTCCTTTCTTGACATGGTCACAATCGAAAAGTTTGGATATTTCACCTTTAAATTATATTCCGCTTTAATAGTACTCATCCTCGTATAATATCCTGGTGCAATCTCTCCATATCCGAAGAGGTTACAAGTTTCACATAATTTCTTAGCAGCTTCAACTGCTTTTTTATTATCCTCTGACCAGTTATCTCCATCACTACAATGAAATGCATAAATATTCCAAACTTCAGGATTATACCTTTTTTCAATAATCTCTAAAGCCTTCTCATAACCACTGCTAATATAAGTTCCACCTGATTCTCCCTTATGAAAAAAATCATCCTCGCTAACTTCCTTAGCAGTAGTCGTATGTGCAATAAACACAATCTCTACATGAACATACTTTAGCCTTACAAATTGATACAAAAGAAAATAAAAGCTTCTTGCCAAATATTTTTTTGTAAGTGTCATAGAACCTGAAGTATCCATAATGCAAATCACTACTGCATTACTTTCTCTTCTTACATCCTCACGCACCCGATAATATCTTAAATCGTCTTCCTTAAAAGGAAACCTTTTCTCTTTATCATAATTCTCATTTTCTTTTTTTCCTCTTTCATATGCCTTTTTTCTCTTTATTTTCTCAATAACAGATCTTTTCTTCGCAAGTCTCGGTGGAATACCTTTTCTTTGATATCCAAGTCTTTTAAAATTCTTTTCTGATTCAATCTCACTAAACTTCTTTCTATGCATATAAGGTAAATTTAAATCCTCAAATAAATATTGTATCAGCTCTTCAATAGTTATCTCTGTTTCATAAATATCTTCTCCCTCATTATTCCCAGCTTTTTCTTGACCATCAGTCATAGCATCCTTTCCTATTTTATCTCCTCTTTTTTCATTTCCTGTTCCTGAACCTATTCCCTTTTGATTTTTTCCATATATAAACTGATATTCCTTGATTCCCTTTATAGGGACTTTAATCTTTCTATTCTTACTCTGACCAATAATACTTTCTTCAGCAATAATATTTCCAATATTTTTCTTAATAGAATCCTCTACTAGCTGCCTGTGTCTTCTTCTGTCTTCTGCGGACCTATCCCTGCCCCTGCTGTCAAATTCTCGAAATATGGCCACCCGTCTCACCTCCGTATTAGTATAAAAATTAATGATATAGACATACATTTTTAAGCATGTATGTCTATATATTAAGCTTTAATCCTTCCATAAATTATTGGCAGCATATTTCAAAATAACATTGCAGCAGTGATCACAATATCCATTTCTCTTCATTTCTTCTACCATAGCATCATATTTTTTATTCTGTTCCTTATCTCTTACCTTTGTACGGGTAATAACTCTACTCAATTCCTTTACGGAAGCTGTAAGCTTCTTCTCAATAGCTTCCTTTAAAGGTTCATAGCACTTATAATCAATCTTACTTTTACTTCTCATCAAATAAAACATATAAGAAGTTACATCTTGTCTAAAGCCTTTTGCTGCTCCACTAGAAATACCAATTTGTTCCTCAATGGATCTTAAGAATTTTTCATCAGGCTCTAACTCTTCACCTGTGCTTCTGTCTTTAATTTTTGTCTTATTGACATAGCTTTCGGCATGGTCTAAATAATTATTAAATAAATCCTCTGCTTGCTCGTTATATCCATGAATAAATGCTTTTGTTACTTCTTTTTCAAGAATATTATGGTACTCTTTTTTTATAATATTTTGAATAAAATTCAAATATTTTTTCTTTTCCTCGTCACTAATAGATAATTCCTTTACTGATTTTACCAAAACCTCAAGAACTAAAATAGGATGTATACAATCATGCTCTGATTCTACTAATGCAGTATCTATTGCCTTCATAATAAATCTAGTTGATATTCCTGTCATTCCTTCTCTATTTGATTCTTCACGAAGCTCTAATATATCTACTTTTTTTGTACTACCCTTTTCTACAATTTCTTCTCCATTATAAATTTTTAATTTTGTTAAAGGATCAACTTTATTTGAAGGAGCAAGCCTTGTCAGTATAGCAAACATAGAAGCCACTTCTATTGTATGCGGTGCAATATGTGCTTTAAAATTGCTGTTTTTAAGAATCTTTTCATAGATTTTCACTTCTTCATTTAATTCAAGGCAGTAAGGAATCTCTATCTTAACAATTCTATCTAGAATTGCTTCATTTGTATGATCTGCTTTAAACTTATTCCATTCTGCTTCATTAGAATGTGCTAAAATAATGCCATCAAAATAAATCATAGCCCCCTTTCCAGGAGACGGAATGCTTTTTTCTTGGGTTGCAGTAATCATCGTATGAAGATACTCTACCTCATTTTTAAATACCTCTATAAACTCTACAATCCCTCTATTTCCAACATTAAATGCTCCATTTAAAGACAATACCCTCGGATCGTCTTCAGGATATAGATCTAGTTTTGATATATCTACAGAACCTGTCAAAACAGAAGTATCCTGATTATTTGGGTCAACAGGAGGAACTACACCTATTCCTTTTCTTGAGCGAATACTAAAATCTACCGTTTCAATAGGAATTCTTTCAAATTCACCATTGTATTCATGCTTTAACCTATATCTACAAATAGGACATAAATCTCCTTCAATTTTTACACCTAACAATTCTTCAAATTGATCTCTTAAATGCTTTGGTACAAGATGAAGAGGTTCTTCCCTCATTGGACATCCCTTTATTGCATATACAGGTGGACCTTGCTCTAATGCTCTTTTTAACGCTTCCATGAGTGATGATTTGCCTGCTCCTACAGGACCTACTAGATAAAGCACCTGTCTAGATTCTTCACCTTTCATAGCTGCTGTATGAAAATACCTTACTATTTTCATAATACTCTTATCTATACCAAAAAAATTATCCTTAAAAAAATTATATTTTTTGATCAATTCATTGCCATATATCCTTCTCAATCTTGGATTTTCTTCTGTATTGATTACTTCTACTCCCTTTTCCATAATTCTTTCATACATTCTTTGATGTGCTAACATACATACAGAAGGATTTTCTTTCAAAATTTCAAGATAGTCTAGAAATGTTCCTTCAAAATGCTGCTTTTTCCTTTCTTCTCTATCCTTCTTAATAATTACAGAAAAATCCATCATAAACTCTTGAAGCCCCCCTTTTCTAGAAAACACAATGCATTATAAAAAACTTTTCATTTCCTGATCTTATAGACAAAATATTGCTTGTAATAATATGTATGTTACCAATTTCTATTTTAAAACTATAATATAGAGAAATAACATCAACATTAAAGCTGTACTTCATAATTTTTTTCTTAACAATAACAACTTTCTACATTTTTTTAAATAAGCATTTAGTATAATTTACTTGTACCATTTTATTTCAATGTGTCTTTTCAATAAAAATTTAGACAAAGGAGAGAATGGAATGACAAAAGTAAAGGTACATTCAAACGTTATTGAATCTATAGGCTATGATCCTACTAATCAAATATTAGAAATAACATTTATTTCTGGTGAAACCTATCAACACCGAGGTGTTCCCCAATCTATTTATAATAATTTAATCCATTCATCTGATATTGGATATTACTTGCATTATCATGTTCGAAATACGTATCCATACAAACGCATCCATTGATTCTGAAAATAACAAAACAGGGCTAAATTTCTAACCCTGTTTTATTATTTTTCTAAGCATTTTCTGCCTTTTGTAAAGTAGTATTATTTTTTTTTCTAATAAGCTTATCTACAATCAGTGCAATAGCACCATCACCTGTAACATTTGCAGCTGTACCAAAGCTATCCTGTGCAAAGTGCAATGCAATCATAAGAGTTTGCTGTGCTCCTGTAAATCCAAGCATTCCTTCAAGCAGCCCTAATGCTGCCATTACTCCTCCACCTGGTATTCCCGGTGCTGCTACCATTGTAACTCCAAGCATAAGAATAAATGGAAGCATCATTGAAAATGTTGGAACAGTTCCAGCAATCATCATCACACCCATAGATAACAATACCAATGTAATTGTATCCCCTGCTAAATGGATAGTAGCACATAGTGGAACAACAAAGTCAACAACATCTTCCGCTATTCCATTTTTTCTTGCACTTTGCATTGTAATTGGAATTGTTGCTGCTGAAGACTGTGTACCAATTGCTGTAAAATATGCAGGAAGCATATTTTTAATACATACAGCAGGACTTTTCTTTGTAAACATCCAAGCAACTATATATTGCAAAAGCACATATATGATTTGTAATGGAATAATAATTGCAAATACTGTTGAGAATGCTTTGATTGTTACAAATATTTCTCCTGTAGTTGTTAATTTTGCCATAATCCCTGCAACATGTATTGGAATAAAAGGAATAATTACATTTTTAATCACTAATTCTACAATACTTTGAAAATCAGATAAAGCACCTTTTAAATCCTTTCCTTTGATACTTGCCATTCCTACACCTAGTACAAAAGCTAATACTAAAGCAGTCATAACACCCATTATCGGTGGCATTTCTATTGTAAAATATGGAGATAAATCAATATTTGATTTACCTGCTGTTTCTCCAACTTTTATCACTTTAGATAATATACTAGAACCAGCAACATAAGCAAATGTTCCAGCAATGATGGTTGAGCTATAAGCAAACAACGCTGTAATACCTAACATTTTACCAGCAGACTTCCCTAAATCAGCAATACCTGGTGCTACAAATCCAATAATAATACATGGAATAATGAATTTTAGAAAATTTCCGAATATACCACTAAATGTACTTAATAACCTTACTGGTATATACATTTCTATAGATTTTGAAATCAATCCAATAATAATACCAAAAATGATTCCTAAAAGCAGCTTTGGGAGTAATCCCATTTTCTTTTGCATAATTCCTTCCTCCTTAGTCTCTTTTATCTTATTCAAAACAATTAATAAAGATACTATGTAGTATAAAGTAATTTTTATTATTTTTCAATACTTTTTAGCAAATTTGTTTATAAATAAAATACATTTGTTTTTTGTATGAATACACAAAATGAATAAATATTTATTTTTCATAATTTTCAGTTTTATAAGGATATAAAAATATTAAAGCCAAAAACCAGAAAATTTCTCAATTTTACATAATATCATTATCTAATTATTTTTAATAAATATCATATTATCTGTAACATATATCTTGTATCTTACATAATCTATATTAGAAAAAGGACAAGAAAATACAATATTACATATCTAATAAAGGAGGGATTAAATAATGGCTGACGGAAGATTTGGTTTATTTAATAGTCGAGATGAATTATTATTATTCTTCTTGCTTTTAGTAGTATTATTCTGTGGTCCTTGCTCTTGTGGCCGTTATTAAAAAAAAGAATTGGGATTTTCCCAATTCTATACATATAAATACCTAATTTCGTAACATATATGTTTCTACCTGCATACTTTATATTAGGACAAAAACAAAACAGATTCAATAAATACATATTTATTAAGGAGGTGTAAATAGATGTCTAATAGTCAATGTGGTGGAATTGGTGGAATCTTTGGTGGCTGTGATAGCAGTTTATTGTTTTTCTTCTTGTTATTAGTAATATTATTCTGTAATTTTTGTGGTTTTGGAAGATATTAGAAAGAATTGGGATTTTCCCAATTCTCCTTACATAATTTTTCTGTCAGCCATCTGTTATTACACCTTCTTTAAGATCAGGAGAAATCCTGATCTACATATTTAATACTTTTTATTTTATAACGATAGCTTTTGATGGACAAGCCACCACGCAAGAACGGCATTTTATGCATCTAAACATATCTACCATTATCAAATCCTTTTCTTCAATAGCACCAACTGGACATATTTCAATACACATTCTACACCTACTGCATTTACTTTGATCTATACTTATAACCATAACAAACTCCTCCTATCTATTAGAATATGATAACCTTTTTTAAGTGTTCATTTATCCCACAACATCAATGCTATTATTTGTTATTCCATATTTGAATGAATAGTCCTTCAAAATTTTGGAACATATAGCTTGTAACTTACATACTTTGTATTAGAACAAAAGAAAAGAATTTGAAATGATTATCATAAAGGAGGCATAATATTATGGCAGATGCTCAATGTGGTGGAATTGGTGGAATCTTTGGTGGCTGTGATAGCAGTTTATTGTTTTTCTTCTTGTTGCTAGTAGTATTGTTCTGCTGTCCATACTTCGGTAGAGGATACAACTGTTAATAAAAGATACAACTCTTATCACTCAGCTTATAGAGCCCTTTTGGGCTCTATTTTTGATTTTTATAAGTTATTTTATATTTCTGCTATTTATAAAATAAAGTATTTTTACTTACCTATATTATAATATAACCTTTACCTTTTTTAGTTTTAATAAAATCCTCAATCCCTATTTCTTCAAGCTTTTTTCTAAGCCTATTAATATTTACAGTTAATGTATTATCATCTACGAAGCTTTCATCTTCCCATAAACTTTTCATGATCTTTTCTCTACTTACAACACTACCTGCATTTTTCATTAATATATATATAATTTTAAATTCATTTCTAGTAAGTTCAATTTGTCTTCCTTTATACAAAATACAATTATCCTTTATATTTAAAAAAACATCCTTATACTCTACAATATCACTTTCTGCATCCATATAAGAATACGTCCTTCTAAGTACAGCATTAATTTTTGCAACTAAAACATCTATCGAAAAAGGTTTATTGATAAAATCATCTCCACCCATATTAATAGCCATAATAATATCCATATTTGTATTTCTAGAAGATATAAAAATTATAGGTACCTTTGATAATTTTCTTATTTGAGAACACCAGTAAAACCCATCATATAAAGGAAGATTAATATCCATCAATATTAAATGAGGTTTATACTTGCTAAAAATATTCAAAACATCAGAAAAATCTTCTACAACTTCGACATCAAAAGACCATTTTATCAAATTTTCCTTTACAATCTGTGCTATTTTCAAATCATCTTCAACTATCATAATTTTAAACATATTAATCCTCCATCAATATATAATAATCTAATTATATTATACCTTAAATCGATAAAAAACTGCCTATTATTAGACAGTTTTTGAATTTACAATTTTATTATATGAATTTATTGTCAATAAATAATATCCCAAATAAATTAGTATATAGCCACCTATAGTTAAAATTGCAGGGCTTATCATATTAAGATTAAATAATTTATAATTCATAACAATAGCAACTAAACTATGTGCTATTCCTACAGTCAATGGAAGCCCAAATATTACACCCATTTGCTTTGCAATAGATACTTTTATTTCCTTCTTACTAACTCCTATATTCTTTAATATTAAGTATCTTCCCTTTTCCTCATTAGCCTCTGTTAACTGTTTAAAATAAATAACACTACCACTAGCAATCAAAAATACTAATCCTAAGAAAACTCCGATAAATAAAAGCATTCCCATAAGTATCAAAGCACTTATGCTTTCTAAACAATAACTCAACTCAACATCAGCTGGCACAGCTTTTATAATCTCCTTTGTCAATTCTTTACTGTCTAATTCATTTTTGACCTTATATCCCTTTATTCTATCAATATTGCTTTTATCATAAAATTTGTTATAAATATTATCTTTAACAACAAAAGTCGATTCGATTTTATATCTATTCATAGCATAATACTGCTTATGATCTACAACTTTAAATTCTTGCTTTTTATTTTCTGATAACAACTCTACCAATTTTCCTGTAGCAATTTTTTCTTTAGATCTATAATATTTTAATAATACAACTTCATTATCATTGCCTAAATGTATTCTATCTTTTAAACCTCTTATTTTAGCGATTTTATTGAATTTACTTTCTGATATTAAATAAGCTTTTCCTGATTTATTGTCATTAACCTTTGCATAAACTTTAATAAATTCTTCTTCTACTGAATCTATCAATTTATTTTTTGGATATTTAGCTATAATATTTTCAACTTTTTCATCTATAATCTCACTATTAGTAATGTATGAATATGAAAAAGGATGTGAAATAGAATTTTCCTTTGATACAGTATAATATAAAGTATATGTTATTCCTATAGATGTCAATGTAACTGCGCTGAGTATAGCTATTATAGAAAGTGTTCTTGAATTACTTTTTATTCTATATACAATCTGATTTATCCCTATTATATTAATTCCTTTATAATATCTCCTTTTATTTTTCTTTAATACCTTCATAGCAAAAATTAAAAAATAATTAAAAAACATAAATGTTCCAACAACAGATGTTACAAGAACAGTACCTGTACTCACTAAAAAAGTTTTTGTTGTAACATTAAGTCCTACTACATAACCTACTCCTATAATTAATATTGAAATCAAAGCCATAATTACTGATGATTTAGGCTCTTTTTCTGCAATATTTTCTGCTTTAAAAAGTTCAATAAGACTAAATTTATAAATTATTGTATATCCATATACAGATGTAATCAAAAATAACACTCCAAAAGTAACAATAGTATTTAAAACTGCATCAAAGCTCACTGTAAATTTTACTTCTACTAAAAAATTCATAAATTTAAACAATATCATTATAAATAGCTTACAAAATATACTTCCTAGCAATAGACCTATACCTAAAGCCATTATTCCCATTATTACATTTTCATAAAATAACATTTTTCCGATTTGCTTTTTCTTAACTCCCAACAACGAATAAATACCTATTTCTTTTTTCCTTTTCTTCATAAAAAAAGAAGTTGAATACCATATAAAAATCAATGAAAATATAGCTATCAATATAGATGAAAATTTAAACAATACTAAAATTTTATATTCTCCTTCAAGAAATTTTAAAATTTGTTCATTAAATCTAATAGAAACAAATGTAAAATATATAATTACATTAAATACTATTGACATAAAATATATAAAATAATTTCGAAAATTTCTCTTTATATTTTTAATACAAATATTAAATAAGGTCATTGCTATTCCCTCCCAAAACTGCTAAAACATCAAGTATTTTATTGAAAAATTCCTTCCTGCTTTCTCCTTTTACAAGCTCTGTAAATAATGTCCCATCTTTTATAAATAATATCCTCTTGCAATAGCTTGCTGCAAAAGCATCATGTGTTACCATCATTATAGTAGCTTTATTTTTTTCATTTAGATCACTTAAAGCTTGTAACAGCTCTGCTGATGATTTAGAATCAAGAGCTCCAGTAGGTTCATCAGCAAGTATAAGCTTAGGCTCATTAATAATCGCTCTAGCAGATGCTGTTCTTTGCTTTTGTCCACCTGAAATCTCATATGGATATTTGTTTAATATATCAGCTATTCCTAAGTTATTTGCTATTTCAGTTACCTTTCTCTCAATTGTTTTTGGATTTACCTTAGCAAGAGCTAATGGAAGTAATATATTTTCTTTAACAGTTAGAGTATCAAGCAAATTAAAATCTTGAAATATAAAACCTAAATTATCTCTTCTAAATAAAGATAATTTTTCTTCATTAAATTTTAATATATTCTCTCCATTTATAGTTATAGTACCTGATGTTGGACTATCTATAGTTGATATTATATTTAAAAGAGTACTCTTTCCTGCTCCAGATGGTCCCATTATACCGACAAATTCTCCTTCTCTTATTTGTAAGCTTATTCCACGAAGTGCAGTATAAACATTTCCTTTTGAGCCGTATACCTTCTTTAAATCTTTAGCATCTAAAACAACTCTCATTGATATTACCTCCTATGAGTTTATTTTTTATTATTCTTTAATGCTATTTTACATAAATCAATTGCTTAAAACCATTTATTTAACTAACAAAATATCATATACAGCTTACAATTTTGTCACCTTTTATATATAAAAAAAAGGAGCTCAAACGAGACCCCTTATCTATTCTTTAAACTAAATTGACTTTTTATTGCATTATGAGGACAACTATCGATACATTCCCCACATCTTATACATTCTAAGCTATTTGGATTTTTATAAACTTCAATATCTAACTTGCATTTTTTACTACAAGCTCCGCACTGTGTACACTTATTCAAATCTATATTCAATCTATATATACTAATAGGATTAAATAATGAATATATCGCACCTAACGGACATATAAATCTACAAAATGGTCTAAACACCACTATAGACAATATGACAATTACAATTAATAATGTTAACTTCCACGCAAATAAAAAACCAACTGCTGATCTTAATGATTCATTTAAAATAACGAGAGGTATTCCCCCTTCAATAGTTCCAACAGGACATATATATTTACAAAATGTTGGAGATCCTATACCTATATCATCAACCCAAAGCATAGGTAATAAAATTACAAATACAATCAATATTACATACTTTAAATATTTCAATTTTTGAAGATTTTTACTAACCTTAAATTTTGGAGAAGGTATCTTATAAAGTAATTCCTCAATAAAACCAAAAGGGCACAACCATCCGCATACAAATCTCCCCAATAAGCCTCCTATTAACATAAGAAAACCAACTACATAAAATGAAAATTTATATTTTATATCAGATATAATCGCTTGTAATGACCCTATAGGACATGATCCTAACGCTCCTGGACAAGAATAGCAATTAAGTCCCGGTACACATATTTTTTTCAAATCTCCTTTGTAAATACTTCCTTTTAAAAAACCTTTAAAATAACCATTTATCCCTATACTAGTCATTATCTGAACTAATCTTCTTTTCATCTTAACCAATCCCTATACACTCCAAGCATATATTTATCGCTTTTATAAATACCCTTCCTACTTCCCCTCTATATATACCTACTCCAATAAAAATAGCTCCTACAATAAATATCATCTCTCTTATTCTGTTTTTCATATCATTCACCTATTTTACGTTTTTTAAAGCTTCTTCTATTATTTCTTTATATCCTTCTTTATCCCTTGATCCAATTACTGGTTCACCAATTATTTCACCATTGCTATTTACAAATATAGTTGTCGGCACTGCATTTATTTTATTTAAAAAATCATCTACAAATTTATCATTTGGTATAATATTTTTAAATGTCACATCACTTTTTCTTAAAACGTCTAATACAACTATTTCATTATCAATACCATCAGCAACAATCCCTATTACATTTACTCCTTGCTCTTTCATCTCAGTATATAATGCCTGAACCTCAGGCATCTCTTCTATACACGCACCTCAGCCAGTTGCCCAAATATTTACCATTGTAAGCTTATTATCTTTAAATATTTCATTATTAACATCTTTATCATTTACATCTTTTAGTTCAAATTCTGGCATAGCTTTTAAATCATTTAAAGATACTTCTTCTTTTTTTTCTCCACAGCCTACAATACTTATACCTATAATAAATATAAGTATAAAACTAATAAATTTCCTCATATTTTCACTCCTTTACAAAATAAACTACTTTTACATTTTATACGATTTATTTGATTTTAACAATTCATTTATCTTACAAAACAAAATATTAATCTTACGATTTTGTAACAGTAAAATAATCTATAAGCTTAGGAAAATGAATTATAACTTTTGTATATTCTTTAAATTTTGACTCTACAGTTATATCATGTCCCAATTTTATCGCTAATCTCTTTGATAAATAAAGTCCCATTCCCGTAGACTTATAACTCTTTCTCCCATTATATCCAGTAAATCCTCTATCAAATATTCTTGATATATCTTCTTTTTTTATTCCTATTCCATTATCTTCAATCACAAGCCTCTTTTCTTTTCCATCTTTTTCAATGTTAATTTTTATATATCCATCTTCACTTGTATACTTCAATGAATTATCTATAATTTGATTTATAATAAATATTAACCATTTCTTATCAGTATTTACGCTCATATTTATATCTTCAATATTAATTTTAATCCTTTTATTTATAAATGTCTTAGCATGTTTTTTTATAACTTCTTTTACAACTTTTTCTATATTTATTTCATTTATCAAATAATCCTTTGAAAAATCATCTAATCTTGAATAATACAGTGCTTGTTCCACATAATTTTCTATTTTATCTATTTCTTCTTCTAAACTATCTAATATTTCTTCTTTAGATTTTGACATGCTATTCTCTATAATAAGCCTACTTACTGAAATAGGAGTTTTTATTTCATGTACCCACGAAGTCATGAATTCCAAATTTTCCTTTTTTTCTTCATGTAATTTATCTATTTTTTCATTTTGCTGATTATAAATATTAATTAAAAGTTCATTATACAAGCTATGTACATAATTATTAGGATTAGGTAAACAATTTATTATATCTTCTTTTCTATTTTTTAAAATATAATTTATATCTTCATAATACCTCTTATATACTAAATATTCTCCTATCAAATAAAATAAAAGCAAAACAATAGAAACAAAATTTATATACAATATATTATTAATACTTACCTTTACGGTTATATCTAAATATATTACCAATGATATAAAAGTCATTAAAATAATATAAAATAAAATTAAATATTTTTTATCCAATATATATTTTTTAAAATTCATGGTAACAATACACCTCTTGTATTATAATTGTTAGCTGTTGATTATATTAACACAAGTCAAAGTTCATATTTTTTCATCTATTCAAGCACAAAGAATTGGGAAACTTCTCCCAATTCTTTTATCTTAACTTCTCAATAAGCTGTTTTATATCTTTTGGTATAGGGGCTGTTACTTCTATCAGTTCATTTGTTCTCGGCTGATAAAAAATTAATTTTTCTGCGTGTAGTGCTTGTCTTTTTATAAGTTTTTCATCTACATAACCATATAGCTCATCACCAATCAAAGGATATCCAATATGTGACATATGTACACGAATCTGATGAGTTCTTCCTGTTTCTAATTTTACCCTAATCACCGTTGCATCATCTAAACGATCAATCACTTCATAATGCGTAATAGATGGCTGCCCTTGAGCATAAACCTTCCTTTGAATATTATCTGGGTCGGGTCTTCCAATAGGCTCATCAATAGTTCCTTTATGCTCTTTGATAACCCCCTTTACTACAGATAGATATATTTTTTCCACCTTATTTTCCTGCATTTGCTTTGACAGCTCTTGTTGAGCATATGGATTTTTTGCAATTATAATAAGTCCTGAAGTATCTCTATCTAATCTGTTTACAAATCTTATTTTAAAGCTTTCACCCTTCTTTATCATATAATTGATAAGAGCATTTGCCATAGTACCTGTAGGATGTCGTCTTGTAGGATGTACAACAATTCCAGGCTGTTTATTAACAATAAGTAAGTCAACATCTTCATATACTACTTCTACTGGTATATCTTCAGGCTCAAATTGATTTGGTTCTTCTTCCATAATAACTTCAACAATATCTCCTCTTCGTAAAATAGCATGAAATGAAATACGATTGCCATTGACCCTTATATTTTTCTTTCTTTTTGCCTTTCTTACTAATCTACTTGATAATCTCATCTGATCATACAATACCTCTTTTAAGGATAATCCTGAATGTTCTTCATCTACATAAAATGTTAGTACATCTGAACGAATTTCACTCTCTTCTCTTTTCAATCAATTCACCTACTATCTTAAAATGTCTATTTTTTATTATATTGTCTTATTATATTTCCGTCAATTTCAAATCTTTTTCTAATACTAATATTTCCTTGTCTAAAACTTTTAGACTACTTTTCTTTTATTTTACCAATAATCTTTATATGATCTTTATTCTTTTATAAAAATAATGGATATGTTAAAATGTACTAAATAATAAAGAAGGTGACTTTAACAGTTGATAAAAATATATAAAAATCTATTGAACGATTTGCACATCTATGGTGTTATAATATCAGAGGTGATATTAATGTATTCAAAATGACAATAGTTCATGTTTTTTCTGCTAGGCTTTATGGTAGTAGAGGTTATAAGCAAAAGAAAATAAAAAAAGTGGTAAAGGAGATTTTTGAAGATGGGATTCAAGAAGAAAAATGAAAATAGTATTGTATTATGCAAAAAAATTCAAATACACCCTACAAAAGAGCAAATAGCAGATATAGAAAGAGATAGTTTTTTATGTAAACTCCTTTATAATACTTATTTAGCTCAAAGAAAAGAATATTATACTTGTTACAATAAAAACATGAAAATGACAGAACAGAGAAGTCAAATTAAGCTACTACGTGAGCAAAATACAGATTATGCAAAAGTATATGCAAAATATCTTCATGCAGTTTGTATGGATCTAGCAGTAGATTATGATAATTGTGTTAAAAAAAGAAGTAGAGGAGAAAAAACTAGACTTCCTCGATATAAGGATAAAGATTATTTTTATCCACTTAAAACACCTAAGCAATATGTGAAAATAAAAGAAGATAGAATTAAATTAGGTTTTTATGAAATAAAAGTAGATGTTAATGAAATACCAACAAATTATGGAGAGGTTTGGATTATTAAAGTTAGAAACAAATATTTAATTTCTGTGTCTTATGAAGTTAACAAAAAAGAAAACAACAAAAGTAATATTTTGGCAATAGATTTAGGGATTTCTAAATTTGCAACAGGTATAAATCAAAATGGAGAAGTTATTGAAATTATAAACCCAAGATATGATAAGTATTGGAATAAAAAAATAGATGAAGTAAGGTCAATGAGAGATACAAAGAAAAAGGGTAGTGGAAGATATAAAAAGTTAACTAAGGCTTTAAAAAGATTATATGAGAAAAGAAAGAAACAACAAGAGCATTTTATTCATACTATAACAAAATATTTAGTCTTAAATAATAAAGAATTAATTCTTGGAGATTTATCACAAGAGCAAATGATTAAAAAATCAAATTTAACAAAATTAAACAGAAGTATAAAAGAAAATTGGGGGTTAGGTAAATTCAAGACATTTTTAACATACAAGGCAAAATTGCATGATGTTAAAGTGGTTTATATAAATGAAGCTTATACCTCTAAAACTTGTTCAAATTGTGGTAATCGAAAGAGCATGGAATTATCAAAAAGAGTTTATAAGTGTACGTGTGGTATGACATTAGATAGGGATATTAATTCAAGCATCAACATTTTTAATAAACACAATAAAAATAAAACATTGAATTATAAGAATATAAATCAAGTAACTACTCTACATTTTCATTTTGGAAAATTAGTTGCTTGATTTTAAGAAAGGAAGTGAACAAAAGTACCGTTGGCTTGCGGTATAGCATTGTAGAGAAATGCTATTATGTACACTAATATTGTAAAAATATTGAGTGTATGAATAAAATCTATAATTTATATATATTTATTAAGATTTTTATAGATCTTATAAAGCTGATATCATGAGCAATATTAAAACACGTATAGTAAATGTCGTATCTAACAATCGTCCTATTTCTAAAGAAACTAGTAGAGTTTTAAAACACAAGCTTGAAAAAAATGGATTCTTCGTACCAGAAGAATTTGACCAAAACGCAGATTTAATTATATGCATTGGAGGAGACGGTTCCTTTCTTCGCACATTACATGAAAACAATTTTCCTGATATGCCGATTATCGGTATCAATACAGGACACTTAGGTTTCTTTCAGGAGTTATCACCATATCAATTAGATGAATTTATTTTTCGTTATGAAAAAGGCGATTATATTATACAAGAGCTTCATCCTGTTGAAGCTCTTGTATGTACAAAAACTCACTGTATTGAAATAATTGGAATAAATGAAATAGCTATAAAAGGAGACAAATCCAGAACTATTCATCTTAATATTTCATTAGATGATAGTTTTTTAGAGAAATTTAGTGGAGATGGTGTTTTAGTCGCAACCCCTACAGGAAGTACTGCTTATAATTATTCTCTAGGTGGAAGTATTGTAGATCCAAGACTTAATCTATTGCAAATAACTCCTATAGCACCTATTACTACTACTGCTTATCGTTCTTTTACCTCTAGTATTATTGTACCTGAAAATTCTACTATAAAAATATTTCCTGAGTACACTTTTGAAAACTCTATCCTTATCATCACAGACGGTATGGAATACAAACACTATGAAATCGAAGAAATTCATTTAAAAATGTCCGACTTAAGACCTAAAATATTAAGATTAAAGGATTATGATTTTTGGAATAAGGTAAAAGAAAAATTCTTATAATAAAAAGGAGATGACTTCTCATCCCCTTTTTATTATTCAATTACCTTTTCTTTTACTTCTGAATTATATATAGCCTCATTAAATTCTCCTTCAGATTTTGCAATAATTACTGTACACATAGCATCTCCAGTAATATTAATAGCTGTTCTACACATATCTAAAATTCTATCTATACCTATAATCATAGCAATTCCTTCTATTGGTAATCCTACTGCTTGAAGCACCATAGAAAGCATAATCAATCCAACTCCTGGAACCCCTGCTGTTCCTACTGAAGCAAGTGTTGCTGTTAATATAACTGTCAATATATTCCCCATTGTCAAATCAATTCCATAAAGCTGTGAAATAAATATAGTTGCAGCTCCTTGCATAATAGCAGTTCCATCCATATTGATCGTTGCACCTAGAGGAATTGTAAAGGATGCTATACTCTTATCTACCCCAAGCTTTTCTTCAACAGTTTCTAATGTTACAGGCAAAGTAGCGCTTGAACTTGCAGTTGAAAATGCAACACCCATAGCAGGCCAGAATTTTTTAAAGAATTTAATTGGATTCAATCTTGTAAATCCTACTAATAATCCTGTATAAGTAAAGCCTGCATGTAGTACTAATGCAAATAATACACAGAACATATATTTTGCTAGAGGCTTCATAGCTGAAAATCCTAATCCTGAGAAAGTCTTAGCAATCAAACAAAATACACCAGCAGGTGCTAAAAGCATAACAAACTCAACCATTTTCATCATCAAGTCATTCATTTTATCAAATGCATCTTTCACAGATTGAAGTTTTGTTCCTAATGCTGCAATTCCTGTACCCATTAAAATTGCAAACACTATAATTTGTAGCATTTTTCCATTCGCCATTGCTGAAATAGGATTTGTCGGTACCATATCTATGACTACATCTACCAAAGGCTTACTTTCCTTAATTGTTGGTTCTGTTTTCACTAGAGCTGACATATCTAGTCCAACCCCTGGTTGAACAAATGTTGAAAGAGCTATTGCAATAGAAATAGCAATTGCTGTTGTTACAAGATAAAATCCAATGGTTTTGCTTCCAACTCTACCAAGTTTTTTAATATCAGAAATAGATGCAGCACCATTGACTAAAGAAATAAATACCAATGGTACAACCATCATCTTAATAGCATTTAAGAATACTTTTCCTACAAGTGTAAATACACCTCCTACTAAAATATTATCACGTAAATAAGATGGTCCCATTTTGTTAAGAATAAGACCTGTAATAAGACCTAAAATTAATCCGATAAATATTTTGGTTGTTAAACCCATTTTTTTATTACTCATACATATCCTCCTTTTTCTTTTTATTTATCTATTGTAATCATATATACCTCCCTACAGAATCCAACAGCTTCCTACGAAATAATACTCACACCATCTTGCATATTATTGAATTATCTAATTATTGACAGTAATAAAAATCAAAGCTTTAAAAGCTTTGACTCTTTTTAAAATACATTTTTCAATTCAACAATAATTCCTTCAATAAATTTTTTAATACTAATTTTCCCACCATAATTTGATTTCCCTCTAGCAAAATCCATTTGTTTTCTTACTTCCTTAAAATCAAATAATGTATTTGAATATCTTATAAAAAATTCATTTCCATAGTCTTCAATTCCCATATTTGCGATATTTTTCAATGCTTTATTTATTGCTCTTCTAATCCTCTGCTCTATAGCACCTATATTACATGAAGTTTTGTGATCATTCTGGTATCTTTTATTTAACATTTTATATAATTCTGATAATTTTCGGTTTAATAATCCATTTTTTTCTGTATCTTCCTGTTTCAAAATTAATAAAAGTAGCTCAACAAGATCATTACTTCCAGCTTCTCCAAGAATCCCTAACTGGGAAAGCACCTTCTTAATACGATCCCTTTCTGAAACAGTCGGTATCTTTATATTACTTTTATAATCTTTTAACATGCTCATATTATGAAAAGCCTGTTCAAAAGAGCTTATCACTTCGTGCATGTTTAATTTTTCTTTTACTTTGTTGATAATAGATATGACTTCCACAACATTAATAGGCTTATTTATAAAAAATTCTATCCCCATAGTATATGCTTTTGATATCATCTCTTTTGATGTTACTTGTGAAATCATAATAAAGTTTACAGCACACTTCATTTTTTTTATTTCTGTCACAATACTAATTCCATCTAACCCTGGAAGTAATAAATCTACCAATACAATATGAGGATCTAATGCCTGAATATCCTTTATTGCATCTTTCCCATTGTCTGCTTCTCCTATTACAATTCCTAAATCATACTGGATAATAATATTTTTTAAAACTCTTCTAACTCCTTTATCATCATCTATAATATAAAATCTATGATTCACTTTACATCTTCCCTTGTATCATTGTTTTCATTGGAATAATTACAGTAAAAATAGTTTTTTTGTTTTTTTCTGATTCCACATGAATTTTTCCATTAAAATGATTTTCAATAATATGCTTCACATGCGTCAACCCTATTCCTGTTGACATTTCTCCAGTTTTCATATTAAATTTCGTAGAAAACCCTGGTTCAAAAATTAAATCCATATCCTCTATTTCTATACCACTACCATTATCTATAACCTGAAAAACACAATTATCTCCATCTATTTTCTCTATGACAGTAATCACGCCAATGTCCTCTATTGCTTCTATTGCATTGATTATTAAATTATTCAATATGGAAATCAATGGATAAAATTGATTTGTTTTAAAATCATGTTTGTATTTAAGCCTAAGAATAATCTTTTTATCTTGCATATCAATAAGCTTTTGTGTACTCCCCTTAATAATAGTAAGAATCTCTTCTATACTCATATATAGGCTATCATTTTCTTCCTTTAATGTTTTTTCTATTCCTGTAACCACACGAATATAATCCTTTTTTATTTCATGTATATCCTTCGCTATCAGCAAAGCATGATCTCTTAAAGTAGATTCCCGAAGTTTTTCATATAGTTCATAACTTTTATTCATAGCATTTTCAATATCAATAGTGGATTTTCTTAAAAAAAACAACTCTGCTTTTAAATTTGCAATAAGCATAATTAGCTCTCTATATTTCTTTTCTCTTTGTTCTCTATCATATCTGTCCTTGTAATAAAGAACCCCATGGTAAATATAAATAGTAAAAATCGCCCGAATCATTCCTATTAAAATAATAGCTAACGTCACTCTTTCAAAAGAATATGCACCCATTTCCTTTCTCAAAAAAACCTCTACCATATTTGAAATGCTATCACAAAACCATAAAGATGCTATAAACAAAATAGATTTATTCAATTTGTTTCTTATATCTAATATTTTGAATAATATCCCAAACAATATATAAAATATTCCTACAGGATAATAAATGGAGATTACTTCTTCAAAACCAACTTCTGGGTAAGATACCATATATACAAAAGATCGAAATACAAAAACACATATCCCTACAACATTTGTAGTAGTAATAATAGAAATGTTTTTAAAGTAGATTAGCAAAAGCGAAAGAACAATAACCCCTAAAGAAAACCGAAATGTTGTCGAAAAAGGACTTAAATAAATCTGCCCCATAAATACAGTTACAATAGAAATTGCAAATATCTTCTCTATTCTTTTTTTGCTCTTGATCAATATAACACCTTCTTAGATATCATAATGTAGAATAAGTTCAGTCCCTGTTGATTTTTCGTTTACAATAAGAAAATGACTAAAATGCAGTTCACAATACTCTACTAATGCTTTCATATCACATTTACGCTCTTGTACTTCTAGTACATTCACATCAACTTCATCCCATCCAAAATAAGTTAATCTATTGACTGCATCCTTACCGATTAATTCTGCAGGAACAGAGCCAAATATATTCCCTCTTAGTACCTCATGGTTTTGCCAAAATCTATTATGTATATCTAATGCTTTTGCATCTTTCAATTCAGCAGTTCTTCTTTCAGCAAATTCTTCTAAATAAGTACCTTCATAATAATTTTTTCTTAATACAGGCTTATAAACAAAAGGAATTGTATTAATCTTTTCTAATTTTATCTCATAAGCTATTTTCTTTTTCTCTTCTAATTCAAGCTTTATATTTTTACAAGTTCGGATCATTTCATCTATCAATTTTTCTAACTGTAGTTTATTTCCTACTGCCTCTGCTCTCTCAATTTGATCTGCAATTTTTTTGATGTCCTTTGTGCTTCCTTTCATGAAAATCCCCTTCCAGAATATAGTACATATCTACTTTTTATTATAGCACTAAAGCATGAAAAAATGGCTATTTCGATCAAAAATTAGATATTGTTAGGAAAAAAGTCCCTAAAATCTATTTTAAAATCAATTCTTCAAATTTAGCATCTACTTCCCCTTGTGACCAGCTATTAAAAAATTTACCTGCCTTATAAAAATATAACTCTTTTGTATCTTGTATAAATTTCCAAACTCCTATCAAAAACTCATACTGCCCCTTTGATAATATTTCTTCAACAATACGGGTATTTTCATCATATAACTCTTCATAAATCTCTTTTAAGCTTTTATCATCTATCCTCATTTTATACGTATCGATTGCCATTGCCTTTAAAATCCAACTGTATTGATGCATCGCTCTAATCAAAAGCTTTCTGTAGTATTTCTCTTTTACAAATATAATCGTCTCTATGTCCTCTGTGATTTTATATCCTTTTTCAAAATTTGCAAATAACCATTGATTGATCGGTGTATATCCTTCTTTTTGAAAAGGGTTTATCAGTGCATTAATAATCTCTTTATCATCAACAGCTTCTAAAAAGCTATCTAGTATTTTTTCATCAAATTCTTTATCTAAATCTAGGTTATATAATAAGTCTTTAAATATTTCTTTATTGACCCATATCCAGTCCACAGCTTCAAAAGAAGCTATATGAAAAATTTTACTTAATAAAGTATTCGATATTTTTTCTAAAATATATTTTTTCAAATGATCACCACCATAAATATTTGCATTCCTAAAATAGTTTTATTAATATAAAACCTATTTTAACATACGCTTATGCAAAATACTATATGCTCATTATAAAAGCATTCATTAAAATAATCATATGGAATTTTTTGTATGCTTTTAAAAAAAGTATATTTTCTTTAGATAATGGTTAAAACTTTACTTAAAAATGGTATAATATTCACTTAGGAGGTGAGCTATATGAATATATTATTTTTTACTGTGTCTGCTGGAGAAGGTCACAATCAAGTTGCCAAAACGGTTGCAGCACATATTAAAAATCATTGGCATCATCATAATATAAGAATTATTGATACTTTCAACTATATGCATCATCATCTTCATAAAATTATTATTGAGACATATATGAAATCAATTAAATATATGCCTGCTCTATATAGATTTATTTACAATCGTTCTGAATATACCGATAGTTCTATTTCTGATGTAAGCGAATTTTTAAATCAAATATTATTGTCAAGAAAGCTTTCAAAGCTATTAGCAGATTTTGAGCCCCATGTAATTGTATGTACACATCCATTCCCTGCAGAAGCTTTATCTGTTATGAAAAGAAAAGGTAAAATCAACATCCCCTTGGTCACCATCCTTACTGACTACACAATACATCCAAGCTGGATAAATAAAGAAGTAGATTATTATATTTTCCCATCTGAAACCTTTGCCTATCAGTTTCAGTATTGGCAAATTCCAGAGGAAAAAGCTAAATTTTTCGGCATCCCAGTAGATGAAAAATTTAATCTTCATCCAGATAGAAATAAATTGTGTTCAGAGCTAAAAATAAAAAACACATTCACTGCCCTAATTATGGGAGGAGGTTTAGGTCTTGGTAACATTACAGATACATTAAATTATCTATTTACTTATAACATGGACCTTCAATTATTAGTTGTTACAGGTAAAAATGAGGATTTATACAAATATCTTAAAAAAATTGATCGACCTAATTTAAAAGTATTTGGCTATGTTAATAATATAGATGAGCTTATGAGCGTAAGCGACCTTATTATTACAAAGCCTGGTGGAATAACTGTTACTGAATCCCTTAATAAAGAACTTCCTATCATCGTTACCTCTAAGCTTCCCGGTCAAGAGGAACGAAATACAGAATTTATATTAAATAATGGCATAGGTATGATAGCCAATAGTCCTAACTCGCTTATTTCTTGTATCAATTTGTTAAAAGAAGATCTAGAAAAATATAATATTTTCAAACAAAATATGGCTAGACTAAAAAAACCAAATGCCTCAAAAGATATTGCCGAATTTCTACTCGATTTAGGCACACAAGAAAAATATACGATAAATATTGTATAAAAATAAAAGAATCTTTCTTGACTTATCTAAGAAGGATTCTTTTATTTTTAGCATACATATTTCGCTCTTATATAAAAAAATAAATTATGATAAGTAGCTTTTACTTTACCATTTTGTAAATAATCCTGATCATAAATCTTTAGCACCTTTTCTATCAATTCAGGAGTAGTTTTATTTCTATTATATTTAAAAAATGGGAAGAAAAATAATTATAAATTGAGTCTCACCATATCATTCACTTCCACTTTTGATACTTCTATCAGTAATCTATAGTATCACTATTATTTGGTGAGAAATATAAATCAAACTCTACACAGGCTCCGACATCCTTTAAGTTAAATACCTTAATGCTTCCTCCATGCATATTAACCAACTTCTTTGCAATGTAAAGGCCGAGTCCTGCATGACCATTCTTGGAAGATCGTGATTTATCACCTCTATAGAATTTATTGAAACCATTTTCCAAATCTTCACTGCTAAATCCATTGCCAGTATCACATACTTTAAAACGAATACTTTCACTATTGATGTAGACATCTATTGTTATTATTCCGTTTTCAGGTGTAAAGCGAATAGCATTTAATACAATATTATCCAGAATACGCTCAAGTTTATTTTCGTCAACAGGAATTACTTTTTTATTATGATTTTCATAGTTAATATTAACATTAAAATATATCCCTTTATCCTTTGTAATTATTTCATAGCTTTCTTTTTTCCCAATTAAAAAAGCTTCTATATCCATCGAAACAATACGAAGCCCTTCGTCAGTGCTTTCCAATTCAGAAACGTAGAGCATCTCCTTTATCAATCTCGAGCCTTTATATGCATTTGCTTCTATTACCCGTAAATACTTTTCTATTTTTTGCTTGTCGTTACAACCACTATCCAACAAGGATTCAGCATATCCTTGTATTACAGAAAAAGGCGTTTTAAGGTCATGCGCAAGAGCCTCAACCATATCATGTTTTTCATGCTCTATCCTCCATTGTAAAATTAGGGATTGTCTAAGCTCATTTTTCATTTCATCAAAAGCAGTACAAAGTTTTCCAAGTTCGTTATCAGCATTATATTCTATTTCAAAATCAAGATCCTTCTCCTTAACCTTTTCTGACGCCCTTATAAGCACATCAACAGGTTTTCCTATATTACACGCAAATTTTCTTGAAAAAAACAGTGTGAAAATTATTATATAAATAAAAGGAGAAAAAATAATTACGATAAATAATGGGATTATCCATATTTTATCCGACTTATTAAAATAATAGGGCTTTATTGTATAATATAGCGAGACAGCCCCAAGCATTTTTCCCTTAGAATCAAATATTGGAATAGTTTTAGCATATCCCTCTCTTGTTCCAATTGTGGTGTTGATTCTTTTGTATAATTCCTCTTTGCTCTTGATAATATCATAATTATCCGTTCCATATATTTTATTCCCGCTTTCATCTATAACTTGATATACTATACCTTCAAAAGGAATTATTTTATCAAGGGACCGTCTTCCCTCCTCACTTAATATAAAAGAATCTGCCTTACGTATATACTCCTCAATTTCAGGAATTTTATTTTCATAATAGTTTGCAGGATATAGTCTCTTGTATTCAATCCTTCTATATATACTATATCCAGCATAGTAAGTAAGCATTGTTGCAAGCAGACTTATTATAATAATCAATGTAAAACTTATTATAAATTGTGTCTTTAAAGGTTTTTTTTCCAGCATTTGAATCTCCTTATGAATTTCAAATTATCCTATTTAAGTTTCTCAAAGCGATAGCCTATTCCCCATACCGTAGAGATATATTGAGTATCTGGGTCTATTTCACTAAACTTTGCTCTAATATTTTTTATATGTTCCGTTACTGTAAAGGAATCCCCCTCTGCGTCATAACCCCATACCTTTTCGTATATCTGTTCTTTTGAAAATACCTGCCCAGGGTGTAATAACAACAGCTCAATAATATCGAATTCACGCTTCGTAAGAGCTACAAGAATATCATTTATCCGTACCTGGCGAGACCTTAAATCTATTGTAAGCTTTCCGAAATTTAAAAACACCCTTTTCCCTGTTTCATTGAGAAAAACTGCTCTTTTCTCTCTTCTCAAATGTGCTTCAACTCTTGCAAGAAGTTCCTTTAGGCTAAAGGGCTTTACTACATAATCGTCCCCACCAAGAGCAAGACCTTTAATTCTGTCAGTTTCAGATTGTTTTGCACTTAAAAATATTATGGGACATAAAACTATATCCCTTATTTTTCTGCAAACTTCATATCCATCTATTCCCGGCATCATAATATCGAGTATTATAAGTTCCGGCTGCTTCTTTGCCATTTCTACCCCTTTAATTCCATCACGGGCAGTTAAGACGATGTGTCCTTTGCTTTCCAGAGAATCCTTTAGAAGTTCAACAATATCTTCTTCATCATCTATAATTAAGATTTTACTCATACACTTTTCTTCCTTCCCACTTTTTAAACCATATTATACCACAGATCAGCATTACTATAAAAAGTGTCAAAGTCGGTATAAGCCCTTCTAAAATTTGATTTATTATATATCCCGAAGAAACAAGCTCTGGGGGATATTTCATGCCAAGCTTATATAGCAGGTAAGCTCCTGGAAGAATCGATAATCTTACAGGCCATGCCCACGGCACAAACTTCCACACTTTATCGCCAAGACTTGTTACCATGAGTGCTGCTATAAGCATACCGCCTCCTCCAATGCCTATTGATGCACCCATTCCCCAGGCAAAGCTTATCCATAGATGAAATGCCAATAATGGAAGCATTCCTATTATCAGCATTATAGCTGATACAATAAAAATCCACCATGTTATTGATATATTTAATATAAAAACTAATCCAACCCCAAGTGTCACCACAGCAATCAAAGTACTTACTGATACACACAAAATAATAATTGCAAGTTTTCCAAGGTATAAATCACGCCTTTGCAATTTTGCACCAAGAAGGCCATTGAAACTTCCAGCAAGCTCTTCCTGATGTATCATAAGGCCAGATATTAAGCCAGCACCTAATGGAATAATCAGTACCGACCAGATTTCAAAAAAGGTTTGAAATATTGATATCTGAACATCTGCCTTTATTGTTAGATTGGAATAATACCAAATAATAAACCCAGAAAAAATTACCGGCATTAAAAATACAAGCCATCTTATTGGTGTACGCTTGGTTTTTATCCATTCTGACCATAATATCCTCATCATTTTACCTCCCTTTTGGTAAACCAAACTGCAGTTAATATTGTAGATATTATTAATGCCATAATCGATAGTATTATCCCGATTGGTATTACCGAAGGATCTCTTAGTGGATCCAATGCTTCCAATAAGACTCCATTAGGATGTATCCCTATTATTGGACACATAAGCCTCGTAGGCCAACTCCATGGCACATATACCCAATATGGTTTTGCTGCAGCTATAACTCCTGCAATCATTCCTGTAAAGCCCAAAGCCATACTTATAAATGTGCCCTTCCATGTAGCCGCCCATAGTTGTATTGGTATTAATGCTAGGGATGTTACCCATAAAACAACCCCACCTGCAAAAATTTTAAACCACGGAACAGCCCCACCAGCTGTGATAAATCCAGAGATTATTATTGAAATAATAAAAACTATTGTAGCAAGCAGCGTGTGTACTGCCATTACTATTACTTTACCAACCCATATAAGAAAAGGCGAAATATTACGTGTACACAACCCCCGGTAATTTCCTGCCTTCTCTTCCTGTAACTTCACTAATGCTGCAAATAATGCCATTCCGATTGGTATAAATAATACAGGCGACCAGTTGTATACAAGGTCTATAAGCAGCTGCCAAGGCCTTAAATAATCAGCAGGCATAAAAAGCTTTTGAAACAGTGCATATATCACAAGAAATAGTGGTGCAAAAATAATCAATTTCCTTGTAAATGTTCTTTTATATTTTAGAAATTCCGACTGCATTATATTTATCATCTTTTCCCCTCCTTTACTACGCTCATGAATAGCTCTTCAATATCTTCCCCACGGCTTATCCTTCCCTGATACTTAAGCATACCTTCACTTATAATACCAATATTGTCAACGATTTGAGAAACCTCCGACAATATATGGCTTGAAAGAATAACCGTTATTCCCCTCTTGGGAAATGAGCAAATAAGTTCCCTTAGCTCCTGTATCCCCACCGGATCAAGCCCATTTGTTGGCTCATCAAGAATCAACAGTTCTGGCTCTCCTATAAGTGCTATCGCGATTCCAAGTCTTTGCTTCATTCCCATTGAAAAATGCGATGTAAGTTTTTTACCTGTATCCTTTAAATCCACAAGTTCAAGGACATCATAAATCTTTTCTTCTGATATTCCCATAAGCCTTGTATGAATTAAAAGATTTTCAAATGCTGTCAGATTTCCATAAAGTGATGGAGACTCTATAAGGGAACCAATTCGAGAAAGATGCCTGCGTTGCCAGGGTTCACCAAAAGCAATAATTTCACCTCCACTTGGATTTATTAAACCTGTAAGCATTTTTAGAGTTGTTGACTTGCCTGCACCATTAGGGCCTAAAAGTCCGTATATAGATCCCTTTGGAATTTGCAATGAAACATTATTTACAGCAAGCTGCTTTCCATAATATTTTTTTAAGTTTTTAGCCTCAAGTATTAAATTTCCCATATTGATTATCCCTCCATTGAATATTGATGGTTTGAATAAATAATCGTTAATTTCCTTTGCAAATAATACTTTAATTTGCAATTATAAAGTTTTTATAAAGTTTTATTATTTTTTTAAACAAAAAACCGGTTAAAGTAAACTTCCACATTAACCGGTTTGCTATTTTACAACTTGTTATCAACCATCACAATTGAGTATCAGTAATTCGTTTTTCTTTATATGGAAACAGTTTATCGAAAATATTTAATTCCTCATTATCTATTTCAAAAACAGAATCCTCGTAGTACTTGCCTGAAATTCCTTTTAAAGAACATTTATATAATTCTAATACAATTGCATTAAACCCTAATGTCTTGGCAACTTTAATAGAGTGTTTCATAAGTAAAGTTCCAATTCCTTTACCTTGATAAGTAGGCAATACTCCAAGAGGCCTCCCCATACATAGAACTTCAAATTCTTCCTTATTTTTATTAACGACCTTTGCTTTTGAGTAAATTATATTGCCAACAATTATATCTTCATCACATGCAACAAAATCCAATTCTTGGATAAAAGCACTTATCTTTCTGATTTTATGAATAATAAAATGTTCCACACAACCAGGTCGATATAAATTCCAAAACGCCTCTCTTGTCATGTTTTCTACATTTCTAAAATCATTTTGATTTTCTAATCTAATTGATATATTCATTTTAAAGTATCCGTCAAAAAATAGATGCATAGAAAATAAATTTAATACCTGATAAAATTTAATCCAGTAGGAGAATTATCTCTTACTGGATTGATCTTTTTTTAGTTCAATTTTTAGTTCTTTTGGGAGTTCACTGGCCCAAGGAAGAAGCTGTGATAAAGATGATTTATCTTTGTTTTGAAGCTTTGATAATTCATCCATCAAGTATAGTAGATATTTTTCTACTGCTAGATGATTAAGCTTTGCTGTTTCTATAATACTATAAAGCAGTGCACTTGAATCTGCTCCTTTTGATGATGCTGAAAAGAGCCAGTTTTTACGACCTATTATAAATGGCTTTATGGATCTTTCAGCGCCATTATTATCTATTTCAAGTGTTCCATTTTCTAAAAAGATAAGGAAATTTGGTAAAATCTTGATTCTTTTAGGGCTTCTTCTTTTGACATAGGCCATTTAAACTTATTTCTTTCTAAGCGATAGTAGTATAACTAAAATCCATCAATACTTTTCCTAAGATCAGTAGCCCCACAGGCTAAGTATACTGTATCTATTTTATCTATATTTAACATTTCTTCATAATCGCTTCCAAAATGGATGATAGAGAAGCCTTGTCATTATTTTGAATATATATTTTGGCTTTTCCTATCTCAATTTTAATACTATTTGCTGGATACGATGTAGATGTAGTAGATACGTTTTTAGAAGTTTTTTCTTTAATGTTGATAGCATGAAATACTTGATGATCTTTCTTTTTGATATTTTTTCTTCTGTAATATAGTTGATGGATGCTAATGTTATTTTCTTTGCAAAAAGACCTAATAGTTCCTTTATGTAAAGAAAATCTATTCAAAATATCTTCCCAGTCAATAGCTGGTGATTCTTCCTTCATAACAGGTAACTCCTACTATACAATAGATTTTGTTATCTGTTATTCTAGCAAAGTAAGGTGCAAACTACTAGGCAGAAAATCTTTGACGATTACATTTCTTTAGAAATTGTAGTGCGATCTTTATTTAATTTTCTAGCAATTTCACCAAAAGAATGATTATCTTTTAGTGAAACTTCTATTTCAAGACGGTCTTCAAAGGTTAAATACTTAGACATGATAAATCTCCTTTCATGCCGCCAGCTATTTAACCGTAACAATCAAGAATATTGAAATAAATACATAATAAAACAGGAATCATGAACTTACTCACTTTTCCTGTTTGTTATATAAACCATTCAGTTATTTTTGTATCATGAAAATCCATAGGATCTTTTAAGCAGATTTCATTACTATTTGAGGACTTTATTCATTAAAATGCTATGGAATTTCATTTTACAATTGAGGGATATGATTTTATTGCAGATATTCACTATATGGTGTATTATTTAACTTAGGCAGGTGATATTTAATGAAACTGACAATGGGAGAAAAGCTCCGAATCTTACTTAAGAGAAAAAATGTGACGATTGTAGAGCTCAGCAAAAGGCTTGGCACTACAAATCAGAATATGGCTAATAAATAAAGCGGGATAACTTTTCAATGAAGGAATTAGAAGCGATTGCAAAAGCTTTGGATTGCGAATTTGAAGGGTATTTCGTTGATAAGAATGGGGAAAGGATATGAAAGAATTCATCATTAGGCACAAGTACTTTCAATTACTCACAATTTTACTTTTTCCTGTACTTGTAGTAATAATAAAAGAAAGTGATTATTTACTCTGGGAATGCATTCCTACTTTTGCAGAACCTTTATTTCTTAAATCATCCAATTCTACAATATGGTTAAGTTTAAGTCTGGGGTATGTTGTAAGTTATGTATTCTATTTATTAGTAAATTTCTTTCCAGATTACCATCGGGCTAAAGAGAAAGATATCGAGTCATTTCCTTTAAGATGTGCTAGACATAGAGAAATTGAATTATTACTTCAAGATCTATCAAGCATTTGGGGTGATATAATTTATACCTGTGTAAATAACGGTTTAATTGATATTATCGGTGACTTGGATATTGATCAGCATTTAAATTTTGAAATGATAAAGAGAACACTTCCACATATTAAGCTCAATGAAAACGCAATTGTGTATGAAAGGTTTAACCGGGAAGTTAAATGGATTGAAAAAATTCTGCTTAGCATTGAACGTTTTAAAGAAGATGCAAATGTTTATTTAACAAGATACAAAGATATGGAGCCATCAGAAATATATTTTGGATTATTTTATTTATGCAATACAAGTTTTATTGTTGGCCAATTGCCACTTTTAATTAATCCAGGCATCCATATATATGGGATTAATTCAAATTTACAAAATATAATTGCTGCAGATAACTTGGAAGATGATATTAATAATACTTGTAAATATATAAAATATCTAAACAAATGGTATGTTGAAGAATATACTGATTTAATTAAAAACTATAAACCGTCTCAAAAAATATTAAGAGAGTTTATTTTTTTTGATTCACTTGACAGTGAAAATTGATAATATTTGAAAATAATAGACAGTAAAAAAACTACTGCTGGTTGACGTGTTCCCGCATACCAGGTCATATTACGATTTTGATTTTGACACCCCTTTTTAGGTCTTTTTGGGGGTAATTCTCGCTATTTTTGCTAAAACTGTAGAAGTCATAAAACTGCTTAAACTCCAGTAAAATCAAGGGTTCTGACGTTGTAATCGTACCACCATCTCCACATGTAGTGTGTGCTAGGTGTAGATGATTTATGTAATAGCTTATATATTAATTCGCCATAATATAAATCAAGGCTCTGTAAAAAATAATGTTAATACCAAGATTCTATTATGTCATATTTTAAGAATAAAGTGTCATAAAATTTCTTAATCCTCTTTCTTTTTTAAAAGTGTAACATCTATAAATGATAAGCCAAAGGCTGAACCTACAGCACTAGAAAACGCTCTAAAAAAACCTATCTTTGATGGTCTAAAAATGTAATCAATAATATAATGCAAAGTACCAACTAAAATAAATAAAGCAATAAACTTAAAAAATCTTTTCCTCATCTCAGCCCATTTTAATTTTCTTGCATTTAAAATGGTAATAATAGGAATGTATAAAAGTAAGAAAAAAGTTAAAAATACATATCCTATTATGAATTTGAAATCAATATCAATATCTTTATACATTATATACAATAAAATTATAGTTCCAATTGCAAATAGTGTACAAAGCATTTTTGTAAAAATTAATACTTTATTTTTTTTCATTCTACACCTCTTCTGTTTTACTTCATATCATTCTACAAGTGTATCTTTATCTTCTTCCATCATCTTGTCTAAATTATAATAAAAGAGCCTTGCATTTGCAAGACCCCTATATTAACCTATTAACTCTTTCATTACTTTCTCTGACCCATTAAATTTATAGTATATCTTTATTTTCCCACTATCAGCTACAACTATTTTATCAACAAATGGTGTTAGTATAGTTTTATGGACACAAATTGGTTAAATATATAAAATAATAACTGAGAGAATGTGTCCATAATGAACAATAAAAAATTCAATCAAGATTTTAAAAAGACAATTGTAGATCTTTATTATTCTGGTCGTTCTGTAAAAGAATTAAGCAGCGAATATGGTGTTTCAGATGTCACTATATATAAATGGATTAAAAGATTTTCTCCTATATCTATATCAGATGGAAAAACTACTACATTAAATGATGTAGCAGAATTAAAAAAACAAATTGCACGCCTTCAGGAGGAGAATACTATCTTAAAAAAGGCTATCACCATATTCGTCAAAGCATAAATGACGATCAATTATTTAAAGTTATTACAGAGCAGTCTGATAAACATTCTATACAAGCTATGTGCAAAATACTAGAAGTTTCTCGTAGCTCTTATTATAATGCACTTTGTCATACACCTTCTAATCGAGAATTTGAAAATAAAGAACTAAAAGAAACAATTTATAACATCTATACTCAATCTAAAAGAAGATATGGTGCTCCTAAAATATATCATATGCTTTTAAAAAAAGGATCCACAGTTAGCATAAAAAGAGTACAGAGAATAATGCGAAAGCTTGGTATTTATGCTATTACAGTCAAAAAGTATAGACCTTATTCAACAAAACAGAAAGTCATAGAATATCCTAATCTACTTAATCGTGACTTTCAAACCAATGCACTTAATCAAAAATGGGTAACGGATATCACTTATATACATACGATAAAAGATGGATGGTGCTATCTTGCATCTGTTATGGATCTTCATTCTCGTAAAATAATAGGGTATTCATTTGATACTGCTATGACTGTAAATGTAGCCTTACAGGCTGTAAAGAATGCTTATATTTCACAAAACCCTACAGATACACTTGTATTGCATTCCGATTTAGGCTCGCAATATACAAGCATGGAATTTGGGAGGTACCTTAAATCTAAGGGGATACAGCATTCCTTTAGTCGTAAAGGGTGTCCTTATGACAATGCTCCTATTGAATCATTCCATTCTGTATTAAAAAAAGAAGAAATTCATCATGTAAAATATATAGATTTTTATACCGCTAAATTAGCTATATTTGAATACATTGAAAGTTGGTACAATAGAAGTCGTATTCATGGATCATTAAAATATAAAACCCCTCAACAAGTAGAAGATGAGGCTAAAATTGTATGTTAAAAACTAACTTTTTGTTGTCCAAAATATTGACATAGATCCATTCCTTTGAACATTCTAATATCAAATTTTTGTTATTTGCAAATTATCAGCTCATTTTTCCCAATATAATAAATTTCTATGTCATTAACACAGAACTTTATCTTAGCTATATACAATATTTTTGTATTTCGTGTACCATCATATTTTCATCTTTCCCTTGTGGATGTTTTGCAATAATAATATTTGAAAAGGTATTATCATTAAACATATACTTGCCTACTGCATCAACTGTTTTATCATCTACCTCTAAAAGATTTATATTGTCAATTCGATTACTAAATACTTCGAACCAATCTACCCCAGTAAAGCAAACAATGTTTTGAGGTCTATATATTTCTATTTCTTTTTTCAATATTTCACAACATTTGTCTAATTGAAGTTTCATTAAAGTTAGTTTTGGATTATTGCCTTCATAAGGTGCTATTTTATAAAGATTTGTCCAAATTATTCTACTCCACCAATAGTCCTTTAATTCTTTTTCTATTAAAAGCTTCTGTACAGTTCTCCAAAAAGCTGATTTTTTAGTATTATATCCTGTTGTATTACCCCAACATTCCTTTACCCACTTAAGTGGACACCTCTCTGTTGTAATACTTATATTCATTATTTTTTCAACATATCTTTCAATTTCATCTATACTATTTAATTCACCATGCACCCATTCACCTTCATCCCAACCATTCACAGCTCTACCAATTATCATCAAATCTCCTTTATATAAATTTCCTTTCACATGAAATAAAGATGTCAATTTTTTATCTTTAGTTCTAATATTCTTTTTATTTACAAACTCTATCATCTCTTTATATAATCTAATCAATTCTTCCATTTAGTTTTTATCTCCTTATTAAATAACAATAGGCTCCTGTCGTAAATTACACCCTACTTACTTCGTTCTTCTTTTTCAATAAATCCTCTATTAACTGATTAAATCCTTCTAATTTTTTAAGTATTGATTATTCTTGTAATACCCTTACATTCCTCCTTATTTACTATCTTGATAATTCAACTATTTTCTTCCTCGAAACATATACTAAATCCCCTAATAAATTTTTCTTTATCTTTATTCTTTGCTTCGTATATATTCCACAACTACTGCAATAGCTTAAAATACTTACTCTTCTTTTTTTATTATCAAAACTCAATTTTAATCTTTTACTATATTTACCACAACTTGCACATCTAGCTCTTAATCTAGTTCTATCTAACATGTCGACTGTAATATTTAAATTCATTGAATCATAAATACAATCTACATCATTAATTATGTAATTTCTTATTTTTTCTTTATCAAATATTTTTCTAAAAATATCCACTGTTAATTTAGTATCATCTAATGCTTGATGAAGTTTATCTGTTGATGCAACTATGTTTTCTGCATTTATTACTTCATGCAAACTTACCCGTCTATCATATCCTAAGACTTCACAACAATATTTTTGAATATCTATATATGGAAGTAACAGCGATTCTATTTTATATTTTGGATTATAATATTTTATATTTCTTTTTAGTACTTTGATATCAGTATCACACCAAGAACATAATATATAATCTTTCCCTAACCATTTCTTAAAATCAAATCCATATTTTAAATCCTCATCAGCAATTCCTGTAAGTTCTATAATTCTTGGATTTATTTTTTTATAAATGGTTGGTTTTATATATACTCTAAAACTATCAATATATTCTAATCTATCATTTAATTTTATTGCACCAATTTCTATTATTTCATCAAAAAATTTTGTTTTCTCGTTAAATTTCTTATAATAGTAAACCTGTCCCTTTATATTTTTAAAACTATTCCATTCTAAATCAAAAACAATGTAATTCATCATAATCACCTGCAACTATTTTAAGTAAATTGTTTAGACTCTTAAATCTTTATAACTGTATAATATTTCTGCTTATGTATCCATTATAATCCAATTTATAAATTTCCTCTACATTCTAACAATTTTTTTGTTATCTGTTATTCTAGCAAAGTAAGATACAAACTACTAGGTAGAAAATCTTTGACGGTTACCTTTGTTTATATATCTTTTCTCCTATAGGAGAATCGATAAAATAGAAGTTTCTTTTTCTATACTCATTCTTAATATTATCAACTGACTTAGATTTTCTGAGATTTATATCAGTAACTAGGTGAAATGATAGCTCTTCGCATAATTTAAACAGTTTCACGCTGTCATAAGCAGCATCACCTAATAAGGCGAAGATATCGCAGTCCTTAAGTTTAAGGATTCAGGTTGCTGACAAACTAGTGAATTTTTTCAGTGGTTTGTCTTTTTTAAATATAAAATAAGCGTAGCTTAATATTTTATGAGAATAACCATTCAAAAAAGAACAAAAAACCGGTTAAAGTAAAATTCTACATTAACCGGTTTGCTATTTTACAACTTGTTATCAACCATCACAATTGAGTATCAGTAATTCGTTTTTCTTTATATGGAAACAGTTTCCTTTTGCCGATGTATCCAGTATAGTGCCATTCACTTTATTTTTATAAGTTCTTGTGGAGTTCCATCATTTATTTTAGGTGCTCCATAGCGGTTTCTACTTTTTTTATAAATATTTAGTATTTCTTTCTCTATCTTTTATTCTCTAGCTCTCTATTACTTGGTTTTTTCTTTAAATACTTGAATTCATCTATATATCTCTTTTGACCTCTAGCCATTATTAACACTTCCTTTTCTTATCTCTATTTTAAAGTGTTCGGCTTTTCGTGTCTACAATATTATACTAACACCAGTCTTATCTTGACATTAACAGACATTTATATTTATATCATTCACCCTATATCAAACTCCCAACCCAAATTAATCCATATATTTATCTATTTTTTAGATCATACCTGATTTTTATAGTTGAACTCTTACCACTCGGGATTGTATGCAAAACTTCATCACCAGGCATCATTTTCTCATACATAATTATGCACACCTGCGGCATCCTGTTTTTCATCCCCAACTGCTTATGAATATTTCCTGAAACCAAATCAATATAATCTTCGCCTCTCATCTTTGCTTCCTGCAACAATTTTTCTATATACTGTCTTACATCATCAGCCGTTTTCCGACCTGAATCAGGAATTTCTCCAACCGTTCTGATATGCTTTACGGCTCTTTTTACTTGTGTCCTATGACCCTTATTATTTCTATAACCATCGTTTCCAAATCTGGCAAGCCACTTAACTCGCTCTAATTCCTCATCTGATAATAGTTGCCCTTTCAACCCCTGTCTATTCCAAAGACCACTGTTCGCAATATCCAGCACAGGGCTATTCAGGCCCAACCAATTATTACTCGGACCAAACATTTGATGTTTGTTAAGTGTTGCAATAATACCTTTTTTCAATCTCAACCGTTCTGCTTCTTCATCAACTGGAAAACAAACAAAAGTGATATTATTTCTTAAATACTGGCTAATTTTTGCCTCAAGTTCAGTTTCCAACCGTGCATTGACTAAATGCCCGTAATTTCTTACATTCTTAGAATGGTGCATATCAATTTCCCATACTCGTAAATACGGATCAGAATTCATATTCAAAAAAGCACGTCCGATATTTTTTCGGAAGATGCTACCATCAGCATCTTCTTTCTCAAAATGGTCTTTTAACCTTTTCCTTAACCGGCCTTGACTTCGGTGAGTACCTATATGAACTATCCTATCCATACCTCGATAGCTTTCGCCCTTTTCAAACATGATATAAATGCCGTTTTGATATGGAATCTCATCTATCATCATCCAATCAAGTCGTGGCAAGCCATTAAAAAGCATATGAAGGACATCTACTTTATCTGTTTCTTTTTCAAGGTGAATCAGTCTTTCTAACTCAGGAATCCACTTACCCAATGCCTTACCTTTAAGAGGTATCCAAAATTTACTTAGATGGGGCAGCAATTTTTCATTATAAACTTTACCCGCTAAAACAATAAACTCATCGTGTTCTATATCAGAAACTTTACGTAATTCGTTTAACACTGTATCTCCCCAATTTCGACGTTCCTGAGCACTCTTCTCTTTCAATGTTTCGTTATAAGGCTCAATGACCCTATCCTCTGGCACCAAACCATACTTTGCCGAAAGAATAAATATTTTATCTGAAACTAGCTTTGCAAAATCATATGCCAGCCGGAATCTTGGGCTTTCTGAATACAATTCTCTTGCTGGACATTTATATGTTTTTTTACTGCTTGTACATGAAATTAAAGCAATCCTCAACTTCTCTACCTCCTTTGATATCTCCTTCTTTCTTCTGACATCACCAAATCCACTTACTTCTTATATTTCTTCAAATAATCTTTTAGAACTTTTTCAACCATTTTAATTACATAGTCCTGAGCATCCTTCATAGATATAATCTGTTCAATGTCAAGGAACAACTATTACCAAGTTGCCGTCCTTATCCAAAGTAAGGAAATCAAACCGTTCCTTTGTATCTACAAAACCATCAAATTCTTTCTAAATGATAAGTAAATCTTCACCAAAAGCTGAGGGTTCATTTGCCAGCCATTCCTATAGATGTTCCCTTTCCTTAAACCAGAGTTCTGAAAAGGTTTTCTCTTTTATCTTTGAAATTCGGTTGTTCTTCTTATCAATAAGGTACATTGCTGCTTCAATCCCACCTGAAAACAAAATCAAGTTTACCTTTATTTAACATGTACACCAATATTATATCATAATTTGGTATTATTTTACTCAAAGTACCATATATTTTTAGCTACATAAAAAGAATAAAATTCTACTCTCATTCTCAACTGAACTATTCTTTCAAACCATCGACTCGGTAACATGCCTCGTACAACATAAAAAACCAAGTTAAAATTTCAAACTTGGTCTTTAATACATTATTCATTCATATACAAATCAATATCTATAAAATAATACTTATAATCTTCATCATACTCCTCTTCTGAAATTATGAAATCCGCGCCGTTATAAGTCACTATATTTCTGTTGATACTATATTTATTGCTTTCATAATAGTCTAAGAATTCATCATATGACAATTTACTATAATAAGTAACAGTAGACAATTTTAGTGTTAATTATAAAGAAATATCAATAACTCAATACCTATCTTTATTTAAAATATTACATCAATTTAATGATTATAGCACTGTTATCAAAGGAATTTTTATAAATTATATGTATATTATTATTTCTATACTAATTATATTATGGTATTCTAAAAGAAGAGAGCTATATTGATTTTTTATTCTAAAATAAACATAGGAAAGGAATTTTATATATGGAAAAATATTCAAAAAAGGTTTGGTTATTCGTACAAATAGCTCAGAAGACATATTCAACATAAGGTATAAAAAATTTTGGCAAAGACTAATATCATATATCATCCCATTATGCAAATATATTGAATTTGGATGTTGGGAAAATGATAAAGATATAATTAAAGAAATTTCAGAGACAAAAGATATATTATCAGTGAAAAATTATGGATATAAAAATGAACAAAAAATTATCAAGTGTGTTCTAAGTGAAAATATTGTAAAATTATTAAAATATAATTGTGTAATAAACAATAAAAGGCTCAAATGGTTTGATGTAACCTTATTTAGAGAATTCAATGATGATTCTGCACTGTTTAATACAAGACATTTTGGAACGGAATATTGTTTATACAGTTTAACAGAAAACCAAGTGAAGTACATCAGAGACATATGTAATGAATATCTTTTAGACTGCCAAGTCTTCTGATGAACTATTCGAATAGGTAAGGGTTTGAAATTATCTCCACCTTTTCCCATCGACCACACCCTGCATGAAACTTTCGAGCTCACAAGGCGTTCCATCTGTAACCGTCAAAGATTTTCTGCCTAGTAGTTTGTACCTTACTTTGCTAGAATAACAGATAACAAAATCTATTGTATAGGAGGAGTTACCTGTTATGAAGGAAGATTCATCAGCTATTGACTGGGAAGATATTTTGAATAGATTTTCTTTTCATACAGGAACTATTAGATCTTTTTGTAAAGAAAATAACATTAGTATCCATCAACCATATTACAGAAGCCCTCAAAGAATCAAGAGCATTAATAGGGTTTAATTATTGTGCCAAGTTTTATGAAATCGAAAAAAAGCTTAGAGAAGAGCATAGTGAGCTTCTTCCTTTGGCTAGTGAAATCCCAAAAGAACTAAAAATTGAACTAAAAAAAGATCAATCCAGTAAGAGATAATTCTCCTACTGGATTAAATTTTATCAGGTATTAAATTTATTTTCTATGCATCTATTTTTTGACGGATACAATTGAACCATCCCCCATAATCCTTTATGCAAAAAAATAAGGGTCCAGAATAAAGACTCAAACCATGATTCTTTCCCCTTAACAATTCCATTTTTACTTCCATTTTTTTTGACCATATATCGAACAAACTCTTTCATTACAAGACTTTATTTTAAACATGCAAAAAGTTTATTTTAAATTGAAAAGGTTTGTTTTAATTGGACAGTTTTCTTTTAATCAACACAACCGTCTCCACATGCGCCGTATGTGGGAACATGTCCATACATTTTACCTTCTCCACCTTATATCCTGCCTTTTGTACTTCTATAAGATTCTCAGCTAAACTCTTTGGATTGCAGGATACATAAATAATTTCAGGTGCTCTATAATCTAATACCTTCTTCAAAGCTTTTGGATGAACCCCACTACGAGGTGGATCAAGAATAATTATATCTGGTTTGGTTATTAATTCGTCAATCTTTTTCAAAACATCACCTGCTATAAACTTACAGTTGCTAAGTCCATTCATTTTGGCATTTTTATTAGCAGCCTCTACTGCTTCTTCTATCAGTTCAATACCTATAACCTTCTTAGCTCTTTTCGCTACAATTTGCCCAATAGTTCCTGTACCACAGTATAAATCAAATACAGTTTTATTATCTGCATCTCCCATAAAATCTAGTACCATACTATATAGCTTCTCTACACCTAGTGAATTAGTTTGAAAAAATGAGAAAGCTGATATTTTAAATTTTAATCCGAGTATTTCTTCTGTAAAATAATCTTGTCCCCATAAAAGCTTTGTTTCATCACTTACAACTGCATCTGATAAATTATCATTAAAGGTATGCAAAAATCCTACAAGTTTTCCCTCTAATTTTAGATTTTTCATAAGCTCTATCAATTCAGTCATATCAAATGCAATTTGTGTACTAGTTACAAGATTAATGAGAATCTCTTCTGTCTTCCTTGCTTTTCTTACAATCAAATGTCTTAAATATCCCTCATGAGTTTTATTGTTATATAAAGGTACACCTTTTCCCCGGAAATAATTTAACATACTTGAAAGAATAGTATTGAAATCTTCATCCACAATTTTACATTGATCTACCGTTACAACATCATGAAATTTTCCTTTTTTATGCATTCCTAAATTCAATTCTCCACCTTTTTTTTCATTGCCAAAAGAATATTCCATTTTGTTTCTATAGGCAAATTCTTCTGGACTGGCTTCGATGCCTAAAAATTCATAATCCTTTATATTCGCTTCATCTAATAATCCTTTCACAAGTTCTGCTTTCATATGAAGCTGCTTTTCATAAGGAACTGTCTGATAGCTACATCCACCACAAGCACCAAAGTGCTTACAAAAAGATGCTTCCTCTATAGAAGCTCTTTCTATTACTTCTAATAATTTTCCTTCTGCATAATCTTTTCTAACTTTTTTTATGAAAACACGAACAACTTGTCCCGGAATAGTATTTTTTACAAATACTTTTTTATCTTCATAAAATCCTATCCCCTTTAATGGAAATTCTAAATCTTCTATTTTTAATTCTATTATGTCTTTTTTCTTCATAATTTCCTCCTAATTTCCTATATTTGTCCAACCCATCTTAATCCTTTTGGATAATGGTTTTTAAGTATATTATTTACAATTTTACACCATCCTATGGAATATCCATCTACATTTACAAGGTTCCATCCGTTTTTTCCTTCAAAGCTTATAGACTCTCCTTTTAAATAAGCTATTATATCTTGACTCATCGCATCCATAAAAATATTATTTTTTACATCTTCAGGCTTTAAAGAAAGAGCAAATGCATGAGATGGTTCAAACCTATTTTTTTTCAAAGTTCCTAAATGCAATCCTGGTCGAATTACTTTTAAATTTTCAAGATTAATAGTATCCTCTGGTAAAATATATAGTTGTTCTCCAAAAACTATAAATTTGCCTTCTGGTATTTTATTTAGATATTTTTTCCCAAAGTCATAGTAATCCTTCAAAGCCTTCTTATCTATCTGCTTTTTCTTATTTTTTATTTTAGCAACTTCTCCATCTCTTTTCTTTAAAACTGCAATAAAATGCCCTTCCCCTCTCAATTGATGAGGCCATAGCCTAATAGCTTTCTTTAAATCTTCATCATCTGATAATATCCACTCAGGTCTTCCTTTAGCAAATCCATCATAAGTTTTTACTGCTTCTATATAAAATTCAGGATAATTTTTAATGAATTTTTCTATTACCCCTTCATTTTCCTCTGGCGAAAAGGTACATGTAGAGTATACTAAAATACCTTCTGGCATTAGCATTTTTTGTGCTTGTTCTAAAATATCTAGCTGTCTTTCTGCACACATAGATACATTATCTATACTCCATTCTTTGCAAGTATCTGGATCCTTTCGAAACATACCTTCCCCTGAACAAGGAGCATCTACTAAAATTCTGTGGAAATAATTTTTAAACTTTTTTGACAGTCGGGCTGGACTTTCATTAGTAACAATACAATTTTTAATCCCCAATCTTTCTATATTTTGAGAAAGGATTTTACTTCTTGCTGGATAAACTTCATTAGATACTAATAATCCTTCTCCTTTTAATTTAGCAGCAATATGAGTAGATTTTCCACCTGGTGCTGCACATAAATCTAATATTCTCTCTCCCGGCTGAGGATCAAGTAATGCTCCTACTGCCATAGCACTAGGTTCTTGGATATAATAAAGACCTGCTTCGTGATAAGGATGTTTTCCAGGCTTGTCTACTTCATGATAAAACCCTTCCTCTGCCCAAGAAACCTTTTTTAGACTAAATGGGCTTATTTTTTCAAAATCCTTACAAGCTATTTTAAGTGTATTTACTCTTAATCCCTGTGTCTTTGGATCATTGTAACTCTCTATAAATTTTTTATATTCTTCTTTTAATAATATTTTCATTTTTTCTTTAAAATCATTTGGTAACTCTATCAATGTATCACCTCATTTATAAGCTTATGCTTATTTATACTGCTTATATTATATTTCATTTTAAAGCTATTTATTTGTAAAAAGCCGAGTATCTACTCGGCTTATGCAATCTCTTCAAATCCTTCCAAATATTGATCTGCTAACGAACTAATATCATCTTTATATAAGGATGAACTTTCATCTGCAACCGCAAATACCTTCATACCAGCTCTTTTTCCTGCAAGTACACCTGCATAGGTATCTTCAAAAACTAGACATTGATCAGGCATAACGCCTAAATCCTCTGCGACCTTTAGGAAAATATGGGGATGTGGCTTTCCCTTTTCAACTTCACAGCTAGTACGAATTGTATCAAAAAAGTCAATAATATTGTTTTTTCTAAGAACTGCTTCAGCTAGTTCCTTTGCATTACTTGTACCTATACCCATCTTTATACCTTTATTTTTTAATTTCATCAATAAAGCATATACACCTGTCTTTAATTCTATATTATTTTCATAATAAGACTTTGTCATTTTCATCCATTCATCCTTAATTTCATCTATAGAATCCTCTAGCTTAAATCTTTTTTTAAAATAATGAGCTGTCTCTGTAAAGCTCATACCCTCTATTTTTTTCTGCAAATCATCAGGTAAAGCAATTCCTCTTTTTCCTAGGTAATCTATATCTATTTGTCTCCAAACCCACATAGAATCTACTAGTGTACCATCTAAGTCAAAAATAACCGCCTTAATATTATACATAGTGAACTACACCCTTCCTACATATCTATCATATCATGTTTTACTAAAAAGCATGTTATATAGTAAAATGTATTTTGCTAAATTCATCCCCCACTTTAAAAGTGGGAGTATTCTTACCACAAGTCTAATAAAGATGGCAAGCAGTAAAATGTTCCCTTTCTACTTGTTCTAGTTTTGGCAACAATCTTTTACATACATCCATTGCATAAGGGCATCTATGATAAAACGCACATCCTTCTCCACTATTTTCTAATAAACTTTCTTCTTTTAAAAATATCTGATTTTCATCAAAATCTACACCTCCAGAAAGCGTAGATAATAATAGCTTTGTATAAGGATGCATTGCTTTTTCATAAATCTTCTCAACAGGAGCCTCTTCAACAATTTTGCCTAAATACATAACCCCTACACGATCACACATATAATGTACTACATTTAAATCATGTGATATAAATAAATAAGTTAATCTAAGCTTTGACTGTAACTCTTTCAAAAGATTTAATATTTGCGCCTGCACAGAAACATCTAAAGCTGAAACAGGTTCATCTGCAATTATAAACTGAGGACTTAGCATCAATGCTCTTGCAATACCTATTCGCTGCCTTTGTCCTCCACTTAATTCATGAGGATAACGACTTTTAAAGCTTTCATCAAGACCTACCAATTCCATCATCTCAGATACCTTTTTCTGCCGTTCTTTTTTACTATATTTTTTGTGAATCAAAAGAGGTTCTTCTACAATCCACCCTATCTTTTTTTTAGGATTCAAAGAAGCATATGGGTCTTGGAAAACCACTTGCATTTTTTCACGAATTTCTTTTTCTTTAACAAGTGTAATATCCTTGCCATCAAACTTTATTTCACCATGAGTTGGCTGAAGTAATCCATTTATCATAAAGGCTGTTGTTGACTTTCCACATCCACTTTCTCCTACCAATCCAAAGGTTTCGCCCCTTCGTATAGAAAATGAAACATTATCTACTGCTTTTACATAGGTTTTCTTTTCCCAAAATTTCTTTTTAAAAACAGGATAGTATTTACAAAGATTTTTCACCTGTACAAGCCATTCTTGTGACATTTTCCTCTCTCCTTACTGTGCCAAAAAACATCTTACACGCTGCCCTTTACTAATTTTTTCCAGAGCTGGCTTTTCATTATAACATTGTTGAAAAGCTTTCGGACACCTTAAGGCAAATGGACATCCCTTGCTACGCTCATTTAAAGAAGGAACTCTTCCTGGAATTGCATACAAAACTTTCCCACGCTTTTCAGGTGTAGGAATACATTCCATCAAGCCCTTCGTATATGGATGTATACCTTTTTCTATAATTTTTTCTGCACTTGCCTCTTCAAAAATATGTCCTGCATACATGACAATTACACGATGACACATTTTAGCAATCACACCAATATCATGAGAAATCAAAAGCATAGCTGTCTTCATTTCTTTATTCATTTTTTTCATCAATTGTAAAATCTGTGCTTGAATTGTTACATCTAAAGCCGTAGTTGGCTCATCTGCAATCAACAGCTTTGGCTTACTAATTAAAGCCATAGCAATCATAATTCTTTGTCTCATTCCCCCTGATAACTCGTGGGGATATGCATCATATATTTGATTTGGTCTCGGCAATCCAACTTTCCTCATCATCTCAATAGCTCTTTCTTTTGCTTCTTTTCTTGATAATCTTGTATGCAGCATCAAGCCCTCTATAATTTGATCTCCAATCTTAAGAACTGGATTTAAAGAAGTCATAGGCTCCTGAAAAATCATAGTCATTTCTTTACCTCTTAGCTTCCTTCTTTCTTCTTTGTCTAAAGATGTAATATTTTTTCCTGCAAAAACGATTTCTCCTTTTGTAATCCTTGCATGTTTTGGCAGTAATCCCATTATAGCTAAAGAAGTAATACTCTTCCCACATCCTGATTCTCCAACTATCCCAAGTATTTCTCCTTCTTTTACAGAAAAAGAATTGTCTTCAACCGCTGTAAGCAGTCCTTCCTTTGTAGAAAAGCCTATATGCAAATTATTTACCTTTAACAATGTATCCATATATACTCCTCCTACCCACGTGGATCTCTAATATCTCTGATGCCATCTCCTAATAAATTAAAACCTAATACAGACATAGTAATCATTATTCCCGGAGCTAATGTATACCATGGCGCTTTTATAATATAATTTTGAGCTTCCTTTAACATTCTTCCCCAGCTTGGGTCAGGTGGTTGTACACCTAATCCAAGATAGCTAAGACCTGCTTCAGCTAGTACTGCATTTGCAAATCCCATTGATGCAGCAATAATCAGAGAAGACAGTACATTCGGTAATATGTGTATAAACATAATGCGCATATGATTTGCTCCTATGGATTTGGCAGCCTTTACAAATTCAAATTCCTTATATTGTATAAAACCACTTCTTGCAATACGAGCAAAGGTAGGAATTCCGCGAATACCTATGGCAATAATTGTATTTTGTGTAGATGCTCCAAATACAGCAATAAACACCAAAGCTAGTAATATACTTGGAAACGCCATTAAGGCATCAATAAATCTCATAATAATTTCATCTAACCATCCGCCTATATAACCTGCTACAGCACCAATCACAGTTCCAAATATAAAAGATACAGCCACTGAAACTGTTCCTACTAAAAATGCTATCTGTGCCCCTTTCATAATACGGCTTAAAATATCTCTTCCAAAATTATCCGTCCCCATAAGATGCTTAAAGCTTGGTTCTTGAAATCGGTCTTTAATAACCATTTCATTCACGTCATAAGGAGTATAAAAAATACTGATAACCATCAAAAGCAAAAGAACTGTTACGAGGAACATTCCTATATATAAATTAAAATTATTTTTACGTATCATGTTTTCACCTACTTCATTTGGATCCTAGGATCTATCACCTTATAAAATACATCTACAAAAAAATTCACTAAAATTACTACAAATGCAATATACATAACCATTCCCTGAATAAGAAAAAAATCTCTATACTGAATAGATGCAATAAGCAATCTTCCTAATCCTGGTAAAGCAAATACTTGTTCTACTAATAAGCTTCCACCTAATACACTGGTGATAATCATTCCCATAATCGTTACTACAGGGATCAGTGCATTTTTTAAAACATGCTTGTAAATAATTGCTCTTTCCTTAAGTCCTTTACTATAAGCTGTCCTCACATAGTCAAGCTTTAGCTGCTCAAGCAAAGCATTTCTTAAATATCTTGTAAGTATAGCAATAGTAGGTATAGCAATCGCAATAGCTGGTAAAAGGAGTGACCAAAAAGCACCCCATACACTTTTACTCCACGGAACATATCCTCCTTGTGTAAACCAATGTAATTTCAATCTAAATATATACATCAATAATATCCCAAGCCAAAAGGAAGGAATAGCCATTCCAAATTGAGTAAAAATTGAAATTACAGCATCTATACATTTTCCATTAACTCTAGCTGATAAAATGCCAAGAGGGATCGCTACAATGGTAGCAATCCCTATAGCCATTACTGCCAAGGATAAGGTTACAGACAGTCTACTTCCGATTAGCTTTGTTACAGGCATAGAAAAACGAATAGACTGACCCAAGTCTCCTTTTAATACATTTCCCATCCATTTTAAATATCTTTGTGTTATAGGTAAATCAAAATTCATCTGCGACCGTAAAGCTTCTATTTGACCTTGTTCTGCATCCATTCCAAGAATAGTCATAGCTGGATCTCCTGGTATAATCTGAAATAATATAAATGTAAATATTGAAATCAGTAAAAGGGTAATAATTAAAGTAAATCCTCGCCTTAGCAAATAATTCATAATGACTCTCCTACCTAATATTTCGTATAATAAACAGACGACATATCCTGCACATAAATAGGGTATAGCTTGTAGCCTTTAATATTTTTCTTCATAGCCATTGTAAATTGTGGATCCATAATAAACACACATACAGCGTCCTCTGCTAGGATTTTTTGTGCTTCCTTATAAATTTGAACTCTTTTTTTCTGATCCACTTCCTTCTCTGCCTTTTCAATCAATTTATCATAGCTTGCATTTTTATAATTCATAAAATTATTTCTTGCATTTGAAGTATATTTTTTTAACATTTTACCTGGATCTAATTCTCCTGTAAAAGCAATAATAGTCATATCATAATCTCTTCCTTTATAAATGCGGTCTAACCATACACCCCATTCAACAAGTTCGATTTTTGCCTCTATACCAACCTTTTCCAATTGCTGAACAATCACTTTTCCTGTATCTACATGAAATTGATAATTAGAAGGGATAGCAATCTTTACTTTCAATCCATCTTCATATCCTGCTTCCTTAAGAAGCTGTTTTGCCTTCTTTATATTTATAGAATACAAATCATCCAATCCATCTTCATAGTATCTTTCCATTACTGGGCTCATATTTGAACCTATCTTTGAACCATATCCAAAAGCAACTGCCTCTATAATTTCATCCACATCTACAGCATAATTAATAGCTTTACGAACACGTATATCATTAAAAGGTGCTCTTTTATTATTCATAACCATTAGCTGTACAAGATTTTGTGGTCCTGATACCGTCTCAAATCCATCTCCTAATTCTTCTACACGCTCATTTGGAAGACGAGGATACATATCAATCTCTCCTGCTTTAAAGCTTAATAATGAAGCCTCCCTATCTGGCAAAATTCGAAACTCTACTCTATCTAAATGTGGAATACCTTTCTTCCAATAATCATTAAACTTTTCTATTACAAGCCTTTGTTCTGGCAAATATTCAACAAACTTAAATGGTCCTGTACCAATAGGATGCTTAGTGAAATTTTTTTCATTTGACTTTGGCACAATTGCTACTGTTAATTTACTTAATAAGGAAGCATCTACTTCCTTTAATTGAATGAGGATTGTCTTATCATCTACAATTTCTACACTTCTAACATTTTTTAAATCAGATGTTAACGGCTTTCCTGTCTCTGTTCCCATTACTCTATCTAAAGAATATTTTACATCTTCTACAGTTACAAAATCTCCATTGTGAAACTTTATTCCTTTTCTCAATTTGAATGTATAGGTCAGTCCATCCTCTGATATGCTATAATCTTCAGCTACTGCTGGAATAACGTTACCTTTTTCATCAGGCTTCATTAATCCTTCAAAAATATTAAATAATATTTCTTTTGTTCCTGCCGCTGCTGAAAAGTGTGGATCTAAAGAATCCATATCTTGTTCTATAGCCATAACAACTTTTCCACCTTCAACAGTTTCATTACTATTCGTTTCTTTCACAGTATTTGTACTAGAATCTCCACAGCCTGTCCCTAAAACAGCCATACTCAAGCATAAAATCAAAAAATATACAAAAGTTTTTCTTTTCATTTTTTCACCTCATTCAAAATTTTTTCACCAATTGTAATCCTACATGAATTATGAAAAGATATCAAGAATTTTTTGTCGAAATTTATTATAAATACTATGTTTTTGAAGTTTCTGATACTTTATTTTCTTTGACACTCCACACAAATAAATACGTAGAGTTCTTAATACAATTTTTATACAAAAATAAAACCAGGAAGTTCCTGGTTTTTTGTTAATAGCATTTTTTGCTTTGATTATAAGCCTCTACACTTCGTAATGCCTCTCCAAAACGTTTAAAATGCACTATTTCTCTATCCAATAAAAATCTTAAAGAATCTTTTAACAACGGATCATCTGTTAATTTTATCAAATTCTCATAAACAGCTTTTGCTTTTTTTTCTGCAGCCATATCATTATATAAATCTGCTACAGGATTTCCAGTTGATGAAACATAGCTAGCAGTCCAAGGGTTTCCAGTGCTATCTGCAGGATATACAGCTGTATCTCTTATTGCATAATATTGTCCCATATCCATTTTCTTTATTTCTTCTATACTTACATCTTCTGTTAATTTTACAATCATAGTTTGAATCATTTCAACATGAGCAAGTTCTTCAGTTCCGATATCCGTAAGAAGTGCTGTTGCTTTTTTTGTAGGCATTTTGTATCTTTGATTTAAATAAGTTAGAGCTGCAGATAATTCTCCATCAGGCCCTCCTAACTGTGTCATAACATACTGAGCCATTCTTGGATCTTTACAGCTTATTTTTACAGGATATTGTAATTTTTTTTCATAGATCCACATAAAGCATCCCCCTTTAGTATTCAATTTCCCAAGGCCAAGGATCTTCTATCCACCTGAATGGATACTGACTTTGTGCTGATCCAAAGTTTGATAATGGCCCATATATACACTCATACTGATTTTTTAATGCCATAAGCTGACAAGCATATGTGTTGTATTGCATGAGTGCATTTTGATCTGTAGGATGTGTATCAAGATATAGATTCAAGTCTACACAACAGTCTTCCAATTCCATGACTTTTAAAAGCATATCTAATCTTTCTTTATGCATACATCTTTTCCCCCTACTATTATAAGTTATCGCAATACCATATTATGTATATTTTTTATATTATGTTACAAAAACAGCACTTTGCAAAAACTTATTAATTAATTAGATATATATCCAATAACTTTCAAATCATAACCCCTGCTAATGCTTACATTTACATCCCACATGGTCAATTAAAATATTTCAGGACCTATATTAGATAGAATAGATATGCATATAGAAGATTTACATCCCACATATTGTATCCGTCAAAAAAATAGACGCATAGAAAATAAATTTAATACCTGATAAAATTTAATCCAGTAGGAGAATTATCTCTTACTGGATTGATCTTTTTTAAGTTCAATTTTTAATTCTTTTGACATAGGCCATTTAAACTTATAACAACTATTTTAGCTCAAGAATATAGACAATCTGAAGCAATTTCAAAAGCTGTTTTTTAATAGCTTTTATTAATTTCTATATGACTAAAAACCTTTCTAGTTATATAACGAGTGGCTTTTATCTATTTGAATAAAACATGCAAAAATTATATAATGTAAATTAGGAACCGCATATGGAAGGATGATTATAATGTTAAATGAATTATTGCAACAACTATTAAATGAAGTAAAGAATATTAATGAAAAATTAAGTTCAATGGATACTGAAATTAAGACTATTAACCAACGTCTTAAAAATTTAGAACAAGGTCAAGATCGTATTGAACAAAAGCTTAACATTACACATGATCAGGTATTTAGAAATACAGAAGGTATTAATTCTATTAAAGAAGAAATTGGTATACTTGAAGCAATAACTAAAGAAAATACCTTTGATATTACTAAATTGAAGTTGATTAAATAACCTTCACTAAAATATATATTTGATATAAAAGATCATCTAAAACTTATTATATAAGCCACTGGATAAAAGTGGCTTATATTTTTTGTATAAATACTAATAAAAAGGGGCTCGATTATATGTCACTATTTTCATATCACACACAAAGCACTTATACTTAACATTCCCTATTGCTTTTTTTCATATTGTAATGTACTATCAACAAAATATATCCTGTATTCTTCATACATATTTTTTTATTATTATTTTCATTTAAAAAACTAACATCTGACCAAAATTTTGCTATTATGTCATAAATAATATTTTTAGCATATACATCTCCTTTATATACAAAATATTTGAAAACATTATTCTACCTCTTTATCTTCCTATAATTATTTTTTTACCACTTAAACCCATTTAAACAATATTATGGGTAATAATGATTATTAAAAATTAAAATCATTTTGCCATAAACTAAAGGTATTTGGGAAAACTATATAATACATCATTCTATTTAACATAAACTATAAAGTGGAGGCTAATAATGAACAAAGAAGTTATTTCTAATACACACGGTATCTCTCTAATTGTTTTGTTTATAATAGGTTCTTCATCAGTTTTTATAATGGGACTAGAAGCTGGAAAAGATTTATGGTTAGCCATCATTTTCGCAATATTTATGGCAATCCCTTTTTCCCTAATATATATCAAACTTCACAATATTTTTCATGATAAAAATTTATTTGACATCATTGAAATTTGCTTCGGAAAAATACTAGGAAAAGGAATTATACTATTATTTACTTGCTTTATGTTTTATTGGACATCTGATGTTTTAGTTAATTTCGGTAATTTCATAAGTACAATTAGTCTTATAGAAACTCCAAAAATTATCCCAATGATCTTTCTTTTAATTCTATGTGCATGGGTGGTAAAGGAAAAAATTGAAGTTTTAGGCAGATGGAGCGCATTTTTGCTAATTGTAGCAATTTTTATTATATTTCTTGCAATTATTTTATTAATTCCTAAAATGAATATAAACAACATTTTACCTATATTTAATAATGGTATTCATCCAATTGTCAAAGGTGCATTGAATACTTTTTCATTTCCATTTTCTCAAATTATTGCATTTTCAATAGTTTTTTCTAGCTTTAATGAAAAAAAATCTTCTTATAAAATTTATATTATAGGATTGCTTTTAGGAGGGTTCATATTATTCATTATTTCTTCAACCAATATTTTAGTGTTAGGAATCAATGAAGCATCACGTGTACACTATCCTACTTATCACACTTTTTCAAGAATCAATATAGGCAATACCTTTCAAAGAACAGAAGCTATTATTTTAATTATATTTGTCTTAGGTGGTTTTGTTAAAATCAGTATATTATTATTATGCACTTGTAAAGGAATTGCACAGACCTTTAACTGTAAAGATCATAGATTTATTATAATCCCTGTTTCTTTACTTGTAATTAATTTATCTTATTTTCAATATGATAGTGTCATGCATTATTCCAAATTTCAAACAGATACATGGTTTTATTTTACTTTTCCTTTTCAAGGTATTTTTCCTATTATTCTATTTATTATTGCTATTTTAAAAAAGAAGGCCTTCTTCAATAACTAAAGGCCCCCTAATATCTTAATGCTTTATATTTAATCATCTTCTTTTTATTATATCTAAATATTCCATATTCTTTTTCTTTACATCTGCCATAGAAGCAAGATCTCCATGACCAGGATAAATCATCATATCATCACTCCATTTAGAAACCTTGTTTCTAATAGAATTTTTCATTGCATGATAATCTCCACCTTCTAAATCCGTTCTTCCTAAATCAATATTAAAAATCGTATCTCCTGTAAATATTATATTTTTATTCTTTACCTTTATACAAATACCTCCAGGTGTATGCCCAGGAGTATGAATAATCTCTAAAGTTACCCATGAAGTTTTTATTGTATCTCCATCCTTTAATGTTTGATCTGGAATAATAGAAATAGATTTTCTAAAGCTACTTACTGAATGATTGATACAAGGATCTTTTAATCCTTCTTCATCTTTTTTATGAATATATACAGGCATAGAATATTTTTTCCTCAAATCCAATACAGCTCCTATATGATCATAATGATAATGTGTAAGAATAATACCTATAGGTTTTAATCGGTTTCTACTAATATACTCTACAAAAGTCTTAGCTTCATCTCCTGGGTCAATGATCAAAGCTTCCAACATATTTTCATCGTAAAGAATATATCCATTTGTTTCTAACATTCCAACAATAAGTCTTTCTAATCGCATCTTCTAACTCCTTTTTCTTATATTATTACCAAAATAAGCCCTACAGATTTACTGTAGGGCTTATTTTGATTTGTTTGGAGCGGGCAACGGGAATCGAACCCGCACAACTGGCTTGGGAAGCCAGGACTCTGCCATTAAGCTATGCCCGCATTTATGATCAATTTTATTATAGTCTTAATCTGCAAAATTGTCAATATTTACAAAAATAGTCTAGAGTAATTCACCATCTTCCTGTTAATTTCACTTTACCTGTTGTGTTACTTTACCATCACGCATAAACGATAATTTCCCCGGTGCTCTAGTGGGACATTTATCTAAAATAAACTTTGTAGTTTCATCATTCGTATTTAAGTATGTTGTATCTATTATTTTCCCTTTATCTACAGTTGGTATGTACCATTTGCTCTTATACACTATATTCGGTGTTTCGCAGTAAACCTTCTCTGTTTCGTTGCTCTTTGAGATGAAGAAGATGTTGGAATAAATGTTCTTCTGTATATCTATTGTGTCCATTATCGAGTCTGATTGGTACTTTATCCCAATGATATTATAACATTAGAAATGTATAAAATAATCAATATATTTTATTTAATGTTCTACTTTCTTTACCTAAATAAATTAAAGTTTAAAATTACAGTTGCAAAATATAGGTAAACAACATCAACATAAAAAAAGAAATATATAAAGATAAGTGAATGACTTCGATAACTTTTGTAAAAAAACTTACTGAAATTTCATGAAAAATACGTTAAGAACCTTCATTGTTTGAACGAAGTGAGTTTTGAAGGTTTAGTATTTTTTCATGGAATGAAGTTTTGTTTTTTCAAAAGTTATCTGGAATGAACTGTTCTTTATATTTCGTTTTGAAGTTGTTTACCTATAATTAAAGGAGTAAGCTTTTAATACTTACTCCTTAAATTTATCTTGACAAAAGTTTAATAAACTTGTCTATCTTTTTTGTTTGACTATCATCTAATAAATCGGTCATTCTCTTAAGCATTTGTAGCCTTTTTATTAAATCCCTTTTCTCTTTTTTAGAAAAAGTATTGATCATGTTAATCATTTCTTCTTCTATTTCTCGTTGTGATTTATATTTATATTTATTAGCTAGGTTTGAAAGTTGCTCTAATTGTTGCTCTGATACATTAATATTTCTAGCAGCTTTCTCTAATTTTTTATCAAGTCCATTTGATTTTCTACGCATATTCTCCCTCCTTCATAAATCATTTCATCCCCTTTTGCACTACTATACTATGTATTTTATTTATATCTGTTACAGGTTGTCTTATGGTATATGATATTTTATTAGCTAAATCCTTCAAAAAAAAAGACCTTGCAAAATACAAGATCTTCTTTATGTAAAAACTTATTTAATTTATCTAAAAGCTATAAATTTCACAGCATTAATACACCATTATCTTTTATAATCACCTGTAATATTTTTTGTTCTTCTCCTGTTTGTGCATTAATATATATTAAAAATGTATCCTCTTTATATTCTGCTTTGAATTCATAACACAAAACCTCCTCTCCACCCTCCGTTGGAATGATAGCAAGTCTTGGCTTTGAATTTTTCGCATAAATACTCACTTTCTCTCTTGCCTCTTTTATAGTTACTTTAGGTTTCAAAATGTTTCTTTCACGGTGATTCATCAAATAGCCTTCCACATCAAAGCCTACAATTTTCCCTTCATCTAATCCAACTTTTACCTTAATCAAATCTGTATAAATGATAACATTATCCTGCATATATGCAAAATTAATGAATAGTTGTCCATCATACTTTAATGAATAAGTAGGTATCATGTTTTCATAGCCTCTTTCTTTCAAAAAATCCTGAGCAATCCTTATTCCTTCTTGCTCCGATATTTTAGCTTCATTGATTTTCTTAGGATCAAGCAGCCACAAAACATGACCACCTCTTTTAGTAACTGCCATTGTAATAGCTTTTTCTCTTTTTTTTGATTTTAATTCTAATACATATACAGGTATAGTTCCATAATCCGTCTCACTAATAAAATTCACTTCATACTTTATAGAATCATCTAAAAAATTTTCTACTATTTTTTCTATTTCTCCTTTTTCTATCTTTCTTTCTGTCAGGTTTACCTTTCTTTTCCTTACATGTTCTGAAAAAGGACCATCATAAATTAATTCAGGATACTTTTGCATCTTTTCTTCTATATTTATAAAACTAGTACTCAGCATATTTTTATTGGCCTTTTTTAATTTTTCATTTGCCTTTTTCCTTAATTCACCTATATACATTCCCTGTTTTGCCATATTATCCTGTAATGTAATATATTCTTTAGATAAATAATTTGAGTAATTATGAAGTTCTTCTAAAGTTTCTTTTTCTTTTTGACTTAAAGGCTTTCCTTCGAGATTTTTCCTAGCTAAAGCTGCACTCAAATCTCCTACTTGACTTAAAAATTTTTCTGTTCTGCTCACATTTTTATGAGCAATTGGAAGTTGACTTAATTTTTCCTGAGCGTCATAACAAAGATGAGTAATATCTGAAAACAATAATACATTTTGTTTTGGTGTTCCCGTAACCATAACTTTCGAAAGGTTCACTTGTATATTTTCTACATCTACCACCATATCATGAAACATTCTATTAAATTGATTCTCTAAAAAAATCTTATTCTCCCTATTTTGCTCATACTGCGTATATCCCCAAATCCCTGTTCCTATAAGTAGTACCCCTAATAATATTAAAAAACTTTTTTTCATATTTCTCCCCCATTCTTACTCATGTGCAAACCAATGTTTTCCAATCTTTAACGTAACTTCCCTCGTCCATATCCATTTACTTGTAGCAGTAGCAGGATTCCAATAATAAATTGCTCCACCTGTTGGATCCCATCCATTAAGTGCATCTCTCGCTGCCTTATAGCTCTCTTCATTAGGAGTTAAATAAATTTGTCCATCATTTACTGCTGTAAAAGCACCCGGCTGAAAAATAACTCCTGCAATAGAATTAGGAAAAGAAGGATTCTTTACCCTATTTAAAATAACTGCCCCCACAGCGACTTGTCCTACATAAGGCTCTCCTCTCGACTCTCCATGTATAGCCATCGCCAAAAGATGAATATCATCATTTCTCGAAACACCTCCACTTGTAGACATATATTCTGTTTTAGATGGTTTTTCAATAATCCCTAATGCCTTTCTTGTATCTGGCCCTATAATACCATCAACTCTTAGTCCATTCTTCCTTTGAAATTTTGTAACTGCATCATATGTTTTCGGTCCATATATACCATCAACTGCACCTTTATAATATCCCCACTGCTTCAACTTTTTTTGTGAAATTTTTACAGTTTCATTATATTTTGCTGAAATTCCTTTTTGAGGAATTCCTAATGCACGTCTTGTTTGTGCTCCTACTTTTCCATCTACGAGGAGTCCATTCTTTTTTTGAAACTTCACTACAGCCTGATAAGTTTTTTTTCCAAAAATCCCATCTATTTGACCATAATAATAGCCCCAGTTTTTCAATTTTGTTTGAACTATTCTTACTTCTTCCCCACGAGACCCCCATGATAAAATATCTGCATAAATGATATCTATAAAAAATATACCTATTAAAAAACTCATAATTAAGGTAAAACACACAATCATTGTATTTTTCTTCAAAACTTTCCCCTCCTAATATATTCTTCTTTATTTTCTGTAAAATTAAATATATTTATACTTTCATTATAGATAAACAACATTAACATAAAAAAAATAATGGCCCTTTTAGGCCATTTTCCTTAATAACTAATCATTCTGCTTAAATTTGCAATCCCAATTGTAACACTTGCTAATAAAACAAAATAAATAGAACCTACCATTAAAGTTTTTAATCTATTCATCCTTCATTCTCCTTAACATAAATATTATTATATGAAAACTTCTATATTATTGACGTTTTCACTATTTGTTATTCAATCCAGCACCATTTTTCATACCAGTAATCAATCTCCCATCCCTTATATATATACCATAAATATTCTCATATAATCAATAACAATTGTGTTACAAATTCTTTCTTAAGTCATCAAGAATATACAGTATCCATCTAATAAAATTTAAAACCAGTATTTTATACTAATATACGAAAATATTCGTGAAAAATAGATATTATTTTTCACGAATATTTTGTTAGTTTATAATACTTTTCCTAAGAAATCTTTTGTTCTCGGATGTTTAGGGTTTTCAAATATTTCTTGTGGTGAAGCTTCTTCCACAATTTTTCCTTCATCCATAAAAAGCACTCTTGTTGCAACTTCTCTTGCAAATCCCATCTCATGGGTAACTACTACCATAGTCATCCCCTCTGCTGCTAATTCCTTCATTACATCTAATACTTCTCCAACCATTTCTGGATCTAGAGCTGAAGTTGGTTCATCAAAAAGCATTACATCTGGTGACATGGCTAAGGCTCTCGCAATAGCTATTCTTTGTTTTTGCCCTCCTGATAGTTGATTTGGATAACTATTTGCTTTATCAAAAAGACCAATTCTCTTTAATAGACGAAACGCAATTTTCTCTGCTTCTGCTTTTTCTATTTTTTTTACTTTTATTGGCGCAAGAGTAATATTTTCAAGGACTGTCATATGTGGAAATAGATTAAACTGCTGAAATACCATTCCCATTTTTTCTCTTTGCTTATTTATATCATTTGTTTTACCCATAATAGAAACGCCTTCAAAAACAATGTCTCCACTAGTAGGCTCCTCTAAAAGATTTAAACATCTTAAAAAAGTACTTTTACCTGACCCACTTGGACCAATAATAACTACAACCTCTCCCTTTTTAATATGTTCATTTATACCTTTTAAAACATGAATATCACCAAAGCTTTTATTTAAATTAGTTATGTGAATCACTAGCATTCAACCTCCTCTCAAGGTTCCCCACTAATTTTGAAAGGGTAAATGTAATAATAAAGTAAATAATCGCCGCAATAACTAACGGTGCAAAAGGCTTAAAGGATATTCCTCTTACTGTATCTGCTCGATACATTAAATCATAAATACCAACAACGGAAACAATAGCTGATTCTTTCACCAATACAATAAATTCATTTCCAAGTGCTGGTAAAATATTTTTAAAGGCTTGAGGAATAATAATATATCTCATAGCCATTGCATTAGTCATTCCTAAAGATCTTGCAGCTTCCATCTGTCCTTTATCAATAGATTGAATCCCTGCACGAATAATTTCTGCTACATAAGCTGCACTATTGAGGGATACAGCAATAATTGCAAGCATTAAATCTGGAAATTCTACCCCTGTTAATAAAGGTAATCCATAATAAACAATAAATAATTGCACCAAAAGAGGCGTTCCTCTTACTAATTCAATATAAGCTACAGAAGGAAATCTTAACACTGCTTTTTTAGACATCTTCATCAAAGCTAAGAAAATACCAAAAATAACACCAAAAATAACGCCAAAAAAAGAAAGAAATAAAGTAACACCTGTTCCACTAATAAAAAACTTATAATATTTTGTTAAAAATACTATATCCAATTATGGCACCTCCTATTGTTATCATTTCACAATATATCAACAAAATTTAAGCAAAAGGTAACTAATGAACTAATCACCTTTTGCTATTCGTTCATTATTATTCATTAGCTAGCTCTGTTGCTTTTACAACAAACTGCTTGATTTTTTCTTCCTTTATTAATTTATCTAATGTTTGATTAATGACTTTAACTAAATCTTCGTTGCCTTTATTAACCGCTATAGAAACACCTTTATCATTATCATTTTTAAAATAAAGCTCTGGAACAGCTAAATTATCATTTTGTTTTGCATAAGCATCTGCTACTGGTCCTACTAAAATAATGCCATCGATTTTATCGTTTGTTAATTCTAATACTAAATCAGTAATTTTGCTAAGTCCTTTTACCTCTGCTCCTTCAATACTTGAAGCAATTTCTTCTTGTGTAGTTGCTTTTTGAGCTCCTATTTTCAATCCCTTTAAGTCTTCTTTTGTTTTTATTTTATCTGCCAACTCTTTTTTCACTAATATCTTTTGCTCTTCATTATAATATGGTTTTGTAAAATCAACACTTTCTGCTCTTTCTTTTGTTGCTGACATCCCTGCTGCAATAAAATCAATTTTATCTGCAACAAGTGCTGGCAATAATCCATCAAATTTCATATCTTTAATTTCAAGCTCAACACCAAGCTCCTCTGCAACTGCTTTTGCAATCTCAATATCAAATCCTACAATTGTATCTTCGCCATCAATTTCCTTATGAAATTCATAAGGTGGATAATCTGCACATGTACCAACTACAATCTTTCCTGCCTTTTTGATCTGTTCCACTTTTCCTAAAGCTTCATCTGCACTGCTTTTTTTCTCTGTACATCCTGAAAATGCAAATACCATACATACCATTAATAATACTGCTAATAATTTTTTGCTATTTTTTTTAAACATTTCATTTTTACCCCCTTGAAATTTAAATGTTTTGTTATCATGTGAATTATTATACATCAATTCAAATAATTATTCAAGTGTATATTTAAAAATTTTTTTGTTTTTTTTTTGCACAAAAAAACCTTAATTCATAATGAATCAAGGTTTACAACTCTATTAAATCTCTTACTACAGCAGAAGCAATAATCAGTCCTGCCACAGAAGGTACAAAGGCTATACTTCCTGGAATCTGACGTTTAGCAAAACACGCTTCATCTTTTACCATTTTAAGTTTTATAGGCTCTTCCTTAGAATATACTACCTTTAACTTCTTTACCCCTCTTTTCCTTAACTCTTTTCTCATAACTTTTGCTAAAGGGCAAATAGAAGTTTTATAAATATCCGTGATTTCAAATCGAGTAGGATCTAACTTATTTCCGGCACCCATGCTGCTGATTATCTTAATTCCTCTATTAAAACACCTTTCTACTAAATCTAATTTTGACGATACCATATCGATAGCATCTACCACATAGTCATATTCATCTTTTAATAACTCTTCAGCTGTTTTTGCTGTATATAACATTTTATATATTTCTACCTTTGCATTTGGATTAATATCAAGTATACGCTCTTTCATAAGTTCTACCTTAGATCTTCCAACAGTACTTCTTAATGCATGGATTTGACGATTGATATTAGTAATGCATACATCATCATCATCTACTAAAACAAAGCTTCCTACTCCTGATCTTGCAAGTCCCTCTGCTACAAAAGTTCCTACTCCACCAATTCCAAATATAGCAACCTTGCTATTTTTTAGTTTTTCTAGATTTTCTGTACCTATAATCAATTCAGTACGAGAAAAAGCATGTAATTCCATAGTTTTTCCTCCTAAGATATGTCTACTGTATGATTATATCTTTGTTCTATAAAAAAATCAACGCTCTACTTTTTGCAGATTTTATCACATTTTTTGTTATCACAAGGGTCTATATGAACAATCACTTCTTTTGCATTTTTAATCTGAGACAAAATCAATTCTTCCGCTTTTTCTCCAATATTATGTCCCATATATACAGAAATAAGTGGATCAACACAAATTTTTATATCAATAAAAGCTTTAGATCCATGTTTTCTACCTCTAAAATCTGTTACACTTTTTATTCCTTCAATCATTTCTATTTGTTTTTTTATTTGTTTCATTTTTTCTTGATCAATCGCCCCATCCATCAATTCATCTACAGAGGAAAGCAATAGACCTATACCTACCTTTACAACAATCATTGAAACGATAATTCCTGCTAATGGATCTAAAAACCCATATCCTAACCTTGCACCTATTATACCAATAAGCGCTGCAATAGATGAGAAAGCATCTGATCTATGATGCCAAGCATCACTCATCATGGCATTGCTGCTTAATTTTTCAGCAGCATTCATAGTAATTCTAAATTGATACTCCTTTATAATAATAGAAATAAATGCAACAATTCCTGTATAGATATGTGGAATCTGATAATGATTCAGATAAATCATTTTTATAGATCTAAAGCCTATATTGATTCCTGTCAAAATTAAAATTGCTGCTAAAAAAAAGCCTGCTATTGATTCTGCTTTTTCATGCCCATACTGATGTTTTTCATCTCTTGGCTTAGATGCTAAAAACATACCAACAATCACACCAATGGAAGTAATAATATCTGAAGCCGAATGAAGTCCATCTGCTATAATAGCAGTACTACCACCTATGAAACCAACACCTATTTTAAATATTGTAAGTAACACATTTAAAACAATCGTAATACACATAATTTTATTGCCTAGTTTCAATCTTTCTTTATTATCCATATCTATGGCATACACACCCTTCTCTTTCATTTTCAATTGATATCCTTACATTATATTATATTCTCTTTACATCCTTTTGCAATACCTTTTTTCAATATTTTAAAACTTTGACAATATACGTTATCTATTATCAATTGATAATGAATACGATCATCTTTCTCATATCTAAAAAAAAGAAGCCTTTCATAGAAAGACTCTTAAACACTTACACATTCTTTTGTAAAATACATTCTTCTGTTAGTTCATTTTCAAAATGCATCTCATTTTCCACATAATTAATAAACTTTCTTTTGTATGCTGTCATTTCATCAAATTGTTCTTTTGTAATAATTCCTTTTTCTAATAATTCCTGAGTAAATCCTAAAAATAACTTCACAACATCCATTAATTCATAAAAATCATCATCCAGTATATCATTTATAGCTTGAATCTTTTTCATATTATCACCTCAAACTATTCTATTTATTAATATTTTAGACAAATATTGTAAAAAACCTTCTACTTTATGAATTTTTTAAATATATTTGTGCATTTTTTTATCAACAACATCTCCTCATATCATTAACACTCTAGAATATTTTATACCATATCGTAAATAATAATGCTAGGAGGTGTAAGAATTATGTTTTTAAATCAAAAGGAAAGATTACTTTTACAAGACCAAAAAAGTCACGAGGAAGCTTGTATCCAAAAGTATCAAGAATTTGCTAACCGTGCACAAGATCCTCAATTGAAGCAATTATTCAGCACATATGCTTCAAAAGAACAAGAACACTTAAATACTATTAATCAAATCCTAAGTGGACAAATCCCAGCTCTTCCTCAGCAAGGACAACAACAGCAAAATCTATTTAATCAAGGACAAGGAAGTACATATAATGAAAACGATGCAAAGCTATGCCAAGATGCATTAATGACAGAAAAATATGTATCTAGTACTTACAATACTACTATTTTTGAATGTACTAATACCAATGTCCGACAAATACTTAATCACATTCAAAAGGAAGAACAAGAACATGGCGAAGGTATATTTAACTACATGAAAAATACTGGTATGTATACTCTACAATAAAAAGAACCCTTTTGGGTTCTTTTTAAAGCATTTTATCTAAGAATGTTTTTATTCTAGGGTGGTCAGGATTTGTAAATAATTTTTCTGGTTGAGCCTCTTCTATAACTTTTCCACCATCCATAAAAATTACTCGATCAGATACTTCCTTTGCAAAAGCCATCTCATGTGTAACAATAAGCATTGTCATTCTTTCTTTTACCAATTCTTTCATAACCTTGAGAACTTCCCCAACCAATTCTGGATCAAGAGCCGATGTAGGTTCATCAAAAAGCATAATTTTAGGATTCATAGCAAGAGCTCTAGCAATAGCTACCCTTTGTTTTTGTCCACCCGAAAGTTTTCCTGGATAAACATCTCTTTTATCTAATAATCCTATCTTTTTAAGAAGTCCTTCTGCTATTTTTATTGCTTTTTCTCTTTTCATTTTATCAACAATAATTGGTGCTTCAATAATATTTTCTAGTACAGTTTTATGTGGAAATAAATTAAAGCTTTGAAAAACCATCCCCACCTTTTTGCATATTTTTCTTATATCCCCCTCTAAGATATACTTTCTATTTCCTTTTTCACAATCTACAATAGGTTTTCCCTCTATCTCAATCCTTCCTAAATCAATCTTTTCTAAATAATTTATACATCTAAGGAGTGTACTCTTTCCTGAACCAGAAGGCCCAATAATAGAGATAACCTCTCCTTTTTTTACCTTTAAAGATACATCCTTTAAAACTTCTAAATCACCAAAATTTTTATAAATATTTTCTATCCGTATTATATCCATCATTAAAACACCTACTCATATATAGCATATTTTTGTTCTAATTTTTTAAATATCATTACTACAATAGATGTCAATAGTAAATAAATAATTCCTGCTATAATAAAGGATGTAACCTTAAAGTCTCTTGTCAATACTTCTTTAGCAGCTCTAAGAATATCTCCCATACCAATAGCTGCAACAAGAGCTGTATCTTTAATAAGTGTAATAGCTTCATTACTAGTTGGAGGAAGTACCCTTTTTATAGCTTGAGGAAGTATAATTCTTGACATAGTCTGACGATAATTCATTCCTAATGCCTTTGCTGCTTCATACTGTCCTTTATCTATAGATTCAATTCCAGCTCTAAATATTTCTGTAAAATATGCAGCATAATTTAAAATAAATGTAATTGCTGCTGCTTGAAACCTTCCCAATTTAATTCCAAATACTGATAGTCCATAATAAGTAAAGAAAAGCTGAAGGAGCAGTGGAGTTCCCCGAAATACCCAAGTATATATTCCAATTAATTTATTTACCCATTTGAATTTGGAGATTTTTCCAAGTGCACAGAGCATCCCTAATGGAATAGAGAATATAATTGTTACTGCATACAATTGCAGCGTAATGATACTTCCCCTTAATATAAATCCTGTTACATTTGCAACATACGACACTTAGAACACCTCCTTTTTATTTTGCTACAATATCTTTTCCAAACCACTTTTGAGAAATCTTTGCAGCTGTACCGTCTTTTTTCATTTCATCTAATATTTTATCTACTTCATCAATAAAAGCCGTATCGCCTTTTCTAAATCCTATAGCATACCCTTCTTTTCCAAAATCCTCTTTTGCAACTTTATATTCACCCTGTCTTTTTGACATATAGTATCTAGCAACAATTTCATCAATCACAACAGCATCTACACGTCCTGCTTTTAAATCTAACAAAGCTTCTGTATAATTAGAAAACTTTACAAGCTCTTTTATAGCATTTATTGTATCTGTATCAGCATTTAGTGCATCTTCACCACTACTTCCTAATTGAACAGCTACGATTTTTTTAGCTAAATCTTTCTTCGTTTCTATATCTGAATCACTCTTTACAACAATCACCTGTTTGTTTTCAAGATAAACTTTAGAAAAGCCAATTTGTTTTTTTCTTTCTTCTGTAACAGTCAACCCATTCCAAATCACATCAATATCTTTATTATTTAAGCTAAGAACTTTTCCATCCCAATCAATTGGCTGTACCTTTAGTTCTACTCCCATTCTTTTTGCAACTTCTTTTGCTAAATCAATATCAAATCCTACAATTTCTCCTTTTTCATCTCTAAAGCCCATTGGTGGAAAACTATCATCAAGTCCTAATACTAATACTCCTTTTTTCTTTATTGCTTCTAAAGACTTATCTTTTTCTTCACTTATCTTTGTTTGTTGCTCAGATTGATTATCTACTTTTGCTACTTCCTTACCACATCCTGATAACAATATACTAAACATCATCACTGTTATAAATAAGAACATTATTTTCTTTTTCATTCATTTCTCCCCCTAATTATTATAAATTTTTTATAGTTATCATTATACTTTACTGCGATAAATTTGTAAAGCGTTAAATTATAAAAAATTAATAAAAGAAAAATTTTCTAGATACACAGGTTAATTCCTTTGGTATAATACTTTATATGCCCTTAACTATTTTCAAAAGGAGGTTTTATATGTTAACTTTTATATTTGGACATAAGAATCCTGACACAGACTCAGTAGCTTCTACAATTGCTTTTTCATATTTAAAAAATCAATTAGGTGATGCTACTATTCCCTGTGTTCTAGGAAATATAAACAAAGAATCAGAATATGTATTAAACTACTTCAATATATCTAAGCCAACCCTTATAAAAAATGTGAAAACACAAGTAAAAGATTTAAATTATGATACTGTCAAAAGTATTTCTCCTAAATCTTCTATCATTAATGCTTATAAGTTAATGGGAAGCAGCAATCAAAGAATGCTTCCTATCATCGATAAAAATAATAAGCTTTTAGGTATTATCACTATGAAAGATATTGCTATGGGATTAATTCAAGGAGATTTTTATCATCTTCATACATCTCTTTCAAATATCGTAGATGCTTTAGATGGAAAAATTCTAACAGGAGAAGATAAGATTATAAAAGGAAATATCTCTATCATCGCATTTTATTATAAAACCATAAAGGGTAGCTTAAATGAAAATAAGATTATCATTGTTGGAGATCGATATGATATTATTGAACACGCTATTGAGTCAAAGGTAAAATTGATTATTGTAACAGGAAACAACGAAGTACCTGAGCATTATTTAAACTCAGCTCGTGAAAAAGGGGTTGCTATTATCTCTGTTCCTCTAGACACATATACAACATCAAAGCTTATTAATCAATGTAATTATGTATCCTCTATCATGAAAAAATCTGGCATTATAAAATTTCATGAAAATGAATATTTAGAGGATATAAAAGAAGAAATAATCAATACAAATCATATAAACTATCCTATTGTAGATGATCAAAATACATTCTTAGGCTTTATCAATAGAAAACATATTTTAAAACCAGGCCGTAAAAAAGTAATCCTAGTAGATCATAACGAATACAGCCAAAGTGCAGAAGGTCTAAACGAAGCAGAAATACTAGAAATCATTGATCACCATAAATTAGGAGATATTTGTACTACAAGTCCTATAAACTTTAGAAATATGCCTGTAGGAAGTACTTGCACCATCATACATCAAATATTTAAAGAACAAAATATAGAAATTCCTTACCCTATAGCAGGAGTACTTTTATCAGGTATTTTATCAGATACATTATTTTTTAAATCTCCTACTACTACAAGCTTAGATAAAAAATCAATAGAGGAATTAAATCGTATATTAAATTTAGATATAGAAAACTTTGCAATGGAAATGTTCAAAGCAGGAACTTCCCTTGAAGGACAAAGCATAGAAGAAATATTTTATAAAGATTTCAAAGAATTCGTTTTAGAAGATAAAAAAGCAGGGATTGGACAAGTCTTTACCTTAGATATTGAAGAGGTACTAAATAGGAAAGAAGAATTCATAAATTATATGAATAAAGTTCATAATAATAAAGATTATTTTTTAACTTTACTGCTAATTACAGACATATTGAAGGAAGGATCTTATCTTTTATTCATATGTAATAATAATACCTTTATTACTTCTACATTTGGAGTACCATCTGAACAAGGCATATTTGCTCCAAATATCCTTTCTCGAAAAAAACAAGTAGTTCCAAAAATTTCGGAAGCCTTAAATGCACTAAAATAAAAAGCTTACAAAGGACTTTTCGTATGAAATAAAAGACACTGAAGCTGGAATTCAATTCCTAATTTTCAGTGTCTTTTCATTATCAAGCTTTAATTTTTACATTAATATAACAAGTACTTTTTTTATAAAAGATAAATATTTGCTTTTTCACAAGCTTCTATCATATCTTTTGGCCATATAGCTGCTTGTACCTCACCAATATGAGCCTTTTGTAAAAAGAACATACAAATTCTTGATTGCCCAATTCCTCCACCTACAGTGAAAGGTAGTTTTTCTTCTAATAATAATTGATGGAACTCCAATTCTTTACGCTCTTCACACCCTGCAATCTTTAATTGCTTTTCTAAAGCTTCTTTATCTACACGAATACCCATAGAAGATAATTCAAAACCAATTTCAAGCACTGGGTTCCAAAAGATAATATCTCCATTTAATTCCCAATCATCATAATCTGGTGCTCTACCATCATGTGGTTCTCCTGATTTTAATGCACCCCCAATTTTCATAATAAATACTGCACCTTTTTCTTTTGCAATAGCATTTTCTCTTTCTTTTGGTGTTAATTCAGGATACATATCTTCTAATTCCTGTGTAGTAATAAAACTAATTTCCTCTGGTAAAAAAGGTACATATTGTTCATAAAGACTGCACACATAGCTTTCTGTACTCTTAAATACTTTATATAGATCTCTTACAATACTTTTTAAACTTTCTTCATTTCTATCTTCCTTTGCAATAACTTTCTCCCAATCCCATTGATCTACATAAATAGAATGTAAATTATCTAAATCCTCATCTCTACGAATAGCATTCATATCTGTATACAAACCTTCTCCCATTTTAAAGCCATATCTATATAATGCCATACGCTTCCATTTCGCTAAAGAGTGTACAACTTCCACTACTTTTCCACCAATTCCTTTTACATCAAAAGCTACAGGTCTTTCCACTCCATTTAAGTTATCATTCATTCCTGTTTCAGGAATCACAAATAATGGTGCTGATACTCTTGTTAAGTTCATTTGCTCTGCCAATTTTGTTTCAAAGTAATCTTTTACCTGTTTGATTGCGATTTCTGTTTGTCTAATATCTAGTTTTGGATCATATCCTTTAGGGATCATTAATCTTTCCATTTTTATTCCTCCTATTATCTTATATTGATTAGTTTCTTTCTTTGATTTATTGATTATACAAAATAAGCACGGCCATGCTATATAATGTTTTTTCATATACAAAAAAACCTTTCATCCCACCTAAGGGACGAAAGGTTATACTTCCGCGGTACCACCCAAATTAGCTAAACTGCTCAACTTTATCAGTACGGAATAAAATTCGATACTGTCCAATTGATAACGGTTTGGCTCCGTCTAAGTCTACTCTCCATAAGGATTTCGGTTAGAAACTCCGAGATGTTCTTCAAAATAGGCTTCGTATTGGTCTCTCACCACCACCAACTCGCTGAAACTACATCCTAAATTTACTCTTCTCATCATCGTTTTTGATGAACTTTTCAACTATTGTAAATTATTATACGAATAATGTTACAAAAAGTCAACACTTTTTTATTTTTTATTAAGCAGCTTTTTCTTCCTCACTTTTATTCTACATAATAAATATCTATTTTTTTATTATGCTTCTTAGCTAATCCTATTATTTTATCCACGTTTGTAGCATCTACAATTACTTTATATCCTACATTACCCATTTCACAAAAAAGCATAGCCTTATCATTTCTTTTTTGAATACTTATACGCTGCATTTGGGCAAATTTTATCATTCTTTCTTTTTTGCTTCTAATTTTTTTGGTTTGAATCAATACTCCTTCTTCAGCAATAAAAACATTTTTTTCAAAAAAAGAAGCATAAATCAACAATAGCCCTAAAAATATTTTATAATAGTGTTGATCATATATGGAATATAAAATCAATATAATACCTATTCCCATGATCATATATTGATACACAGAAGATATCCTATTATGGGTATAAGTCTTAATCATATTTTTCTTCCTTTCTATTTATCTTATTCTTTTTATGACACTCCACACGCATTCATGTATGGAATTCTTGGGTAGCTAACCGTCATCAATTCATTTCTGCTTTGGACAACTCCCAACCAGCAGTATGTACTGATAGACTTTTGCTTATGCTACTCCATCTATCATATTATCAAAGTGCAACTATATTTCTAATTATATCATAATTTCAAATTATAAAAAAACAAGCTAGCCAAAAGACTAACTTATCATGCTATCCCTTTTCGTATTTTCTCAGCAAACTCACTTGGAATTTCGCTATCTTCTATGGCTTTAGCCATTTTTTCATAATCATACGCCACTTCAATGATTTGTATTTTTACACCCTCACGCTGCACATCTATTATGACATAGGTAGCCTTCGGATTTCCATGCTTTGGTTTCCCTACACTACCTGCATTAATCATATAAATCCCTTTTACTAGCTTGTAAAAAGGTTTATGTGTATGACCACATACCATAATATCTGCATTAATGCTCTCAGCAATTTCTTCTAATTCTTTTGCATCCTCATAAAGATATTCATTATTTTTTCTAGGACTACCATGCACCAGTAATATCTTTTGACCTTCAACTTCAATCTCTATTTTTTTAGGCAATTCCCTAAGCCACTTTTTGTTTTCTTCCTTTGTATTTTCTTGTGACCAATATAAAGATTTTGTTCCCAATGCCATTGATTTACTATCTTTATAATCACAACCACAAGCAAATAATTCTTCCCCTACACTATGATCATAATTTCCCTGTACAGTAGGAATATTCCTTTCTTTTATTAAATTGATTACTTCATTAGGAAATGGTCCATATCCCACTAAATCTCCCAAACAATAGATATTCTCTATGCCTTTATTTTCTATATCTTGAAGTACTTCTTCTAGTGCAAATATATTAGCATGAATATCTGTAATAATCGCAATCTTCATAAATTATCCCTCCATATACAAAAATTTTTCCATATATTTCTTATAGATGATTAGCCTTTCTTTTACTATGATACCCAATTTTTCGCATTACTTCTACGCTTCTTCTTCTAAAAATTCTACTCTTCTATACATTAATTTTTATTTTTGAGGGTAAAATAATTAAGTAGGAAAAACAAAGGAGGTACTATAAATGTTTGGTATGGTTCCTTTTAAAAGAAATAACCATCCTCTAGCAAAAAGAGGAGATTACTTTAGTCAGCTTTTTAACAACTTTTTTGATGATGATTTTTTTGCTCCAATGACTACTTTGGGCAACAGCTTTAAAGTTGATCTAAAAGAAACAGAAAATGAATATATAGTTGAAGCAGATTTGCCTGGAATCAACAAAGAAGCTATTGATATTGATTATGAAAGCAATTATTTAACCATCACTGCTAAAAGAGAAGAAACCATAAATGACGAAAAAGATAATTATGTAAGGCGTGAAAGAAGTTATGGCGAATTTAAAAGAAAATTCTATATCGATAATGTAAATGAAGAAAAAATAGATGCTTCTTTTAAGGATGGTGTTTTGAAAATCACTTTGCCAAAATTGGAAAAAACAAATATAAGAAAGAGAAAAATAGATATTCATTAATCACAAATAGACAAGCAGGTGTACCCACACCTGTTTTTCTCATGCTTATTTTAAAATTTAACACTAACATAAATTTGATAAAAATGGTTAGATTAATAATATAATCTTAATCAATTTTGCATATAATAATTTTTTACTAATTTTATGGGGATGATTTTTACCATTGTTGCAATATTTATCCACGAAACACTCAAAATTCATATTATTACCAATGGAGGTGATAACATGGTCTACAAAACGATTGTAAAGAATCCATTTTTGAAAGGAGGTTAAACTAACATGTTAACTATCTCTTTTCAACAACTTATTTTCGGTGTTTTGCTTAATTGTATTGCAATATATATGGTAAAATATATTGATTCTATCATACAAAGAATAATTGAAAACAAAAGACTCAACCAACTATTAATAACAATAAATGTACTAGTACTAATCTCTGCAATTCTACTTATCGCAAATACAAACATCCTATAAACTTTAATCATCCCCCTACTTCATAAAGCTTACATTTTAACTTTCTCTCTTCTAATTTTTTCATATATATTTCTATAAAAAAAATTGTAAAAATCAAAAATATATCTATGAATTATCATACCTTAGCACGTGAAATACTCGCTATAAAGGATTTATCACTTGATGAACCTTTTTCCCAAACTCGACTTGCTGTAGCTGACGATATTGGTCGTATATTAAAAAAAGAAAAAAAAAGACAGCTATTATGGTAACACATGATATAGCAGAAGCTGTGTCTCCTAAAAGACAGACAAATTTGTGGCATAAAAAACTGAATATTTCGCTATAACAAAGGTATGGCAAAGAGAACTCGGCAGCCATGATAGCTTAAAAAAATGCTATGCTCTATAGTTTCTGACTTGCCCATAGCTAAGAAATCATGGATGCAAATGCTCAATATCAAGAGCATACCGTAAATAGATGATATATCTTGATATAATGAAAAAACTATGTATTCTTAAGAAAAGCTGAGATAATGTCCAGTAATAGGGAATCAATCCTCTCTGTAAAGTTAATCTATTATTAGCTGTTTTAACTCATCAACAGTTAAGTTAAATACATAATCTTGATTATCTAATAATTTTTTTGATAATTGTTCTTTTCGATCCTTTAAATCCATAATCTTCTCCTCAATAGAATCTTTTGTAATAAGTCTATATACATTAACCTTTTTCTTTTGACCAATTCTATAAGCTCTATCTATAGCTTGGTTTTCTACTGCTGGATTCCACCAAGGATCATAAATAATTACATAATTAGCAGAAGAAAGATTAATTCCTGTACCACCTGCTTTAATACTAATAAGAAATATATTGTTATTTTCGCTTTTTTCAAAATTCTTTATAACTTTCTCCCTATCATTCGTTTTTCCATCTAGATAACTATACTCCCATCCCTTTGAAATAAGATATTTTTTAATTATATGTAACATAGAAGTAAATTGACTAAAAACTAATACTTTATTACCACTCAGTTTAATTTTTTTTAGTAATTCTTTTAATATATCAAATTTTCCTGATTGATAACAATTAAGAATATTATATTCTTTTCTAAGCAACTTTGGATGACAACTTACTTGTCTTAAATATGTCAAACCTTCTAACACCTTAGCATTTGATTTAATTACATAAGAATCTAAATTATTTAAATCATCACTAATTCTTTTTTTCAACGCATCATAAAGACTTTTTTGTTTATCTGTCATTTCACAATATATATTTTGCTCTATTTTAGGTGGAAGTTCTTTTAATACATCTTTTTTCATTCTTCTTAATATAAAATACCCTATTATATTTCTTAACTTATTTAATTTATTTGCATCTTGCTGTATATTTATATAATCTTTACTAAATTTATTATATGAACCTAACAATCCATGGTTTAAAAAATCCATGAATCCCCATAATTCTTTTAAATTATTTTCAATCGGTGTCCCCGTCAAAATTATTTTATTTCTTGGATTCAATTTATTCAATTCTTTATATGTCTTCGCATTAAAATTTTTAATGGCTTGTGCTTCATCTAAAATGAGATATTTTAAATCTAATTCCTTAAACACATCTATATCATTTCTTATAGTTCCATAAGTAGTAATAATAATTTCAACATCTGTTTCATTCTTCATCTGTTCTCGTAAAATATCTCTATGTATGCCATGATATATTATAAATTTCAATTCTGAGTTAAATTTTAGAATTTCACTTTTCCAATTAAATAATAATGTTTTAGGAACAACAATAACAGTTATTCCTTTCTGTTTTTTTATGGTTTGTTCTGATAAAAGACCTATAATTTGCAAGGTTTTTCCTAGCCCCATATCATCAGCTAGACATCCTCCGAATCCATTAACACTTAAAGAACACAACCATTTGATTCCTTTTAATTGGTAATCTCTCAATTGTGCACAAAAACCTTTATCAAATTTAACCTTCATATCTTTGTAAAATACTAAAGATTCCAAATCTTCCATGACTTGTTTTTTTACATTCATTTCTTCAAATAAATTTTTTACCTGTCCTATATATTTTTTATGTATTCTTAATAAATCACTATCTTTTTTATTTTTCGTAATAAATTTACTATTCTTTATAATACTTTCTGGAATTAAAATAGCTTCTCCATTTTTTAGTTTAATCCAATTTTCACCTTTTTTAATATGTTTAAGCAATCGTGAAAGTGCTATTTTTTCTTCATTGTATGAATAATTAATCCTTAAATCAAACCAATCTATACCAGAAGAAATATTAATATTAGGTTGTCTAAGTACTTTTAATTTTCTATTATCTTGTGTATATATACTCCAACCGTTTATTATAAATAATTCTAATGTTGTTGAAAACTGTTCATGATCATTACAATAATATAAATTTTTTCTTGAATGTTTCCAATTGTTTTTTCTTAATAATTGAATCGCCTTATTTTCTTCTCTTCTATCTCGAAGAATTTTTCTTTTGTTTATATCATCTATAATAATCTCATTATTTTCATAACTATCAATTTCTGTTTCATCATATTTAAACTTTAATAAACCTTTTAATTTTTTTTCCTCTAGCTTAACATAAAAAGATACCTTTGGAATAATATTATCAACAACGCTATAATCCTCTACGCTTCTCCTAAAATAAATTTTTTCTTTACTTTCAATCTTAATCGTATTGCTATAATTTTTTAAAAAGGTAGGTGACACTTTCCAATTTTTTTTTGCTAAATTATTCATAAATCTATGATCAATCCATTGCTTAATAAAAAATATACGATTTTTAAATATCACAAAAAAATATTTTTTAAAAGTAAAAAACACTGTATTAGTGCTAAGCATAATTCTCCTATCTTCTCTTTCTAATGTTACACTAAACTTATATGTATTATTTTTTAAAACTTTATATACAATCCTTATTTCATAAGAATTCAGATAATCTGAAAATTTATCTATTATATATAACTTACCCTTTCGCTCTGATTTATAATATAACACTTTTTGATTACACAATATACTTAATAATCTAATAAGCACCTCTTCATCTAATGCATATATATGATCCTTTATTTGTGAATTTCTTTTATCTTTTAATAAATTTCTAATCTGTATAAAATCTTTTTCGGATATATTTTGAGGCCTTTGATTTTCATCAAAATTATAATTTTTTAATTGTCCTGAAGCAAAAGTTTTATTTTTATTAATTTTATTATATATACAACTAAAAACTTCGATTGTCGGTTTTTCAAATCGCTCACTCTCATATCTATTCAAAACAAAGATTATATCAGCCATTTTTTCACCTTTTTTCATATGTACATACATCTAATAAGAATACATAAATTCATTACTTTCTATCATATTTTTATAAAAACTATTTTTATATTCTTCCGTGCAATCTCTTCTATATCCTTGCTTGTTACAAAATTGTTCTTTTTTAAATGGAGAACAATACTTTATTCTACACCCTCCACCACAAATATATTTTAATTCACAATTTTTGCATGGTAACAAATTATCCACACTTGTTTTTTTCTTTATTTCTTTCAATTTTTCAAATGCTTTTTCTATCCCTATTTCTAATATGTTTCCTACAGGATCTATCTCATAAATTCTATTACAACAATACACATCTCCATTAGCAGCGATTGTTATTTCTCCATATCCACAATTATCAATAATATAATTATCAGAATGATTCAATATAAAATTGTTTATATAATAATTTGGATATATTTTTTCTGTTAATTCCTTTAACTTATTTTTATAAATTTCATTTTCTTCTTCTGTTAAATCTACATCTCTGCCTTTAATTAATTCTAGATTTAATTTCATATAGATATTATCATTATACTTTTTTATCATACTTTTAGCAAAATCTTCAAATCTGATAATAAAATTATCAATATCCTCATATAATGGGGTAACTGCAATAGATAATTTAACTCCTAATTCATAAAATCTATCTACCGTGTCTATTGCTTTTTGAAAATTACCTTTTCCTCGTATTTTTGCATTACTCTTTTCATCATATCCATCAATACTTATCTGTATCTCATCTATATATTTACTCGCTTTTATTATAAGTTCTTCGCTCCATATAGTACCGTTAGTCAATACAGTAGTTTTTATATTTAATTCTTTTGTAAATTTTAAAATATCAATAAGATCCTCTCTCATAGTTACTTCTCCACCACTAAAAGTAATATTATCACCTCCTCGTTTTTTGAAATCCCCTATAATCTTTTTCCATTCATCTAAATTTAATTCTTTTTCATCTTTTTCTCCAGCATATACATAACAATGTGGACATCTTAAATTACAACTATTTGTCAAATAAACAAACATATTTACGGAATCATCTCTAGAAATATTTTTATTTTCAAAACACTTAGCTTCAATTTGTGTAACCACCTTTATAAAAGTTTCGACCATCTGATTACTTTTTAAACTAGTTGCTTCATAAACTTCATTTATCGATTTCTGATTATTTAACATATCAAAAATCATCCATTCATTCTCATCATCAAAAACTAACCAATTTGCCGTATCTACAGATATAATAATAATTTTTCCCTGATAATAAACCTTTTTTAGATTTTTAGGAAATTTATATACTTTACCCAGTTCTATTTCTCGTTCCACAAAGCCCATATTGTAATTCTCCTCTTTATATAAATTTGCTCATAAGCATTTTAAAAAAGGCTCCAAAACAGGAGCCTTTCATTCAACATAATTATATAAACTTACTAATTTTGATTTTTTTCACAGCTCTTAAAACAATACATAACTCCAACTCTTGCTGTATCTTTTACCTCTTTCTTTCCCCACTTAAGAAGTAATTTCCCATTCTTGATCATCACATTATACCTCCTTTTCTCAAATACCATTCTATTAGAAATTTTACCACTATTGAATTACCCTGTCAATAATGCGCTACCTTATATTTCATAAATAAACTATATTATCCAAATTCAATACGCTTCTATTTTTTATAATAAAATTTTCCATAAACTATCCATATATAATCAAATATATTTATTAAGCTTTTCGATTATATCTTCTACCTCCTCTTTTTTTTGCTCATAAGTTAACTTTCTTGTTTCAATAAAACTACTTGCCATACCATTTTTTCTTACCTTATTAATCCATTTAAGTACATCTTCTTTAGCATATCCTTTTTCTATCAACGCATAATATGTATAAGCAAACTCATTGCTTACATTTGTATTAAATACAGATGGATCATCTGAATTAATACTTACAATAATACCATTTTCAATTTGATGTACATCATCTAATCCATTTTGATTTAAATGATGTACATAATGTTCGAATAAATTTTCTATGTTTCCTATAGCTGTATTTGATGTAGGATTGGTTTCAATAATAATTCCAGCTTTGCTTACTTGAGATAGAATAAATTTTTGAACTTCTATTATCATATCAATATCTTCTTTTTTTACCTCAATCTCAATAGGTTCTAACATCTTTTTTAAATAACATTTGCAATGTTGTGCATGCGTCAATTTATCGGAATCCCAAAGCATTGCATATTCAGATTGAATGTAAAAACAAAAAAGCTCATTATTGCAAATTACTGTATGATTATTTATATCTCTGTTTTTAATAGCATTTCCATACTTTTGACTAATACGAAATATCTTAAACTTATTTTGATATGCCTTCCAAAGATTATATACTGTTATACCATTCATATTTTGATAAATAGCCTCTGCCCTCATCAAGATTTCTCTTTCTAGATAATGTGCATCAATTTTTCTTGCAAAGTTTCCATCTTTGCATAAGCCCCAAATCCATAATAAGTTTTCTATATGCTCTATGCGCGGAAGAATAGTAATTCGGTTATCAAGTACCCACTTCTTTGGATCTATACCAATTGCAATACCATGTCCGATTCTATCTCCTGCATGAAATTTAAAATGCTTTATTACTTCATCAATTCTTCGTATTCCTGTTAAAATATGTCTAAAATCTTCCCCAGCATGAAATGTAAATCCCAAATTTTTTATTCTTTTATGATAACCTTTACTATATACTAATTTGTGCGTATCACTGTTTCTCGCAAATTCATATATAGGTGCAAAAACCCACGGTTCTGTATCATTTTCTATTGCCGCTGCATCAATCCCTACAATATAATCAGATAATCCTTCTATATCCTCTCTTAATTCATTAATTGCTTGTATTTGTCTAAAATACTCCTCCTGCATTTCTCTAAAATATAATTGAGCTGATTCTTCCTTTTCCTTATAATTAACCCAGCATTTTTCCATCATTTTTTTATCTTTCTTTTTTATAAAATGTATAATTAAACCAATGTCTGGAATTTTTCTTTTTTGCTCTGATAATTTCTCGGAAATTTCTTGATAAGCTTCTAATACTGCTATGATTTTTTCTTTTAAACTTTTCTTAATTCCCTCAACACTCGTTGCACTTCCTACAGTAATTCTTCCTTCTAGCTTTTGCAAACTGGTATTTTTGAATTGAGTACTCATAATCAATCCCATGAGTTCCTTTTTTTTATAATCACTCTCAACAGAACGATTATAGTAATCTATAAAGTTATCTAATCCTCTTATATAATTTGTTTGTACCTTTAGTTGAAATACTTCATTTTTTATTCGTATATATTGCCAAAAAATTTTAGCAAAATATTCATCTTCCTTATGTTTTCTTATATACTTTAATGATCGAAACAAAAAGATATTCTCTACTATAGAATATTCTCCATAAGTACACAATATCTTATGAATAATATCCTTTTTAGCAAAATCATATTCCCAATCTTTACTTTTATCGTCTACTGTTTCAGTTAAATTAAATTTAGCTTTTAAATCCTCAAAATACAATTCATAATCAATAATATCGTTTTTTAAATTTTCTCCTTTATATATCTTTTTCAAAAAATCTAATACACTTAATCCATCTTTAAAATTCATTTTTTCATAATAGCAAATTAAATTTTGGGACTTCGCTTGAAATAAATTATCTCTATCAGAAAGATATTTTGCCAATAATATTCTAGTAATCGCCATTGCATTTATATAAATATTTAACTGAATATCTTTCCCTATAACTTTATCCTCATTAATGATTTTTTCTCTATTTTTTTTAATACTTTTTCTACTAACAGACATTAATTCTTGCCAAGTTACAGCAAAATCAATCCCTGCATTCATATGCATATGGGTCTCTGCTACCCCTTTACTAAGAATATTTTGCAACTGTAAATCTTCAACCATAACATTTGAATGATATCCCTTTAAATAATATTCCTCTTCCATTCCATTTTCCAAAAGGTATAAAATAACTAATATATCCGTTGTAAACATTCTATTAAGAGAATTCCAAAATACTACTTTATGAAGTCCTTTATATGGTCCTAATAAATCTTTTTCACTAGATCCTTCCCAATACTTTAAAGCAATATTTCCATTTCTATGAGTCAAAAATATTTTACTAAGCTCTGTTAAATAATTTAGATAAAATTCTAAAAATCCATTCTTAGTATAGCTACTTGTATTTAACTTTTCTTGAGGATAATATTTTTGTACTAATAACTTTATTTCATCTAAATTATTAATTTTTTGATTTCTATTTAGTATTGGATAGATTTTATTCAAAAACTCTTCTTGAAAATATTTATTATATTCATTTGTATTCGTTTTTTTTGCTAATTTTTCAAAGTAATCTTCTTTATAAAAAGTAAATTCTGTAAAAGGAAGAGTTAAAATTTTTACACGTAAATCCATTTTTTCTCTGAACATAATTTTACCCCTTCAATTATCCAATACTTTTTATAAACTCTTTCTTAAATTTTTCATTAAATTCCTTGTATAACGCTCTTTTATTAACTCTTTCCTTCAAGTATCTTCCTAATCCTTTTCCATCTTGATTTGCTTCAATCTGCTTCCTGAACTCACTAAATTCATCATTAATATTTTTCCTACTTAAATATTCAATCATTGTACTCGCTTGTACATATTCATAAAATACTTTTTTTAAATCTTCTTGACATAATTTTCTTCTTAATTTTCCTACTTTCCTATTGTCTCCTTTCAATATCTCTACTGGACTATTTTCTACAATTTCTAAATACTTTTGTATCTGCTTTTTTATTCTTTTTTCTAATCCTATAGTCTCTATTTTGTGCTTCATTTCCTTTATTTTATTTTTCAACACTTTTTTATTTATATAATAAAATTCTTTTAATAGCTCATCAACAATTCCATTTACCCCCAAAATATCAAATGATCTTATTTTAAGAAGTATTTCCTCTATATCTGATTTTAGTACAACTTCTTCATCAGCATAATACTCTTCATCATTTTTATTCCCTTTTTCCTTTGGTGTAATATATTTTCTGCATTCTAAAAAAATATCTCTATACACTTCATAAACTTGCTGCCAACTATTCAAAGATTCTTTATCAAAAGTTTCAGCAATTCCACTTAAAGTATAATCTATGGTTTCTTCTAAGTTATTATTAATTTCTTCTATAATTTTTTCTAAGCGATTTTCTCCTTTTTCCTTTATAATTGTTTTTAATTCATCTATTTTTCGTTCTAAATTATTTTCTTTATCACAATTTATATAGATTAAATATTCTTCATAAAGTTTTTTAAGCTCTGCAAAATATTCTTCAAATTCAATTTCATTCGAATCATCATACCATTCTAACAACTTATCAAAAACTCTTTTTATTTTTTCTGGATCTCCTTTTCCTAAATTTTCTTTAGCCTCAATTTTTCGAATAATTAACTTTTTGTTATAATCTGTTCCTGCCTCTTTATTTACTTCTTTAAGTATATCTGATTTCTTTTTTCCAGTTAATTTAAACATAATATCTATAGTTTCTATACACTTATCTTTCCAAATTTCATCTATTGTTTTAGAGTTTTCATATATAAAATTCACTTTATTTCTAACCCATCTCGGATCACTCTCATATATTTTTTTGAAAATTCCTCCTATGTCTAGATTTTCATCAGTATTAAAGCTACTATTTATTTGTTCAAAATATTTTTTTGCAAATTTGCTAATATATTTTCCATATATTTTTCCTTCAAAATAAAATCTTTCTGCTTTATTTCTAAAAATATCCTCAGATGCCCAATCATATAGCTTTAGCATATTAGATATATCTTTCATATGCTTTATACAACCATTATTTTTTTTATCATCTGTCGCACTCTCCTTATTTTTATCTTCCTTAATATCATATACATTAGGATATAATGCTTCATTTCTACTTTTTAAGATTTCAATAAGTACCTTACCACTCTCTTGCTCATTTATTCTTTTGTCCAAGTTTATATCTATTTTTTCAAAAAAATTCAATAAACTAAATAATACAACAAAGTCATCAAATAACTCTCTTCTTTTTTCAATTTCATTACATTCAGAATATAATTTATAAAAATATAAACCCAATAATTCATAATTTATCCTTGGACTTTCATCTGAAGATATTTTTTTGTCTAAATGAATCATCTTGTAAATATATTTTTTGTATTTTTTTAATTGATTATTTGTATCTACAATAATATGCAATAATTGCTTTCGTTTTTTTATATCAAACTCTCCATTATCACATACAAACTGATATACATTCGCTAATCCTCTAGGTGTATTATCAAAAATTCTAAGATATATTTCTAGCTCCTTCTCATCAATGTTTGTTATTTTTTTTAATTTTTTTAATAAATGTCCTTTATTATCTTCTTTATTCTGATCTTTTTTATTATTTTCAATATAGCCAAAATCCTTTTTATCCTCATTTGATAACTCTTTAATTTCATATCGAAAAACAGGAGGAAGTATCTTCTTTAAATAATTATGACTTAATTCTTTTCGTATCTCTAAAGCTGTTTGCTTATTTTCACTATAACTATCTTCTTTATCACTATATATCTTTGTCATTAACGATTCTCTAAAAACCTGATCTTTTCTCAAGAACTCCATTGTCAATTCTTCATGGAATATTTTATAATCGCCAGATGTGATTGTAACAATATTAGGATGTGTTAAATATCTTAAAATAGTTAATAAAATTTCTATACATCGTTCATGACAAATATCTACATCGTCAAAAAATATAAAAATTAATGGTTCTTTACCATTTTCATCCTCTTTTAACTTATTCTTCTTAAAAAAAATCAATTCATCAATAAATTTATTGAAAGTTTTACCTAATTCTATATCAGCATTTAATATTCTCAAATTATCTTTTCGATACTCGTTCTTTCCTACATAATTTTCCTTAATAACTTCATAATATCTAATCTTTCGATATACATAATCCTCTTGTAACTTTATAAATAATCTTTCAAGCTCTGTTTTCTCTTCCTTGATACAGTATTTAAAATATTCACTATGTTCAAAATTCCTTCCTTTTAATTTTTCACAGTACTTTTTCACACAATTATTTACTTCATCTTCAAAAGAATCTATAATCCACCCCAGTACGTCACTTGCCTCACTAATCTTATCAGGAACAATCAAAGGCATAACAAAATCATTATTTATGTTCTTTTTTGCTCTTAAACAATTCATTAGAGAAAGTAACACACTTGTTTTACCTGTTCCTCTTCCTCCTAGAATGGAAAAATTATTTCTATAGTATTCATCCGATCTCTTCTTATTTCCTAATGGCATTCCTAGTAAACTATCTCTTAATTTCTCGATTTGTTCTCCTATTTCTTTGTAATTAGGCAATATTAATTTAACTTCTTCTTTCATTAATGCTTTTTCAACTAACATAATCAAGCTCCTCTCTATCCTTTTGTTCTGCACTAAATTTTTTACCTAACTTTATAAAATCATAAGAACAATATTAATCTTTATACATTATTTTCATGAAAATTTAAAATATATACAATCACTCATCATAAATTAACACTTTAAATTAGTATCATATTTTTAAAATAATTCTACATTTTTTCAATATTTAACATTACTTCTTATATTTCTATATATTTCACAATTATTCCTTTGATGAAATTGCTCTTGTTTTGTCGAATGGTAATAAAAATTCACCTCTCTTAATTCTCTAGACATCTTATTAAACTTTGATTATTGCTTTTCATCAATAAAGTAACAAATATTTTTCCTATTGAATACTATGAAAATATATTGAAGTTTTCGGCTTAGGGGGAATAGACCTATGGAAAAAATTGTAGAAATCAAAAATATATCTATGAATTATCATACCTTAGAACGTGAAACACTCGCTATAAAGGATTTATCTTTTGAAGTATACAAAGGAGAAATCGTCTCTATTGTAGGTCCTAGTGGCTGTGGAAAATCAACTATTTTATCAATCATATCTGGACTTCTTAAACCTTCTTCTGGAAAAATCATTGTAAATGGTAAACCCGTAAGTGGTACAAATAAGACAATCGGCTATATGTTCCAAAAAGATCATTTATTTGAATGGAGAAATATCTTAAATAATGTTTTGATTGGACTAGAAATACAAAACAAATTAAATAAAGATACAAAAGCCAGAACTGAAAAATTATTAGAAATGTATGGATTAGGGGAATTTAAAGATCATTACCCAAGACAACTATCAGGAGGTATGCGTCAAAGAGTAGCACTCATCAGAACTTTAGCAATTCAACCTGAACTACTGCTACTTGATGAACCTTTTTCCGCACTAGACTATCAAACTCGACTTGCTGTAGCTGACGATATTGGTCGTATATTAAAAAAAGAAAAAAAGACAGCTATTATGGTAACACATGATATAGCAGAAGCTATATCTATGGCAGACAGAGTAATTGTATTATCAAAAAGACCTGCAACAGTAAAAAGTATACATGAAATTAAACTAACTCTTGAAAATGAAAGGACACCTCTTTCCTCTAGAGAAGCTCCTGAATTTCGGCATTATTTCAATTCTATATGGAAGGAGCTTGATGTTCATGTTAGATAAGACAATAGAGCATAAAATAAAAAAAGACACCCATAAGCAATTTTCTAAAGACCATCTAAACTTTTTAAATATGCATAAAAAAAGAAAAAAATACATCCTCATTACACAGCTATCTTTACTTATTATATTTTTTGCCCTTTGGGAAATGGCTGCTAGACTTGAGATCATTGATACTTTTCTTACAAGCTGTCCTTCCGAAATATGGCATTTATTTTTAAAGCTTGCAAAAAATGGTTCATTGTTTAAACATATCGTTATTAGCTCCTTTGAAACCATTATCGGCTTTTTATTAGGAACTTTTTTAGGAACTTTAGTCGCTATCCTTTTATGGTGGTCAGATTTTATTTCTAAAGTCTTAGACCCTTATATGGTCATTTTAAATGCATTGCCTAAAACAGCCTTAGCACCTATTATTATCCTTTGGGCAGGCGCAGGAATCACAGGCATTATTTTTACTGCAATGACCGTATCCATTATCGTAACAATTTTAGGTGTATATGGAGGCTTTAAAGAAGTTGATGAAGATAAAATAAAAATGCTTCAAACCTTTGGTGCAACAAAGGTACAAATACTGCAAAAAGTTATCATTCCTGCAAGTATTCCTACCATCATTAATGCATTGAAAATTAATGTGGGACTTTCATGGGTTGGTGTAATTGTCGGAGAGTTTTTAGTATCTCAAGCAGGAATAGGATATTTGATTGTTTACGGTGGGCAAGTTTTCAAGCTTGATTTAGTAATGACAAGCGTCATAATTTTAGCTATTCTTGCATCACTTATGTATCAATGTGTAGCTTATTTAGAAAAAAAATTAATAAAATCTAGATAAAAAATTTTTGATACAATTGGCATTATCAAAAACTACTCCTTTTCTTTTAGGAGTAGTTTTTGCATTTTTAACTTTGCTAATATAATAAATAATCATTAACTAACCCTTGTAATATGCAGTAAGCATATCACCGATTGTATTCTCAACTATAACGAAATAATTATCATAAGCATTGTTAGCAAACGTCTCACCATTGGTTCAAAAAATGCTTGTCTATAATTGTATAAAAAAATCTAAGTGATTTGTTTATTCCACAAGTGGTAGTTTAATGGTAAATATAACCTCACCCTTTAAATTTTCAATACCAACACTTCCTTTGTGAAATTCTATAATCTTTTTAGTAATATAAAGTCCTAACCCAAAATTCCCATTCAATCCCTTATAAAATTTATTAAATAAATGTGCCTTTACTTCTTTCGGTATATCATCTCCATCATTGATAATGGAAATTTCAACATAAAATCCTTCATATTTGCTAGCCCTTACCTCTCTAGTTTTAATTTTAATATATGTCTTTGCATATCTAACACAATTATCTAAAATGTTTTCTATTGCAACCTGTAATTTTTCTTCTATCCCCATGACAAAACACTTTTCTAATTGTAGTTCTATATTTATCCTTTCATTAAAATGACAAATCCTATCTGTAAGATGTTCTATCATTTCTTTTAATTCTATACATTCAAAGTTGTCTTCTTTTTCTAGCACATATTCAAGGGAACTTACATATAAAAGCTTGCCAATTTTTGTTTCTAAAGCATTGGCTTCTTCCTCAATAACATTGATTGTATCATCCATAGAATCGTTTATATATACATCATCATGAAGTGCTTGACAATAATTCTTAATAACCATAATAGGTGTTTTCAATTCATGAGATAAGCTTTGTAAAAAAAATTCTTCTTCTTTATCTAGTTTTTCTAAATTATCTTGCATCTTACTTATTGAATAAGCTAATTTCCCAATTTCATCTTTCCTATCAAGCTTAATGTTTTTTATCCATTTTTTATTTGCAATCAATCTAACTTTTCTCTCCAAAAAGCGTAAAGGCTCAGTTACTGTATTGGAAATCATTTTTGCTGCTATAATACTTATTATAATAATGCAGATCATAAGTTTAAAAAGACTTCCAAATAATTTTTTATCAAAAATATCAATATCTAAATTGCTTGTTTTATTTATGGTAATAATTGTTGTAGCAGAAACTATAACAGTAATCAAAACTATAAATATCGTAATAATTATCCATATTTGAAAACCTAATGGTTTATTTTTCATACTATTTTCTTTCATATGTATACCCATACCCATAAACAGTTTCAATCTTTAATTCCGGCATTTTTTTTCTGATCCTTCTTATAGTATCATCTACAACTCTTTGAGAACCTTGATAAGCACCATCCCAAACCCGCTCTAAAATTTGTTCTCTAGAAAGAGCTATATTAGCGTTTTGAAGAAAATAAATTAAAAGATCATATTCTTTTGCAGAAAATTCGATCTCTTTTTTATCGCAGAAAACTTTATGCCGATCCATACATATCTCGTATTTTCCTGCCTTTAATACGCTTTTATCTTTTACTGATGCTTTTAATAATTTGTTCACCCTTATGATGAGTTCTCTTGTCATAAAAGGCTTTGAAATATAATCATCACATCCCATTTCAAGACCAACCACTCGATCTATATCTTGGTTTCTAGCAGAAATAAAAATAGTATATGCATGGGGTGTAGCTTCCTTTATTTTATTAAAAATAGTAAATCCATTTATATCAGGTAGCATGATATCTATCACCCATAAATCCGTTTCTAGACCTATAGCTTCAATCGCATCATTGCCATTTAAAAAACTTCTCACAGAATAACCCTCTTTTTCTAAGTAAGTCTTCAAAATAGCATTTAAATTTTTTTCATCTTCAATGATATTGATCCACATACGAACTTAACTCCTTTTAGTAAATTCTAATTTATTATAACACTTTTATATGAAATAAGTCATATAAGTCCTTTAAATATAGAACAAAACAGACGACCTGATTTTAGTAAATTTACATTTCTAAAATCAAGAGGTCTGTTATAATATACTATCCTATTTACAAAATCAAAATATTGAATTTATTTTACTCAAAGTTTTTCCTTTCCACTTACTCCATCTTCATAAAATAATTTACAGCTTAAATCTACTTTTCCAATCCCTAAATATCTAGCTTTGTAATCTTTTAATAATTCAAAGAACTTATTAGATAAAAATAGTACTGCAAATATATTTACAAAGGTTGGCACAGCTGATGAAATATCTGCAAAATACCATACATACTTTCCTGGAAGCCCATAGCTTACAGCATATAATACCATCAAAACTCCGGGAATCTGGTACAACAATCTATAAACCTTCAAAATTTTATTCTTAATATCTGATTTTTCTTTGAAAACATGTCTTAGAATAATTTCATAATATGAATACCAGCCAGAAGAAGTTGTTATTCCAAATAGAAATACACCTGTAGCTAAAATATTTTTACCTAAAGAGCCTACCCCTATTTCAAATGCAGATAATGTAAGTGTTGCACCAGATAATCCCGAAGACCACTGCCCTGTAATAATAATTGCAAGTGCTGTCATTGTACATACAATCATAGTATCCACAAACACCTCAAATCCACCCCATAATCCCTGCTTTACTGGATGATCTGTTTTTGAAGTAGAGTGAATCATAGGCGATGTACCCCAACCTGCTTCATTTGAATAAACACTTCTAGAAACTCCCAATCTTATTACTTGTGTAACCCCTGCACCTGTAAATCCTCCTATAGCAGCTGTTCCAGAAAATGCAGACTTAAATATAAGGCCCAACGCCCCTGGAAGTTCAGATATATTCGTAACTATAATAATCAAGCAAGATCCGATATAAAATAGACACATAATCGGAACAATCTTACCAGCTACTTTACCCACATGCTTTATTCCTCCAAAAATCATGGCATAAGTTAATACACAATATATCAAAGATGCTGGTATCATACCTATTCCAAAAGCTGAATCTAATGCTTCTGAAACAGTATAGTTTTGTAAAGTAATAAAGAAAGTTGCAAATATACCTCCTCCAAATAAAACTGCTAGTACAGGCCAGAATTTAAAACCTTTTTCTTCTCCTAAGCCTTTTTCAATATAATAGGTAGGTCCGCCAAATGGATTCCCATCTTCATCAGTATTTCTATAATGAACTGCTAAAGTTACCTCAGCTGTTTTTATAATCATCCCAATTAGAGAACAAATCCACATCCAAAATACTGCACCAGGACCACCTGTAGCTATAGCTGTAGCAACACCGCCTATATTTCCTACCCCTACAGACCCTCCTATAGCAGTTGAAACAGCTTCGATTGGCGATAAAAGACCTTTACCTCCATGACTATCATCTTTTCCTTTTAGCATTTTACCAAAAGTATTTTTCATTATATGCCCAAAGAAAGCAAACTGAAAAAATCCACTTCTAATTGTAATATAAAAACCAGTGAAAAGAATGCCTACTATAAGCGGTGTTCCCCACAAAAAACCGACTATAGCATCTAAAATTTGTTCCATAAAAAAAACTCCCCCTTATCTCTTTATTTTATTCCTTAGAGAGAGTATAAAAAACAAATGTCAAATACACATCAAATTTTTATGTGTATTTTCACACAATTCCTAAAAATTATAATATTCATCATCTTCTTCTTTGAAAAAAATGGGTATTCTTTCCTCTGGTTCAACTTTTTTGATATACCTTAACTCATAATCCTCTAGTAAATCAAAAAATTTATTGGACAATATCAAAACAGCAAAGATGTTTATAAAAGTTGGCAGTCCTGCTAATATATCTGAATAAGCCCAAAGAAGCTTTCCTGGCGCTCCATTTTTACTAACATATAAAACCATAAAAAATCCTGGTAATGGATAAATATACTTCATCACTTTTATTAGTGGTAATACATTGATCTTTGATCTTTTATGTATATACTTAAATATAGTCTCATAATAGGAATACCAGCCTATAGAAGTAGTTAATCCAAACAAGAAAATGATAGTAGGTATAATTATTTTTGCTCCATTTCCTATACCCATAGAAAACGCTTTTATAACAATTTCATCTCCAACACCCAAATTCCCAGAAACCATGGATATTACAACAACTACTCCCGTTGTAAAACATATAATAATCGTATCAAAAAAAACTTCTATAGCACCCAAAAATCCTATTTTTATTGGATGATCTGTATTTGCTTTTGCATGAATCATAGGCGTAGTTCCCCATCCAGCTTCATTAGAGTATACAGCTCTAGATACCCCCTGTCTTACGACTTCTGCAATACCTTTTCCTGCAATTCCTCCAAATAATGCATTAATATCAAATGCATCCAAAATGATTAGCTTTATAGATGGCAACAATAAATCTAAATTCCTTAAAACTACTAAGATTCCTGATCCTATATAAATCAAAGAGATTATGGGAATCGTTATTTTAAATATTTTGCTTACTGCTTTGATCCCTTTATAAATTGCATAATATAATACAACTAAATATATAAATGCAATATATATTACATTCATGTTAAAAATACCTGAAATTGCAACAGATGCATGATAATTTTGTATAGTTATAAATAAAGTTGACATAATCCCAATACAAAAGATAGCAATGGGTACATGAAGCTTTCCAAAATTCATACAAACACCTATCCCTTTTTCTATATACTGCATGGGACCACTATCAAAACTTCCATCTTCATTTTCATCCCTATAATAAACTGCAAGAGTTACCTCTGCCATCTTTATGATCATACCAATCATTCCAGTTATAATCATCCAAAATAAAGCACCAGCCCCACCAAGTGAAATGGCCGTTGCAACTCCTGTTATATTTCCAATCCCTAAAGTAGTAGCAATTACCGTAAAAAAGGTCTCCAATGTAGTAAGAGAATTTGCATTATACTCTTTTGTATTTTCACTACTTCCAAATGTACTTTTACAAATATGCTTAAAATACTTGATTTGAAAATATTTACATGTTAATGTATAGTAAATACCAGTTGAAAGAATCGTTACTATTAGCGGCCAATCCCACAAAAAGTCTGCTATATAGTTTATAATCAATTCCATATAATCCCCCCACAAACTTCAGTTTTCAAAGTTTCTTTATTTGTATTCCATTATACCAAATAAAATTTTTTAAATAGGAGATTTTACTATGAAAACATTATTTGTAAATGGAAAAATAGCATCACTTGACTCTCAAAATACATTTTATGAAGCTATAGGTATTAATGGTAATAAAATTGATTTTTTAGGTTCTAACGAAGCTGCAAAGGAAATAACAGCTACTTATGATGAAGTCATTTACCTTGATGGAAAACTACTCCTTCCAGGATTTAATGATAGTCATATGCACCTTTTAAATTATGGCTATACATTAAAAAAAATGGATTTGACTAAATTAGATTCTATTGAAAATATAATAAAAGCAGCAAAGAATTTTATTAAAGCTCATTCCATTATAGGTAAAAAATGGCTCCTGGGTCGTGGATGGAATCAAGATAACCTTGCAGAAAACAGATTTCCTAAAAGAGCTGATTTAGATAAAATTTCAAAAGATATTCCTATTTTATTTACTCGTATTTGTGGTCATATAAGCGTATGTAATACAGCTGCACTAAATATTATTGGTATAGAGCATTTAGATAAAAATGATCCTAATATCCATATAGAAGACGGAATTTTTCAAGAAGATGCACTAAATATTTTATATAGCGCAGTCCCATCTCCTTCTCTAGATGATATCAAGGAAATGATTTTAACTACATGTAATCATCTCCTTAAAAACGGTATTACTTCAGTCCAAACAGATGATTTATGTACTATGCCAGATCAAGATTATAAAAAGGTTCTTACAGCATACAAAGAACTTAATAAAGAGAAAAAATTACCTGTTCGAGTTTATCAACAATGCTTATTTTTCGACAAACCCTCATTTGAAGAATTTGTTGAATTAGGATATAAAACAGGTATGGGAGATACATTCTTTAAAATAGGTCCTCTTAAACTGCTTTTAGATGGTTCTTTAGGTGCTAGAACAGCTCTGCTTCGAGAAGATTATAGCGACTGCCCTAAAAATAAAGGAATTGCCAGTTTTAAACAAGAGGAACTTAATGAGTTGTTTGATTATTCCCAGAAACATGGTTTCCAAGTTGCTGCTCACGCTATAGGTGATAAAGCAATGGACATGTTTATAGATGCTATAAAAAATTCTTCCTCATATGATAAAAATAAAGATAATAGACATGGCATTGTCCATGCACAAATAACAAATTCAGAAATCCTTCATTCCATGAAAGATTTAAATCTAATTGCTTATGTTCAACCCATTTTCTTAGATTACGATTTACATATCGTTCGTGACCGAGTAGGTCATCGTGCTGATGAATCCTATGCCTTTAAAACTATGTACGATTTAGGTATCAAAGTTTGTGGGGGGTCTGATGCACCTGTTGTAAATTTTAATCCTTTTGAAAATATTTATTCAGCTGTAGTAAGAAAAGATTTAAATCTTATGCCTGATGAAGCATATCTTCCAAATGAAAAACTCTCCGTAACAGAAGCCTTGAAAGCATTTACTATCAACGGAGCCTATAGTTCTTTTGAAGAGAAAATAAAAGGTTCTTTAGAGGTAGGTAAACTTGCTGATTTAATAGTTCTAAGTGAAGATATTTTCAATATTGACGAAAATAAAATCAAAGATATTTGTGTTGAAATGACAATGGTTAATGGAAAAATCGTATATAAAAAATATCTTCAATAATTCAAATACCCTGTTGCTATTTATATCTATATATGATATAATTAATTTCGAAAATAAAATTTAATTTTTTGGAGGATTTTTAAATGAAAACAGGAACAGTTAAATGGTTTAACTCAGAAAAAGGTTATGGATTTATTTCAGTAGAGGGTGGAGATGACGTATTTGTACATTTCTCTGCTATTCAAGGAGATGGATTCAAAAGTTTAGAAGAAGGTCAACAAGTTCAATTCGAAATTACTGAAGGAAACAGAGGACCTCAAGCTAGTAATGTAGTTAAACTTTAATTTCAAAGTATTATTTTAATATAATAAATATGAAACCTATTTAGAAGATAATAATTTCTATTTATATATATTTAAGATAATAACGACAAAAAGAGTTATTGCCTATGCAATAACTCTTTTTTTTATAACATAACAAAGTGGAAGAAAAAGCATATTTTTCTTCCACTTTTATCATTTATATCGAATTTTCAAACTCATCTTGAAAGCTTTTTTCCCACAAAAATAAATCAAGTAATAACACAATACCTAAACAAATCAATCTTCCGCAAATTGTATTTCTCACCAAAAAGTGTATACCTGCTAACATACTACAAATAAAAGCAGAGAAAAAAAATGTTACTGCACCATTTTCCTGAATATGCTTAAAGCTCTTACTAAAAGGAAGTCTTTTTGACGAATTTCTAAAAATCAATATATTAAGCAAAAGCATATTTAATAGAATTAAAATTAAATCAATAATAATTTTATATCCATAAATTAACAAAAATATAAAGCTTACAAATAGAAATACAGGAATATTATACTTCAGTAAAAAAGCTTTCCATGCACCCTTGTATATATACCGAGGACTTTCTATAGGTAAAATTTTATAAATCCATGCACCTTTATATTTCTCACTTATACTCATCATTAAAATCGAGCTAGACACCATTTGTACAGTTAAATATATAAATAAATATAATTTGATATTAGACATCTCTTCTATAGCCTCTCCTATAGAATTGCCATCTAGCATATCTCTTCCAATAATAATAAGTGGAAAAACAGCTGCAAAAACAATATTAGGATATATTTTTAATTTGAGAGTTCTTTCATTTGAGAGCATATTTTGTGTAAATCTAAAAAATATATTCTCCATTTTATTAAAACAAAATATTTTTGCTAATTTTTTTTGAATTTTTTCTTTTAGTTCAAAATATTTAGCATTTTTACCTTTATGATGGTTTAACTTTGAAAGATTTTTTTCAAAATAAGGAATAACCAGCTTTATATGTATTATCAAAGCTATCAAAGGTATTAAAACACATAAAATACTTAAAATAATATTATATTTTACATAATTATGGTTGATAAATAATTCAAAAGGAGCTGAAAACCAAGTCGTAGGAATAAAATACGTCCACCATTTTGGAGTAAAAACTATATCTTCTCTAAAAATATGAAACATCCGTCCTATAAACTGATAGCCAATAGTAATAGTAATGGACAATATAATTTGAAAATAAGTAATCATATCCTTTAATTTTTCTCCATCAAAAAAATAAAGGATAAAACAGTATAGTAAAGAAGATATAAAAACAATAAAACTCGCAATAAGTATTAATTCTATAAAAAATAATATACCAAACAACCATCCATAATCTATTATACCAGCTATTAAAGAAGGTCCTGCCATACTCATAGTAATTATAAATAGATAAATAAAAATATGAATAATTTTGGCTATATTAATAGTTTTTGCATCTATAGGTCTCGTCAATAAAATATTTTTATCTTTTACATCTAATAAAATAGATGAAAAATCTGAAATCATGGTAGTCATTATCATAAACATCAATATGCCAAAGCAAAAATTTAATTTTACAAATAATGGCAATGAAGAAATCATATCAAATAAAATAATCAAACCAAGCAATCCATATATAAACAAAGACTTCATAAATAAATTGCTATCTTTATCCTTTTCGTAATTATTCATAGCTGTTGGCACTCTTCTCGTATCCATGATTAATTTCATTTGTAATATTTTTCTCATTACTTTGTAGTCTACACCTAATCTTTCAAAAATAAATCGAAATTTATCTAAAACCTTTAAGGATTTAAAATCTTTCATTCCTTATACCTCCTCCTTAAGAGTTTTTATAAATTCATCTGCAATCTCTCTATGTTTATGAAATCCTGTCAATTGATTAAATATTTCTTCCAAAGAACCTTCTCTACTTTTTTCCTTTAGCTCCTCAAAGGTTCCATCTGCAACAATTTGACCATTATTCAGCAACAGTATACGATGACTTATTTTTTCCACAACTTCCATAATATGAGAAGAGTAAAAGATAGTTTTTCCTTCTTTGGCAAGTGATGATAGAATCTCCTTAAAAACCATCACACTATTTGCATCTAATCCACTTAAAGGTTCATCTAAGAACAATATGTCTGGATTATGGAGCAAGCTTGATATAATCAATAGCTTTTGCTTCATACCCTTTGAATAAGAAGAAATTCTATCATAAAAATGTTCTTCTATTCCAAATAACCCCATAAGCTTTTTAGCCTTATTTTCCACAGTCTCTATTTCCATACCATAAACTTCTCCTAAAAAGGTAAGATATTCATATGCTGTTAAATTATCATATATTTCAGCAGTTTCTGGTACATATCCAATTCTTCTTTTATATGAAATTTTGTCCACCGAAATATCATTTCCAAAAATCTCTATTTTTCCTCTATAATTATCTAATATACCAAGAATAATTTTTACTGTAGTACTTTTCCCAGCCCCATTAGGTCCAATGTATCCTATAATTTGTCCTGGATATATCTCTACATTGATTCCCTTTAAAACATCCTCTCCAGATCCATAACGTATCCTTAAATCATGTATTTTAATAATTGGGTCCATATCCATGCTCATCCTCCTAATTCATATAATAAAATTTATGCAATCTTCCGATACAAGAACTATGGAACATTATACCATAACCTTATATACTATAAAAGAACTTAAAAAGCACATAAAAATTACCTGCAATCCTGCAGGTAATCTAAACTATTAAAAAATCTTTTGAATTTCTTCATGCTTGTAGCCTTTTATAATCTTTTCCTTTGCTTGATTTATAATTAGTAAATCTACACCATCTTCTTTAATCTTAAAAATTTTTCCTTTCTGCTTTGTACCAATAACATTCACCGGCGCTCCAACCTTTAAAGGTTTTACTTTTTCACTATTGCATACGCCACACTTATTAGCATCCTTTTCAATTTTTCTACATTCTGCACAATAATAAAGTTTCGCCATTTTTCATACCCCTTATCCTTTAAGTTTTTATTATATTATTTATTCTATAAATTTTCTGAATTCCCTTTTTATTTTGCTATTCTTTATATAAAAAAAACCGTACTACCTTTGTAGTACAGCATAATTTCATCTAAACTTTACTTTTTTTTCTTCCTTTTTCTTCTAACTTTTTTCCCTTTAGCAGGTTCTATAGTAATCTTATTACCCTTTATAGTATTTTTACGCATCTTAGCAAGAACTTCCTCTGCATATTCTTCAGGAACTTCTACAAATGTATAATCATCATGAATATCTATTACCCCTATATTTTTTCCTTTAATACTTGTTTCTCCAGCTATTGCTCCAACTACATCTCTTGCTCTTATTTTTTTGTTTTTTCCAATATTAATGAACATTCTAACCATGCCCTCTTCTTGAGCACCTGTATCTATTACCTTCTTAGGTCTTTCTATTTCTTTAGCCTCTGGCATATCTAGTTCCATCTTAAGAAGAGCTGCTGCAACTTCAATAGAAGGATAATCGTCCTCTATTAATTTTTCAACAATCTTAATATACTTTTGAAGATTTCCTTCTTCAATTTTTCTCTTAACTCTATCTATAAAAGCCTCTGTTTTGATAGTTTCAATATCTTTAATAGTAGGTATAGGATGCTGCTTGATTTTTTTCTTAGTATATTTCATTATATTTTTCAAAAGATAAAAATCTCTTCCCGTTACAAATGAAAATGAGCTTCCAGTTTTTCCTGCTCTGCCTGTTCTGCCTATTCTATGAACATAATAATCTTCATGGGCTGGAACATCAAAATTAAATACATATTCTACATCATCTATATCTAGTCCCCTTGCTGCAACATCTGTAGCAACTAGGATTTCTATATCTCCACGCTTAAATTTATTCATTACATTCATTCTTAGCGTTTGCTTCATATCTCCATGTATTTTGTCCGTTAAATAGCCTCTGCTCTGTAAAAGATCTGTAACTTCATCCACTTTTTTCTTTGTATTACAAAATACAATAGAAAGCTTTGGATTGTACATATCTATCAATCTTGTTAAAACTTCTACTTTATCCTTTTCCTTTACTTCTATATACATTTGTTCGATATTTGGCGTTGTTAATTCTTTATGAACCACCTTAACGATTTCAGGATTTTCTTGATATTTATTTATAATTTCTAATATAGCCTTAGGCATTGTAGCTGAAAAAAGTAATGTTTGTCTTTTTTTCTGAACGCTTTTAAGGATAGTTTCAATATCTTCTCTAAATCCCATATTTAGCATTTCATCAGCTTCATCTAATATAAATATTTCTAAATTATCAAGCTTTAAAGTTTTTCTTCGAATATGATCCATCACTCTACCAGGAGTTCCTATAACAATTTGTGCTCCTTTTTTAAGTGCCCTAATTTGTCTATCAATAGATTGTCCTCCAAAAACTGGTAATATATTTATTCCCTTTTTATACTTTGCAAGCTTTGAAAGTTCTTCTGAAACTTGCACAGCTAGTTCTCTTGTTGGACATAATATAAGAGCCTGTGTTTCTTTTTTGTCTGGTGATACTTTATCTATAGCAGGTATTCCAAAGGCTGCTGTTTTTCCTGTTCCGGTTTGAGCTTGTCCTACTACATCTCTTCCTTCAAAGATAAGTGGAATAGCTAACGCCTGTATAGGGGTTGCCTCTTCGAATCCCATATCATTTACTGCTTTTTTTATTTCCTTTGAACAATTCATTTCTTCAAATCTTATTTTTTGCATTTTATCATTCCTTTTCATTTTTTCATTCAACAAGTATCTTATTATATCATTAATCTCTTACTTTTAGTATTTTTTTCTTATTTCCTTTAAATATTCATTATATTGATCAAAAAATCTCAAACAAATGAAGCATACATCTAATCTATCAAACGATCCCTTAATTTTCCCAGGAAATCTTGAATATTTGCTACAATAGTTTTTCCTTGTAATGTTCCTCTGTCTCTTAACTTATTTAATACAAATTCTGAAACATCTACCGCATAAATATATACAGGTCTTACCTCTCCATCAACAACTGTATATGACGGAGTTACATTTCCTGTAGCAATGGTATGAAGCTGTGTAGCTAAACATATTACCGTAGTCGCTCGTTTTGCATGGCTTCTCATTGCTTCCTGTGCGTCATATACATCTGAATATACATTAGGAAGAGGTCCATCATCTCTTATAGAACCTGCTAAAACCATTGGTACATCATTTTTGATACATGCGTGAACAATTCCATTCTTAACGTCTCCATTTTCAACTAATCTTTGTAATGATCCCATCTCTCTTGCTTTATTAATTGCATCTAAATGATGATAATGTCCATTAGGCTTTGAATCTTGATTATAAATATCTTGTCCTAAAGCTGTACCAAATAATGCTCCTTCGATATCATGAGTAGCTACAGCATTTCCAGCTAAAATTGCATGGGCATATCCCTCGTTTATTAAATCTGCCATTGACTTTCTAGAGCTATAGTCAAAGGATACAGCAGGACCTAGCACCCATACAATATATCCATTTTCCTTCTCATATTTTAAAAGTTCAACTAACTCTTCATAATCTTTAGTAAAAGCAGTTTCCCTAGATCTTCCAGTTCTAAAAGCAAATACATCTCCTTCCTTCTCCTCTTCCATAAATCCATTTACATGCAGATAAATTCCTTCGCTTCCATCTTCAGTTCTACCAATAATTACTTGATCTCCTACTTTCAAATTTCTAAATTCTTTCATTTCAATAGTTTCATCATCTATAATAACTGGTACACAATCCATTCTACTTTCTGTTGCTAAAATCCATCTTCCATTTACTTTAAAATATTCAGGATACATAGAAGTTACATGATAATTATTTGGAGCAACCCCATCTTTAATTACTCTCTTTATTTTTACATCTGGAGCAGCTAGAAATAATTCTTTGTTAAAATCTGGATGTTTATATTTAGGTATTTTAAACATACAAAAACTCCTCCTTATGATTAAAACAAATGCTGTCCAAAGATACACCATATTTGTATCTCTGAAAATTTTGTCATAATTGTTCTACATTTATCAAAATTTGCCAAACTACCACTTATCATATCATAATTCTATGAATCATATCAAGAAACATAATCAGGTTTCCTTATTCTATGTAAATAACAAATACAAATAAATGTTACTCCGTCTATTCATCTATATAAAACTCTTTTAATTTTTTTACCATCTCTTTTTCTGAATTTATTACAGAATAATGATTCCATTCCTTAGGAAATATTCTTTTATAGCTTGAGTAGTTAAATCTTTCATCTATTAAAAGTACTACTCCTTTATCTTTTTCTGTACGAATAACTCTTCCTGCTGCTTGTAAGACCTTGTTCATTCCTGGATAAGTATATGCATATCCAAAGCCTTTATTATTTTTTTTATCAAAATAATCTTTTATGATATTTCTCTCTAAACATATTTGTGGAAGTCCCACTCCTACAATAATTGCACCTATTAATCTATCCCCTTTTAAATCCACTCCTTCTGAAAACATTCCTCCCATTACAGCAAAGCCTACTAACGTATTTTTAGAGTCTGTTTCAAACTTTAATAGATATGCTTCTCTTTGTTCTTCATTCATAGTATTTGATTGAATCATTGTATTATATTCATGATACTTTTCTTGAAACCTTTCATAAACATCCTGCATATATTTATAAGATGGAAAGAATATTAAATAATTACCTTTTTTCTGGGATACGATTGCTTTTATATAATCTACTATACTATCGTAGCTATATTCTCTATCCTTATATTTTGTTGAAATATTATTTGCTATCATTAGGCATAGACTCTTTTGTTCAAAGGGTGAAGGCAATATAATCGTCTTATCTTCTTCATCGCCCCCTAATATCTCCTTAAAATAATCTATAGGTGATAATGTAGCTGAAAAAAATATTGCTGATTTTCCTCTTTTGATAGCTTCTTTTAATAAATAAGAAGGGTCAAGACAAAACATTTTCAACAATACATCATTATTCTCCTTCTCTACATAAGTTACATACCTATCATCATAAAGCTCTCCTATTCTTATAAAAGCTAAACACTCAAAAAATAACTCTAATAATTCTTTATGTCCTTCTGCTCCTTTTTTAGTAGCTAGAAATTCTTCACTCTCAGATATTAATCTATTTAATAAATACAATATGTCCTCTGGCATTTCTTTTTGTATGTAATAGCTTTTATCATCACAAAGCTTCTTTACTTTGAGCATATACTTATTGAGTTTATCTAATGCTTTTGCAACGCTAGGCTCTTTGTCCTTAAATATTCTTTTTAGCTCTAAAAAAGGCTTCTTGTAAAGAGTTGCTGAAAACATATCACGAGCTCTATCTACTAGATTGTGTGCTTCATCAATTAAAAATGTACAATCATTATTATGAAATTCAAACAAGCCTTTTAAAGATACTCTAGGATCAAATATATAATTATAATCACAAATAAGGACATCTGACCATGTAGCTAAATCTAGAGAAAGCTCAAATGGACAAATATTATACTTTATTGAATATTCTTCTATCACCGACCTAGATAATTCATCTTCATTTTGAAGTATGTCAATAATAGCATCATTCACTCTATCAAAATGTCCCTTTGCATACTCACAATATTCTGGTTCACAGTTTCTTTCTTCTTTAAAGCATATCTTGTCCTTAGCTGTTAAAGTCAACGTTTTGATTCTTAATCCGTTTTCTCTCATTTTTATAAAAGCTTCCTGAGCCACCTGTCGTGTAATAGTCTTTGCTGTTAAATAAAATATTTTAGAAGTAAGTCCTTCCCCAAAAGCCTTCACTGCTGGAAAAAGAGTTGAGATAGTTTTTCCTATTCCTGTGGGTGCTTGTAAAAACAGCTTTTTCTGCTCCTTAATGGTTTTATAAACCAAAACTGCAAGTTCTCTTTGTCCAATCCTATACCTCTCAAAAGGAAAAGTTAATTTTTTCACTGAATCATCACGAATATTAGACCAATCAAAAGTAAAATTTGCCCAAACTATATATTTGTCTATAACTTCATAAAAAAATTCTTCTAAATTTTCAAATTTGAATTTTTTTCTTATATACTTAATTTTTTCTGTTTCCAAATGAAAATAAGTTAACTGCACATCAATAGTATTTAATTCATTTTGCAGAGCATAAATATACGCATAAAATTTCGCTTGAGCCCAATGAATTTTATTATAATTTTCATCAATACTTTCAAGTGGCTTTGTAGTAGATTTTATCTCATCTATACAAATAGATAAAGCTTCTTTTATAATCCCATCTGCTCTACCTTCAATTAAAAATGTATATCCTTTATATTCAAATTTATGTTTTAATATAACTTCTGCTTCATAATTTTCATCTTGATTCCTTTGCACCTTTTGATGAGCTCTTGTTCCTTCTACTGCTCTTGTCATACTTCTAAAACCCGTATCCAAATCTCCAGAACGCAATATAAATTCTACTATATTTCTAACGGATATTTTTATTTCCTTTGTATTTTTCATATAATCAACCCTTCAATATCCTATATGTTCTTATTATATTATACATATATTTGTACTTATAAAACATAAGATGATTACCAAAATACTTTTTAAGCTATATCTAAATTTACTCCACTGGCAAAAGAGGTAGAAGTTTACTATAATATTTATGTATGATGGTATGGATATTATTTTATTTAATTTTCGAGTTAGTTATCTATAAAATGACAAAAGGAGATGAATAAGTTGCATAAACAAACAAAAGAAATCCTAAGTTTTTTGATTATAGGACTAGTTCTTGTTGTATTTGTTATAGGCTATAGATATATGAAGGATCATCCTACTGTAAATTTAGAAGGAAAATATATTGGAGAGTCCATGGGAAAAAGAGGAAAAGTAAAAGTAGCTGTATCCATAGAAGATGGAAAAATAACTAATATTGAAATATTAGAAAACAAAGAATCTAAAATGGCAAAAAATGTTTTTAAGTTTATTGCTGAAAAAGTAATAAAAAACAACAGCTTGTCTGTAGACAGTGTAACTGGCGCTACAAAAAGCAGTAAGGATATAAAAAACGCCATTGCTGATGCTGTAAAAAAATCTGGTATCCCTCTAGTAGCTTTAACAAATAGTTCTCAAAATAAAAATATCGAAGATGTTCATACAGATATTGTTGTCGTAGGAGGAGGCGGAGCAGGTCTTACAGCTGCTATAGAAGCTAAAGAAAATGGTGCAGATGTTCTATTAGTAGAAAAACTGCCTATCCTCGGAGGCAATACAAAATTTGCTACAGGAGGACTAAATGCATCAGGAACAAGATTTCAAAAATTAAAAAACATAAATGATACTCCTGAAAAGTTTATAGAAGATACATTAAAGGGAGGAAAATATATAAATGATAAAAATTTAGTGAGGATATTAGCTAATGAATCTTCTAAAATAGTAGAATGGTTGACAAAATATGGAATGGATCTATCTGATGTAGGAAGATTAGGTGGTTCTAGTGTAGATCGTGCCCATAGGCCAAAGGGAGGATATGCTGTAGGAGAGCAATTATTTGATACTTTAGAAAAAACAGCAAAAGATTTGGGTGTTGATATAAGAATTGCTACAAAAGCTACTAAAATATTATATGATGGTGAAAAGGTCACAGGTATTAGTGTAAAAACATTAGACGGAGAATCTTATAATATTTATGCCAAGTCAGTAATCTTAGCAACAGGAGGATTTGGAGCTAATCAAGATTTGGTTAAAAAATACAGAAGTGATTTGAAAGGCTTTGGTACAACTAACAGTCCAGGTGCTACAGGAGATGCTATTGAACTCCTTAAAGATTTAAATGTTGCTTTTGTTGATATGAAAGAAATTCAAATCCATCCAACAGTTATCCCTAATGATAATCATCTGATCACAGAAGCCGTAAGAGGTAATGGAGCTATTCTAGTAAATAAACTAGGAAAAAGATTTGTCAACGAACTAGCAACACGAGATGTAGTTTCTCAAGCAGAATTGAATCAAAGAAATCATGTAAGCTTTCTCATATTTGATGAAAATATAAGAAAAAGCTTAAAGGCAATAGAAAAATACTCTAATGAAGGACTATTAACGCAAGCTAAATCTTTAAAGGAATTGGCTACAGCTTTGCATATAAACGCAAATGAATTACAAAAAACTATTGAAAAATACAACAGCTTTGTCTCTAATGGAAAAGATGAAGATTTTGGTAGAGAATCTATGAAATTTAAAATTGAAAAACCTAATTTTTATGGTATTCAAGTTGCACCTGCTGTTCACTATACAATGGGCGGTATAAAAATTAATGAAAAAGCTGAAGTTATAAATATAGATGGCCAAATAATCAAAGGATTATTTGCAGCTGGAGAAGTAACTGGAGGTATTCATGGCGCAAACCGACTAGGGGGTAACTCATTAACAGACATCATTGTATTTGGCAAAATTGCTGGAGATAGTGCTTGTAAAAATTTGAAATAATATTAGATCCGTGTTTTATAAAACACGGATCTTTCTTTATTAGCAAAGCCTATTCACTTAATTTTATCAATAATTCTCCTGACTCTACCTGCTGACCTTCCTTAACAATAATAGACTCTACTACCCCTTTTACTGGAGCTGTAATATTTGTTTCCATCTTCATTGCTTCTACGATTGCAACGATTTGATTTTCCTTTACAGCTTCCCCTTCTTTCACGAGAACCTTTATAAGTTTACCTGGGATACTAGCTCCTATCTCTAGCGGATTATTTGGATCTGCTTTTTGTTTAAAATTGTCTATTTTCTTTGTTTCTCCATTAGTTTTGTCATAAATTTTTATAGCTCTTGTGCTGTCATTTACTTCAAAGGTTACAGTTCTATTTCCTTCTTCATCTAATCTGCCGATTTCTAAAAGCTTAATGACTAACACCTTTCCTTCAGCTATTTCTACTTGGCAGGTTTCTCCTTCACTTAATCCGTGGAAGTAAATATCACTGCCCATCTTAGTAAAATCTCCATATTCTTTTATATATTTTAAATACTCTTCAAATACCTTTGGATACAATGCATAGCTTAATATTTCTTTCTTTGTAGGCTCTATATCAAACTTTTCTTTTAAATCCTTTTCTATTTTATCAAAATCTTCAGGTGGAAGAAGTTCTCCCGGTCTACAAGTAATAGGTTTCTCTCCCTTTAATACCAGCTTTTGAAGCTTTTCTGGAAATCCTCCCATAGGTTGCCCCATCATTCCCTTAAAGTATGCAACCACAGAATCCGGAAATGCCATGTCTGCTGCCTTTTCATAAATATTTTCAGGTGTCAAATCATTTTGAACCATAAAAATAGCCATATCTCCTACTGCTTTAGAAGATGGTGTAACTTTCACAATATCTCCTAACATTTCATTTACTGTTTTATACATTTCTTTTACTTCATTAAATCTATGACCTAGTCCAAAGCTTTCTACTTGAGGCTTTAGGTTAGAGTATTGACCTCCAGGAATTTCATACTTGTAAATTTCTGCTGTTCCTGATTTTAAATCTGATTCAAACTGACTATAAACAGGTCTTACATCTGACCAATAATCAGCAATTTTTTGTAAATCATCAAGAACTAATCCTGTATCTCTAGTAGTATTCTCAAGAGCTGCAACAACTGAATTCAATGCAGGTTGACTCGTAAGTCCTGCCATACTATTAAAGGCTGTGTCTACAATGTCAACACCTGCTTGTGCTGCCATTAGAATTGTTGCAACACCATTTCCGCTTGTATCATGGGTATGCAGATGAATTGGAATACTAATTTCATCTTTTAGTGCCTTAATAAGCTTATAAGCTGAATGTGGCTTAAGGAGTGCTGACATGTCTTTTATTCCTAATATATGAGCACCCATTTTTTCTATTTCTTTAGCCATTTTTACATAATAATCTAATGTATACTTATCTCGACTTTCATCCAAAATATCTCCTGTATAACAAATACAGCTTTCGGCAATTTTGCCGCTCTTTAATACTTCATCTATTGCCACTTCCATACCCTTTAGCCAGTTTAATGAGTCAAATATCCTAAATACATCAATCCCACTATTTGCAGATTCTTTGATAAATTCTCTTATAACATTATCTGGGTAGTTTTTATATCCTACTCCATTCGACCCTCTAATAAGCATTTGAAACAATATATTTGGTATCTTTTTGCGAAGGACTTCCAATCTCTCCCAAGGTGATTCTTTTAAAAATCTATAAGCTACATCAAAGGTTGCTCCTCCCCACATTTCTAAGGAAAATAAATCTTTTGCTAAAACAGAAGTAGCTTTTGCGATTTTTTTCATATCCTTTGTTCTCATTCTTGTTGCCATAAGAGATTGATGAGCATCTCTCATAGTTGTATCTGTTAATAATAATTTTTTTTGATTTTTAATCCATGCTACAACACCCTTTGGTCCCTTCTCTTCTAAGAGCTGCTTCGTTCCTCTTAAATCCTTTGGCATATTAACCCTCGGTACAACAGGAACATCAAATTCTATCTTATTTCCTTTTGTTTCATTTACTACCTTTTCTCCTATGAATTTAAGTACTTTAAGCTCTTTATCTTCTTTTGGAGAAATCTCAAAAAGCTCTGGATTATCAGAAATAAATCCTGTATCACATTGACCTTTTTTAAATGCTTCATGATTTAATACATTTACAAGAAATGGAATATTTGTTTTTACTCCTCTAACCTTAATCTCCCTGATCGCTCTATGAACTTTTCTTATAGCATCTTCAAAGCTTTTAGACCATGAAGTAACCTTTACCAAAAGGCTGTCATAATAAGGACTTATAATAGCTCCTGTAAATCCATTTCCTCCATCTAGTCTTAAACCAAAGCCTGAACCTGTTCGATAAATATCAATCTTTCCTGTATCGGGTGCAAAGTTGTTCAATGGATCTTCTGTTGTTACTCTACACTGAATAGCATATCCGCGAGGAACTATATCTGTTTGTGATTGAATACCAATTTCTTTCGAATCTAGTGAATATCCTTGTGCAATTAAAATCTGACTCTGCACAATATCTATTCCTGTTACCATCTCTGTTACCGTATGCTCCACCTGAATTCTAGGATTCATTTCAATAAAATAATGATTTCCATGCATATCTACTAAAAATTCAACAGTTCCTGCATTTTGGTAATTTACAGCTTTTGCAATCTTTAATGCATCATTACATATTTTTTGTCTTTGCTCCTCTGATATAGAAAGAGCAGGTGTAAACTCAATTACTTTTTGATGCCTTCTTTGAATTGAACAATCTCTTTCATATAAATGTACGATATTTCCATATTTATCTCCTAATATTTGTACTTCTATATGCTTTGGCTTTTCAAGATATTTTTCAATAAAAATATCATCAATTCCAAATGCTTTTTTTGCTTCGTTTTTTGCACTACGAAATTCTGTTAAGAGCTCTTTTTCGTCTCTTACAATCCTCATGCCTCTTCCGCCACCACCAGCAGCAGCTTTAAGGATTACTGGATATCCACAGTATCTTGCAAATTCAACTGCTTCTTCATCATTTGTTACTGGCTTTTCTACTCCCGGTATAGTTGGTACTCCTACACGATTTGCAACTAATTTCGATTTTATCTTATCTCCTAGCTGATCCATCATTTCATGAGTTGGTCCAATAAATTCTATTCCTGCTTCTTGACATCTTCTAGCAAACTCTGTGTTTTCTGATAAAAATCCATATCCTGGATGGATTGCATCTACACCTTTTTTTAATGCAATTTTTATTATTTCTTCCATATTTAAATAAGCTTCCACTGGCCCTTTATTTTTACCTATTAGATAAGATTCATCTGCTTTTGTTCGGAAAAGAGAGTTTTTATCTTCATCAGAGTAAATGGCTACAGTTCTTATTCCAAGTTCACTGCAAGCTCTGAATATCCTTATGGCAATCTCTCCTCTGTTTGCCACTAAAACTCTTTTGAACTTTTTCATAATATCCCCCACTTTCATATAAATGCAAACATTTTCCTTTAAAAGGGTATAAATATTCGCTTATAATTACATTATTTTATAATATATTGCATCTTTCTACAAGTGATTTTTCGAAATATTTTCCCATTTATATAAATATATTGTGATTTTACTTCCATCAAAAAAGCAGGCAGAAAATCCTGCTTTTATTCAATATATTCATTTTGCTATCTATTGGTTTATTTATCCTTTTGGTTTAAAAATCAAAGCCCCTAAAAACCCAAAAATAATCGCAGCAGAAATACCTGCACTCGTTACTTCAAATATTCCTGTAAGTACTCCAATAACCCCATTTCTCTTTGCTTCCATCAAAGCACCCTTTACAAGAGCATTGCCAAAGCTGCATATAGGTACAGAAGCTCCTGCTCCTGCAAATTTTATAAGTGGATCATAAAGCCCAAGTCCTCCAAGTATTGCTCCTACCACAACTAAAGTGCTTGTCGTATGGGCAGGCGTAAGCTTAAATACATCTAGCATAATTTGTCCAATTACACATATTCCTCCTCCCACAATAAAAGCCCAAATAAATTTTTCCAAAGTTTTTCACCCCTTCTCTATATCTCAATAGATACAGCATGAGCAATACAAGGAATGCTCTCTTTTTGCTGATAAGACATAGGAGACATCAAAGCACCCGTTGCTACAATCAAAATTCTTTTTAAATCCCCTTTTCTTAATCTATTTAAAAAATGTCCATAAGTAACTACTGCAGAACATCCACAGCCACTACCTCCTGCCATAACCTTCTGTTCTTCCTTATAGATCAACAATCCACAGTCTGTAAAAATTTCAGTTGGAATTTTCATTCCATTTTTTATGAGTAAATCTCCAGCAATCCTATGTCCAACCGCTCCGAGGTCTCCTGTAGCAATCAAATCATAATAATTTGGTTCAATATCTAAATCTCTAAAATGAGCTTCGATAGTGTCAACAGCTGCTGGAGCCATAGCAGCTCCCATGTTAAAAGGATCAGATATTCCCATATCTATCACCCTTCCAATTGTAGCTGAAACAACCTTCGGTCCTTCTCCACTTTTCCCTAATACTGCTGCACCTGCTCCTGTTACAGTCCACTGAGCTGTAGGAGGCTTTTGTGAACCATACTCTGTTGGATATCTAAACTGCTTTTCAGCTGATGCATTATGACTGCACGCTCCTGCTATAACATATTCTGCACAATTGCTATCTATCAGTAAAGATGCCAAAGATAACCCTTCCATAGAACTAGAACATGCACCAAAAATACCTAAATAAGGTACTCCTAAGGTACGTGCAGTAAAACTGCTTGATATTATTTGATTCATTAAATCTCCACTAATGAAAAATCCCATATCTTCCTTTTTCTTTCCTGCTTTTTCAATAGCTTTTTCACAAGCTTGTTCTAGCATCTTTTTTTCTGCTTTTTCAAAGCTATCTTGTCCTAACCACAAATCATCATGAAGGATGTCAAAATCATCTGCTAAATTTCCTTGTGCTTCAAATGGTCCTCCAACAGCAGCAGATGATAATATGACAGGTTTGGAAGAAAATACCCATGTCTGATGTCCTTTAAGCATCTATATTCCTCCTAACCATTTTATTGTAATTTTTATAAGTGCCACTACAAAGGCTGAAAAGACTCCATAAGTTATCACCGGTCCTGCAATTTTGAACATATTTCCTCCTACTCCTAATACATAGCCTTCACTCCTGTGTTCAATAGCAGAAGAAGCTATTGTATTGGCAAAGCCTGTAACTGGAATAATAGTTCCAGCACCAGCCCATTGGGCAATTTTATCATATACCCCCAAGCCTGTAAGTAATACTGTAGTCATAATCAAAACTGCTGTAGCTGGATTTCCTGCTGTTGTTTCTGTAAAATCAAAATATTTGATAAACAATAATTGAAGAGCCTGTCCAATTGTACAAATAATTCCACCAGCAATAAATGCTCTTAAAGTATTTCGAAAAACTTTTCTCTTTGGTTCTCTCATTTTCGCAAACTTCTGATATTCCTGTTGTATAGGTGTTAGTTTTTTATTTTTTTTACTAGACATATGCATCTCCTCTAATGTAATAAATATGGCTTTAGCTTTTTAATAGCTTCTTCATATATAGCTTTAGCATTTTTATCTTCTGTTTGTATAAAATACAACTGCATAGTACTTTTAATTCCCTTTAAATTAGCTAAAGTCTGTTTTACTTTTGAAGCTACTGTCAAGCTCATCCCTCATTTCATATTTCTTCTTATCTTATTTTTCCACTGTTTTCTTATATTCATTCACAAATTGTCATATAATCTCTTTTTATTTATTATGGCCTTTTCATTTCTTCTTCATCAAAATATGTTTATATTTTCTTATTTTTGTTAAATCTATTATTTATATAGATAAACAATATAAGCATTAACAAAGAAATATATAAAGATAAGTGAATGACTTCGATAACTTTTGTAAAAAAACTTACTGAAATTTCATAAAAAATACGTTAAGAACCTTCATTGTTTGAACGAAGTGAGTTTTGAAGGTTTAGTATTTTTTCATGGAATGAAGTTTTGTTTTTTCAAAAGTTATCTGGAATGAACTATCTTTTATATTTCATTTTGAAGTTGGATCCCTATAGATAAACAATATAAGCATTAACAAAGAAATATATAAAGATAAGTGAAGTTGTTTATCTATAGATTTTAAAATTAGGAGGTATATAATATATGCATATGATTCATACAGCTATTGAACTCATTGTTGGATTTATAGCACTATTTATAATCATGAAAATTTTAGGAAAAAGACAGCTTAGTCAAATCACTCCCTTTGATTTTATTTCTGCTCTTGTTTTAGGCGAACTATTAGGAAATGCAATATACGATAAAGAAACAGATATTCTTCACGTTCTATTTGCTATGTCTTTGTGGGGATTATTAATGTTTGTTATCGAGCTTATAACACAAAAGTTTATGAAAACTAGAGCTCTTTTAGAAGAAAATCCTTCCATTTTAATCCGTAAAGGAAAAATTGATCGAAATGAATTGAAAAAAAACAAACTAGATATAAATGAATTTTTAAATTTGCTCAGGCAAAAAGATGTTTTTTCCATACGTGAAATTGAATATGTTATCTTAGAATCAGATGGAAAAATTTCTATATTAAAAAAATCAGATTATACAACACCAACAAGAAAAGATTTAAACTTGCCAGCAAAGCCAGTCTATTTACCAATCACCTTAATAAGTGATGGCGTAGTTTTATGGGATAATGTAAGAGCTAGTGGATTTAATGAAAATTGGTTAAAAGCACAGCTCGAAGCTCAAAACATCAAAAAGTTTGAAGATGTTTTTTATGCAGAATGGCTTGAAGATGATGGATTATTTATACAACCATTTGAAAAAAAATAGAGCCCAGAAAATCTGGGCTTTTATAATACACTTCTTCCAGGAATAATCATATTGATAATCCCTATAGCAAATGCTGCTAAAATTGCTCCTAAAAATGTTACATTCACACCTCTAACAAGCGTTCCTGTTAAGTAAATAATTACTGCTGACACAACAAATCCTGTAATCCCTCTACCAAAAGGAGAAGCATCAAATCCAGTAAAGCTTTCTATTAAATAATCTATGATCCCAATAGCTATTGCAGCTAAAAGTAAAGGAATCCATCCAGCTATCGAAAAATATGGTGTTAAAAATGCAGCAACTGCTAATACAATCATTGATACTAAAATTCTTAATAGCATACCTCCTATACTAGTATTATTTCTTTCCTTTTTTTTCTCTTCCAATTACTTCACCTCCTATGTAGTATACATACAGTATTTGTTCTTAAAGGTATTTTTATGTATGCTTTTCTCAAACCCTTCAAGGAAGAGTTGATTTTGTAAAGAACGAAGAACCTCAATATAATCAACAGCAATAAAAAATCTCTACAAAAGCAATATCTATTTTTATTGAGTTTAATAATGATAATATGTAAAAGCTCATATTTTTTAAAAATATGAGCTTTTATATATTTATCATTTTTTTATTACTACGTCTTCTTTAAGCATTGGCCACATATTTGGATCCTCCATGCCAAGTCTCCAAAGTGCAAGTCCTTTTACACCTAATTCCCATACTTTTTTAGCCTTTTCATAAATACTATCTTTATTTTCAAACCATACTTCATGTTGATTTCCTTGTTCATCAACATAAGCAAAGGTTGGTGTTTGTGTCTTTTCATCAAAAATAATTTCCTTATTGTATTTATCTGCAAGCTTCATAGCCATATCATAAGTTACATAAGTGTTTTTCCCTGTAGTTAGATTAAAATCAAATCCAAATACAGAAACAGCACCTACAATTTTTTCCGCCATCATTTTACTCTTTGCATAATTTAATACTCTGTCCATCCATCCTATTGAAACAACAGGCCCTGGCCCACTTCCAGGCCATCCATGCTCATTATAAAGCATTACAACAAATTCATCTACTGCCTTTCCAATTATCTCATAATCAAATGGATCAGAGAAAGGATTAAATGGCTCATCACTTACTCTAGCAGGAATAGATCCTGATAGATAGTATCCTTTTTTTCTTAAGGCTTCTCCTAGTTCTGTATACAGCGCTGATAAATTTTTACTGTCTTCTAAATAAACATCTTCAATATCAATATTTACTCCATCAAAATCATATTTTTCAATAAGCTTGATAACATTTTGAATAAATGCTTGACGATTTTGCTTATTTGAAACTAAAGTTTTTACTACATCTTTTGAGGTTTTTGTTCCTCCATCTTTGTATAATAAATTATGCACAACAGGTAAAGCTTTAATATTCTGCCTATGAGCAATAGATACAATATCTTTTACATACTCATCTGTAAAATCCCCAAATTTTACAATTTCTGTTGGATTATTCTTATTAATTTGAAATAAGAAAAGCCCTGTTTCCGATATAGCAAATGTATTCTTCACAAAAGAATCATAAGAACTAGGTAATGTAGGTCCTTCTTCTAGCGTATAAAACCCTAAATTCCCTATTATTGGTCTTTCTCCGTCATGTATATATACCTTTACCAAATCTTTTCGAATCCATCCTTTATTATTATCAAACAACTTCACTTTTTTCCAATCCTTCCAAGCTCCTACTTCAGGAAGACGTGCATTTCTATTCATTTGTGCTATTATTGGATAATAAGTACCAGGTCCTTTGCGAATGTTTGCAACATCCACATTGACAATTACCTCCGTATATAGAGGAATTTTAAGACGTTGACCAGGTATTAATTCCGTACTAGTTAATCCATTTAATTTCATAATATCCTCTATTGTTGTATTAAATCTTCTAGCAATATTGTATAGCGTATCTCCAGTTTGAACAGTATAAATAATACTTGAACTACTCCGCATATATTCACCCCCTTATTAAAAGTTGTTTATCTATATTATCTTATTCATTTGCCAAAAAAATAGTTATTCATTTTTTATTTTCTCATGACATTATTTTATGATTTTTATAAAAAACTGACTTCAACGAAAAACTTCTATTAAATTAATGCTTCTCTTATCAATCTTCCCATTTCCTTTGTACCAATTACTTCTGCTCCTTCACTAGCAATATCCCTTGTTCTATAATTTTGATCTAGTACTTTTTTTACAGCTTTTTCTATACTATAAGCTTCCTTTTCTAAATCAAAGGAATATCTAAGCATCATAGCCGCAGAAAGAATTGTAGCAATAGGATTTGCCAAATCTTTTCCTGCAATATCTGGTGCTGAGCCATGTACTGGTTCATACATACCTATATTGCCTCCTAAGCTTGCAGACGGTAGCATTCCTATAGAACCTGTAATCATACTTGCTTCATCAGATAAAATATCTCCAAACATATTTGTTGTAACAATAACATCAAACTGCTTTGGATTTCTTATAAGCTGCATAGCTGCATTATCTACATACATATGATTTAATGTTACTTCAGGATAATCTACAGCTACCTCTTTAACCACCCTTCTCCAAAGTCTAGAGCTTTCTAATATGTTTGCTTTATCTACACTTGTTACTTTCTTATCTCTCTTCATTGCAATTTCAAAAGCATCCTTTGCAATTCTTCTTACTTCTTCTTCACTATATATTTCTACATCATAGCCTGATTTTCCAAAATTTGTATTCTTCTGTCCCTTTTCTCCAAAATAAATTCCACCTGTAAGCTCACGAACTACGCAAATATCAAGACCATCTCCTATAATTTCGGACTTCAAAGGACAAGCATCCTTTAATTGCTCAAAGAGTATTGCCGGACGAAGATTTGCATAAAGTCCTAAAGATTTTCTAAGTCCTAACAAAGCTTGTTCAGGTCTTTTATTGCCAGGAAGACTATCCCACTTCTCTCCCCCTACAGCACCAAGTAATACTGCATCACTGCTTTTACAAACCTTTAAAGTTTTTTCTGGAAGGGGTTCTCCACATGCATCAATAGCACAGCCTCCTGCTAAAGCTTCAGTAAAATTAAATTTGTGTCGATAAAGCTCACCTATTTTTTCAAGCACCAAAATAGTCTCCCTTACTACTTCAGGTCCTATTCCATCTCCAGGAATTACTGCTATATTATATTTCATTATTATTGCCTCCAATCTGTTAGTATATGTTCTAATCAATCATGTTCTCACTAACATAATTCACAAGCCCATCCTTTGCAATAATCTCTTGTATAAATGGTGGGAAAGGCTCTGCCTTATAAGTCTCATTCTTTGTTACATTAAAAATAACACCTGTTTCAAAATCTATTTCTACTTCATCTCCTAAATCAATTCCTTTTACTGCCTCTTCACACTCAAGGATTGGTAGCCCTATATTGAATGCATTGCGGTAAAATATTCTTGCAAAGGTAGCTGCAATAACACATGATACGCCACTAGCCTTAATCGCTATTGGAGCATGCTCTCTAGAAGAACCGCAGCCAAAATTTTTGTTGGCTACAATAACATCATCTTTTTTCACTTTTTCTGCAAAATCCCTATCAATATCCTCCATACAATGCTTTGCAAGCTCACTTGGATCTGATGTATTCAAATATCTTGCTGGAATAATAACATCTGTATCTACATTGTCACCATATTTAAAAGCTACTCCTCTTTTTTTCATATTTTTTCCTCCTATTCTAAATTCTCAGGGTTTGCAATTTTCCCTACCACAGCTGAAGCTGCTGCAACTGCTGGACTTGATAGATAAACTTCTGATTCTGGATGTCCCATTCTTCCTACAAAATTACGGTTCGTTGTAGCAATTGCCCTCTCTCCCTTTGCAAGGATTCCCATATGACCTCCAAGACATGGTCCACAGGTTGGTGTACTAAAAGCAGCTCCTGCTTTTACAAAAATTTCAGCTAATCCTTCTTGTATAGCCTGTAGATAAATTTTTTGTGTTCCAGGGAATATAATAGTTCTAACCCCTTTAGCAACCTTTCTACCCTTTAAAATTTCAGCTGTTACTCTTAAATCTTCTATTCTACCATTTGTACAAGAACCAATCACCACCTGATCTATCTTTACATCTCCTACTTCATCAATAGTTCTTGTATTATCTGGTAAATGTGGAAATGCTACTGTTGGTCTTATATTACTTAAATCTATTTCATAAGTCATCTCGTACTCTGCATCTTCATCTGGTTCATAAACTTTATACTCCTTTTGACTATGCTCTTTCATATATGCTATAGTTTTTTCATCTACCATGAAAATCCCATTTTTTCCTCCTGCTTCTATCGCCATATTTGCCATAGTAAAGCGATCATCCATAGATAAATATTTTAATCCCTCTCCCATAAACTCCATAGATTTGTAAAGAGCTCCATCTACACCAATCATACCTATAATATGAAGAATTACATCTTTTCCACTTACCCATTTTTGCAGTTTTCCTTTTAATTCAAATTTTAAAGCACTCGGTACTTTAAACCAACATTTTCCTCTTGCCATTCCCGCTGCCATGTCTGTGCTTCCAATCCCTGTTGAAAAAGCTCCTAATGCCCCATAAGTACACGTGTGAGAATCAGCTCCTATTACTACATCTCCTGCTACAACCAATCCTTTTTCTGGTAAAAGTGCATGCTCAATTCCCATCTCTCCTATTTCAAAATAATTTTCAATTTCCTTTTCATATGCAAATTCACGAATCATTTTACATTGCTCTGCTGCTTTAATATCCTTATTGGGTGTAAAATGATCTGGTACAATCACTACTTTCTTTTTATCAAAAACTTCCTTTGCACCCATTTTTCTAAATTCTTTTATGGCAACAGGTGTTGTAATATCATTTCCCAGTACAATATCTAAATCAGCTTCAATAAATTGTCCCGGTTTTACATAATCAAGTCCTGCATGTGCTGCTAATATTTTTTGCGTCATAGTCATTCCCATAATATATTCCTCCTAGCTTTCTGAATCTTTTATAAGCTTATATTCAATAGAATCTATTAGTGCAATCATACTTGCTTCAATAATATTTGTAGATACACCTACTGTGCTCCACACTTCTTTCCCATCAGTAGATTCAATCAACACTCTTACCTTTGCTGCTGTTGCATCCTCAGCATTTAATACTCTCACCTTATAGTCTGTTAAATGCACAGCTTTTAAGCTTGGATAAAATACTTCAAGTGCTTTTCTTAATGCTTTATCTAATGCATTTACAGGTCCATTTCCTTCTGTAGCAGTTATCTCTTCTTTTTGATCTACCATTACCTTAATTAATGCAGAAGAACTTCCTTCTCTATTATTGAAAGGCTCTTCCTCAATAACTTTGTAATATTTTAATTCAAAAAATGGTTTGTATTTTCCCAAGTGCTTTCTAATAATCAGCTCAAATGAACTTTCTGCTCCTTCAAATTGATACCCCATATGTTCAAGTCTTTTTAGCTTATCTATAATTTCTTGTGTTTTTGGCGAATTTTTACTAATCCTTGTATCAAGCTTTTGAAGCATCGGAAGGATCGTAGTCTTTCCTGAAACTTCTGACATTAGAAATCTTCTTCTATTGCCAACAAGCTCTGGATTCATATGTTCAAAAGAATGTGCTTCTTTATTTACCCCATCAATATGCATTCCACCCTTATGAGCAAAAGCGCTATTCCCTACATAAGGCATACTGCCATCTAAAGGAACATTTATAATTTCAGCAATATATCTTGCACTAGATGTAAGCTTTTTTAAATGCTTATCAGGTATACAATAAAGACCTTTCTTCATTTGTATATTTGGAATCAATGTGGAAAGATTTGCATTACCACATCGCTCCCCAATACCAATAAAGGTTCCTTGCACTTGAACAGCCCCTGCTTCTACTGCCATAATAGAATTTGCAACAGCCATACCACAATCATTATGACAATGAATCCCTACTTCCACCGAAAAAGCTTCAACTACTTTTTTTGTAGCTGCATACACCTCGTTTGGAAAAGCACCCCCATTTGTATCACATAATACTAAACTATCAGCACCTCCAGCTACTGCTGCTCTTAAAACATCAAAAGCATATTCTGGGTTTTCTTTGTAACCATCAAAAAAATGTTCTGCATCAAAAATAACTTCTTTTCCTCTATCCTTCAAAAATCGAATAGTCTCTTTTATCATTTTCAAATTTTCTTCTAGAGAAGTTTTTATAATCTTTGTTACATGAAAATCCCATGCTTTTCCAAATATAGCTACTACCTCTGTATTTGCTGTAAGTAGTGATTTCACATTTTCATCATTTGAAACCTTAATTCCCTTTCTTCTAGTACTTCCAAAAGCCACTAGCTTTGAATTTTTAAGATTGATTTTCTCTATCTTATTGAAAAATTCCAAATCCTTAAAATTAGATCCTGGATTACCAGCTTCAACATAACTTACACCTAATTGATCTAAAGCTTTTACTATTTTGATCTTATCTTCCACAGAAAAGGAAACGCCTCCACCTTGAGCTCCATCTCTTAAGGTTGAATCAAATATTTTTACTTTTTTCTCCATTTTATACCTCCTCTCACCTATATTTGGTTGCAAAAAATGCCCCTGAAGTTTATTCAGGGACTCTTGAGATATTTTTACATCCTTTTCTCTATTTGCCCATTCGTATATAAATTTTTCCATAGCAAATTATTCTAAAATCATCTGATTAATAGGTGCTCCAGGTGGAACCATAGGAAATACACAATCGTCCTTTGACAATATACATTCAATCACTGTGCCTTTTCCTGATTTCACAGCATGTCTTAAAGCTTCCTCTAGATCAAATAAATTATCCACTCTATCTCCTCTTAATCCATAAGCTTCTACCAATTTTATATAATCTACTTCCTGCGTCATATCTGTTTCTGCATATCGCCTATTGCAAAACATTTTCTGCCACTGTCTGACCATTCCTAATGTTTGATTATTAAAAAGCAATGTAATTATAGGCAGCTTATATTTTGCTACTGTGGCAAGCTCATTGCAGTTCATTCTAAAGCTTCCATCTCCTGCTATATGAAGTATCCTTTTATCAGGATTACCCACTTGTGCACCAATAGCTGCTCCTAGTCCATAACCCATAGTACCTAATCCACCAGATGAGATAAAGGTTCTTGGTTTTTTAAATGGAAAATGCTGTGCTGTCCACATCTGATGCTGCCCTACTTCAGTAGTAACAATCGTTTCATCTCCCAATACCTTATAGGCACAAGCTAAAATATTTTCAGCACGAAATCCTTCTAGTTTTTTCTTTACTTTAAAGCCTTCAATTTCTTCAAGCCATTTATTTCTATCTCTGTGAATAAGTAAATCTACAATATCAGATAAAACCTTTTTTACATCCCCTAAAATCCACAAATCAACATCTTTGTTTTTCCCTATTTCTGATGCATCAATATCTATATGAATAACCTTCGCCTTTGGTCCAAATTCTTCTGCAATTCCGATAACGCGATCACTAAATCTAGCACCAATTGCAATTATTAAATCACTACCGCAAACAGCTAAATTTGCTTCTCTCTTACCATGCATTCCTACAAGTCCTAAAGATAACTCATGATCTCTTGGAAAACTCCCTAGTCCCATTAATGTATTCACAACAGGAATATTTGCCTTAGTAGATAATTTATACAACTCTTTAGATGCCTCAGATAAAATAATCCCTCCACCTGCATATATGACAGGCTTTGATGCATTATTTATAATATCTGCCGCTTTAATTATATCCTTATTTTCAACAATACATGATCTAATATTTTCATTAAGTACTTCTTTTTTTACATAATATGCTTTTTCTAAAAATACATTTTTAGGAATATCAACAAGCACTGGTCCTGGTCTATCACTTTTAGCAATTTTAAAGGCCTCCCTGATTATATCTGCTAATTTTTCAACATCCTTTACAAAATAATTATGCTTCGTAATAGGTAATGTAATACCTGTAATATCTACTTCTTGAAATGAATCTTTTCCCAAAAGGTTGGCAGGCACTTGCCCTGTTATGACTACTAGTGGCACGCTATCCATATATGCAGTTGCAATGCCTGTTACTGTATTTGTAGCTCCAGGGCCTGATGTTGCAAAGCAAACACCTACCTTACCTGTGCTTCTTGCATATCCATCGGCTGCATGACTCGCTCCTTGTTCATGACAAGTAAGTATATGTTCAAAATAATCCTTTTTGTCATATAAAGCATCATATAAAGGAATCACAGCTCCCCCTGGATATCCAAATATTTTATCTATATCTTGTTCCTTTAGACATTCTAGTATAATTTCTGCCCCAGTAAGTTTCATAACTTATGCCTACCTCCCTATCCTTATAAACTTATTTTTTTAGCCAAGACATCATTGCTCTTAAATTTTTTCCAACCTCTACTATTGGATGCTCAAGTTCTGCTTTTTTCATGGCAGTAAATACTGGTCTATTGGCCATATTTTCTGTAATCCAATTCTTTGCAAAATTTCCTGTTTGAATTTCTTTTAATACCTTTTTCATTTCGTTTCTTGTTTCTTCATTTATAATTCTTCTACCAACCATATAATCTCCATATTCTGCTGTATCACTAACACTATAACGCATGTTTTCAAATCCACCTTCGTATAATAAGTCAACAATCAATTTCATTTCATGAAGACATTCAAAATATGCAATTTCTGGTTGGTATCCAGCTTCTACCAATGTATCAAAGCCTGCTTTAATAAGCTCTGTAACTCCACCACAAAGTACTGCTTGCTCTCCAAATAAATCTGTTTCTGTTTCTTCTTTAAAGGTAGTTTCTAAAACACCTGCTCTTGTTGCTCCTATTCCTTTAGCATAAGCTAATGCTAAATCTCTGCATTTTCCTGTATAATCTTGATATACTGCAAACAATGCTGGAACCCCTGCACCTTCTTCATATACTCTTCTTACTAAATGTCCAGGCCCTTTTGGTGCAACCATAAAAACATCTACATTTTTAGGAGGTACAATTTGATTAAAGTGTATATTGAATCCATGAGCAAATGCTAATGCATCTCCTTCATTAAGATAAGGCTGTACTTCTTCTTTATAAAGCTTTGCCTGCTTTTCGTCAGGTACAAGCATCATTACTACATTACTAGCATTTACAGCCTCAGCTACTGTCATCACTTCAAGTCCACTTTCCTTTACTTTTTCCCAAGACTTACTTCCTTTATAAAGACCAACAACTACATCTACTCCACTTTCTTTTAAATTCAGTGCATGAGCATGACCTTGACTACCAAAGCCTATAACTGATACTTTTTTCCCCTGAAATAATTCTAATGCTGCATCCTTTTCATAATACATTTTTGCCATTTTTCATCTCTCCCTTTATCTTCTTTTTCTTTATATTTTATAAATATTTAAAAATATTTACATTACCTTATATAAGCTAAGTTCTTTTTTCATATTTTCATCTACCGCTTTTACATTATAAACATCAATGATTTTTTCCATTGAACGCATAACTCTTTCAATACTTTTAACTTCTTCTTTTGTTGTAATCATCAAATGTGCAAGTGTCGGATTTTCTGCTTCTACCATGCTAATACTCTTTATGTGAAATTCTCTTCTTCTCAAAAGACCAAGAATACGCATCAATACCTCTGGTTGATTATTCACCTCTGCAAACAAAACACGATTCATATTATCGCCTCCTTATTTTTTTGAATATTCTGTATTTTTTTCTTATACAACAAGCTTATTTTGTACTTGACTTTACTTAAAGAATATATAAAAATCTCCCATCCCTAAGATACAAATACTTATATCCTAGGGACGAGAGATTTTCCCGTGGTACCACCCTAATTTACAATTCATTCGCATGAATTGACTCTTCAGGTCCAAAGACAAAGCTTTTAACCCTAGCCATATAACGGTGGCACTTCTACAATCTGTAGAATCCCGGCCTCACCTACTCCAAAATTTGTTTCGGCTAAGCAGTTCAGGAGTGATTATTATATACTACTTTGATACTAACTCTCAGCAAACGTCAGCTCTCTGTAATCAAAGAACAAGTATTTTTCTCTCCGTCATAACTATTAAAATATTCTGTTAAATGGATTAAACATATTGTACTATCAAATTTATCCTTCGTCAATACTTTTTTTTAAATTTTTTTATTTTTTTTATATAGGTAAACAACATCAAAATGAAATATAAAAGATAGTTCATTCCAGATAACTTTTGAAAAAACAAAACTTCATTCCATGAAAAAATACTAAACCTTCAAAACTCACTTCGTTCAAACAATGAAGGTTCTTAACGTATTTTTTATGAAATTTCAGTAAGTTTTTTTACAAAAGTTATCGAAGTCATTCACTTATCTTTATATATTTCTTTTTTTATGTTGAAGTTGGATCCCTATAAATAAACAATATTAAAACCTAATTAAAAAGAACTGGGTTTTTTCCCAATTCTTCTATTTAAATACTATATTGATTACATAACCGTTTTTTATACCAATTTAAGGTTTTCTTTAGACCTTCTTCAAGAGTTATAATAGGAAAATAATCTAATATTTGCTCTGCTATAGACAAATCAGGACTTCTTCTAGGAATATCCTCATAACTAAGTCCATAAAATTCTTCATAAGGTTGAAAAATAATCTTTCCTTTAATTTCTGATATTTCCAAAATATTATGCGCTAAATTTAAAATAGATATTTCACGATGATTCCCTAAATTAAAAATTTTCCCTTCTGCCTCAGAACGCTTGCCTGCTTCAATTGTTCCTTTTATAATATCATCTATATAGGTAAAACAACGGGTTTGGCTTCCATCAGCATGTACAGTTAATGGTTTACCCATAAGAGCCTGATAAATAAATCTAGTAATAACACCACCATAAGGTGAAGTATCAGCACGAGGTCCATATGCATTAAAATAGCGAAGAATTACTATAGGAAGACCTCGTTTAGCATACCCTAAGCATAGATGTTCATCTGCAGTTTTTGATACAGCATAACACCACCGATTCGTAGTAGAAGGACCATAAACTCTGTTTCCTTCCACTTTAAAAGGAATATCTTCACTTTTACCATATATTTCAGATGTAGAAGTAAATACAACTTTCTTTCCTAATTTCCATGCTATCTCCAACAATTTAGATGTGTAGCATACATTTACATTTATTACTTTTACTGGATCTTCCACATATCGCTTTACCCCCACAATAGCAGCTAAATGATAAATTATATCAACTTTTTTAATAAGCTCAGATAATAAATTCTCATTAGATATACAGCCTACTTTAAAATGAAAGCAAGCATTTTCGTTAAGATGATCTAAATTCTCCTTTTTTCCTGTACTCAAGTCATCTAATCCCCATACTTCATTTCCCTGTTCTAGTAAAGTCGTACAAAGATGAGAACCAACAAAACCAGCTGCACCTGTAACTAAACATTTCATATTCCCACCCCTATATAATGAATATTTTTTGCTTTCATATCCTCTACCTCAAATAAATTTCTACCATCAATAATAAGTGGATTTATCATAGCTTCTTTTACCTTATCAATATCTAATTTTTTATATTCTTCCCATGCTGTCAATATGAGAATAGCATCTTTACCCTTTGCGGCTTCTAATGGTGATTCTACCCACTCAACATTTGACAATTCTTCTTTAGAAATTCCACCATCTTCAGGCTTTTTTACACAAGGATCAGTAACAGTTACAATTCCCCCCTGAGCTATAATATTTTTCACAATTTCTAAGCTATGAGATCGTCTCACATCATCTGTATTTTCCTTAAAAGCCATACCTAAAACACCTATTTTTTTGCCTTTTAGAGTTCCTAATTGTTCTTCCAATTTTTCTATTATTCTTTGCCGTTGTCTTTCATTTACTTGTAAAACTGACTCTAATATACTAGCTTTTTCTTGTTTTTTTTGAAATTGATATATCAAAGATTTCAAATCTTTTTCAAGACATGGACCACTAAAACCCACCCCTGCTTCTAAAAAATGAGGATTTATTCTTGGATCTAGCCCAATACCCTTACTGATAATTCTAATATCTGCTCCTGCTTTTTCAGATAAAAATGATATTTCATTAATAAAAGAAATTTTAGTAGCTAAAAAAGCATTACTTACAAGCTTAATCATTTCAGCATTTTCCCAACTAGTCAAAAGTACTGGAACTCCTTGTGGTTGATATAATTTTGAAACTTCTTTACCAATTTGCTCTATCTCACTCCCCACAATAATCCTTGTTGGATTCCAAAAATCTTTTATACCAGAACCTTCCTTTAAAAATTCAGGATTTGAAACAATCGTAATCCTCTCTGAAAGTCCTTTATTCTTTAAATTATCAGTTAATTTACGACATGTTCCTACAGAAACTGTACTTTTTATTACCACAATACAATGACTATCTCTATTTTCAGCCACTTGTTCTACTGCTGAATATACCTGAGATAAATCCGCCTCACCATTTGGAAAAGAAGGTGTTCCTACGCATATAAAAATAATATCTGCTCTCTTTAGATCTTTTATATTAGAAGTAAACTTAAGTAAATTTTTATTTATAGTTTCCATTATCAATTCTGCTAAGCCTTCTTCATAAAAAGGCATTTTCCCCTTTAATATACCTTCTATCTTCATCTTATCTATATCATAAGCAATAGTTTTGTATCCAATTTTAGCCAAACATACAGCTTGAATAAGCCCAATATGTCCAAGACCTCCAACTACTCCGATCTTCAATATTTCCCCCTCCTACTATTTAGTATCTATAAACATAAAAACAAATTATTTCAAAAATTATACAAGCAAAACACATTCGTATTTAACTTTAAACCTCTTCTTTTTAAATCATCCATAATTTTGTCTTTTCCACGTCCATCTAGAACAATAATTGCATCAATTTTCCCTTCCTTTAAACACCTGCTAATATAAGGAACTTGCCAACGCTCATGTATAAAAGCTTCTACTTTCAAGCCACTGTTAGGAGCAATATACTCTTTATAGTTTTCACATCCTTTTTTTGATCCTATTACCATAACCTTTGGCATATAGTTTTTATTTCTTCTAAAAAGCCTATAAATTGCTCTCGATGAAGCAATTTGTATTTCTTTAAGAGTTTCTCTTGCATTTTTATTAGATAAAGATTCATTATGCATACGATATTGCACTAAAACTTTTGGTACATTTTCAATTTCACCTTTTTCTAATAACCTAAGCCATAAATCATAATCATAAACAATTTTAAAATCCGTATTATATCCCCCTACATCAAAAAAACTATCTTTAGAAAACATTACCGAACTATGAGTAAGAGGACATCCATAATAAATATTTTTTCTAATTTCTTCTCTCGATCTAAAAAAATTTCTTTTTTGAGCAATACTTTTTAAATTATACTCTGAAATATTATCTCTTCCACTTATACATTCAATAAAAGATCCTACTCCTACTAATAAAGGATGTTCAAGAACATATTTTACCTGTTCCTCTATTCTAGTTGGATAACTATTATCATCTGCATCTTGTATTGCAATCCACGATCCATTCGCTTCCTTAATGCCTATATTTAGTGCATTAGCAGCACCTCTATTATCCTTTAAATGAATAACCCTTACTCTATTATCAGTTATCTGATCTAATATATCCTTTGTTGTATCAGTAGAACCGTCATTTACAATTATTATTTCAATATTTTTATATGTCTGAGATAACATACTATCTAAAGCCTCTTTTAAATATATCTCACCATTATGAACAGCCATAACCATAGATACAAGCATTTTTTTAGTATTCCTCGCCTTCCAATTCCTTAATATTTTTTCATAATTAAAATTTTCTCCATCAATAAGTTTATCTAATGCATGACCAAAATCTATTACAACTTTATTTGTTTTTTTAGCTAATCTAGGAGCAAGAATAGTTGCTGGAATTCCCGCAGAAAGCAAAGCAATATCCCAATCTGTTCTCTTATATAATTCATCATAAACAATTTCTATTTCCTCATAGCCTTCCAAAATAGTAGTATAAACTACATGAATACCTTGAGCTTCAAAAATATGATAAGCCTCAGCTGCTCTTCGACCAACTAATGCAATTTTTTTGTCTTTTAAACATCTCCAAAATCTATCATTTTTTATCATTTCATGGGTAATAAAAGCTGAACAAACATGTTTTGGTCTAAAATCTAAATACTTTATAAATTCTAAGGTTAGCTTAGCAGCTTCTTGATCCTCCATAGCTTTACCACATAATGTATGAAAGCCTACAATATCCGTAGCCTTTAATGCTTTGATTAAAGCTTCTTTAATTGTTGCTATAGATGCTGTTGCACCTGCATAAGAACTATTTGGCTCAAAAAATTTTGTCCAATTGGGAAATTGTAGCCATCCCATATAAGCTATTTCTCCATGCCCAAAACGACTAATAGAAAGAGGCTTATGCTTTTTTATAGCTTCATCTATAAAATCCAATACTTGATCAATATCCATTATTGCTTGTTCATAGTCATAAATATTATTGTTCTTCATACATTAACCTCCCTTCAAAAACTTTACAGGGTCGACCATAAGGTAAAAAAATCTTTATTTAACTTTAATCCTTTGTTTTTTAAGAAATTTTTTAGCTTTAATTCATCTGTAAAATTACTAAGAATAATGAAAGCATCTATTTTACCATCCTTATAGTCCATATAATCATTTTCAACATTCTCCTTTTTATAATCAAACCTCATTTCATTAATCTTCAAATTTTCTTCTAGCATCATTAATTCTTTGAACATTTGGCAACCTCTATTTGTTCCATAAACTATTACACAGGGTTTATTTTTTTTATTATAAAAACAGTAATCTCGGATATATTTAGTAGAAGCTATTAAAAACTCACTAGCTGTTTTTTTTATATTTAAATTGGATAATGAATTAGATGATATTCTATATTTATATAAAACTTTAGGTATATTCTCTATTGGACCTATAAATGCTAAGCGCATATACAAATCATAATCATAAGCAATTCTATATTTAGGATTATATTTTCCAGCCTTAAAATAAGCTTTCTTAGATATAAAAAGTGAACCATGAGTGAGAGGAGAGCCTTTAAATAGCTCCTCTTTTATCTGCTTCCATGTAATGATTGAATTTTTATATCTTTCAATACTTTTCATATGTGTAATCTTTTTTGCTGAAATATTTTTTCCCTCAATACATTTAATAAAGGAGCCTACAGCCACCACATGAGGCTTCCTTTTTACATAAGCCACTTGCTCCTTAATACGATCAGGCAAACTGATATCATCTGCATCATGTATAGCAATCCAGTCCCCTTCTGCTTTTTCAATAGCTATATTTAATGCATTAGCTGCACCTTGATTTTTATTTAATTGAATAATCTTTACTCTTTCATCTTTAACCGCATTAAGTATATTTTTAGTACCATCTGTAGAACCATCATTAACTATAATACACTCTAAATTTGGATATGTTTGAGCTAAAATACTATCTATAGTTTCTTTCAAATATTCTTCACCATTGTAAACCCCCATTACAATAGATACTTTCACCATATTTATCTCCTTCTCATTTAAAATGCAAATATTTATTATTATAGTATTTAATTAGCAATACTAGTGTTACATAATAGTGTAAAATAAAAAACTACAAAAAAATAAGAGCATATGACTAATGTCATCTGCTCTACATCATTATAAATAACAATTATTAAATCATTATTTTGCAAATATCTTCTGTAAAAGCCACAGGATCGTTTATTGGCAATCCTTCTATCAACAATGCTTGATTATACAATATATTTGTATAAAGCTTTAGCTTTTCTTTATCATTTTCAAAAGCTTCTTTTAATGTCTTAAATATATCATGTTGAACATTTATTTCTAAAATCTTATCTGCTTTTATCTCTGGATGATTTGGCATAGCATTTAATACTTTTTCCATTTCTATAGTAAATTCTCCATCATTTGACAAACATACAGGATGATTTTTTAATCTTTTTGATACTACTACATCTTTAACTTTACCCTTTAAAACATTTTTCATATATTCAAAAACTTCTTTGCTATCCTCGTATTCTTTATTAGAAGCATTTTCATTATCTTCTTCTTCAATCCCTAAATCACCACTTGAAACAGATTTGAATTCCTTGCCTTTATAATTCATAAGCATTTTAACAGCAAATTCATCTATATCATCAGTAAAGTATAATATCTCATATCCTTTTTCTGCTACTAATTCTGTTTGAGGTAATTTTTCAATTCTCTCATTTGTTTCTCCAGCAGCATAGTAGATATATTTTTGTTCTTCTGGCATACGAGATATATATTCTTCTAAAGTTACCATTTTTTTCTCTTTTGAGGAATAAAACATCAATAAATCTTGTAACACTTCTTTATTGGCACCAAAATCGCTATAAACACCATATTTTAACTGTCTTCCAAATGTTTTATAAAACTGCTCATATTTTTCTCTTTCATTTTTCAACATATTTTTTAATTCATTTTTTATTTTATTTTTAATGTTTTTTGCAATAACTTTTAACTGTCTGTTGTGCTGTAGCATTTCTCTTGATATATTCAAGGATAAATCTTCTGAATCAACCATTCCTTTTACAAAGCTAAAATAATCTGGTAACAAATCTGCACATTTGTTCATGATTAATACACCATTAGAATATAACTCTAAACCTTTTTCGTATTCCTTAGTGTAAAAATCATAAGGCATTTTTTCTGGAATAAATAAAATAGCATTATATCTTACAGCTCCATCTACACTAATATGAATATATTTTGCCGGCTTATCAAAGCCATAATGCTTTTCAGCATAAAAATTCTCATAATCTTCCTTTTTAAGCTCATTTTTATTTTTTCTCCAAATAGGCACCATACTGTTTACAATTGTTTCTTCTACATATTCTTCATATTCATTTTCTGTACCTTCTTTTAATTTTCTTTTCGTTACATCCATTTTTATAGGATATCTAATAAAATCGGAATATTTTTTAATGATCGCCCTTAATCTATATTCTTCTAAATACTCGTCAAATTTTTCATCCTCTGTATTTTCTTTTATTTTTAATATAATATCTGTTCCAACAGCTTCCTTTTCACATGGTTCAATAATATAACCATCTGCACCTGTTGCTTCCCACTTAAAAGCTTCATCACTTCCTAAAGCTTTAGTTATTACAGTAACCTTATCAGCCACCATAAATGCAGAATAAAATCCTACACCAAACTGTCCTATAATATCAAAGCCATCTTTTAACTCATTTTCTTTTTTAAATGTAAAAGAACCACTCTTTGCAATAACACCTAAATTTTCCTCAAGCTCTTCTTTTGTCATACCTATCCCTGTATCAGAGATTTTTAATATCCTATTTTCCTTATCATATGACACTTTAATATAATAATCATCTTTATTAAAAGTCAAATTCTCATCTGTTAATGCTTTGTAATAAATTTTATCGATTGCATCACTAGCATTAGAAATCAACTCTCTTAAAAAAATCTCCCTATGGGTATAAATTGAGTTAATCATTAAATCTAATAATCGTTTAGATTCTGCTTGAAACTGTTTTTTTTCCAATTTAATCGCTCCCCTCATCGTGAACTACCCCCACTTACTTCATTAAACTGGGGGCTTCAAAAGAAGATTGATAGTCAATATATTTAATGCTCCATTAACATCTAAAATGAAGGTTTCTTATTTAAAATTTTTATATTATTAGCACTCTCTCAAGGCGAGTGCTAATTCCAATTTTAAAATACACTTTTATTAATGATTTGTCAATACTTTTTTATATAAAAATTTCTGGTTCTCTTCTCTCTATACAATCTATTTCTAATTCATGCTTATGTCTTAAATAATCTTTATCATCATAATATTTTGCATTAACAGGACATTTTTTAATACAGGCACCACATTTAATACAAATTCCGTTGAATTTAGATACATCTTGATAATCAATAGAACCCATAGGACAAATACTTACACAAAGTTTACAATCAATACAATTGCTATTTGTTTTTGGCTTAACCTTTCTAATATCCACAGGATTACCATTTTTATCTTTAGGCATATAATATTTTCTATAAGGCTTATTTCCATTTACAATTACAGTTTGAATCTCATCCTGCGTAGTTATTTTTTTATATATCTGTTTTGCAAAATCACTTACTATAGCCATATCCTTTTCATCTGGTCTATTTTTTGCAAGAATTTTAGAGAATGAATGTTCTCCTATAAATGCTCCTCCTGCAATCACCTTAAACCCATTTGATTCTAAAATATCTTTTAATTCTATTAAAGCATCATCATAATTTCTATTACCATAAACAACTACAGGAATTGCTAATGCACCATTCCCTGTAATCGTATTTAAATATTTCAGCAATACATTAGGTACTCTTCCTGCATAAACAGGAACACCTACAACAACAACATCTTCTTTTGTAAAAGATACAGGCTTTTTTCTAGCTTCTGGTAGTGTAAAATCAATATGATTGATATTACTCATATTCTTTGAAAGCTTCTCAGCTATTCCTAATACTATTTTTTTAGTTGTATCTGTTGCACTAAAATATAATGTATTTATTTTTTTATTCACTATAATCCCCCCTATAATCAATTTAGTTATGTGAATATTTACCAACTCTTATTATACTACGCTTAGAACTATTATGCTATAATGTCTAAGCTCATAATAAATCTATTTTACTAATTTGTTATAAAAAGATATAATTAAAGCATAGTAAAAATTTTCAAAAAAAAATAATTCACCGGCATAACCTTTCGGGCGTGACGGTGAATTATAAGCCATAGCTCTATGAGCTATGGCTTAAATTATAAATATTTTACAATATTATTATAAAGATTCTCTATAAACCTTCTCTACTAATTCTTTAGTTGCTGGTATTGGAGAACAGCCTAACAATAAATCTAAGCTAGGAGTTGTAAATGCTAATTCAACTAATTTTTTTATATCCTCTTCTTTAAATCCTAAATCAGTTAATGTCTCCTTAACACCAACTGTTGCTAACCATTCCTTAACACCTGTTGCTGCTTTTTCAGCTTCTTCTTTTGTACCCTTAAGCTCTGGCACTATTGGAGATAATACATCTGCTAATACTTCAGCTCTTGCTGGATAAATATTTCTCACTACTGCTGGCAATAACATAGCTAATCCTAAACCATGTGCTAAATCAGGCTTTATAGCACTCAACGGATGTTCTAAAGCATGAGTCAGATGAAGCATGCCATTATCAAAACAAATTCCTGCAATTGTAGAAGCATATGTAAGATAATATCTTGCTTCTAAATCTTCCCCATTTTCCAATGCCACTGGTAGATATTTAGCCATCAACCTTACTGTTTCTTTAGCTAGCATTACAGAATATGGAGTCGTTACAGCTGTAGTACAAGCTTCTACAACATGGTTAATAGCATCTATTGATGTATATGCTGTCTGCGACTTAGGAAGGGATACCATTAATTTTGGATCATCTATAGAATATATTGGATAACTAAAATCATAAGCTATCGCTGGTTTATATTCTTTTCCACCTTCTAATACGCTTACAACTGCAAATCGATCTGCTTCTGTTCCTGTTCCATGTGTTGTATTAATAGCTATTACTGGAAGAGCCTTAGTTGGTGTGAATTTATACTCATATAAATCTGCTGTTGTATATTCTTTATATAAAGTCATAATTGCCACAGATTTTGCTGTATCAATAGGACTTCCACCACCAATACCAATAACTGCTTTAGCTCCTAATTCTATTGCCATCTTTGTTGCTTCATCAACTTGAGTGCTTAATGGATTTGGAGTTACTTTATTATATAATACAAACTCAATATAATTCTCCTTCAGGGCTTTTTCTACATAATGCCACGCACCACATTTTATATAAGATGACTTTCCTGTTACGATTGCTACCTTATCAATTCCTTTCTCTCTTATTTCCTTAGCTATATCAAATATTTTTTCAATTGCACCTGCTCCTAAAAATATACTGGTTTTTCCTCTTAATTCTCTTACTTCATTAATTGGCATAGTTTTTTCCCACACAATGCAAACCCCTTTCGTTAATTTTTTATCATTTTGCTTATAATAAATTATAAAGGGATCATAAAAGGTTGTCAATTATTTTATCAGGCAATTGTTAATATTTTAATTTTTCATTTTATAGATAAACAACATCAACACATAAGATTATGCATTGATGTCTTATTCTATCTATTTATTAAAATGATCTGGTGCTGGAGCTTTTATAACAATTAGCTCGAGAACATCATCATGAAGATTCTTTACATTCATTTTTGTATTATAAGGAATTTTAAGTATAGCTCCTCTTACATATTCATGAACCTCCTGCTCATCTAATTGTATTGACAGTACACCTTTAATTACTGTCATATAAACATTAGAATTTGAATAATGCTCAGGCAATCCTTCTCCTTTGTTAAAAATCATATGAATATAATTGATATTTTCATCCATAATAATTTTTTCAACAGCTGTATTATCTTCTGTACTATAACTGAATACTTGCTCTATCATAAATTTCCCCTCTCTTTTAGCTTATCCTAAAAATTGTTCTAAATCTTCGTCTACACTATTGATCCCGTTAATACCAAAATTATCAACAAGCACTTTTGCTACATTAGGTGATAAAAATGCTGGTAGTGTTGGTCCAAGCTTAATATTTTTTACACCAAGGTAAAGTAATGCAAGTAATACAATTACTGCTTTTTGTTCATACCAAGCAATATTGTATGCTATTGGCAATTCATTAATATCATTAAGCTCAAATATCTCTTTTAATTTAAGAGCAATAACTGCCAATGAATAAGAATCATTACATTGTCCTGCATCAAGTACTCTTGGAATTCCTCCAATCTGGCCTAAATCTAATTTATTATAACGATATTTAGCGCAACCAGCTGTTAAAATAACTGTATCCTTTGGTAATTTTTCTGCAAACTCAGTATAATATGATCTAGATTTCATTCTTCCATCACAGCCAGCCATTACAAAGAATTTTTTTATTGCACCAGATTTTATAGCATCTACTATTTTATCTGCTAGTGCAAAAACTTGTGCATGGGCAAATCCTCCAACAATTTTACCTGTTTCTATTTCCGTAGGTGGAGCTAATCTCTTAGCATGCTCGATAATTTCAGAAAAATCTTTTTTTCCATTTTCATCTGCTTCAATATGCTTACATCCTGGATAACCTGTAGAACCAGTAGTATAAATTCTTTCTATATGTTCTTGCTTTGGTGGTACGATACAGTTAGTTGTAAAAAGGATCGGTCCATTAAATGTTTCAAATTCTTCTTTTTGCTTCCACCATGCGTTTCCATAGTTTCCAACAAAATGATCATATTTTTTAAATGCTGGATAATAATGAGCTGGTAACATCTCACTATGTGTATAAACATCTACTCCTGTACCCTTTGTTTGTTCTAACAACTGCTCTAAATCTTTCAGATCATGACCTGATATTAAAATAGCTGGGTTATTTCTAACTCCAATATTCACTTCAGTAATTTCTGGATTTCCATAAGCACCTGTATTAGCAGCATCAAGCATTGCCATTACATCTACACCATATTTTCCTGTTTCTAATGTAAGAGCAACTAATTCATCTACACTTAATGTATCATCTAGTGTTGCTGCTAATGCTTTTGAAATAAATGCATAAATTTCCTCGTTTTCTTTTCCTAGATTATATGCATGCTCTGCATAAGCCGCCATACCTTTTATTCCATAAGTTATTAATTCCCTTAAAGAACGAATATCTTCATTTTCTGTAGCTAAAACACCTACTTGAACAGAATCTGCTTTTGCCTTTATAGCTGAATCTGAATCAGAGCTCCACATAGCAGCATCATGTAAATCATTAAATACTACCCCTTTATTTTTTAATTCTTCTTTCATTTCTTCTCTTAGTGCTATTCCTTCTTTAATTTTTTCAATGAACACAGCATCATCAAAATTAGCGTTTGTAATGGTCATAAATAAAGCATTCATTGTAAAATGATCTGCTTTAGGAAATTTAACTCCTATCTTTTTACCTTCTTGTGCTACTAACGCTATACCCTTTAACGTATAAATCATTAAATCTTGTAAATTTGCAACCTCTTCTGATTTTCCACAGACACCTTGAATTGTACAACCTGTTCCTTTTGCTGCCTCTTGACATTGATAACAAAACATACTCATTTAAAAATCTCCTCCTTTGAATAATATATTATTTTTTTAATATTTCACCTTTTCTTAAATTAGCTCTCAATTTACTTATAACTGCATCCATTTTTTCTAATTCAATAAGCATTTCTTTTTCTTCACTATTTGTTTCTATTACTTTATCAATCCCACCATTTTTAATAACAATTCTCTTATCTGCCATTAAAGCTAAGATAGGATCATGTGTAGCCATTAAAACAATTTTTTCTTCATTAACAAGAAGCTTTAAAGCTTTTTTTCTGTCTATTCCTGCATTTTCTATTTCATCTATTAAAACAATTGGTGATCTGCTTAATATTGCTGTATCTGCTATCATTAAAGCTCTAGATTGTCCACCACTAAGACTTGTAATAGGCGTGTCCAAATCAAATTGTTCACCAGCTAAGTGATTAGCTGCATCAATAATTCTCTTTATTATTTCTTGTTCATCTTCAACCATTCTACTTTTAGCATGTAGCTCTATAAATTCTCTTACAGTTAAATCCATTACAAAATTCATATTTTGAGATAATTGTGCAACTAATTTATTTGAAGATGAAAAGCGCCATTTTTTATCAGGAATCTTTCCATTAATTAAAATAATTCTTTCTGTAGGAGTATCTTTATTAGCAGCCCATTCAATATCAGCTAATAATCTGCTTTTCCCTGAACCTGTTGGTCCAACTATTGATACAATTTCACTTTTATGAATAGTAAGCTTTTCAAAGTTCTCTTTTTCTCCATTTTTATTCTTACCTGCCACAATTGTCAGAGAATCTATATTATCATCTTCAGATATTCCAAGAAACTCCAACATTTCATTGATATAAACTATAAAATCTGCTTTTAATTTTTCAACATCTATTGCCCATTCTTCTATTTCTTCTTCAGTAAAATGATTGAAGTACTGTTCAAATGTGATTTCTTCATACCCTTCTAAATGCAAGTTATTGTTTTGAAAAAACGAAATAGAAAATGGATATTTATTTTTAATTTCATTTATTTTCATTTTTTCTATATCTTTTATGCTAATCATCTTCTTCACCTAATTTCATCTTTCTAACATTCCCCATCTGATAATCTTCTCCAATCCTTCTTTCTCCCAAACAATATGAACAAAGAGCTGATGGCATTGAAAATCTTAATTCTTTTCCTTTAACAGTTTCTACATCTTCTTTTTCATCATATAACAATGTACTCAGTTCAAATGCACCTTGTCCTGTTAATCCATTGATATGCATTATGATTGCCTTAGGATTTACAGAATGAACCTTTGAAGCAAAAACTTCTCTTTCTGCTTGAGATACAATATCACCCTTTGTTATTACAACAATATCTGCTGATTTTAACATAGGTCCAATTTTTTTAGGTGTATTAATACCACTTAGATTGTCAATAACACATACCGACTTAATATCTTTAATATATGGTGAACAACGATTGCAAAGTCCTGCACTTTCTGTAATCAATACATCTAGCTCTTGCTTTCTACCCCACTGAACAACTTCTTCAATATTACTCACAAAATAATGATCTGGACATAAAGAACCTGATAAACCTTTTTTAACAGGAATACCTGCCTTTTTATATAAAACATCATCATCAGTATACAAACAATCAAATTTTACTACTCCTACAGTCAATCCTCTTTGATGCAATGCTGCAATTGTTTTTAATATTACTGATGTTTTTCCTGATGAAGGAGGGCCTGAGATCGTTATTAAATTCATATTTACACCTCACTAACTGCTTCATTAAACAGTTTTTCACATTTGTTTATTAAACTTCCTATATCATTCTTTTTAATATAATCCCAACCAATCCACATATATTTATGTTCACTTGAAATCATATTATCCACATTAGGATTTACACTTGGAAATTTTCCATTGTGTGATAATATTTCTCCAACTTTCTTTGATGCGAAAAAATCTACAATTGGTTTTAATTTTTCTTTTTTCTCTTTTTTAGTTAGCATAAATATTGGACTAATAATAGCACCATCCTTTGGCCATACAGCTTTCATCGGGCCATCTCTTTTAATCATCTTTGTGAAAAAATAAGGCATTATTGTAACAATTGGTTTTTCTGATTTTTTGATATGAGATTTAACCATTTCTGATGGATGCATACTCTTTAATAAACTTTTACCCAATTTTTTCACACCGTATTCACCATATTTTTTATAAATATTTAATAATATAGCATTAAATAGGTCAAAATCTCCTATTGGCAAGCTTACTTTATTTTCAAATTCTTCACTTAATATATCTTCCCAGCTTGTAGGCATTTTAAGTCCGTTCAATTCTTCTGTATTTACTAAAAACACTGCTGGTACAACTCCTATCATTGAATACTGCTTGTCTGGGTCTTTTAAACTTATATATTCATTTTCAAAATCTTTATTATAATGCTCCATCCCCGTAATATCTTCAAATACATCTTCAGCTTTATATTTTCCAATTAAATCCTTATCGAAAAACAAATCAAACCCAGCTGATATAAATATGTCTGCTAGTACATCTGCATCTCCTGTTTTTTCTAAAGATGTTTTTAACCAATCCACACCCATAGACGCAGCCTTCAATTCATATCCTATCGTAATATCTAATTTATCCTCATTTTCTTCTAACCACTCCTGAAAAGCTTCCATCAATGGTACTCTTACAGGACACGGCAATATTCCTTCAATTTTCACATCTGTATTTTTTGCTATTTCATTTACTTCTGATAACTTGTCTATATTATTTTGCTTATCTTCAATCATATCTATTAATCTTTTTATAAAAGTATCTGCATTTATTTTTTTCATTTTTAATGCTGTTTCTAATGTGATTGCTTTTCCAATTGTCTTTCTTTGCTTTTCATCTTTTATGTTATCAAAGCCTACTGAAACTAACAGATCAATCGCTTCTTTATATTTTTCAGTAATATCAAATAATGTATCTTTAATATCAAAATATTTTTTCTCCATTTTTTCACCCCACAGATTTACTTATCTACTATGAATAAGTTGTTTTTGTTATCCTTATTGTATCATCTGCATTTTTTTATTTCCGTATCCTATGTTACGCAATTTTTTTTATATAAAAAAAACGGTTGCTCAAGTATTTCATTCAACCGTTTTAATCTAATATATTCATATTCAAACTATATATTTAATTTTAATGCTTCAATATCAATAATTTCAAAGGAAGATTTATAAAAATCAATAATACCTTCTTCTTTCATTTTAATTATTTCTCTAGACAATGATGGTCTAGATACATTTAAAAATTCAGCTAGTTCATTTCTTTTTAAAGAGATCATAAATTTATTTTTTCCAACAATATTGTATTGTTCTAATAAATATGCACTTATTTTGCTTCTTATACTTTTCATAGATAAATATTCTATCTTTCTATTAAGCTCAATAGCCTTTTGCGAAACTATTCTTAACATATTTTGTATCAATAATTTATGCCCAATACACATTCTAGGACAATTTCCTACAATTTTATCAGGTGGTAAAAATAATACAGTACAATCTGTTGAAGCAATTACTGAAGCAGGCCATTTATCATTATTAGAAAAAGCAATTGTCTCACCAAATATACTGTTCTCTTTTAATTTTGCCATAATCACTCTATCACCTGCAGCATTTTCTTTTGTAACAATTACTTCACCTTTGATAACAATTCCTATTCCTATAAATTCATCTTCTGACATAGTTACATACTCTTTCTTTTTATAAAATACTACCTTTGGTTTTAAACAAAGCAGCATCCTATTCAATTCATCTGATTCAATATTTTCAAATAGCTTAACATTTTTCAGTTTATCTAACCATTTAGCATACATAAAACTGTGCTCTTCACTCCTTAATATAATTTAACTTATTTTATAATGCTATGAAAACATTCTAACATAGATCTCACAACCCATACAATAAATATCTTTAATAAGTAGCAAATAGCCCCCATCTTATATCAAGATGGGGGCTTTATTATTTATAATCTTTATTTTCTCTATTTACACACTCAAAATATATCTAATACTTTTCTTGATTTATAGTAATTAAATTTTGTGAATCATTATTAATATTAATAATACTAATCGAAATTTGTTGTAATGCTGAAGTCAATTTTTCAATCACTTGTGAATTTTTTTCAATTCCCGTTGATAACTGCATTATTGAAGAACTTACATTATTTAAAATTTCATTAATATTGTTGACACTTTCAGAAGAATTTATTGATAGTTTTCTTATCTCCTCAGCAACAACTGCAAATCCTTTTCCTACTTCTCCTGCTCTAGCTGCTTCTATTGCTGCATTAAGTCCTAATAAGTTTGTTTGTTTAGAGATATTATTTATAAAATCTAATACTTGACTTATATTGCTTATATTCATTTCTGTTTCTTTTGTAATAACTTCTATTTGTTGAGTTTCACTTAATATATTTTCTGCACCTGTCGTAATCGCTTCCAAAGCAGAAGTTACTTCTTTAATTTCAAGTGATATTTTTTCTATCAGATCTTTTTGCCTTTTACTGTCCCTTTCTTTTCTTATTTCTTCTATTACTACTATTGCAGCCATTTTCTGGAGTGACTTGACAATTTGTGGATCTCCAGTTATCCCAATGCAACCTATTCTTTCATCATCAAGTTTTATTACTCCATTGTAGCCTGCCTTTACTCCATCAATTTTTTCTGCTTCTTCTTTTGTTATAGCCAATTCATCAATTTCTCCATTCATTATCCTTAATGCTCCTTGATGTATTGTCCCAAGTCTATCTGGTTGCATTGTTGCTATAATTTCTCCACCCTCACCCATAAAATTAACATTATTACCAGTAACATCATGTATCATTTTAACTATTTTCTCTGCTAATTCTATTGATACTTTATGTTTCCACACTATCATCACCTCATATTATTTTTTATTACACTCTTTAAGAAATTTCTTTAAACCAAATAATAAGAGTAAAGAAGGCTTTCTTTACTCTTATAACCTTTCTATTTGTATAATATATATAGATAAACAACATCAACATTAAAAAGAAATATATAAAGATAAGTGAATAACTTTGATAACTTTTGTAAAAAAACTTACTGAAATTACATGAAAAATACGTTAATAACCTTCATTATTTGAACAAAGTGAGTTTTGAAGCTGTTTATCTATAATTTAAACAAAAATAAATGATAATAAAGCAACTACAGCTATTGTTACTAACCCCTGTACCAATGTAGCAATAGTTTGAGATCTATATGCTGTATATACATCCATTCCACTAAACTGAGTAACTACCCAAAAGAAGCTATCATTGGCATGTGAAACTGTCATAGCTCCTGCTCCTATTGCCATAACTGTAAATACTCTACCCATTTCAGATGCCAAACCTAAGCTTGAAAGTAATGGTGCTACTAAAGCAGAGGTTGTAACAAGAGCTACTGTTGATGAACCTTGTGCAGTCTTTAAAGCAGCAGCTATTATAAATGGTAAAAAGATACCTAAATGATATTTTGCTAATGTAATTCCTAAATAGTCTCCAATTGGAGTCGATTTTAATACCTGCCCTAAGGCCCCACCTGCACCAGTTACCATAATTATAATTGCTGCACTCTTTAAACCTTCTCCTATCCAACCACTAAGTGTTTCCTCGTTTAGCTTAGGTAATAACGATAATGCAAATAAAAATCCAATGAAAAGTGCATTTATTGGTTTACCTAAAAAACTAAAAATAGTAAATAATGTACCATCTCCAAAAGGATGTGTAGGAAAAGCTGCAATTGAACCAAGTGTTATTAATATAATTGGTACAATAATCGGTGCAAATGCCTTCAAAGGACTAGGTAAACTCTCATATTGATTTTTTATATCTTCATAATTTATATCTAGTTCTTCAAAATCCTCATTAGATTTATATTTTTTCCCACTTATAGTAGCCCAAAAATACCCTGCTAACATTGTTATAACAGAAATAATAATTCCAACTATAATAACTAATCCTAAACTATTTTCTAATCCTAAATTCCCAGCTGCTGCTATAGGTCCTGGTGTTGGAGGAACTAAAGTATGAGTAGCATAAAGACCTGTAGCTAAAGCAACTGACATCATTACTGAAGAACTTTTAGTTCTCTTTGCTAAAGATCTTTTTAAAGATGATAAAATAACATAACCTGAATCACAAAAAACAGGTATAGATACAATATATCCTATAATACTCATAGCTAATCCTGGGCGTTTTTCTCCAACTACTTTTAAAACTGTATCAGCCATAGTTATAGCAGCGCCTGATTTTTCCAATATTGTACCAATAATAGTACCTAATATTATAACAATACCAATATAACTAAGTATTCCTCCAAAACCATTTCTAATAGTTTTTCCTATCTCTAGTACAGGCATCCCTGCTGCAAAAGCAATACCATATGCTGCAAGAATCAAAGAAATAAATGGATGTAATTTCCATTTGGAAGTTGATAATACTATGAATCCTATTCCTAATAACAAAATAACTAATAAGATTGAACCTTGAACCATTTAATTGTCTCCTTTCTAGCTTTAATACTAATTAATCCTTACAATATGTAAAATTATAGAATAAATGTTTCGATATAATTTTATAATATTTATGAAAATAAATCTTTATTATAAACAACAAAAAATTACATAGAAATTTGTTACATAAGTACAAATTTCTATGTAATTATACATTTTTTTACATTATATTGTTCCTATTACCTAAAAGCTTTTAATTAATTTAATTATTGTTTATATAATTGTATAAAAGCCTAAGTAATACTCTATCTGTATCATTATGCATAGGATCAACACCGAGTAATTCTTTTATCTTATTTACCCTAAATATAATAGTATTTCTATGTACATATAAATCTTTTGCCGTTTTTTTCAGATTCATATTATTTTTTATAAGACCTTTAATTGTATTTATTAATTCATCTTTTCCTTTAATTTTTTTTGCATATTTCGACAGAAAATGTTCGAGATATTTCTTAGGTATTTTAGTACAAAGATATTCTATAATATAATCATCAATAAAGACTATTTCCTTATTTATTTCATATTTTATACAATATTCTAACATAAACATTGCTTCCTTATAGCTTTCTTTTATGTCAAGCACATTTTCATATAAAGAACCTACTGTAAAATATATTTCTTTACCTAGCTTTGATTTAATTCTGTCTTTTAATTGCATATAAAAATCTAAAATATATTTTTTAACGTAACTATATTCAGTATTATTTACCGCTTTAAAAATAAGTATTTTGTTTGTATCTATATTGCTAATTATATCTTGAGTATCTATATTTGTTAATGATTCCATTTCCTTAGTAAATTGATTATATATATTAGTCACATTAGTTAAATCTAAATCATCTATGTTTTTAAAATATAATAAAAATGCAACACGCGGCAATGATAAATCATATCCTAACTCAGATGCAAACTGCATTATACTATAACTATCCTCTTCTCTATGTAATTTTAATATCCTATTTACTAAAAGCCTAATTTTATTTGAATATATATACTCTCCCTCTTTTAACAACTCCCGTTCTATTATAAGCTCAACAACCATCTTAACGATTTTAGCTGTTTTCTCCAAATAACTTAGATCACCAATTACTCCAATAACCCCAATAATGGATTCCTTATAAAAAAAAGGGATATTTATACCTTCTTTTACCCCTTCATACTTTTCTACATCTTCTTTATAAATATTTATACTTTTCTTTTTTTTAATAGCTTCCTCTGCAAATTTACAATATGTACCTATTCTACCCTTGCTACCACTAGCAATTATAATTCCTTTATTGTTCATAATATTAATTTCAATATAATTACCAAGATTTTCAATGATTCGTTCAACACATTTCTGGGCTAATTCTTGGCTTAAAATCATATATTACCATCCTTTTTGATGTTTATATTATTTTTAATATATTTTATAGATAAATAACTTCAAAACGAAATATAAAAAACAGTTCATTTCAGATAACTTTGTTGTATCTATCATATTAGCTGATACTGACTATATTTTATCATTAAGAAATAATAGAAACAAGTTGACTGTCTTATTTTTCATGGTTGACAATAAAAAAACTGTAGCATATAATACTTGCATGCTTATATGAATATTGATTTAATTGATAAAAAAATGTTTAAATTAATATGAATTAAAAGAATATTATTTTATAAGGAGGTATTTTTTTGAGTTTAAGTCTATATGTTATTACAATAGCTCTTTTGGGAATATCGTATTATAAAGATAAGAATAAAACAAAAAAAGCTTTAAAAAAGTCATGGAAAGCTTTTGAAAATATACTACCTCAATTTTTAGGAGTTATTGTATTAGTAGGAATTATGCTTTCTATTTTTAATACTGAGTTTATTTCTAAAGTTATAGGTTCTGAATCTGGCTGGTATGGAACTTTGATTTCTGCAATTTTAGGGGCAATAACACTTATTCCAGGCTTTGTTGCTTTTCCAACATCGGCAATGTTAATTGAAAACGGTGCTGGTTATATGCAAATTGGAGCTTTTATATCAGCATTAATGATGGTAGGAATTATTACTGCACCTGTTGAAATAAAATATTTTAATAAACGGCTTACTATTGCAAGAAATGTTTTAGCCTTTCTATTTTCTTTTATAGTAGCATTTATTATAGGAAAGGTGGTCTAAAATTTATGAATATAATAAAAAGATATAGATTTTTTATATTAACTTTAGTTATGCTAGGTGTAATATTTTTATTGAATAAAGAAATTGGTTTGAAGGCAATAAATATAACAGGATATTCATTTAAAGAAATGGCATTAGTAATTCCACCTGTATTTTTATTACTAGGTCTTTTAGATATTTGGGTTCCTAGAGAAACTATGGTGAAATATATGGGAGAAAACTCTGGAATCAAGGGAATTCTTTTAGCTATTATTATAGGTTCTGCTGCTGCAGGTCCTTTATATGGTGCATTTCCCGTAGCTGCTATATTTATGAAAAAAGGTGTTAAATTTAGTAATATACTTATATTTATAGGAGCATGGTCTACAACAAAGCTTCCTATGTTTTTATTTGAAATGTCTTCTTTAGGTTCAAAATTTGCTATAACTCGGCTATTAGTTGACATTCCAGGAATAATCATTATTGCATATATTCTTTCTCATATAATACCTAAAGAAGAGATAAAAAAAATATATGAAAAAGTAGAAAATTTCTAAAAAAATTCTTAAATAATTTCAATTGTTATTAGAAATATCATATTCATCTGCAACAAAGTCTTTTAAATTCAAAAGTTGTTTTTTCCCTATATTCTTTTTTATAGTTTTGATTTTGCCATCTTCTAATTTCTCACCTATATAATCACCTGTAATTAGGTTATAGTCATCTTGAAGACAATACATTGAATCACCAATAGCTTCATATGAGCCTTCTGTAAATCCAATTAAATACCAGCCATTATCTTGATAACGAAATCTAAAATACCTATGCCATCTACTGGAACCACCCATAAACTTTATCAAGACAGAACCTCTATCTATAACTATATCTTCAAAAGGATCTCCAAAAGTTCCTCCTTCATTTGCAAGAAGAATAGCTTTTTCTGCCCTTATTGATAGTGTATAAGTATTATCTTTATTCCCAAAAACTATTAGTAAATTTCTTGGAGATACATATTCAGATTGATTATTTTGCTCAATTACAAAGGCTTTATCCATTATCCCATCTTTATTTAAATCTCCTTCTGCTATGGCTAATTCATCATATTTTTTTAAGACTTCCCACCCTTTAGGTATAAACGACGATATATCTTGAACATCATTATCCATTTTATTTTTGATTCCACTTTCCGTCTCAATGCTAATCTCGTTATTTAAATCCGTCTCTTGTTTCTCTTTAGCTAAATCTTCATCTGTAGTTAAAACTGATTTTTCAACTTGCGATATACGTATTTCTTTATTACTCATACATCCAACCGCCCAAAATACACTAAATAATACCACTGTTAATAATGCAAACTTTTTCATATAGTAATCACCCTTCTAAATTTAGAATACCGTCATGTCCTATATTATACACCTACTTTTTAATTTCTGTCCACCAAAACAATTGGTTCTACGTTACTGAAAATATAAGCATGAGTTTATTAGGCGAATTTCAATACATCTAATGTTTCGGTTCTACTATAACTTTTAATTTGCCTGATTGGGCGTATACAGAATTTCAATACATCTAATGTTTCGGTTCTACAGTTAAGACGTGATAATAATATTGAAGCGAAGTTAAAATTTCAATACATCTAATGTTTCGGTTCTACGGTCGATTTTATGGTCAAAATCTATATTTATTTTTTATTTCAATACATCTAATGTTTCGGTTCTACTTGTATCTCCAGTATTACTACTACTATTACTATTATTTCAATACATCTAATGTTTCGGTTCTACCCGGTACCGAAAAAAAAACCTTGTCTGAATTCCGCATTTCAATACATCTAATGTTTCGGTTCTACCACTGAAAAATAGCCATTTTAAAATACTTGTTTGATTACACAATCAAGTATTTTAAATCCTTTTCAAGAATTTTTTCTAATGATTTGATAATAATTGAAAAGTTACATTAAAAACCTAATCAAGCCTTTGCAATAACTGTCTCATAGCAGTTTTAATTTTGAAAATCATTATGAAATATACTTAAATAAACATTTCTCCATCTTGTAAATCATACTTACCAATATGTTCTTCTTCAAAAAAGCTTTGATTCAATAATTTAATCACAGATACATAATCATAATCCTTATCTATAATCTTATCTAAATCTTTTTTCAATTTCAATAGCTTAGATGGTGATATTTCTCCTCTAAATACAGATTTTTGATAATGATTAAGATATTTTTTACATACCTTAAATACCTTGTTGCATCGCTTTTCATCTACATCATAAAATAAAAAGACATAATTATAGTTATATTTTTTACTAATATCACACCAACTCCTTTACATTAAAAGGAACAAAAGCTTGGTCTTCTAGTACATATTTTACTAATTTTAATGCATCTAATTTTATAGCTGTATTGTAAGATACTTTTCTTTTTAATTTTGGATGCTTAAAAGTTTCTTCTAATCTCTGGTTCAATTCTTTTATAAAAATTTGTTTTCCGTCTTCATTCATAATGCAGTATTTTAAAGCTTTATCAAAATGTTTATCTACCTTGATCATTTTTTTATTGACCAATTTTAAAATAGTTTTAAATACAATAATCGGCTTAAATACTTCAGATAAATCTAAAGCTAGTGAAAACCTGCCATCTGATGGTTCATGCAAAAAACTTATGCTTTGATTTAGATGTGTATGATAAATTTGCGTTATAGTTTTTGTGTATAAAATACTATTTCCTAGAGAAATCATTGCATTAACTGGATTATCTGGAGGTCTTTTTACTCTTTTTAAAAACTCAAAATCCTTATTCAATATCCTTCTTAAAGCATCATAAAATTGAGTCCAAATAGCCCCTTCAATAGATAATACCTCTTTTATATTAGTCAACGGATCTAAAGCTTTTGTGATTTCATAACGAATAATATCTATATTGTTTTTAATCTCATGATTCCCATTTTTGTAGTAGCTGTATAAAACTTCTACTACATTAATAGCTATTCCCTTTACTATAGCTTTAGCAACCTTTAAACGTTCATAAGAATATTTATTCGCTTGTTTTACAGTAATTCTTCCACTAATATACTTTTCTCTAGGAAAAAAAGTGCCTGAGTAGTTTCCATAATAATTAAAGAAATGCAAAACAATTCCATTGCTAGCTAAAAAATCTAATAGCTTCGTATTTATAGAAACCTCATTTAAACAATAGATTTCTTTAATACCCTCAATAGGTATATAATAATTTCTTCCTCCTTTTCGAAAGCAAATAGAGTTATCTTTTCTTTTTAATTCACCTTCTGACATAATATATCTTACAGCTTCTCCCATGCGTACCTCCCCTATAATGCACAATATGCATAATATGCGCATTTTTTGCATTTACTAGTGAGTTTTACTTTTGGTATCTCTTCAGATAGAATTAAATCTTCAATTTGTTTTTCAACCTTATTTATAATCTTTATCATTTCCTCTGTCAGCCTTGCTTCTACAACCTTTTTTACATCTTTATTTTTTTCCATACATATAAGTTTTCCTTTTTTATATATCCCCTTTCCTCTTAATATATATAGATAATATAAAATTTGCCATGTTGCTGCTTTTATATCCGCATTGGATTTTTTGTATTCTACTAAATATTCTCCCTTAATTTTATCAATTTTAATATTTTCAATAGTAATTTCTGTATGTTTTTTTTATCTAATTTCTGATTATGCATTTCTTTACCTATCTTAACCAATTCACTATAATCCTCCAAATTTACTTTATTCCCATGAAGCCAACACTGCCTTTTACAATGTATATAGTAATTCATTAAAGTTCCTGTGATTTTCATAGAAATGGATCTCCTTTTTTAGATATGACTTCCTTTGTGAACAATAATCTATCTAACTTTCCATCTTTAAAATACTTTTCCCCATCTTCTATATAATATATATCTTCTATCTCATCGTCATCAGTAAAATTAGGTTGTTCATACACTTGATATATAAAATAATTCATTTCTTCTTTGATTTGAGATAAATAAATCTGCTTTTTGCTATAAGACATTTCCGTATCCTTTAATAAATCTTTAAATCTCTTCCATACCTCTTTGCCACAAATACGTTCTTTAGTAGCTGGATTTACCAGCTCATGAGCAATAAACACACTATAACTTACTGTATCAATAAGCTTTAATCTTTTACATACTTCTTTGTACTCTAAAAATTTCAGCTTATTTTCATGAACAGCATAAGCATTATCATTAGATTGCAATTTTTTCTTTTCTATAAACTGTAAAACTTCAGCATAATAATCTTTAAAATTTTTCATAGCAAGAATATTTCTATATTTTTTATCTAATAAGGAATACTGGGTTCTATAATCTTCTCTATATACAGATTTTGTATCGTCACAATAGAAAAAATATACCTTTGCATTTTTCTTCGTGTTTGATCGATTAATTCTTCCTAAAAATTGTTCCTCAGCTTCTAAAATAGAAATATCTTTAAAACCTATATCCATATCAATATCTACTCCAGCTTCTATGACCTGAGTACACACCACAATTACATCTTTTAATACATATTCTCCCTTTTCTTGCTCTTTTAATCTTTTTAATAAATCTTTTCTAAATAAAGCATTATCATCTCCTGTTAGTTCAAAAAGTGTATCTTTATTAATATCTTTTTCTCTAAGTAAATTATAGAATTCTCTCGCTCTTGTTTTATTTATAAACTCTATAAGTATGCGTCCTTCTCCTATATTCTTTCTATAAGCTACTATATAATCAGCCAATGCATCTACTGAAAGCTTTCCTTTATCTAAAAGAGTATAATCAAGCTTCACCCTATCTTTAAATTTAGGATCACTAAAATACTTTTGAGAATCTTTGATTAAGCTTATACCTAAGTTCTCTTTTTTACATAACATACTTATTTTAGGCAAAGTAGCTGACATAATAATAAATTTAATATTTAGTATTCTAGCATATAAGTCTATCATATTTGCCAACTCTTTCCATATAGAAACCTTATAGCTTTGAATTTCATCTAAAATCACTACACTATTTGCTATATGAACAAGAGGAATTTGATTTTCTCTACCATTTGAAAAAAGATAATTGAAAAAATTCACATGACTAGTTAATACAAATGGATAATGTAAAAATAATCGATCTAAATAAGCTTTATCATAATCTAGCTCTTCATTTTCAATCATTTTTATAGGTTTTAATGAATTAATAATCACTGTATTATCTTTTTCTAAATATTCTGAAATCACTTCATATGTTTGATCACACAAGGTGTTGAAGGGAAATACATAAAACAATCTTTTAAGCTTTTTATTTTTAATTAAAGCTAGTCCTAAATTTAGAGAATTGATAGTCTTTCCACTTCCTGTAGGAGCTTCTAAGTAAAATATGTTTTCATCCATATTTTGAAGTAGTCTTTTCTCACTTTCTAAAAATATTTCACTTCTTAAATTGTTTATAGAATCTTTATCAAAAGGAGAAACACTACATAATCCATTTTTATATGCAGCATACTTTCTAATTCCTTTTAATATATTCCCAGCTTCAAGCTTTTCATAAATCTTTCCTACCTCTTCAATTTGTCCAAAATCTTCTATTTTTTTATTCATATAATCACTTGTAGCATAGTAATCACATGCAATAATTAAACTATACAACAGCTTGTTGATAAGATAAAAAATGTCTCCTGATAATATATTTTTTTCTATTTTACTAGCATACTGCTTGAATATAGCGGTTTCAAATATTTTTTCTCTTGTAAGTAATCTATCTACCTTATAATAATTCATAACCTTTGTTGGAGCATGCTTAATTGCTGAAAGTAAACTCTTGAGTTTGTCTATATGTTCTTCTAGGTTTAATAAATAAGTATGATGTCTAGATATTGCATAAGAAAAAGCAAGCATAAATATTAATAAAACATTTTTTTCATATTTGTCTAACGTACTACTCTTTATATCATCATAAAAAATATCTATATAAAGTAGTGCTGATAATAGTCCATGTGTAGAATCTTCTGTTGCAGGAATAGATTCAAATGCTTGATTTTTCATTTTTAGCTTCTGAAATGACGGATTAATTTTCCCTAAATCATGATAATATATAGCTCCATCAAATAAATCTAAAAAAATCCTCTTACCCTCATCTGATAATAAGCTTTTTTCTTTCTTTTTGTTAATATAAAACTCCTTTAATCCTCTATCTAAAATCTTATTGATTTCTTTTTCTTTATAAAGCTTTTTATAATAGGTATAAGTAAGATCTAAATGTTCTTGTAGAGTTTCATTATCTTTTTTATCACGAATATGGGCTAAATAAATGTTGGCATCATTAATCAAATCTTTTAGCTTGAGCATAACCTTCCCCCTGTTTATAAATCAAATAGAATTTTTATGGATAAAAAATAAAAACGAATAGTTGCAAGGCTTTAGTAAAGAAAACTTGATAAAAATCAAGCTTTCTTTACAGTAAAGCGATGTATTTATCTGTATCTAAGATAATAGTCTGATCCTTAACATCCTCTATAGCTCTATTGGTAAATGCTATTTGAGCAAACTCATACATATTGTTCTCCTTATTTAAAGCAACAGGCATATAATCTTTAAACAAATACGGAATTTGATCTTCATCTACTGCCCCATCTTCTAGCTCTATTTCATCATAATAAAACAAACTATGTATTTGTTCAGCAGCTTCTGTAATTTCACATTCAATCAGTTGAGTATTACAAATATTAGCTATATGATCATTCTTGCCTAAATAAGGCAAAAACTCTGCTTTGCTATTAAGTATATAATCTATCATCTTTTCTTTTAACTCATAATCCTTTAAATCATCTAAAGCTATATATATATCCCAAGATACATCCTCTAACCATTGTTCTCTGACAACCAAATTACAAGGTGCTTTATCTGCACCGATATTTGCATATCCTACAGAGTTATTAAAGGTGATCATCTTTTTAGAAAAATATCCTCTTTCCTTTCCTATTGGAACAATTCCTACTCTTACATCCTTTAATAGATCATAAAATTCAGGGTACTGTTTATTTTGCTGTTGAGTATATCCCCCTAATCCAAGAATTGCACCAATTATGCCATATAATGCGATTTTATGAATATGACTATAAGTATAATAGGCATAAGCATTCACATCTGGTTTTTTGAAATGAGCTGTCTTTCCATGTAAATTAAATTTTAAAAGCTTCAAACTAAATCACTTCTCTCGTAAAAATATTCATGAATTTAGCTTTATTAATACTTAGACCCTTAATTTCAACTTCATAAGGATTATAGTAAATTTCTATATTCTCTACTTCTTTTAGAATGCTTTCTGATAACAAATCATTCAAGCTACTACAGTCAATAATTACCTTATCACCTTCCTTTTTAAGAGTTATGAAGCTTACCAAGTTCGGTAATGCTAATTTACTGCCTTCTTTTAGCAAAATAAAGATTGCATACGCATTATCACAACCAAATTTACTATTACTAGCAAAAGCTGTAGCACCTCTTAAGCATCCATCCTTGTATTTTTCATAAGCTTCCTTTGTATATCCTTCAAATCCATCAATTATATTTATGTATTCATCATATACATAAGGATTTATTGAAAATGGATATAGATAATGAGCTTCATCCACAACGATTTTAGTACCTAATGAAGATGCTTCTGCATCAGCATCTTTTGGATTTCTAAATGGTGATAATATATCTTGAATCTCTACATTAGTATCTGTATATATATTCATACCTTGTCCAATTTGAACAGCTCCTGTAATAGACAAATTTTGACCTTCTTCAGCAAAGGTAGCTCCAAAATTTATAACATCTATTGCACTAAATAAATTTTTCAAAACATCCTTATCTTTTTTCTTCTTCTCTAGCTTTGTATCAAAAACATACTCGTACCTTTCTTTAAGAGATCTTGGTTTGATGCCATTTTTATCTTCTTTAAATGATTTAATGTATAGTACCTTTTCCCCTTCTTGATCCCATAAGTATTTGATAGGATATTTAAACGCCTTGTCACTTCCAAATATTTCATTATTCGATGTACTCTTTGGTCTTCCTGAAAAATCTGCATTCCAATTTGCCATTTTTGCACTGATTCCAACTAATCCAAATACTCTATTTTTAAATTTCATTATTGTTCCTCCTTTTTATAAAATATATTGTCTCCCAAATAACCTGCTAAAAAAATATCTTCATCAATAGCTTCACTTTTATCAAAGCCTAATACCATAGAAAATGCTTTATTAAATTTTGCATAATCAAAAGAAATCGCATGTCCATATCTTTTAAACCAAAATTTTAATTCGTCATTAATCTTTTTAACATTTTTATAATTGCATATTCTTTCTACAACATCATGACTTCTGCTTTTAGCTTTTGATTGACTCATTAAATAATAGCTAATCTGCCCTGCTAAAAAAGAGTACTGAAACTTATCCTCTAGATCATGATTTTCTTTGTCTTCAATAAAAGCTTCTATTTCATTTCTAATATCTTTGATCTTTTTCACTAATTCCTCTCCTCCTAACTGAAATAATTTTTTTACCGCAATGTATGTATTCAGTGCATCTATTCCTTTCTTTTTTCCTTGCTTTATTTGTTCTATAACCAAATCCTTGTATAATTTTTTCACAAAAGCTTTTAACCCATTTGCATCATTTTTATATATATAGTTAAACACAACATCTCTTGTCATGATAAGCAAATTACAAATTTTCTTATTTCCCCATTTAGGTGGTTTTATATCCTTAAAATCTACTCTAAAGCTTTGTATCAATCTTTTATTGTACAAAAAATCATCTACAGCATTGAGTAGATTATATCTTTTCTTACTGTTATACTTTACATATTCTGGTCTTATAATAGTTTTTTTACTTAAATCATAATAAGAAGCTTCTATGTAATTATAAATCTCAAAATCAATTGTTTCTTCAAAGCCTGGAATAATATCAAAATCTCCAAACTCTATTTCTCCGTTTTTATTCCTTAAATTAATAAAATATATATCTGTCTCTCCACTTTTATAATCCTTTAAAGGTACTTTATAATCATAATCAAATGACTTAAAGTTTGGTCCTAATTTGCAGCTTTGTAGCCACATAGCATATTTATAGAGAAGCAATGCATCTTTTACTTCTATATGAAATGGAACTTTACACTTAAGTGTTTTATGTTCTAAATAAGGTTTTTTACTATTTAGCCCCATATTCATGTTTGATAATCCATATAAGTGATTACCTATAGATATATTATATTTAGATGAATTGAATACATTTGGATACAAATATCTGTTAAATTCTAATTCATATAATTTCCAGTCATTAAAGTCAAAATATACTCTTACATAGTTATCAAAAGCTTTGTCATTTTTTATGATGATATCGTATATTGAGTTGATTTGTTCTATGATTGTATTTTGACAATATTCAAACTTTTCTAAGTCTATTTTTCTTCCTAAATCCCTCTCGATTCCTTCATTATTGTATTTATCACTTCTTAATATGTCATAATATTTTTTTATTTTCTGTAGTAGTTCTTCTTTAGGTAAAATCTCCTTTTCATCTCCATAGAAGATTTTCTTTTTTATAAATAAAGTTAGATAATTGTTACTATGAATTTTTTTATCGCCTACTGCCTTATTTGTATTAATAATACATGAATAAAAATCAGCTTTTCTAAACCATTCATAGGTATCATCTTCTACTGAATCTTTAGTAATAATAGTGCTTTCCATAGTCTTATCTTGTTTAATTTTTATGTATAAGCCTTCTTTTAGCTTGTGGTTTTCTATAACCAAATCATCACCCTTTATGGCATATGCTTTTTTAAAAGTATCTAATAGATTGTAAATCAAAGCATCACCCCCTCTTTCCTATTTTACAAAACCCTGCTCCAACAGATGAATTTTTTTCTAACAATCCACAAGCAACAGCCATATATGCAAGCTTTTGGGCAACAGCATCAGGTTTAAATATAATAGAAAATTTATTTCCTAATACTTTCCCATCTTTATAATTCATTACTATAGGTTTCTTATTTTTTATTTCTAAAATTTCAATTGCACTTCCTTTAATATGTAATTTCTCTCCAAAAAACAACTGATATTTTTTTTCTAAATTATTATCTATTCTCTTCCATAATAAATCAAAATCATTTCCAACAATCCAATTTTTATTATCTATCGTAGTTATAGTAGGGGTTATGGTATATAGCTCTTCTACTCCCTTAAATCTTTTTATCCTTAAATCACAACCTAACGGCTTGATGGCTTTACTTTCATAGAAGCTAAGTACTTTTCTCATTTCTCTAGCAATATTCTCTTTTGGTGTTCTCATTCTAAAAACATATACATGGTTTTGTCTATAAACTCTATCTTCTTCAAATGGATAAAGATAATCAAAGCAATATAGCTTAGGCAATTTCTTAGCATGTAAATCTTTTAAACTCTCACTTTTAGACATACAATAATTAATATGTTTAGCTATCGTATTACCTACATCTTTCATAATTATATCTTCTTTTAGATAGACAGTTGTCCTTAATTCAAAATACTTCATCCCTCTTTCCCTCCGTTACATCTTATTCTTCATAACTCTTTAAACTTTCTTTTATTTTCTGGATTACTTTTTCTCGCAATTCTACAGGCTCTAAGACCTTTGCACACTTTCCCATACTCAAAATCCAAGTAATGATCTCATCTTCTCCGCTCATATCCCCCTCAAATATAATTTCATTGTCATTAAGCTCTTGAATAATTTGATTTTCAACAACAGGATCTTCCTTTACAAATACATTAAATGGATAAGAAATTTTAAGCTTTATATGCATAACTTCTCCTCTATGGAGTCCATAGCACCCTTTTGTGTATTTACTAAAATCGAATACTGGACTTTTAAAGCGTTCCTCTAATATCTCTATATTTTTTATTCTCTTAATCTTAAAATCTCTTTTTTCTTTACGCTTTTCACAATAGCCTACTAAATAAAAATCTCCATTAGTATCATAATAATAAACATTATAAGGGTGAATTATTCTTACAGAAGTAGTCTTACTATTTACAGAAAAATATTTTATTTTTATCTTCTGACAATTATCCCTTGCTTTCTCTATTTTTCTAACATTTTCAATTTCTTGATCTCCAATAGTCTTTGTATCTTTATTTCTACTAACCCTCTCTATTTCCACACATTTTAATGTCATATTGCTTCTTTCCCTTATTTTATCTAAAGCCATTTCATACTCTTTTCTCAAGTAAAATCCACTTTCTTTTTTAATAAATTTATGTGCTAATACTAAAGCTTCTAATTCCTTTTCATCTAGAAAAAACTCATCCCATATAGTATTTAAAATAAGTTCATATCCACCATGAGGACCTTTAATACCTTTTATATCTATTCCTGGAACTTTTCTTAAAGCACCTATAAGTCTTTTTACTTTATCTTCATTAATATACAAATAATCCGCTAGTCCTTCCATAGTTTGTCTTCCTTTAAATTTTAACACTTCAATAATTTTTAATGCATACACTACATTCTTTATTATTGTATTGCTCATCTTTCCCCTCCTTTACAAATAATACCATATGCATCCATAAAAAAACAGGGCATATATTGCCCTTAATTTTTTATTTTTATTAATTTTTCGGTTCTACTGTAGTCGATAGAGGCTTAAGGCTTAAAAGTCAAATATTTCAATACATCTAATGTTTCGGTTCTACTATGATCGATAGAGCTATAGATACTTTAGGAGAATTATTTCAATACATCTAATGTTTCGGTTCTACTATAGTAAGTAGCAATTTCTTTAGGTGTTACAATTATTTCAATACATCTAATGTTTCGGTTCTACGATTACTATGGGGACACAAATACTTACTATCCTATCTCATTTCAATACATCTAATGTTTCGGTTCTACCAATCCTGCTAATTGTGTTCCGGAGTATGATGACTAATTTCAATACATCTAATGTTTCGGTTCTACTGTATGGGATGGTCATGATTATCAAAGAATTGTCCTATTTCAATACATCTAATGTTTCGGTTCTACGATTGAGAAAAAATGAAGTATTAGAATTACAATAATTTCAATACATCTAATGTTTCGGTTCTACTGTAACTGCAAAATATAAAGCCAGAAGCACATTAATTTCAATACATCTAATGTTTCGGTTCTACTTGCGTTAGGGCAGTTAAAGAGTAATAATGTATTATTTCAATACATCTAATGTTTCGGTTCTACTATAGAAGAAAATTTTATAATTGATTCAGTTGAAATTATTTCAATACATCTAATGTTTCGGTTCTACAAACATGGCAGTTTGTTGCTACAACTAAATAACATATTTCAATACATCTAATGTTTCGGTTCTACTTGTATCTCCAGTATTACTACTACTATTACTATTATTTCAATACATCTAATGTTTCGGTTCTACTTAGGACTTGAAAACTACACAGCAGACGAAATAAAATTTCAATACATCTAATGTTTCGGTTCTACGAAATTTATGTAAATGGTGAAACGATTAAAAGTTGTCAATTTCAATACATCTAATGTTTCGGTTCTACTCGATAATCGCCCATACCATTTGTGCAAATAACCAATTTCAATACATCTAATGTTTCGGTTCTACCATTGAAAAATAAGGATTTATTAGTTTTAGTATATACAAACTTTCATGTATTTTCAATTATTTTAGCTATTTTTTCATAATGATTTTGCTTTTAATAAATTCTCTAATAAAATCATCTGGAAAATTAGTAATTTCAGACATTATACGGTTTTAAACAATTTCAATCTCTATGAAATATCATTCTTAGAATTCTCTATCCATCTCAAAGTATCCATATCCTATTGATTTTTTTGCACCGATTCCATTAAAATTTAATGCTTCTTTAAAATTTTTTTTCACAAATTCCTTTACAATTTGATAATTACATAATTCTTTATTAATGTTCTTTATATTACTTTCAATTTCTTTACTTAATTTTTTATTAGCTAATATTTTATCTATTCCTAAATTAAATTCGAATGTAATATCATCATCTGTACTATCTTTCATCAATACTAAAAACTTTATGGGCTTAGGTGTATCAGTATCTAATGGTAGTACATTTTTTTCATAATAATTACTATGATGTGGTGTCATCACATCCATTTTTATTTTGAAACTTTTTACAGGAAATGCATCCATAAAGATTACTTTTCCTTTCGTATTTTTTCCTCCAAAAATTTCTGTAAAAATTTTATAATCTTTATCATTTTTTTTGCAATCATCATTACAATTTTTATCACAATTTATACACTCTTTAAAATATTTTTGTATAATATAATTTCTTAAGGTACCTTTTATAGCAGACCCTGGTATATAAGGTATTCCATATATATGATGCAAAGTAATATCTGTTTCAAATATAGAATGATTTCCTAACCCTATGATCAGCTTGTCATCTATTCTTGCAGAAAAGTTCAGCCAATCATGTGTTTCTTGTAGACTTTTTTTAATGCAATTATACTCCTCACGAATAGATTTAAGTAATTTTTTTTCATTTTCATTTACTGAATAATACATATACTTATCCATATTTGAAATACTAGTAAATTTATTAATTAAAAGCGATTTATTAATATTTTCTCTTTTGTATTTGTCTAAACATTTCATTAATGAATTGTATGTATAACATCTTTTTAAATTTTCTTTATCTTTTTTTTCTTTACTTTCTCCACTCTTATCCTCTTTTTTACTCTTTATTTTATTCTTCACCTTCAATCATCCCTTCAGCAAATCTTTTAATCCAACCAAACAACGACATCATTTCCTTAGTTAATAATCTATATTCTCTTTGATCTAAATCTGTAACTGCCTTTATATATTTTTCAATCACTTTTGTATCTTTTTCATTTTTGTCAAAATCAACTTCTTTAAAACCTTCAAAATCTTTAATTTTACTATTTTGTTTATGCCAATGGATGATATTTTTCAAAACCTCTTTATGATGAAGCTTTTCTACTTTTGACCAATTAAAAACCAAAGTAAGTATAAGTCCATTTTTTTGAATCAAAGCAGGCATCTTTTTTACTAAAGTTTTATAATTTTTATCCATTTTTTTATTATTGCAAACATTCTTAACTTTTTCTATTGCAAAGCTCGCAACTTCTAAATTTATATTTTTAATTTCAGACATAACTATCCCTCTACTTTCCTAACATCTTTACAAATCCTTTTCCTATAGTTGCATTTCCTCCTACTTGAAACACTTTATCCACATTTTTCTTGAAATATTCCAGCACATTATCTGCCGTTTTAACATCTTCATTTTTAAATGAAGGTGAACCTAATACCATAAAATAAAGAATCGTTTCTGCTGGTAAATACTCTTCTGTAAAAAGTGCAGAATCTTTTGTTGTTCCAGTCTTAATATTTATTCTATTCCTTGTAATAACTTCAGTATACATAGTAACCAAATCCTCAAAATCTGAATCTGATATAATAGTAACTCTACTAACATCAATTCCTATATTTTTGAAAATATCAAAAATATTACTTTTTTCTTCTAATCGTTTCTTTTTTTCAAATATATATTCTTCTAAAACAATTTTTTCTTCATTACTATTGCTTATAAATTCTCCATCATCTAGTTTCATATTAAATTCGTTTTTTGTTTCTTCATTTTCAAATTCTAAATCTTCTATCCATCTTTTGATTATATAGGGACAAGTAATAAGTTTAAAAATATCTGTAGTCGATTTAATAGGAAAAAATAATAACTTTGCATCCGTAAAACCTATAGCACTTGCATAATCTGCCTCATCTTCTGAACCAAATATAGTATATAGCTCTTTTTTCTTTTCCTCTGCTTCTTTTTTCTTTTCAATTTTTTTATATAGACTATACTTTATAGAACCCTTTAAGCTAGAAGCTTCTATTTTTGGTATATTAGAGTGTCTCTCTCTTTGTATAGGCATATCTACAATTCCAATATTTTGTCCACATCCTGCATGGATAGGTGTAATTGCTTTAATATAGATAATTTCTTTTGTTTTATACATTTTATATCCCCCTTATATTTATTAAATACTCTATGAATTCCTACTATATCCCAATTTTTTCAATCCTTCTTCTATTTTATCTATCGTAAAAACTTCAAGTTCAGCTGCTTTTGCTGCTCTAAATGCTTGTAGCTGATTTTTGAGGATTTCATCTTCATTTTTAAAATCGTCTAAAGTTTCTTTGTAATAAAGAGGCGATAATAATATAGGCATACCAAATACACCTGATAATCTATAAGTTGTATATTTGTGACTTTTAGCATTATCTCCTTTCATACCACCTGATTTACATTCAAAGTTAATAATCTTTCCTGTATCTGTTAATAAAACAATATCTAACTCATCAATTATATGATTAGGCTTTTCTTCATCATTAAAATAAATTTTCAAACTAGTCTCCATACCAATGATTTTGTGATTATTCTTTATTATTTCATAAATTTTATAAGCTGTTAGTTTTTCAAATATATATCCTGCTGGATATGATTTTTTAATTTCTTCTATATCTTTTGTAAAGTATTTTGTATCCTTCAGTTCCTTATGTTCCTTTACTAATATATTAAATAGCTCTTTTGCAAACATTTGTCTTTTTTCTCCGCTTTCAAATGTATTGATTTTTAACAAAAGATTTCTAAAACAATCATTATATTCTTTTCCATCAAAGCTTATTTTATATTTTCTTCTACATCGTTTTTCTTGTAATTTTACAATTTTATATAATGCTTTATAAAAGCTATATTCAGCTTGTTTTTCGTTTTCTGTACTTACTCCCTCTTTTTTTAATATCATAGTACTCTTTATTTTCGTAGAATTACATTTAAATCCAACCAAACTTAAAGCTTTATCAAAATTAAGCAAAGAAGCTTTATATGATATATCTTCATAATTTATTAGTTCCCCTTTATAATTGTTATAGATTAGTTTTTCTGTATTTCCTTCTATATATATCACACGATCCTTCTTCCTATTTTTTTCTCTTATTAATTCACTGATTGCTAAAGCAATAGTTCGTTGTCCTCCTGTTACATTCCAGTAAATTACTTCTTCATCTGGTAATTTATCTATAATTTTTTCTTTTAATTTTTCTTTTATATCTCCTAGATCATATATATTACTAAGTTTTATATCCTCTTCAAAAATATATTCATCTCCAATAGTTTCTTTTAACTGCTTGTCCCATTTGTGTGGTTTAATATTTATATTAAACTTTGGTAAAATATCTTTATGGAATGTAATGTTAAAAATTTTCTTTGGTCTGTATTTTATAATCGTCAAATAATTAGTAATTTGATTAAGTGTTGAACATACAACTAGATTAATCGAACTCTTTTCTGTCATTTAAAAATCCCCCTCTAATATTACAAACTGATTGAATCCTTTTGGATTATTTCTATTAATTTTTTTACATATTTCTTTTTTTACATTTTTTTTATTAAGTCCTTCTACCAAAAGTATAGTTCCTGCATCATACCCCTTATACATTTTTCTGGCACTTCCTTTTCCCTGCATATCGTAACCACCAATATGTATAGGTTTATCATTAACCATTCCTAAGAGTTTTAAATCTCCTTTAAAAATATCTTTTACATCTTCATCAAAAAATGTCTCACTAGTCAAGAGTATTTTAACTTTATTAGAATTTATTTCTTTTAATCTTTTCTTGTGAAATTTGTAAATTTTTTCATTTATATGCTTTTCAAATTTGCAAACCTTATTTTCTCCTCCTAATTTTAAGTATCCTTGTTCTAAATTATCAAAATCTATTCCATTATAGTTAGTTTCTAAATATTCTCTATTGATTTCATATTCTACAACATAAGACCAGTTATTATTAATAAATTCTGTCTGCTCTATTCTATACATGTTCCCATGTTTTATGGATTTTGTATTCTTATTTATTCCTATTCCTATTTTGTAGTTTTTAATAAAAATTTCATTTTCATCTTTTAATTCAAGCCTTATACCTTGCTTTTTTGCATAAGCATCATAAATATTTTTTATGTTAATATATTTATTGCTTACTCTTTTATAATTTTTATCTTCAGGACATTGTAAAAAACATTCAAAGGATAGAGAATGCAATTTAGAATCTACTTTTTTAAATTCTCCGAAAACTACATCCCCATTTTCATTAATAAACAAGTCCAGTGGAGCTTTGATATATGCTTTTTTATTTTTTTCATCCCATAAATAAACCTGCTGCAAAGCCAATATTTTTTCATGATCATAATTTGCCTTTTTAAAAAAAGCTCTTCGAAACTCATCATTATGAGCTAATAAAGCAGTGAAGATAGCTCCAAAAAATACAGATGGATAAGGTGTATTTTTACTCCGTATTACCTCATGAATATCAAAATTAAATTGATTTCCATCTCTAAAAAAAGTATTATCACAAGGTTTTATCTTCAATAAACTTTTCATTTTTCATTCACCTCTACTTTATTTAGTTGAAAATCAATTTTAGATAATTTTTCGTTCATATGCATAATATTAATGATGTTTTTAAAATCAATATTTTCTGAATTTGCACTAATCTGTTCTCTATTGCTGTAAATAATATCTTCTATAAAGTCTACAAAATTTTGAATATACTTATCTACCACTTCTTGATCATCTTTTTCTTTTACATTTTTACTTCTCAATAAAAACCTTCTTAATTCGCATTTTGTAATATCCAAAAACGATCTTAACTCCTCAAAGCTCAGATTATAATGCTTTAGCAAGGAAAGCATTTTTTCAAAATGATATATATAAGAAAATGACAATCTATTTTTTATAAGTTCAAAAGACTTAATAATTTCTAGTAACCTGTTACTATTCTCTCTTTGTAAATAGCATGTAATTTCTTTACTATTGTTTATAATATATGTTATAGCCATACCATTTTTTTCTATCTCTTTTTTCTCAAATCTTTTTTTTACCTTTTCTAGTTCTGCTCTTGTTTTTCTTAAAACATAACTCATTGGATCTTTGCATTGCCCAATCGTGATACTCATTGAATATGTCACATACTCTTCGTACTCTTTTGGGACTTGTTCTTTAAAAATTTTATCTATTATCTCTACAACACGTATAATTTCTTCTTTAGGCATTACTCCTAAAAAGTCATCTCCTCCTGAATAAATAATTTGGCAAGCTGTATTTTTCAATGCTTCTACTAAAACACTTCCAAATTTAATCAATATCCTAGAAAAGTCCTTTTGATATGTCTTTAAATCTTTTCTACCATCTAAATATTCACCGCTCATCAAACGACCTAGATTATCTATATCAAATTGAATAAAACAATATTCATAACTTGGCAGACTTACTTTCTCATCATTATAAACATCATTCATAATTTTTCTTATACTTTTAAGTCCTTCTAAGATTTCTTTTAAATCCTTCTTGCCTTTTAGCTCACCTTTTATCTTTTTTAATTTTTTTTCTAAATCTTTTTCTATTCCTTGATTTATTCCTGTCCTATGAAATTTATTAATTTTCTCTAATGTATTAATTATATTGTCTATTTCATTTGGATTATAATATTTATCTGCTTCTAAAAACAATTCACTTAATTTTGCTGTTATTTCTTTTATTTTTTCTTTATTTTTTCTCTTCCAAGGTTCTATAGCAATTGTATCCACTGATAAAAACTTATTTTTATCCGCCTTATTTCTTTCTTTGTAATTTCTTTTAAACAAACACAACCTACATAATTCTTCTTTATCCTTTGATTTTTTATCAGTAATATTTCTTTTCCCACAAATTAAACACTTTTTTTTCCCTTTTTCTTGAAGGTTTTGATCAAATTCATAAGTATTTTTCAAGCTTTTTATAAATCTTGTCAATTCTTTATAAGCTTCATAATATCCATTATTTTTTATTTGTTCTATTGCCCAGAACAAATAAAATACTTCTTTTAAATCGCACTCATATTCTTTTGCTACAGATTCATTAACTTCTTTATATATTTTCTCTTCTATATCATTTAGATCTATTATCTCTGGTATTTCAAAAACTATATAATTAGAATAGTCCACGCCTTGTATATCTTGATAATTTGGATAAATAACCTCAATGTTTGCATTCTTTCCTTTTATGTATTTATAGACGTTTTTCATTAGATTCGATATAATTTTACTACTATTATATAAGTCCAAAAGCTTTTTTGACTCTTGTATATAAGTCTGTACAGGTCCTATAGTTACCCCCAATAAATAACTCATTTCTTTTCTCCTTTAGCTATATAAATTAACTTATTAATATACTTATCTACATAACTTATATTAGCTTTTTCAAACTCTTTATAACTATATTTTTCTTCTTGTTTTTTTCCTTTATTTTCTTGTTTACATAACGCTTGTAATTGATAGTTAATATTCAATTCTTTAAGTATTAAATATTTATTTTTGCTATTTTCCCAAAATGACACAACTACAGGTGCTGCAAACCTGCTATTAGATCTATAATTTCCTAATATATTTTTATCTACTCTATATTTATAAGGAATTCCTTCCCTAAAATCTTTTCTTCCTTTTATATTAAAACATAGTCGATCATGAGTTAATTTAGAAATATATTTTATTAATTCTTTATATCTAATATTCTTTTCGATTTTTATTATATGAATCTTTTCTGCATAAGGATAATTCAATTTATATTTATTGCTGAAGTCTTTTATGTTTACAATACTCAATCTATCATGCTTATCTTTATATATATCTATTTTCCTCATTTTGTAAAATTTATCACAACATATTTCTTCAAGTTTTCTAAATATATCTACAGCACTTTTACTTATTAACTCACCATACTCTTTATATTGGCTCTCTTTTTCCCCCTCAATTCTAATAATTTTAAAGGAACCAAAACCTTTTCTACTTCGTCTCCCTAAAGAACCTATAATAGATGACAAAATCAATAATATCATGTACATATCTAATTTTTCTTCATCTCTTCCAAACATGTATAAAGTTACTTTTGTTTTCGGTGGTATAGCTTTCATTTTTACACTTTTTTTATGAGGCAATACTTCTACTTCTTCATTAAATACTTTCATTGATTTTAATTTCAATGATATAGGTGATTTTTTCTTTAAACTCCCAAATAAAATTTCTTCTTTATTTTTCATATCATCTACATCCTTAAAATCATATAGTTCTCTAAAAATATTCCTCATAAGTGCTTTTAATTCTGGTATTCTAAATTCTGGTTTTTCTGTATTATTCCCAAAACTTAACATATGGGTAACAATCTCTAAATTTATTTTTACTTTTTTCAAATTCCTCCCCCTTTTTGCCTATTTAAATCTAACCCTACAACACTTTCTATTTGTTAAAAATTTATATAACAATCATTTCCATATATTCTCTTTTATATAATATTATTATAAAATTTTCCATTTGTCGACTACATTTACCTTTATTTGATTTTTAGATTTACGCACAAAAAAAGATGTATATCAATCTATACATCTTTTTTAAATGTTTCGGTTCTACCATTGAAAAATAAGGATTTATTGGTTTTAGTATATACAAACTTTCATGTATTTTTAATTGTTTTAGCTTTTTTTCATAATGATTTTGCTTTTAATAAATTAAACTGTTTTAATTCTAGTTGTAGTGATTTTACCATTTATCTTGTTCACATTTTTAATTTTCAATGTTGGATTATGCACACCACATGCATCCATAATATCCTCAAGCACTTTGAATTCTTTTCTCTTAATCACTATTTCAACTTTATACCTTTTATCCCCATTATTTCCTCTAGCTATAAAATTATTTACAGTATAGCCTGCTTCTCTAAGTCTTTCAGCTATTTGTATCATCTTATTTTTATTATTAAAAAATACATCGACTTCCAAAATACCAAGTGCTAAACGCTCTTCAAGTTTACCTCCAATAAAAACCCCCATAGTCTTCCCTAATGCATAAGCAATAGTAAAATGAATTCCCTTTGAACTATTCATTTTTGCAATAACTGTTGCAAAAATCATCGCATCTACAAATACTAAAATATAAACTGGATTCATAATTTTTTTCGATATCAATATAGTTTTTAATGTCGCTAAAACATTTGTAAAAGCAGTCGTTAAAAACACACCTACAAGTGCAAATATTATACTGTTTGTCATCAAATCCCTCCTTTTGAATTTTTGTTCGTTTCTTGCTTATCCTAAATCATTATTTAATTCATATCATCTATTTCAAAACAAAAAAACTAACATCACGATTTTATGTTAGTAAATAATCAGTTATTTAAGTACATTTTATAATTAAACCTTACATATTTTCTATCTATAGGCAAACAACTTCAAAATGAAATATAAAGAACAGTTCATTCCACCAGATAACTTTTGAAAAAACAAAACTTCATTCCATGAAAAAATACTAAACCTTCAAAACTCACTTCGTTCAAACAATGAAGGTTCTTAACGTATTTTTCATGTAATTTCAGTAAGTTTTTTTACAAAAGTTATCGAAGTCATTCACTTATCTTTATATATTTCTTTTTTTTATGTTGATGTTGTTTACCTATATAGCTAGGGGTAACAAAAGATATTATAGAAAAGATCCTTCATTGCTTGAATGAAGTGAGACATCTTTATAATAATTTTGAAAATAATGATAAGCTTATTGCAAAAAGTTATTTGGTGATACATTCCCATATTTTTCTAAATAACAAACTAACTTTTTAAGTATATCATATATAGTTAAAAAGTGCAAATCTTTTTTTCATTTAACACAATAAAAAAAGATATTTCCTTCATTTAGAAGTACTCTATCTTTTAATCTATCATTTTTTCTCAGTAACTGCCTTTAACATCTCAATAGGATCATTATCTGGTCTATAGCTTTCATCTATATATAATTTTTCGATTTTATTATCTTTAACAATTACGTTAATAGTCTTACTTGCAGTATATCCAATTTCGCTAATGATCATATATGACTCAAGTGTTTTATCTGTATCTTTTCTCGCATACTTTCTTAACGGTGTATAAACCTTTAAGAAATCTTGAAGCTCGTCTATACCTTTCCCTTCAAATTTAGCCTTTAGTTCTTTTTCAGCATCATCTTTATTGTTTTCTAAATCATATGGAAAATCCTTCTCTTTTGCTTGTTTTTCCATATTATTACTATAATCATAAAATAAAGTATCATAAGTATATCCTTCTGTATTTATTTCTCCATTAAATGCATCTAATTTTGCATTAATCACCTTATCATTTTTTATGTATAAATATAAAGCTGTTGAATCTTCTTTTTCTGGTAAAGAATATACATCTGTTTCATCTGTTATATTCATTTTTTCATCTAAAAATAATACGCTAAATGGATTACTTTTTAGGTAAGCTGCATAATCTGCATCCATCTTTGTAAATTCCTTTAGAATTTCAGGTTTTTCACTCACTTCAGAAAAAGTATATCCTAGTGAATCTGCTTTAGAGGTCTTCATGCTCTCTACTTTCATACTACTAGCCATATCTTTAACTGCTTCTCCTCCACAAGCTGCTGTTGTGACCATGACTGCACTCATAAGTCCAAGTGCTATGAATCTTTTGTAATTTTTCATTATTGCATCTCCTTTCTCTAAATGTTATCAAATCTGAAAAAAGTATACCATATAGAGAATTTGAAAAAGTTACAAAAAGGTTAAAATCGCAGCATTTTTTTTAACACATCCTTTAATTGAACAAGCTCCTCTTGAAGTCTAGCAACATCTCCTTTTGTAGCTGGACGATTATATTCTATATAAAAATCTCTTGATCTATATGATAAATCATCTATAAAACAATTCATATCACTTGCTATTAGCTTTGCTTTATTTATTTGATCTTGTACGGTTTTCATTTTATTTAAAACAGCAATCTCTACCCCATTTTTAAGCTGGATCATAACATATTTTTCTTTTTCTGTTACTTTTTCAATATCATAAAGGTTAATGTATCCCTTAGCTCCATCTTTTACAAATTTAGGTTTTCTCATTTTAAAAGGTATTAAAAGTAATCTTTGGTGGAATAAAATAGGTACACTTAACCGTTGATGTAAGACTTGTCCATATTTTTCTCTACAAGCTTCAATATGTATAGTATAGTATCTAGCAATAATCTTTAATACTGTTTTCATCGTTCTTTTATCTATAAAGCTTCGTCCATCTTCTGTAATCAATTTTGTAACATTCCCCATATTGAGTTGATAAATAGGAATCAATGCACATATGCCCACTTTTATAATGTTATCAATGTTTTTCATCTTATCACCCCTCGTTTTGTCGAACATATGTTTTGTTTTATTATACAACTTGTTCTCATAAATGTCTATCTCTACTTTTGTAAGATAATGGAGTTTTTTCTGAATAAACCTATTTTTCATATGTTCTTTTTATAGCTTCAATGGATGAATTTTTATAAATGCAAAAAATATATACTTCTTTAATAAAAAGTAGCTTGGGATTCCCCAAGCTACTTTTTATTAAATGATTTCATCAATATCTGTTGTAACAATTCTTGCAGAATCAATACCTGTTAGCTCACCACTGTTGGTTTGAAATATGTTCTTATCAATTATTACCTGCATTGCTGATTCTACTTGCTCTTTTGTCAAATCCTCCTTTGCATTGTCTACAGATATTTTTGTAGTTTTGCCACCTTGATTTTGAAAAATCATCTCTAATCTCTTTGTTAACAATCATAACACCTCCTTTTCTTATTTGCTTTCTGACTAAGCTTCTACTATTTCTTTTTCATCTACCCTTTCAACTTCAAGGGCTTTGCTGTTTTGCAGCCCAATCAAGGTAGTTGCGACATCATAGATGTCTTGATCCTTCGCAGTAGGCTTGATGTTTGAATAGGTTCTGCTTCTCTTTTTTTCATTTCCATTGTCATCCATTCCATTACTAAAAGTAATCTTTAGCTTTGAAGGACCCATTTTTACACTTACTGCCATATTTATCTCCTCCTTTCATTTATATAGATGATATTTTTTAAAAAAGTTTAGTATCAAAAAATAAAAATATCTGTTAAATTAATTGCTATCATATTCTCCAATAAAAAAAGATCAGACTCATACACTTGCTTAAGCCTGATCTTTTCATTATTTTAATGCATCCATCAATATTTTTTTATAGTTTAAAAAGCTTTCTGTAACAACAATATCTTTTTTCCTCGGTCTTTCAAAACTTATTCTTACTTCTTTTAAAACTCTTGCAGGTCTTTGACTAAGTACATAAATTCTATCTGATAAATAAATTGCTTCCTCTATATCATGAGTAATAAAAAGAACTGATCTTTTAAATTGACGCCATATGTCAAGAAGCCACTCCTGCATTTTTGAACGATTAATTGCATCTAATGCTCCAAATGGCTCATCAAGCAGCAAAAGCTCACTATCTACTAAGAATGTTCGAAGAAGTGCAGCCCTTTGTCGCATCCCACCTGATAATTCATTAGGGTATGCTTGTTCAAATCCTTCTAATCCAAAAGTATCAAAATACTTTTTTACCTCTTTTTTTGCCTCTCTTTTATTTTTTCCTTGAATTTCAAGAGGCAATATCACATTATCTATGAGCGTTCTCCAGGGCATTAGTAAATCCTTTTGGTGCATATAACTTGCTCTTTGATTAGATTTTTCTAAAGGTTCTCCATCTATTTCTACTAAACCTTCATATGCTTTCTCTAATTTTGTAATAATATGAAACAAAGTACTTTTTCCACAGCCACTAGGACCTATTATGGAAACAAATTCTCCCTTGTTTACATATAAGTTGATATTCTCTAATACCTTTAAGACATCTCTTTTGGAAATATAATCCATATGCACATTAGTTAACCTAATTTTAGGTGTTTGCATTTCTTTCTACTCCTTATTCTTTAGGTAAAAATTCATTAGTAAATGCAGCGTCTATATCAATTTTCTTTGCAATTAAAGCTCTATCGAAAAGCCAATTTGTATAATTTTCCCATACTTCTCTTTTCTGAATTCCCCATTGGCTTGCCTCTGCCTTATACTTATCACTCAAGAATTTCTGACTTTCAACAACTAACTCCTTATTTAATTCTGGTGCGTATTTTAATAAAATATCAGCAGCCTCAACAGGATTTTTTATAGCATACTCATATCCTTTACTTGTAGCTTCCATAAATTTCTTTACTAAATCCTTCTTCTCATTTATATTTTTTTCATTAGTGATAATAACAGGTGTATAATAATCAAGAGCAGAATCTTCTTTTCCTAAATCAATATAATTTAGTTCAATTCCCTTAAGCTTTGCTTCAATCCCTGTCCATCCTTCAAAAATCCATGCAAAATCAATATCCTTTTTACTTGAAGCAAAAAAATCTGTTGCCCCACTAGTAAGGATTTGAACTTTTTTTACATCTGCTCCATGCTTGTCCATCAGTGCCTTTAACGTTGCTTTCTCGATAGGAGAACCCCAACCACCATATCTTTTTCCTTCAAAATCCTTTGGTGTTTTAATCCCCTTTTCTTTCAAAGATGCAAAGCCTGATGTATTATGCTGTATAACTGCCGCAATAGATACCACAGGAACATCTTCTACTCTAGCTAATGTTACTTGCTCTTGATAGCTTATACCAAACTGTGCTTTATCTGATGCTACTAGCTGTTCTGCAGTTCCTTCTGCTGGTTGAATAATTTCAACATCTAGTCCCATATCTTTATAATATCCTTTATCCTTTGCAACATAAAGACCTGTATGGTTTGTATTTGGCGTCCAATCTAGTGTTACCGTAATTTTTTGAAGTTTATTATCTTCCTTTTGTACTTCCTCTTTCTTCTCGGCACAACCTGATAAACCTAAAACCATTACCAATAGAACGATCAATAAATTTTTTACTTTTTTTAACATGTAAATCTCTCCTTTGATTTGTTTGCTGATTCCACGGCATAATTTTTTTTGAAACTCTTTCAATCAATTGAAATATGCCAATGCTTAAGATCACCACGACAAATATATCTGCAAATAAAGCTGCTATACGAAAAGAGTTCATGGCACGAGTCATATATACTCCTAAACCACTTTTAGCTCCAATCCATTCTGCCAAAACAGCACCCATAATGCTGTAAGTAGCTGCAATTTTCAACCCTGAAAAAAATGCTGGCAGTGTGGCTGGCATCTGTACCTTTATAAATATTTGAAAAGGCTTTGCACCCATAACCTTCATCAAATTGATAAGATCTTGATCTACAGTCTCTAGTCCTTCTATAACACTTACAGCAATAGGAAAAAAACAAACCAACACAACAATTACAATTTTGGGCAAAATCCCAAATCCCAGCCAAATCATAAAAAGAGGTGCTAAAGCAATAATAGGAACAGTCTGGGATATGACAAATATCGGATAGATGATTTTTTTCAGAAGTTCATACTTATTCATCAGTCCTGCTGCAAAAATTGCAAATATAGTAGCTATAACAAAGCCTATACTAGCTTCAACAATAGTAGTTTTTGTATGTTCCCACAAAATTTGCCTATATTCGATCAAAGCACTTATTATAGAAGATGGTGCTGGAAGTATATATTTTGGTATATTATATATTTTTATAAGTATTTCCCATAAAATAATTAAAAAAACAATAAAAGCAATGGGTAGTACTTTATCTCCTGTATTTTCCCACTTTTTCATGCATAGTCACGCCCTCTGGTTTATAGTCAATTTTTACCATAGAAATAACTCTACTGGCTCCTTCTTCTACACAAATTTCCTGTGCTCTTTTTACAATGTCTAAAAGCTTATCTAAATCTCCCTCCATGGTAGTTTCCATAGGCCCTACTTCATACTTTACACCACTTTTATCAATAAGCTCAATCACTTTGTCTACTACGGGATATATCCTTTCTTCTAAAACTACAGGCAAAACCTGTATACTTACGTTTACATTTGCCATTTTTTCGCTCCTCTCTAAATCTTTAAAATTTTTCCAACAAAAAAATGCTGCTCAGAATAGGCAGCAGTTTTTATGTGCATTCCCTACGCTGGCATTACCCAGATCAGGTCTCATGGTCGGAATATTTTTTATTCCCTCTCAGCCAAAAACATCAGCTCCCATTGATTATTTTATTTACTATTTTTAGTATATACTTTTTTTGAATAAAATCAATACTTTTCTACTCAAGGTGTATTTTATAAATATTTATTTTGTATTTTCTACCATTTTAAGCTTTTCTATGATCGCTTTCCTATAATCTTCTTCTGAACGTCCTCCATTATATACATCTCCCACAATATTTCCCTTCTCATCTACAAATATTGTAGTAGGAAAAAAAGTCACGAAATCTAACAACTGCTTCTTCAACACATCATCAGGAATCAAAACACGAAAATCAGCATTTGACTTTTTCATGATTTTTTGTGCAGCTTCTACAGTATCTTCATCATCTCCAGCATCAACACATATGCCTATAATATTTGATCCTTTAGGTAAATTTTTATAAGCCTTTCCTATATCCGGCATTTCTTCTACACAAGGGCTACAAAAAGTTCCCCAAATATTCACCATAGTAATTTTATAATCCTTAAAAATATCTGAAGTGATTTTCTCACTATTCAGATCTTTCGTTTCAAATCCTGATATATTAAGATTACTAAATTTTTCATTATATTCTTCATACTGCTGTGATTCTTCTTCTTCTGTTAACATGATAGGATCAGCTGGTCCTATTATAACCGCTACTGCCAATAAACAAATTATACTTGCTAAAATTATTAATAATATCTTGAATGGCTTCTTCATCTTTACCTCCAGTTTATAAAATCTCTGATTTTTTTTTATCAGGAACATATTCTAATAAATCCCCTGGCTGACAATTAAGTTCTCTACATATAGCTTCTAATGTTGTAAATCTTATAGCCTTTGCTTTGTTATTTTTAAGTATAGATAAATTAGCATTTGTAATCCCCACTCTTTCTGCAAGCTCTGTAAGAGAGATTTTTCTCTTTGCCATCATCACATCTAAATTTATAACAATCCCCATAGCAACCTCCTCTAAATAGTAAAATCATTTTCTTCTTTTACTTCAACAGCTTGCTGGAAAACTTTTGATAATACTAAAATAAAACAACCCGAAAAGAAAAATATAAAAAATTCCATATCTGTATGAACGCCTTTCATATCTATAGTTATAAGATTAAAATCTACATATTTAGGATTTATAAAAAAGTTAATCAAATAGCATCCTGTAATAATAAAGCATTCTATAGCTATATTTCTTAATCTTTTTACATTTTCTCTTATAAATGGATTTACATATATTAAAGAATCTAAAATTTGTCTTAAATGAAAAATAATCATCATCAAGGAAATACTGCCTATTACAAACAAAGTATAAATAATGCTTTTTCTGATCAAACTTATATTTAAATCATTACTTGATAATACATGAATGGATAAATAGATAAACATTCCAACCCCAATAGTAAGCAAAATATTTAACAAAATCTTTAAAGCACTAGTTAAAGATCCTTTTCCATAATACCTCATACACATACCTCCCTTATTATTTTACTAATCTATATTACCATGCTATAAAATGTTTTTCAATATTTTTTTATCGAAAAACGATAACTTATTGTTTCCTCGCTTTTTTTATAATTCTAAATACACTAACATTAAAAGGACTTCTCCTGAGAAGTCCTTTTATTATGCATAGCTTTCTTCCTTTTCTAAATTTTTGAAGGCTACTGAAAGCATAAGCTTTATACGATTGATTTGATTCACTTCACTTGCACCAGGATCATAATCAATAGGCACAATATTGGCTTTTGGATAGCTTCTTCTAAGCTCCTTAATCATTCCCTTTCCTGTAATATGATTAGGAAGACACGCAAATGGCTGAAGACACAAGATATTTTCTGTACCACTTTCTATTAACTCCACCATTTCTGCTGTTAGGAACCAACCTTCTCCTGTTTGATTACATAAGGATAAATGTTTTTTTGCAAGATGAGCTAACTCATAAATTTCTTTTGGAGGTTCAAACCGACTGCTCTTCTTTAGAAGCTTTCTCATATCCTTTCTATAAGTTTCAATCCCGTTTATAGTAATGTTTCCCATAATCATTCCTATAAAGCTTCCAGACAATTTTTCATACTTTGTTTTGCGATCATACGCACAGTATAATAAAAAATCCGTAAGATCTGGTACAACTACCTCTGCTCCTTCTGCTTCTAAAAAGTCTACCACATGATTATTCGCATCTGGATGAAATTTTACTAGTATTTCTCCTACTACACCTACTCTTGGTTTTACTAAATCTTCATCGATTGGTAAATTATCAAAGTCTTCAACAATTTTTTTTATATTTTCTTTAAAATCCTTTTTCCTACCTCTAAGTAAGCTTTCTTTGCATTTTTTTACCCATTTTTGATACAAAGCATTGGCTGAGCCTTTTATTTTTTCATAAGGACGAACTCTTAATAAAACTCTCATTAAAAGATCTCCATAAATAAGCCCCATCATTAAATTATCTAGTGTAGTGGGCTTTAGCTTAAACCCTGGATTTTTCTCTAGTCCTGATGCATTTATTGAAATCACCGGTATATGCTCCATGCCTGCATCCTTTAATGCTTTTCTTAAAAAGGCTATATAATTGGTTGCACGACACCCTCCACCTGTTTGGGATATCATAACAGAAGTATTGTTCAAATCATATTTTCCTGATTTTAAAGCTTCCATAATCTGTCCTATTGTAATAATTGCTGGATAGCATGCATCATTATGCACATATGCAAGTCCCTCATCTATAGCAGATTTTCCTACATCTCCTAAAACTTCCACATTGTATCCTGCTTTTTTAAATCCTACATCTAAAAACTGAAAATGAATAGGTGACATTTGTGGAACTAAAATCGTATGATTTTTTTTCATTTTCTTCGTAAACAGCACCCTTTCATCATTTTCATAAAGTTTCTTTGGTTCAAAATTTCTCTTATCTCTTTCTTTAATAGCTGCAAGAAGAGATCGAATACGAATTCTTACAGCTCCAAGATTATTTATTTCATCTATTTTCAACAAGGTATATATTTTTCCGTATCTTTCTAATATCTCTTGTACTTGATCTGTAGTAATAGCATCTAAGCCACAGCCAAAGGAGTTTAGCTGAACGAACTCTAGGTTTTTATTTTTTGCAACAAAGGTAGCAGCTCTATAAAGTCTTGAATGATATACCCATTGATCTACCACACGCAGAGGTCTTTCTGGTTTTGTAAGATGACTCACACTATCCTCAGAAAGTACTACAAAGCCTAAAGACTCTATAAGCTCTGGAATCCCATGGTTAATCTCAGGGTCCACATGATACGGTCTTCCTGCTAAGACTATTCCTTTTAGTTGATTTTCTTCTATATATTTTAAAGCCTCTTCACCTTTTTTCCTTATATCATATCGATAAGCTTCAAGCTCCTTATAAGCAAATCTTACAGCTTTTTTTATATCCATTTTAGGAATATTTTCTCTTGACAGCTCTTCTATCAATCTTTTTTCCATTCTCTTTTCATCATCTATTGGTAGAAAAGGATGATAAAACATAATCTCTCCATTCTTTAAAGGATCAATATTAGCATAAATAGCCTCTGCATAAGAGGTAACTACAGGACAATTATAGTTATTTCCTGCATCCTTATCTTCTTTTTTGTTGTAGGGAATGCATGGATAAAAAATCTTTTTAACTCCTTTATTAATTAGATCCATAATATGACCATGTACAAGCTTTGCTGGATAACATACACTTTCTGATGGAATAGTTTCCATCCCAAGTTCGTATATTTTTTTCGATGAACGACCTGAAAGAATTACTTGATATCCTAATTGGGTAAAGAAAGTATACCAAAATGGATAATCCTCATACATATTAAGGACTCTAGGAATACCTATTATCCCTCTTTTTGCCTTATCCTTATATAATGGTTTATAATTAAATACTCTTTTGTACTTATATGCATAAAGGTTTGGAATTGACTTTTCTTTTTTTTCTATACCAGCTCCTCTTTCACAACGATTACCTGATATAAACTCTCTTCCATCTGAAAAATGATTAACTGTAATAAGACAATTATTTCCACACAATCCGCATCTTTTCATAGATATTTCTGTTTTAAAATTTGTAAGCTCTTCCATCTTTAATAATTTACTTTCATATCCTGTACTAAATTGCTCTTTTGCAATAAGTGCTGCACCAAAAGCACCCATAATTCCTGCAATATCAGGTCTTATCACTTCTTTTCCAATGATTTTTTCTAAAGCTCTTAAAACAGCATCATTATAAAATGTTCCACCCTGTACAACAATTTTTTCTCCTAAATCCTTTGGATTTCTCATTCTTATAACTTTATATAGTGCATTTTTAATGACAGATATGGATATGCCTGCTGAAATATCAGCTACATCTATATTTTCCTTTTGAGCCTGTTTTACCCTTGAATTCATAAATACAGTACAACGAGTCCCAAGATCTACTGGATTTTTTGATTTTATTGCTTTTTTTGTAAATGCTTCTACCTCTAGATTTAGTGAATTTGCAAAGGTTTCAATAAACGAACCACAGCCTGATGAACATGCTTCATTTAGCATAATAGAATCAATAGCCCCATTATGAATTTTTAAGCTCTTCATATCCTGTCCACCAATATCTAATACAAAATCTACTCCCGGAAGAAAGAATTCAGCCGCCTTATAATGAGCAACCGTCTCTATTTCTCCTATATCTACCTTAAGAGCAGCTTTTATCAAATGCTCCCCATAGCCTGTTACTGCCGAATTTACAATTTTAGTCTTTTTATTAATATTTTTATAAAGCTCCTTCAATGCAGTAATAGTAGAGGTTAACGGTTTTCCCATATTGCTTCCATAGTGAGAATATAAAAGTCCTCCTTCCTCATCTATAAGGGCAATCTTTGTTGTAGTAGACCCTGCATCAATGCCTAAATAAGCATTTCCTTCATAAGTTTTTAAGTCTACTTTCTTTACCTTCGCTTTGCTGTGTCTTTCCTTGAATTTGTTGTATTCTATATCATTTAAAAATAAAGGAGCAATCTTTTTATTCTCTTCATAGCTTTTTCCATAAATTCTTGGTACTCTTTTATAAAAAGCTTGAACAGAAATAGGATTTTCATTTTTAGAAGAAATGGCTGCTCCTATAGCTACAAAATACTGCGAATCTTTAGGAAAAATAACTTTTTTCTCCTCAAGCTTTAAGGTTTTTATAAATCGATTTCTAAGCTCTGATAAAAAATGAAGAGGACCTCCTAAAAATGCAACATTTCCTTTGATAGGTCTTCCTTGAGCAAGTCCGCTAATGGTCTGATTGACAACAGCCTGAAAAACAGATGCTGCAATGTCTTCCTTTGCAGCTCCCTCATTTAATAGAGGCTGAATATCTGTTTTAGCAAAAACTCCACATCTCGATGCAATCGGATAGATGATCTTGTGCTTTTTAGCCAATGCATTGAGTCCTTGAGCATCTGTTTGAAGAAGTGCTGCCATTTGATCTATAAAAGCACCTGTACCCCCTGCACAGGTTCCATTCATTCTTTGTTCAATCGATTCTCCAAGATATGTAATTTTTGCATCCTCTCCACCAAGCTCTATAGCAACATCTGTTGTTGGAATAATATTTTCAATTGTATTGGTACAAGCGATTACCTCTTGAATAAAGGGAACTTCAAGCTTCGTTGCAATATTAAATCCCCCTGAACCTGTAATCATTGCTGTAATAAAATTGTCTTGTAAAACAGCTTTTGCATCTTCTAGTATGCTTGTAACTGTGCTTTTTATATCTGAAAAATGTCTTACATATTTTTTATAAAGAACATCTAGTTTTCCATCTAATATAACCATCTTTACCGTTGTTGAACCTACATCAAGTCCTACATTGAGAACTTTCTTCATGCCTCTAATCCCCCTATTACTAAAATTCATTCAATTTCACATTTTCCCAGAAAAAGTCAATGTGTTTCTTTACTAAGTTATGTCTAAATGCTTTATTTTCATTCCTTTCATTTGACAGAAGATGCTCTAGGTTAAAAAATATTAAAGTAGCTAAAAATTCATTAGCAAGCATTAATGGATCTTTTTCCTTTATTAACCCAGCTTTCCTCATTTTAAAAAAAATATTTTTGAGCATGATTTTGCTGTTCTCAAAAATATCTTTCTTTACAAGCTCCTTTGCTCTGCTATCTCTAAACATTTCCATCATAATGACTTTTAAGAATTTTGCTCGATCCTCATCATTAGAATAAATCATAATTTTATCAGCTATTCTCTGTAAAAATCTTTTAGGATCCTTTTTGATTTCATCAATATCTATATTTTTTAAAAATTCACTGCGAACAGAAGCTATTTCAACATCATATAAAGTTTTTAGTATATCGTACTTTCCTGAAAAATGATTATATATAACACTCTCTCTAAAACCAGCTTCACGAGAGATCTGTCTTACAGAGGTAGCACTATATCCATTTTTTGAAAACAGTCTTAAAGAAGTTTCTAATATTTTTTGTTTTGTAGGATTTCCATCATCTATCATTTTTTTCTTTCTCTCACTCCCCTTTTATATACCCAATATACATATCAACATGATTTTTACAAAAGTTATCGAAGTCATTCACTTATCTTTATATATTTCTTTTTTTATGTTGATGTTGTTTATCTATATAAATGAAAATGTAAATATAAAAAATAACGAGCGTTATTATTATATATAATAACGCTCGTTATTTTTTATGTCAATAGAGATGATTTTTACTATTTTTTATTGTAAACTTCTTAACAATCAGACAGATATTTAATTTCACCCAGAATTTCTTTTTCTAGTTTTTCTATATTTGGAACATAAGCTTTTAATAATGTAAAATTTCCATCTAAGGTATATGCTCCTAAACCTGCAGGAATAAATACTGTATCCCCTTTTCTAATTTCTTCAATCCCATTAGAATATCGAATTAGACCTTCTCCATCTATACAGATAAAAATATAGAATCTTTCTTTATCACTTTTTTCTATACAACTACCTTCAATCTTATATTTCTCTAAAGAAAAATTATGATCATAGCAATAATAAGTCTTTTCATAACCTTCCTTATGAATACAAAGCCCTGAAGCTTTTTTTGCATGAATTGAAAAATCGATGACATCCATTGCTTTTTTTATATGAAGTTCCCTACCTCTATTATAGTCATATACTCTATAAGTAGTATCGCTATTTTGCTGAATCTCGGCTACTAAAACACCTTCCATAGTATGAATTAAGCCACTTTGAATAAAATATACATCTCCTTTTTTAACCGATATACGATTCAGATATGGTTCTAAATCGCCTTTCTCTAAAGCTTCTTTAAAACCATCAGGAGAACAATCTTTCACCCCTAATACCATACTAGCATTTTCTTGAGCATCCAATACAACCCATGCTTCTGTCTTTCCTAAATCATTTTCATTTTGAAGAGCATAAAAATCATTAGGATGCACTTGAATAGATAATTTGCTTTGTGCATCTAAAAACTTGATAAGTAATGGAAAATGTTTATTTGAAATTTTTGTCCCAAGAATAGCATCACTTTCTTTTAATATTAACTTATCCAAGCTCATTCCTTTATATTTGCCATTTGAAATAATACTTACTACATCTTTACGACATGCAACTTCCCAACTCTCCCCAATTTTTCCTTCGGGCAAATCTTCTCTAAAAGATTCTAAATTTCTTCCACCCCAAACTTTATTTACATATATATGCTCAAATTTTAGTGGATACATATACCCACCTCCCACTTATGCCTTTTATAATAATCTATCTAACATAATTTTGATATTTTTATCTCCTTTTCTCAGTTCATTTAGAAATTCAGATTTATGCATATTTTTATATAAATTTCTAATAAGAATTTTGGTTTTTGCCATATCCTTTTCAGCAATACAAATCATAAAAATAAATTCTACCAACTCTTTATCCCATTTCATTGGATGTTCTAACACAGTAAGAGCAATACAAGATTTTTTTACTTCTTTGGGATCTCCGTGGGGAATAGCTATACCATTTCCTACTTCTGTAGACATAATATTTTCTCTTAACAATACGCTATCTTTAAAATTTCTTTTAATATACTGCTTTCTTTCTAAGTATTCACACATCTCACAGATTACTGCTTCTTTATTTTTTATTTTTTTACTTCTATAAAAAAACTCTTTCTCAATAAAATTTCCATTCACATCATTATGTACCATTTTTTGACGAATCTTATAAATATATTGATCTACCTTTTTTATATCTGATTGGGTAAAAAGAGGACTAATGACTAATACAAATCTATCTATTTGAAGAGGAACAGTGGATATAATCAAGTCAGCATCATCAAGCATATCTTTCGTCAATTCTGTAGAAGAAACAATACCTAAAATCTCAATTTCTTTAAAGCATCTTTGAAGTCTTGCTGATAGTAGTTGAGAAGTACCTATACCACTATGGCAAATTACCAAAGTTTTTATTTGTCGTCTATTTCTTTCTACAGCTGCTCCTAGATGAAGAGTAATATATCCTATTTCTGATTCTGGTATCCTTTTATCCAAATATTTTTCAAATACTCTGCTACTCATCCAAGCCACTCCAAAAATATCTGGATAATTACTTTTGATATCTTCTAAAATAGGATTATTTAAAGTCAATCCATATTTCAAACGATTTATTGTTGGTCTTAAATGCAAAACCAATCCATTAATAAGTGCTTGATCCTCTCTCAAATCCATATTCAATGCATCGCTTGCCACATCTACAATACTTTTAGCTATTTCTACTGCAATTTCTGACTCTTCAATCTTTTCAAAGGAAAATTCCAAATCTCCTAAGTCTTTTTGGTAAATTTTACTTCCTAATATGTGAAGAGTAATATATCCTATTTCTGATTCTGGTATCACTACATTGAAGTATTTTTGCATTTTACTACTCATTTCTTTTGCGCATTGAAACTCTTCTGTATTTTTAATATTGCTTAAAATTGTCTTAGATAATAAAATATCCTTACCTTCTTTTATCCTTCTCATAGATATAACAATATGAATCACCAAGCTAATATATGCTTCTTGAGAAAATCTAAATTTTAGTTGTTTTTCTACCCCATTTAATAGTTCTTCTAGCTTTTTATAATCTATATCCATTAGTGCTTTAAGCTGTACCATCGATTTATAATCAATTCTTCCTTTATATTCTGAATATAATAACTTTTGAAGTTCCTCAACTTTCTTACTTTGAGAAAGGATGCTTGAAATAGCTTTTCTATAATCTTCTTCTTTTCCTACAATCTCTACCCCATAGTTTCTTTTTTTCTTTAATTTTAAACGAAAATCCTTGAGCCATATTTCAAGATCTTTTAAATCATTATTAATAGTTGCTGTACAAACATATAATTCATCAGCAAGCTCTTGGATAGTAATACTCTTACTATCCATGAAAAGTCTTTTTAAGATATAGTTTTGCCTTCCTTCACGGGAATAAGGTTCAACATAATCAATATCTTTTTTAAGTCTTTGCAAAAGCTGTATTTTATTTTCTTCAGAGCCTTCAATACTTGTACCTACACCAGTCTTTTTGCTCAATCTCAGCCCTTCTCTTTCAACAAAATCCTGAAGCTTATTCAAATCATTACGCACTGTCTTATTGGACACCTTAAGTTCTGAAGCTATTTTATTAATAGTAACAGGTTCTTTACTTTCCAATAAAATTTTAGCAATTCTCATGATTCGACTCATATAAACTCTCCTCTATGGGGATTTCTCTTTCTATTTTTTACTATTCAAATGATCAACAATCTTATCCAGTAATAATCCTGTTTTTTTAATAATATCTCCAATGGCTACATTCACAACAGGAATTCCTTTAAATCTATCTTTTCCTTTTATAGCCATATCCTTTGTCAAAATAACTACATCTGCACCCTCTAAATCATCTTTTGTAATTTCATTTTCAATTCCTATAGACCCTTGAGTCTCTACTTTTACTTCAAAGCCTCTTTCTTTCGCTTCCTTTTCTAATGCTTCTGCAGCCATATAAGTATGAGCTATACCTGTTGGACAAGCAGTTACAGCTAATATTTTCATATCCATCTTCCTTTCTTTATACTTGTGGTAATTTTTTTATTTTAAAACACTTCAATTTCTTCTCTAATATTATAATACCATATCAAAACAACTGTGTGATTAATAATAATTACCTTATCAATGTGGTAAAATTTATTTTATTTTTATATCTTTAAAACAAACTAGCTGTTCGTAAAACAGCTAGCTTTAATATACATTAAAACTCTATGCTAATCTCTTCATCATCATTTTCTTCTTTTTTCTCTTCTACTACATCTTTTTTCAATATATTTACCATAAGTGCTGCTACTGCAACGCCAACTAATACTGCTATGATAAACATTATCCTATTATCTACTACAGGAAGTACGATTGGTCCTCCATGTGGTGCATGATCTCCTACTTTTCCTATTGCAGCAATTGCTGCTCCAATAGATGATCCTACCACAATAGAAGGAATTACTCTAAATGGATCTGCTGCTGCAAATGGAATAGCTCCTTCTGTAATACCTATAAGCCCCATTGCGATAGCACCTTTACCAGCCTCTTTTTCTGTTTCTGTATATTTTTTAGGATTTAAAAGTGTTGCAACTCCCATTGCTATAGGAGGCACACAAATAGCTACTGCTACCGGACCCATAATTGTATATACACCTTCGCCAATCATAGCTGCTCCAAACATGAATGCAACCTTGTTTATTGGTCCACCCATATCAAAAGCAATCATTGCTCCCATAATAACTGCAAGTAATACTGCATTTCCTGTTCCCATACTCTTTAGAGTTGCTGTCATTGATTCCATCAAACTACTAATAGGAGCACCAATTATATACATTACAGTCCCTACAACTAATGATGTTAATAAAGGAATAACAAATATTGGCATAATAGCTCTTAACTGAACATGTACTTTCCATGATTTTATCCATTTAGCTGTATATCCTGCTACAAAGCCTGCTATAATTCCTCCTAAAAATCCTGCTCCTATTTCATTAGCTAATGCTCCACCAACAAGTCCCGGTGCTAATCCTGGTCTATCCGCAATACCAAAAGAAATATATCCTGCTAATATAGGTACCATAAGTCCAAAAGCCTTTACTCCTATATTTAGCATCTTTTCTAGAATTGGATTAGTTACATTTGCTCCAGTTCCAGCTTCAACCCCACTTAATGCAATAGCTAGAGCAATCAATACCCCACCTATTACAACAATAGGAATCATATAAGATACACCTGTCATAAGATAAGTTCTTATATTTTTCAATTCACCTTTCATTGAAATATCCTCCTTTTTAAATTTTATTGATAAATTCTATATTACAAAGCCTTTATATTCTATCTTAATAGCAATTCTTTTAAGCTGCTATTTCTGCTAAAATATCATCTAATAAATTCATTAGTTCTTTCTCATCTACTATTTCTAATAGTTTCTTTCTAAATTCTTCATTCATCATTCTTCTAGATAAGGCTGCTAAAATTCTTAAATGTTGATTAGATGCTGCCTCTTCTGGTACTGCAATAAGAAAAATGATTTTTACAACCTTACCATCTAAAGATTGCCATTCTATTCCATCTTCGCATCTACCAAACGCTAAAGTTGGAATTTTTACAGCATCACTCTTTCCATGTGGTATCGCTATCCCAAAGCCTATTCCTGTAGTAGACAGTTTTTCTCTCTCTAGCACAACCTTTAGATATTCATTTATATCGTTTAATCTTCCACATTTATCTACTCTCTTTATCAGTGTCTTTATAGCTTCTTCTTTTGTTTCAGCTTTTAAATTTAAATCTATCAAATCAGTATTTATAATTTTTTCCATAGCTCCATCTCTCCCATCGTTTTTTTTTTTATAGATTTTTTTCTTATATTCATCATAACATGTTTTTAATAAGTTAATAAAAACTCCTATTGCCAGATTAATGTGGTAATCATTATAAATTTGATAGCTTAAATAATCTTATATTTTTTCAATCTCTCATCATTTCTGATTTTTTATACAAAAAATAACACAGTCAAATGACTGTGTTATATAGAAAGTATTTTTGTCAATTTATATGTTTCCTTATCAAATTGTCTTTCCATGGATAAAGCTTCATGAATATCCATATCAATAATTTTATGATCCTTCATACCTACAACTCTTCCTGATTTGCCCTCTATTAGCAAGCTTACTGCTTTTGCTCCTAGCTTACTTGCAAGGATTCTATCAAAGGCTGAAGGATTTCCTCCCCTTTGAATGTGTCCAAGAACAGTAACCTTTGTTTCGATTCCTGTTACTTCTTCTATTTCTTTTCCTAATTCAAAGGCATTTCCACCTATTCCTTCTGCCAACATGATAATACTGTGAAGCTTTCCTCTGCTTCTTCCTTGAATAAGCTTTCTACATACATCATCAATAGAAAACTCTTCTTCTGGTACGATAACACTTTCAGCACCACCAGCAAGACCTGCATATAATGCAATATCTCCACAATGTCTTCCCATTACTTCAACAATATTTGCTCTGCCATGAGATGCTGAAGTATCTCTGATTTTAGTAATCGCATCAAGTACTGTATTTAGTGCTGTATCAAAACCAATGGTATAGTCTGTATATGCTAAGTCATTGTCAATAGTTCCTGGAATTCCGATTGTTTTGATTCCTGCTTCACTAAGCTTTTGTGCACCTGTAAAAGAACCATCTCCACCTATTACAACAAGTCCTTCTATACCAAAAACTTTTAGTACATTTAAAGCTTTTTTTCTTCCTTCTTCTGTTTTGAATTCTTCACATCTTGCCGTTTTTAAAACGGTTCCTCCTCTATGAATAATATCTGCAACAGAAGATAGATTCATCTCTTTAATATTTCCATTTATTAATCCATTATATCCTCGTTCAATTCCCATTACTTTTATATTATTATAGATTCCTGCTCTAACTACAGCTCTTATGGCTGCATTCATTCCTGGAGCATCTCCTCCACTGGTTAGTACACCTATGGTCTTCAATGGATATTACCTCCTATCTCCAAGCCTTGCCTGCAGCGCCAAACATTCTCATTTTTTCTGCAATAACTTCCTTCATCGCTACTCTTGCTGGGCCTACAATCTTTCTAGGATCATAAACATCTGGGTTTTTGCTTACAAATTCTTTTACAGCTTTATGGAATGCCATTCTTATATCCGTATCAATATTGATTTTGTTGATTCCAAGACTAACAGCTTTTTTAATACTTTCTTCTGGTACACCTGATGAACCATGAAGTACTAAAGGCATGTTAAGCTTTTCTTTTATTACTTTGATTCTATCAAAATCAAGCTTTGGTTCTCCCTTGTAAGGTCCATGAGCTGTTCCTACTGCAATAGCCAAATAATCAACTCCAGTTTCTTCTACAAAACGAGCAGCTTCATCTGGATCTGTATAAGTTGCATCTTTTTCATCTACAGATATATCATCTTCTGTTCCACCGATTTTTCCAAGCTCTGCCTCAACAGATACACCTACAGCATGTGCCATTTCCACGATTTGCTTTGTTATTTTTATGTTTTCTTCTAATTCATGGTGAGAACCATCAATCATAACAGAAGTAAATCCATTGCGAATACATGCCATGATTTGTTTGAAATCTGTTCCATGATCTAAGTGAATAGCAACAGGAACTGAAGCTTTTTCTGCAGCAATTTTACCCATTCCAGCAATATACTCTACACCTGCGTATTTAAGTCCACCTTGACTTGCTTGAATGATTACAGGAGATTGAGTTTCCTCTGCTGCTTCAATAATAGCTTGTACTTGTTCCATATTGTTGACATTAAAAGCTCCTACTGCATATCCATTCTCATGAGCGTGCTTTAGTATTTCTTTTCCAGTTACTAACATTTTTTCTCCTCCTTAAATAATAGATTTTATTATATTCTCTTTTGCAATACTTCTCTTAATTCCTCATATCCAGGCTTTCCAAGAAGTGCAAACATATTTCTCTTATAGCTTTCTACTCCAGGCTGGTCAAATGGATTAACACCTAATAAATATCCGCTGATAGCACATGCTTTTTCAAAGAAATAAATAAGATTACCAAAATAGTATTCATTCATTTTAGGCACATTTATAATAATATTTGGAACAGCTCCATCTACATGTGCAAGTAATGTTCCTTCAAAAGCCTTTTTATTTACAAAATCCATTGTTTTACCGCTTAAGTAATTTAATCCGTCTAGATTATCCTCGTCTTCTTCAATAGTAATATCTAATTTTGGCGCTTCTATATTTAATACTGTTTCAAATAAATCTCTTCTTCCATCTTGTAGATATTGACCCATAGAATGTAGATCTGTTGAAAAATCTACTGCTGTTGGGAATATACCTTTTCCATCTTTTCCTTCACTTTCTCCGTACAACTGCTTCCACCATTCAGCTATGTAGTGTAGGCTTGGCTCATAATTTACCATAACCTCTATAGTTTTTCCACTGCGATATAATATGTTTCTAACAGCTGCATATTGATAGCACATATTATTTTCTAAATCCTTTTCCATGTACAATTCTCTAGCGTCTTTTGCACCACGCATAATTTCATCTATATCAAGACCTGCTGCTGCAATTGGTAAAAGTCCTACTGGAGTAAGTACTGAGAATCTTCCACCTACATCATCTGGTATGATAAATGTCTCATAGCCTTCTTTCTCTGCTAATGTTCTTAAAGCACCTTTTTCCTTATCAGTAGTAGCATATATTCTTTTTCTTGCTTCTTCCTTGCCGTACTTTTTCTCCATATAGCTCTTAAGTACCCTAAAAGCTATAGCTGGCTCTGTAGTTGTTCCTGATTTAGATATAACATTGATGCTTATGTCTTTTCCATCAATTACTTCTAATAAGTGCTTAAGGTACGTTCCACTGATATTATTTCCTGCAAATAATATTTTTACACCATCCATCATATTATAGAAAGAATGGCTAAGTGCTTCAATAGCAGCTCTAGCTCCTAAATATGAGCCTCCAATTCCTACAACAATCAATACATCAGAATCTTTTCTTATTTTTGCTGCTGCTTCTTTTACCTTTTCAAATTCTTCCTTATCATAATTTAAAGGATAATCAACCCATCCTAAAAAGTCATTTCCTGCCCCTGACTTTTCATGGATCATTCTATGCGCCTCTATTACTTGCGTTTTTAAGTATTCCACTTCATGCTCTTTAATAGATGCATTTGAATAATCGAAACGTATATTCTCCATAATAGATCCCCTTATCAATAGATTTTTACTCTCTAATTTTAATTTTAATCTATAATGCTCAAAAAATCTATATAGTATTTTCTAAATAACGTTCAATTTCCTTTGCTGAACCCATGCTTAAAACTTTATCAGCAATTTTTTTTGCGTCTTCAAATTTTAATGAACGGATTAGTTTTCTAGCTGGTAGTATAGATGATGCACTCATACTAAATTCATCTAGACCCATTCCTAGTAAAATTGGAATCATTTTTTTGTCTCCTGCTGCTTCTCCGCACATACCAACCCATATATTTTCCTTGTGTCCATTATCAATAACCATTTTAATCAATCTTAAAACACCCGGATTAAATGTACTATAAAGATGATGAATTTTTTCATTCATTCTATCTACTGCAGTAGTATACTGGATTAAATCATTTGTACCAATACTAAAGAAATCAACATGCTTTGCTAAAATATCGCTAATGATCGCTGCAGATGGCACTTCGATCATCATACCAATTTCTATATTTTCTGCATATTTTATTCCTTCACTATCTAAATCCTTCTTCACTTCGTTTAATACTTCTTTTGCTGCTAATAATTCTTCAAGGCTTGAAATCATTGGGAACATTATCTTAAGGTTTCCATATACACTTGCTCTAAGCAACGCTCTTAATTGAGTTTTAAATATTTCTTTTTTATCAAGACAAAGTCTTATAGCTCTATAACCTAAGAAAGGATTCATTTCCTCATCTATTTTTAAGTATGGAAGCTTTTTATCTCCACCAATATCTAATGTTCTTATAACTACTGGTTTATCTCCTAAACCTTCTAATACTTTTTTATAAGCTTCAAATTGTTCTTCTTCAGTAGGCATACTATCTCTATCCATATAGATAAATTCTGTTCTATATAATCCTACTCCCTCTGCATCATTTTTCAGAAGCCCCTCGATATCCTTTGGAGTTCCAATATTTCCTACAAGCTCTACTTCTCTACCATCTAGTGTAACACTTTTTTGACCGATAATCTTTTCAAGCTCTTTTCTTTCCTTTTCATAGTTTTCTTTTAGAGCTTTATACTTGTTAATTTCCTCTTCATTAGGATTTACGATTACTTCTCCAGTTTCTCCATTTAATATAATATAGTCTCCATTTTTAACCTTATCTGTAATATCTCCTAGACCTACAACAGCTGGAATCTCCAAGCTTCTAGCCATAATAGCAGTATGAGATGTACGTCCTCCGATATTTGTTAAGAAGCCTAACACCTTCTCCTTGTCCATTGTAGCTGTATCAGAAGGTGTTAAATCATCTGCAATTAAGATAACCTCTTCATCTAGCATAGACAAATCAATAACTTTCTGCCCTACTATATTTCTTAGCACACGATCAGAAACATCTCTAATATCTGCTGCTCTTTCTCTCATATATTCATTATCCATTGATTCAAATATCATAATGAATTGGTTAGCGATTTCCTTAAATGCAAATGCTGCATTTACCTTTTCATTTTCTATTTTATCCTTTGTTTGATTCATGATTTCAGGATCATCTAAAATCATTAAATGAGCTTCAAAAATAGCTGCTTTTTCCTCTCCTAGCTCTTTTAAAGCTTTATCTCTAACCTTTGATAGCTGCTCTTTAGAAATGTTTAAAGCTTCTAAAAATTTATTCTTTTCTATTTCTGTATTCTCAATGGTTTTCTTTTCTATATTTAAGGGCTCATTTTCTATAAGTAATGCCTTCCCTAATGCGATTCCATTAGATGCCCCTTTACCAAATAGCATGCAAAAACCTCCTCTTATTCACCAAATTTTGAATTTACTAAGTCAGCTAAAGCTTCAACTGCTGCTGCTGCATCATCACCATTTGCAACAATTTTTATTTCATCATCTTTTTTAAGTCCAAGACTTAATAGATTCATAATAGATTTTGCATTTACAGCTTTCCCATTAACTTCAATATTTATATCTGATGAAAATTCATTTGCCTTTTTTACGAAAGCTCCTGCTGGTCTTGCATGCATTCCTGAATCATTTAAAATTTTTACTATTTTTTCCATTTTAAATTTCCTCCTTAATATTCTCTTATTATTTTATTTTACCATTACTTACGATTCGTATTCATTATAAAAAGCATCAACTAATGACTAGATAAAAATATATCAATTATATTTTCACCTAAAATCACTAGCTAATGCCTGATCGAATCAGTAACACGCTTTTTAATTTCTTCATGCTTTCATAAGAATTTTACGCTAATATTAAACAGTTGTCAATAGGTATTAAAATTGAGGACACCTCCTAGCCTTATATCAGCTTAGGAGGTATCTATTTTTCATATCAAATTATTGTATATTTACAATATTTTTTTGTCCACATGTTACCTTTACACCAGCTTTGAAAGATACTTTTTCTTTCTCAGAAAGATTTGTAAATATAATTGGTGTAATAATAGAAGGCACTTTGTCTTTTATTTTTTCTAAATCTACACGAAGAATTGGTTGACCAGCCTTTACTATATCATCTTGGTTTACAAGTGCTTCAAAGCCTTCTCCTTTAAGCTTTACTGTATCAATACCAAAGTGAATTAATACTTCACGTCCATTTTCTGCTGTAATACCTATTGCATGCTTTGTTTGGAATAAAGTTGTAACCTTACCATTTACAGGAGATACCACTTCTCCATTTATTGGCTCGATTGCAAATCCATCTCCCATCATTCTTTGAGAAAATACTTGATCTGGCACATCCTTTAATGCTAAAAGCTTACCATTTAAAGGAGCTACAAAATAATCATTTCCCTTTACATCACTATTTTTTTTTTCTATATCAATAGAATTTGTTACTGTTTTTCCATCCATTACATCTTTAATTTGTGATTTTAATTGGTCTGATTTTGGACCAAATATAGCCTGAATATTATTTCCAACTTCTAGCACTCCTGAAGCTCCTAATGCTTTAATTCGTGCTTTATCTACTTTTTTAATATCATTAACACTTACACGAAGACGTGTAATACAGGCATCTAAGTTTTTAATATTTCCTTTTCCACCTAATGCTTCTAATACATTTACTGCTAAATCTCCTGCCTGAACATCTACATTTACTGCACTTTCATCATCAGCTTCACGACCTGGTGTCTTAATATTCCATTTTCTTATTGCAAAACGGAATCCAAAGTAATAGATTACAAAGAATACTAATCCTACTGGAATTACTAAATACCATGGAGTTCTATTTGGTAATACCCCGAATAGTAAATAGTCAATTATACCACCAGAGAAAGTCATACCAATTTTTACATTTAATAAATGCATTGTCATGAATGATAAACCTGCAAATAATGCATGAACTGCAAATAATGCTGGAGCTACGAAAAGGAATGTAAACTCAATTGGCTCTGTAATACCTGTTAAGAAAGATGTAAGAGCTGCTGATGCCATAATACCTGCAACTAACTTTTTCTTCTCAGGTCTTGCTTCATGATACATTGCTAATGCTGCTCCTGGTAAACCAAACATCATGAATGGGAATTTACCTGTCATAAATGTACCTGCAGTAAAAGGTACTCCATCTATTAACTGCTTGAAGAAAATCGCTTGATCTCCACGAACTAGCTCTCCAGCTTTTGTTGTATATTCTCCAAATTCAAACCAGAATGGTGAATAGAAAATATGATGAAGTCCAAATGGAATCAATGATCTTTCAATAACACCAAATATGAATGCCGCTAATGTTTTGTTTGTATCAATCATACTATGTGAAAACGCATCTAATCCACCTTGAATTGGAGGCCATACAAAAATCATAGCAGCTCCTAAGATTATTGATGATACTGCTGTAACAATCGGTACGAATCTTTTTCCTGCAAAGAATCCAAGATATGGTGGTAGTTCTATATTATAATATTTTTTATAAAGACTAGCTGCCATAATACCAACAATAACACCACCAAATACTCCTGTTTGAAGAGTTGAAACTCCTAAAATCTCCGTGAATGCATGAGCATTTTCGACGATTTCTGGTTTAAAGGCTGGTACTAAAACACCCATTGTAACATTCATGATCAAATATCCAATAGCTGCAGCAATTCCTGCAACCCCTTCTCCTCCAGCTAATCCTACAGCTACACCAATAGCAAATAATAATGGAAGATTGCCAAATACAATACCACCAGTTTTAGACATAAGACTAGCTAACAATTGAAATCCTGATCCACCTAGTGCTGGAATTTTTTCTAATAAAAATGGATTTTGTAGTGTTGCACCTAATGCTAGGATAATCCCTGCAGCTGGAAGTAATGCTACAGGTAACATTAACGCTTTACCAACTTGCTGCAATACGCCAAATGCTTTTTTCATATTACACCTCTCCTTTTTTTAGTATTATTTAGTATTAGTATGTTTATTTTTTTATAGGAACATCCAACTTTTTAGTGATCACTTTTAAAGATCGGATATTATTCACAAATGAAAATGCAAAAAGGCATGAGCAAAAGAAAGATAAAATAGACTTAAATCTATTTTACTACATTCTTTTACTCATGCCTGATCGAATCAGTAACACGTAAAATCATGAAATATATTCAATTGATTTTGTACCATTATAATATCATAAAACGTTTTCACATTCAACACTTTTTTTATTTTTGATATAAATTCATCTAGATTTTTGACTATTTAATCTGTGTAAATGCATTGCTATATATCCTATTTCGCTTTCTGGTATATTTATTTTTAAAGTTTTTTCCATTATTTTTGATAAATCATAAGCTACTTTAAATTCAATCATCAAGTCTTCCTTTACTTTTGATAAAAGTATATTTTCAATAGTCTTATGATTGACTACCCGATCTATTACACCTCTTAAATGCATAATAAACCTTTTATAATCAAAGGAATTTTTTTCTATATGCATATCGAATTTCTTTTCAATATAATTTAATATTGTATTAAGCATTTTTGAATTTTTCAAAGCTTCTTTTTTACTTTTATTTTCTCTACCACCATAAATATGAAGAGCTAAAAATCCAATCTCTGCTTCTGGAATATCAATATTCAAATGATTTTTTAATATATCAACAGCTTTTTCAGCTAAATCGTATTCTGTTGGATAAAGTAATTTTGTCTCGAACAAGAAAGGGTTCACAATCTCAATGCCTTCTTTTAACCTTTTTATAGCAAAATTAATATGATCAATTAGTCCTACATGTACATTTGGATTAAGTTCTTTTCCTAACTCCTTTTTTATCATTACCATGATTTTTTCGACTAATTCTATGATCTTAGGATCTATTTTACTCAGAAAACTTTCATATTCATTTTCAGAAAGCCCTTTTAATGAAATAAACTTTTCCTCAATAACCTGAGGATTTTCTAATACAAACCCTTTCTTTTTTCCAAAGCCGATACCCTTCCCAACAAGAATATAATTTTGATTTTGATTTTCTACCAATACTACATTATTGCTTAATATCTTTTTTATAACATACTTTTCCACGGCAATCCTCCATGAGAACGTTATCCTATTTGTATAAACACATCTTTATTTTAACCTATTGTATTTTATTTTAATCCATATGTCAATAATACTGTATATAAACAACATCAAAACAAAATATAAAAGATAGTTCATTCCAGATAACTTATCTTTATATATTTTTTTATGTTTATTTTAAACCATTATTCAGAAATATTACTTTTATACGCTTTCATATCTCGAATCATTAGCTGCATATTTTTGTATCCATTCCATTCATTTATGTTAGGAAAACCTACTATATCTACTATTTCAGGACAATTAAGCTCGTTTACATAATTTTCTGCCAATCCAAATCCAACAGCTAAAATCTCCGTAGAATCATGATATTTTTCAGATACTCCTCTTAATCTTAAATGCTCATGATTTTTTCCCATAACAACCTTTTCTTTATTATTATCAACTTTAATTTGTCTTATAAGAAAATAAGGCTTTTCATTCCCCATACCATAAGGTTCTATTTTTTCTAAAGCTTTTACAAATTCTTCTGTTATTTGTGATGGCTTCAATTCACATTCTATCTTTATTGTTTTCACAAATTTATTAGGACTCTGTTTTTTTATTTTAAAAGCTTCTTCATTAAGTCTTTTCCTAAGAAGCTCTAATTTGCTTTCCTCAATAGAAAAACCACAAGCGTTTTTATGCCCCCCAAATTTTATAAATAAATCCTTACATTTTTTCATTTCTTCATAAATATCTATATCATCAATACTTCTTCCACTCCCCTTTAATATTCCTTCATCTTGAGATCTTGTTACAATTAAAGTAGGTTTATAATATAAATCTCTAATCCTCCCTGCAACAATTCCTATAACCCCTTCATGAGTCCCTTCTGAATCAATGACTAAGAAAAGATCATTCATATAATATTTTTCTACCTTAGCTTTACAAATTTCTAGTCCCTTTTTTTGAATAGCTTTTCTCTCATTATTGCACGTAACTAAATGCTCTACTAAATACTTTATTTTATGCTGTTCCTTACTTAGAAGCAGTTCAACTCCTGCTCTTGCATCATCAATTCTTCCACTAGCATTAAAATGAGGTCCTAATACAAATCCAATATGCCCTGCACTAATATTTTTATCCTTTAATCCAACAGCTTCTATTAAATATTTTAATCCTAGTCTTGTTGGATTGTTCAGCTTTTTTAGACCATATTTTAATAGAGTTCTATTTTCATCTATTAAAGGAACAACATCTGCTACTGTTGCTAACGCTACTAAATCAAGTATATCACTCAAATATTTTTTAGGTGCTCCCATATTTTTTTGAATAGCTTGTGCTAGTTTAAATGCAATCCCACAGCCACATAAAAATTTAAAAGGATAAGGACAATCCTCCTGCTTTGGATTAAGAATCAAGCAATCTGGTACTTCCTCAGAAAGATTATGGTGATCTGTTACAATAATTTCCATCCCCAAGTTCTTTGCAAGTTCAACCTCTTCTACTGATGTTGAACCGCAATCCACAGTTATAATTAATTCCCCTCCCTTTTCCTTAATATCTTTTATAGCATCACAATTAAGTCCATAGCCTTCCTCTTCCCTTAAAGGAATATAATAATGAAGATTATTTGTAAAATTTGACAAAAAATCCATCAATAAAGAAATACTAGCTATACCATCTACATCATAATCTCCATAAATCCATATACTCTTTTTTTTGTTGATATAATCAATAATAGTATTTACAATTTCTTTCATATTCTTCAATAAAAAAGGATTGTAAGTTTTTTGAGGTTTTTCCGAAAGAAACTCTTCTATTTCTTCTTCTGTAGTAATACCTTTATTCATCAGAATCTTTTTTATAATAGCATCTGCCCTGTCAAAATGATCTATAGACTTATCTTTATCAATCATTTCCCAATTTGTTTTGTGCATTTTTTTGTCCCACCCTTCATATACTATCTAGTATATAAGGATTTTTAAGCTTTGTAAAATCCATGAAAATAGGAGCCTATATAGGCTCCATAAATTAGAATTCCATTTCTTTTAAATTATTTGCAACTGTAAATGTTGCTTCTGTAACCGCTTTTATATCCTCTACCGTATATTCTGGATTAATTTCTGTTAATACTAATCCTTTATCTGTATACTCCATTACACCCATTTCAGTAACTATCATATTCACTTGACCTTCAGCTGTAAGTGGTAAAGTACACTCTTTTAAAATTTTTGGCTTTCCTTTTTGTGTATGAGTCATAGAAATGATTACTTTTTTTGCTCCTACTACTAAATCCATTGCTCCCCCCATACCTGGCACCATCTTTCCTGGAACCATCCAGTTTGCAAGATTTGCTTTTTCATCTACTTGAAGAGCTCCCAAAACAGTTACATCTACGTGTCCTCCTCTTATAATACTAAAGGAAGTCGCACTATCAAAGAATGCTGCACCTGGTACTATAGTTACAGGCATACCTCCTGCGTTTACTAAATCCTTATCTTCTTTTCCTTCCTCAGGAGCAGGTCCTAATCCTACAAATCCATTTTCAGATTGGAAAGTAACATCTACCCCTTCAGGAATATAATTTGCTACCATTGTTGGTAATCCAATTCCTAGATTTACCACATCTCCATCTTTTAATTCCTTAGCTACACGTCTTGCAATAATTTCTTTTGCATTCATATTCTACACCTCCACCATATAATCTACGAAAAGAGCTGGTGTCATGACATCATTAGCATCAATTTCTCCAACTTCAACAATCTTTTCTGCCCCTACAATGACTAAATCAGCAGCAGTTGCCATCATTGGGTTGAAATTTCTAGTTGCTTTATTGTAATAAAGATTACCCTTTTTATCTGCAATAGAAGCACCTATCAACGCAATATCAGCCTTTAATGGCTTTTCTAAAAGATAAACCTTTCCATCTACTGTAATTTTTTCTTTTCCTTCTTCTACAATTGTTCCAACACCTGTTGGAGTTAAAATTCCCCCAAGTCCATTTCCACCTGCACGAATTCTTTCAGCAAGCGTTCCTTGTGGCACTAATTCCACTTCTAATTCTCCTGAATTCATTTGTTTTCCCACCTCAGGATTTAATCCTACATGAGATGCAATTAATTTTTTCACTTGCTTATTTACAACTAATTTACCAATCCCTTTATCAGGCCATCCTGCATCATTGCCTATGATTGTTAAATCCTTTACGCCTTTTTCAACTAATACATCCATGAATTTTTCTGGTGTACCACAAGCCATGAAGCCACCAATCATGATTGTCATACCATCCTTTATGTGACTCATAGCTTCTTCAATTGTTACCACTTTATTCCTCAAAATAAACACCTCCATATTTTTAAAGCTTCATATCTTTATAAAAGCCCTTTGTTTAAAGACTTTTATAGACCACCTTTTATAAAAACATTAGACCTAATGCAATAATAATTCCTGTATATATTAAGTCTATAATACAAAATCCCATAATATCTCTTGCACCAAGACCTGCTATACCTAATGCTGGTAATGCCCAGAATGGTTGGATCATATTAGTCCAAGCATCTCCCCATGCAATAGCCATACCTGTTTTTGCTGCAGAAACGCCTAAAGCTTTTCCTGCTGGCATCATAATAGGTGCTTGAACAGCCCATTGTCCACCACCTGATGGTACAAAAAAGTTAACAATCCCTGCACTTAAGAAAGTGAATAGTGGAAAGGTTGTTGCTGTTGAAATATTTACAAACCACTCAGAAATTACTTTTGCAAATGATACCCCTTCTGCATTTACACCTGTCATCATACCCATAATTCCTGCATAGAATGGGAATTGTAGAATAATCCCTGCTGTTCCTCTTGCAGCAACATTGATAGCATCAAGAAATCTTCTAGGTGTACCATGTAAAATAATCCCTGCAAATAAGAAAATAAAGTTAACAATATCTAAATTTAATTTGAAACCATTCTCTTTAAAATAATAAAAAACAAATATTAATCCCATTGCACCAATAATCATAGAAAGTATTGGGCTATTTTCCATTCTATCTGCAGGTGTTGGATTTTCAACTTTTGCAGCAGCTCCTTCATCTTCTAGTAGTTTAGGATCTATTGCAATGACTTCATCTTCTTTTGGATGCATAGCCTTATTTAATAATGGCATTGTAAATAATATGATTCCGCATATAACTAAGTTAAAGGTTGAAAAAATAGTTGTACTCGTTGCAATTGGATCTACTACAGCTCCATTTGTGGCTATTGCTAACCCATCTCCTGCTGTAGCTAATTTTAGTGGAATAGATCCTGAAATCCCTGCGTGCCATACAACAAATCCTGAATAAGCTGAAGCTATAAGTAATCGATAGTCTACCCCTTTTACCTCTTTTGCTAACTGTCTTGCATAAAGGGCACCAACAACTAATCCAAAGCCCCAGTTAATCCAACATGCAATAGTTGAAATAAAAGTAACTGCTAATATTGCTTGTGTAGGTGTTTTAGCAATTTTCGCTAAACGATTAAGACCTTTTTGAATAATAGGAGCATTTGCTAAGGTATGTCCTGTAACAAGCACTAACGCCATTTGCATAGAGAATTTTAATAATTTCCAAAATCCATCACTCCAATGCATTACCATATCTACTAAGCCTTGTCCAGTAGTTACCATACCCAATACTAAAACTGCTAATGTTAAAATAACTGCAAATAAAAATGGATCTGGTAAATACTTTTGAACAATACTTACACATAATTTTGTAATACGTTTAAACACTTGAGTCCCCTCCTTATAAAATGTAATTAAATATATACAAGATACATTTTGTACCACATTTTATAGTTTATCACAGTATATGGAAAATTCAACCTGCATAAGAATGGTTTGACGTTAAATTAATGATAATATTTTCAATTACTTCTATTTTCATCCTTTTATCGTTTTATCCGAAAAAAATATATAAAAAAAAACAGAACCACAGCCTATATTAGACTAGATTCTGTTTTTTGCACTACTATAGCCTATATTTTTATTCATATTGCACTTTATCCTAAAATTACTTCTACCTTATGTATTGCTTTATCATCTACTAAAGGAATATTTTTTTCTTTATTTATTGCACCATCTATGATTATCTTATCTATATGCATATTGACCCCTTTTGGATTTTTCACAATAATATGATAATCCGTAGCTTTATATTTATACTTTATTGTATACTCCTTCCATTCCTTTGGAATACAAGGGTTGATATAAAGGATATCTCCTTTTTTCTTTACCCCTAATATATATTCAAGTCCTACTCGATACATCCAACCAGCAGCTCCTGTATACCAAGTCCAGCCACCTCTTCCAGTATGAGGATTTACTGCATATACATCCGCTGCCATCACATATGGTTCTACTTTATAAGTAGCACACTCAATAGGAGTTCTTGTATGGTTTATTGGATTTATCATATTATATAGCTCCCATGCCTTGTCTCCATCTCCCATCATAGCAAAAGCATTAATGACCCAAGTTGCTGCATGGGTGTACTGTCCTCCATTCTCTCTTACTCCCGGCACATATCCTTTAATGTATCCAGGATTCAAATCACTTTCATCAAATGGTGGCGTAAACAAAAGAATCATTCCTTCTTCCCTTTTTACCAAATGTCTTTCAGCAGAATTCATTGCTATTTTTTTGCGTTCTTCTCTCCCACCTCTTGAAATAACTGCCCACGATTGTGCTAAAGAATCTATCATGCATTCTGTATTTTCTATAGAGCCTAGTGGTCTTCCATCATCAAAATATGCACGTCTATACCATTCACCATCCCATGCATTTTCTTCTATTGATTTTGCAATATCCTTTGATGCTTCTAAATATCTCCTAGCACGATCTGGCTCTTTCATTTTCTCACAAATATTAGAGAATTTATTTAGAATATCATAAAGAAACCAACCTAGCCAAATACTTTCTCCTTTTCCTTTATTGCCCACAGTATTCATTCCATCGTTCCAATCTCCTGAGCCCATGAGAGGAATTCCATGTTCTCCAACTCTAAGTCCTCTTTCAATAGCTCTTATACAATGTTCATAAACGGAAGCTTTTTCTTCAGAAATTTTAGGAATTCCATATCTTTCATCTTCCTCTTCATTTAGAAGATTATCCTCTAAAAAATGAACTTGTTCATATAGTATTGTAGTATCGCCTGTATACTCTACGTATTCTGCTATAGCAAGAGGAAGCCATAGCAAATCATCAGAAAACTTAGTGCGTATGCCTTTTTCTCCAGCCCCCGGATGCCACCAGTGCTGTACGTCACCTTCTACAAATTGGTGTGCACAATGAAGAAGAATTTGCTTTCTTAAAGCTTCTGGCATTACAGGCATAGCATTCATTGCATCCTGAAGCTGATCACGAAAGCCATAAGCACCTCCTGATTGATAAAATGCCGATCTTGCCCAAAGTCTACAAGCAATTGTCTGATACATTAACCAATAGTTTATTAGTAAATCCATAGATTTATCTGGAGTTTTTACTTTAATAGTTCCTAAAATTTCCTTCCAGTAGCTTTTTACTTCATTCAATGCATTTTTACAACTTTTAACTTCTTTATAGCTTTCAATAATTTTATCAAGCTTCTCTATATTTTTTGCATGTCCAAGTAAGAATACAAATTCTTTTTCTTCACCAGGTGATAGCTCAATAAATATTTGTATTGCAGCACAAGGATCAAAGCCTGCACCAACACTATTTGACAGATTTTCTCTTCTTAAAGCCTTCGGATTACTTAAATCCTCTCTTTTTCCCACAAATTCTTCTCTATCTCCTGTATATGTTAATATTTTTTCTGATGAAGCAATAAATGCACAGCTTTCTGGAAAATCAGTATTATATTTATTTTTAATGAGAAGAACCTCTCTTTTTTCATCCATTTGTGTAGTAATATACTGCTGGGTAATCTGATCACTCACACCAAGTACAGGTCTTATATAATAAACACTAGACAAACTCTTTTTAGTATTAGAATTATTTTTTAATTTTATAAAACTGATCTTAACAGATTCACTCTTCGGCACAAATACATTAAGCTTCTGCACAATACCATTGCTGTTATGGGTAAATGTTGAATAACCAATACCGTGTCTTATAGTATAGCTTTCCTTTTCTCTGATTGGAAGAGGTGTGATAGACCAATATTTCCCACAATCTTCATCTCTTATATAAATCACTTCACTCGGTGGATCTGTTATAGGATCATTTGACCACGGTGTTAATTTATTTTCTCGGCTATTTTCAGCCCATGTAAAGCCAGATCCATTCTCTGTAATTTGAAAACCAAAATTTTCATTAGCAATGACATTCATCCACGGAGCAGGGGTATTGCATCCTTCTTTAAGTCTTATGATATACTCCATTCCATCTTTGCTAAAGCCCCCATATCCATTAAAATAATCTACACTTAATGGTTCATCATAGCTTGTATACGATACATTTTCTCCTTTAAAATCTTTTTCTTTAAAAGCATTTATAGCTTTATCATTCATTTCAATTTGCTGACGAATAGATCCTTTTTCTCCTTTTAGAACTATTCTAGCTACTGTATAAAGAAGATTACGATCTTCTTCTGGCATAATATTAGCATTTCTTATATATATGCCTCCTGATTTATTCATTATATCATGGCCATATTTTGAAAATACTGTTTCATTGAGAAGCTCTTGTAGAGGCTGTAAATAGCTGCTTTTATCTTCATTGAATATAATTAAGTCTACAGAAAGCCCCTTTATTTTCCAGTATTCATGGGCTTTTAATGCTTCATGAACAATATGTATATCCTCTTTGCGACTAATACTTACTAATACAATAGGAATATCACCTGATATACCATAAGCCCAAAGTCCTGATTGACCCTTTTTATTTTGTCTTAATATTTCCTCGTATTTTCTCCTATGAGGACTTAAGTACAAAATGTGTGGAATCATATCTTGATATACCTCTATTTCCTCAGCCTTTAAATTCAAATAAGAAGTCTCTATAATACTTCTTGTATAAGCTAAGTTAAAAGCTCTATTGATAGATGAAAGATCATGGTATTTTCTTGCCATATCTATAGCTTCTTCTCTACTACTTATTATTGATGTGATAAAAGATACAACTACGCTTTTTCCCGGATCTATTTTTACTTTTCTTCTTAAGCTCATAATCGGATCGAGTACAGGTCCTGTTGTATTCGTAAGAGAATTAGAAAGGGCAAATGGATTTCCTATATGTCTTCCTCTTCCAATAAAATTTCCTCGATTAGTTTCATATTCTAAGTTTCCAACAGTTTCTCCATCTACTATCATGGTATGACACATCCATACAGTATTTTTTTCTTCAAGTCTTGGTCTTCTCGAAGCAATAATACTGTCATAAGAAAGAATAGGTTCTGTTCTGATAAATAAATTGCTAAATGCTGGATGAGCCATATCTGCTGCCTGTGATGCCAAAACAATTTCAAAATAACTTGTAAGCTCCATTACTACCACTTCATTTCCATGATTTGTTAATGTTACCTTTCTGATTTCTGCATCATCTTCTGAAGATACAACAATTTCTGTATGGGTATCTATATTATCATCTGTTCGCATAAATTCTGCTTTATCTAAAGAAAATATTACTTCATAACCATCAGATTCCACATTCATTGGATCAAAAGCAGATGTATATACTTTATTTGTATTTAAGTTTTTCAAGAAAATATAACTTCCATATCTTTCTGTTAATCTATCCTCTCTCCATCTAGTAATCTGTATATTTTCTTTTTTGCTATATCCACTACCTCCATCAGTAATCATAATAGAATATCTTCCATTTGACAGTATATGGCATCTAGGGATTATACTATCTAAATCCCTATATTTTCTCACTACATAAATCTCTTCTTTTTTAGGTGCTTCCAAAGGCTCTATAGGTTCTTTATATTGTTTTGTAATGATTACTCTTATAGGAGTTTTTTCTTGTAGTAAAACTTCTGCTGATTTCATTACAGGATCTCCATGAAATCTTTTTTGCATGATGTTTTCATTTAAATAATTATTAAGAGCCAAAAATCCCATTCCTTGATGATGAGCCATAAAGCTTTTGATAATTCCTTTCTTCTTTCCAAAGGGCAATCTCTCTGGTGTATAATCTATTGCTTCATAAAAGCCATAGTCTCCTTCTACACCATCAGCTATAAGTCTTTTTATATTTTTCATAGCTTCTTTATCATCAAAAGGAAGAGCTAAAAGAGTTGAATACGGTGATATAACCATGTCATGAATAAGCCCTCTCTTCAGCCCAAGGTCTGGAACACCAAAAGCTTTATATTGATAATTTAAATTAATATCAAAAGCATAGTAACCAGATTCTGAAGTGCCCCAAGGAACATTCCTCTTTTGTCCATATTTTTTCTGTGCCTTTATAACAGTTCCATATGTTTCATCTAGCAATGTATTCTGATAGCTTTTCATAATAAGTGGAGGCATGAAATATTCAAACATAGTTCCTGTCCATGAAACTAAGCCCCTATACCCATCTACGACAGACAAGGCTCTTCCTAACTTTGCCCAATGTTTTTTAGGTACTTCCTTTCTTGCAATAGCAATATAGCTTGTAAGCCTTGCTTCTGAAGCCAATAAATCATAATATGAATTTACAAGATTTTCCTCTTTTACATTGTATCCTATAGAAAATAAATTTTGTTTTGTATCATACAACTCAGTAAAATCTGTAGCCTCTATGATTCTCTCTATCCTTGTGATTAAATTTTTAATTTGTCCAATTTTTTCTTCAATATACTCATTAGCAGTAAATATTCTATTTTTAAGTGCTATTAAAGCTCCTTGACTGTTTTTCTTTGAAATTTTATTGATATCTTCAAGGATTTCTTTATAAATACTATTGAGCTCTATTAATGATACTGCCCCGTTAATAGCCTCTAATTTTTCTTTTAATTTTTCATACCCTTTTTCATTTACTTTTGTAGCTACAAAAAATAAATCAATCTCTTTTTTGAAATCATCTATCATATTGTAAAGCTTTTTATGCCAATAAGATGATTTATCCATATTTTCAAAATCATTAAACAACTGTTTCCAGTCTTTTAAAGTTAATTGTTCCTTTTCCAAAATTAATGATATATTTTCTATATATGATGCTTCCTTTGTTAGAGATAATGTATCTTTGATCCCTAATAATATATTTTTATCGAGAATAGGTCTTTTTATATATTCTAAAAGCCCCTCCTTTAAGGTGATCATATATCCAATCAAATTCCCACTATCAACAGTTGAAACAAAGAATGGTCTTAATACTTCTAATGTTTTTGTATCATACCAATTATATAAATGTCCTTTCCATGTTTCTAACCTTTCAATAGTAGACAATGTTCTTTCAATCCGTTCTACCATTTTTGTAGTTGAAATATAACCAAAATCTCTAGCAGACAAAGTAGCTAATAGTAAAAATCCAATATTAGTTGGAGATGTCCTATGAGCTATGCCATTAGGAGGGTCTTCTTGATAATTATCTGGTGGAAGATAATTATCAAGCTCTCCTGCAAAATCTTCATAGTAGCTCCATGTCTTTCTTGCTAGCCTTCTTAGTATAGCTGCATCTTCATCATTTAATTGAGTCTTTTTAACAGCTTCCTTGCTGACAATATAAGCAATAACAGGAGATACTGCCCATACAAAGCCTATGACTGTAGCATATACCAAATGATTAGGGAGTATTGCCCATACAAGCAGCCAAAGGAAAATTGATATAAAAATAGATACCTTCATTCTTTTTATAAAGCTTACCGTATCGTTTTTTAATCTTTTCTCCACATCTGCTGCTGTAGTCCATTCTAACAAGTTTTTCTTTGAAATATATACACGATATAAAGTTCTTACAATGCCATCAAGCATCATAAAGGCATGGTAAGGTAAAAATATAAAGTTAAGCAATGCTTGATAGCAAACAGCTCTAAGCCCATATATGAGATTACCATTAGTTCTTTCCCTTGTAGTCTTATAATATTTATTAAGCAAATTATTTAAACTCTCTATAAAACAAGGAAAAAATATTGTAAAGAGTCCAAATCCAACCCAAACAAAAGATTTCCCAGGAAAAGCTATAAGCCCAAAAATAAACAAAAATAACAAGCTTACAGAAACAAGACTTCTTCTTAAATTATCAAGCATCTTCCACTTAGATAATTTAGATAGGGGATTGTTTACTGCTTTTCCCATCCTATTTTTTATTGTAGGAAATAAATATCTAATGAGCTGCCAATCTCCCCTAATCCATCTGTGCAGCCGCATCATAAATGAACTGTATCTTGATGGATAACCATCAATCAATTCAATATCTGTAGTAAGGGCTACTCTTACATAGCTCCCCTCCAACAAATCATGACTAAGTACTGTATTATCCGGGATTGCATCTCTTAAAGTTTCATGAAATAATGAAAGATCATATATTCCTTTTCCTGTAAATATACCTTCTCCAAATAAATCCTGATATACATCTGAAGAAGCAGTCGTATAAGGATCAATCCCTCCCTGTCCTGCAAAAACTCTTGTAAATGTAGATTTACTAGCGCTTTCCACATCAACACTAATTCGAGGTTGAATCAATCCATAGCCTTCTTCTACAATTCCTTTTTCTTTATTCAAAATCCCTCTATTCAATGGATGAGCTATAGTTCCAATCAATTTTTTTGCTGAATCCATTGGCAAAATAGTATCTGCATCAATAGTAATAACATATTTGATCTTACCTATGATATGAGATAAATCTCCTGAAATAATGCTATAAGATGTGCTTTTTGATTCTGTAAGGAGTTCATTTAGTTCTACCAAAGCACCCCTTTTTCTTTCCCAGCCCATCCATTTTTTTTGTTTCTCACAAAATTGCCTATATCTATGAAAGTAAAAAAATATTTCCTTATCCTCAGAATATTTATCATTTAATGCTTTTACTCCTTGTAATGCCTTATTAATAATCATTTCATCCTGAGGCTCTTTTTCACGCTCACCATCTTTAAAATCTCCTGCTATTGCAAAATATATGTTTTTATCCTTGTTTCCTAAATAATATACTTCTAACTTCTCTAACAATTCTTCCAAAATTTTTTCATTGGGAATTAATGTAGGAATAACTACAATAGTAGCAGCATCTTCTGTAATTCCTTCTTTATATTCGAGCTTAGGTAAAAAGGCTGGTTCAAATTTATATGTAACAATCCAGTTGATGCAGTTTACCGCCAAATCACTAGCAGGAATTAAACTAATTATTCCTGCTAATATACTCAAAAATATATTATGAGACACACTATAAGCATAACTAGCTAATATCAGCGAAATACATCCTGTGATAAAAATAATAGGTGCTAAATATACAGAAAGAGGATAATCATGAAAATAAATATTTGTATTTTTGCAATTCAAAGCTTGTAATAATTTTTTTCTTCCTTCATCAGCAATATAATAACCTACATGTTTTTCTTTGTCCTTTCCATGATGATCCGTAGTATTTTTTGCATATTCCAAAGCTTTTCTTGCTACCTTTATCTCAGAAGCATGACACATTTTAGAAATTTTCTCAATTTCATGGCGATAATAATTCCTTGAAGCAAAATCCATTGCTTGATAAATGTTTAAGGGGTCTTCTCTTAGTATTTCTTCAACTCTAGATAAAGACTCAAATATATCATTCCAATCCAGCTTTGAAACCATATTTAAACTAATAATAGCATTGCCTATAGATATTTTCCTTGCTGCTTGTTCTTTATGCTCAAGCTCTATTACTTTATGAATAGATGTATCCAATTCCATTAATTTTTTTTCAATTGTATCTATTACCTGTCCTGACTCTATTCCTTCCATTCTAAGCTTCTTAAACAGATGTTCAATATAAGAAGGACTAAAGCTCTCCATATTTTCAAATTCTCTTTTTACATGCTCTAAAATAGTTGCTTGATCTTTTCCTTGTATTCTTTCAACTTTTTTCCACTGTTCTTGGTTTTCATATATTTTTTCACTAATATTGCGTATTTTCTCCACAAGGGCAAGACGAATCATCAAAGAAATCGCCCAAATTTCCCCTATAGCAAGAACTTTATGAAATTGATAAGCTTTAATAAAGTTCACTAATAATGCTTCATCTAATCTTCCATCTGTATGTGAAACTAACTCAAGAGCTATACTATAAACTCTTGGATAACCTTTTAAGTATCCATTTTCTAAAATAGGGAGCTTTAGCGCTTTATCCTTTGTAAGACTTTGTCTAATGACCTGCACTTGTTCCTCAATTTTGTAATAATTATCCAGCAGCCATTCAGAAGCAGGAGATAATTCATTTCCTCTTTTGGCTTCTGCATTCAATCCTGTATAAATAGAAGTAATTATTTTAAAGTTGTGATTTAATCTAGCTAAAAGTGGTTTAATCTTCCCCCTTTTTTTTGATATAACATGAGATTTTGCAATCTCTAAAGCATGATGATTTAATTCATCATTATTGAGTAAAACATCTTTCATTTCTATTTTTTCATGACTTTCTATTCTATAATTCTTTTTGAGGAACATACCCCTGCATCCCTCCAACTATTTGATCTAATTATTATTTAATATATTCTCTACCTTTTGACTAAACTGAGTGGAAAGCTCCTTTGCATATTCTTCTGAAAGCCCTTCTGTATAAACATTAAATACAGCTCTTTCACTATCAGGAAGAATCAATGCCCAGCCCTTATCATTATTAATCTTTATCCCTTCAAAAAGTTCCATATTTGTTCCTTTATGATTAATTATCATCTCTTTAATAACTCTTCCTTTATCCTGCCAATCGCATGCAATTTCTTTTTTAATCAGATAAAAATCTGGAAGTTCATCAACTAAATCACTTAAAGAGCAATCTCTGCTAATTAAAAAGTCAATGATTTTTCCTGCTGCTAAAATAGCATCATAATTTAAAATATACTGTAGGTACATATTTTCTTCATAATCATTCTTTAGCATTTCCTTCATAATATAGCTAGGAGCAGTTTTAGTTCTTATAACTTTTCCTTGAAAGGAGCTTACCATTTTATCAATTACTTTAGGAGCTGTATATGGAACGATAATCTCTTTGCTAATGCCGAGCTTTAATAAAATATTTGTAACCAAAAGTGTATACATTTCTTTATCAATAATTCTGCCTTTTTCATCAATCAGTATCATATTTTCTCCATTACTACTGAGAATCATTCCTATATTTTCTGTATTTTTCTGTATTTTACTAGAGAAATCTGCTATATATTCATCTAAGCTTTTATATTTATATAAATCATACTCACACTGTACTTGACAGCCCATAGATTGAAAAAAGCTTTCTGATAGATTTAAAACATTTTTGCACGTTGAACTAATCATTACCTTAGGATTACATCTCTTAATTTTAGATATATCGCTCATAAGCTTTATACCATTTTTCATATATAAAGATGAAAAATTATCTACATGCATGACACTTTTTATATTTTCAACACTACATCTTTTAAAATCATCTCTATTTAACAAATTTTCTATCTTTCTCTCCATATTTCTGTCTATATTGGCACCATTTTCATCTACAAACTCAATATGTGCTAAATCCTTCTCGTAAGGATCTAAACGAATGTGAATACCTCCATCTGCATCATAGTGCCTTACAGCAAATCTATTCATAGGCATAGAAGCATCTTTTAGATTAATTACACCTGCACCCGTTGAAAGAATTCCTGATATAAAAGAATTTTTTATAATATCACATGCATTAGATTTATCACTGCTGACAATAATTGTCGCTTCCTTCTCTAGATTTGAAGCAAATGCTGAACCAAGTCTTGAAGCAAATTCTGGTGTAATATCTATATTAATATTTCCTGACACGTCCTTATAGCCAAAAATAGTTTTTCTTTGCTTAGTTCCCCATACTAAATTTTGACTGACTATCGTATCTTCTTCAATTTTTTTATCTGGCCAAATCTTTATATTAGGTTTTACAATAACTCCTTTTGATAATAGAGTTCCACTTCCTACAGCAGAATTCTCATATATATTTACGCCATTTTTAATTTGTGTATTGCTACAAACAGTTGTACCACTTAAATGGGTGTTCCCTCCTATTTTGATATTTTTCCACAATATACTCCTTTTTAAAGTAGCTTCTTTTCCGATCTCACAATTTTCTCCAATAATAGTATATGGGTGAATACCTACCGCATCCCCTACAATAGTATTTTTTCCTATATAAACAGGAGGATATAGCTTCACATTTTCTCCTATTTTTGTTCCTTCATCAATCCATATCCCCTTTTGTACTTCATCACAATTTAATTTTACTTTCACCTTCCCTTCTAATATGTCAAATTGAGTTTTCATATAAGAATTCAAATCCCCAATATCGTTCCAATAATCTTCCATAATATATCCATACATAGGCACTTGCTCTTTTAATAATTTGGGGAAAAGATCTTTGCTAAAATCAAAGTTATCCCCTTTTTTATAATCATCTAATACTTCTGGCTCTAATATATAAATGCCAGTATTAACAGTATCACTAAATACTTCTCCCCAGCTTGGTTTTTCTAAAAATCTGATAACTTTTCCTGTTTCATCTGTAATGACTACTCCATATTCTAATGGAACAGAAACTTTCTTTAATATCAAAGTTGCCTTTGATTTTTTATCTCTATGAAACTGCACTGCTTTTTTTATATTTATATCTGTCAATGCATCTCCACTGATGACAATAAAGGTATCATCTAAAAACTCTTCTGCATTTTTCACACTTCCACCTGTTCCAAGAGGAATCTCTTCTATAAAATAATTAAGCTTCACCTTCCATTCTTTTCCACTTCCAAAATAATCTGTTATAACGGAAGGAAGATAAGCCATAGTAACAGCTATATCATCAATATTATATTTTTTTAATAATTCAATTGAATATTCCATTACAGGCTTATTGAAAATAGGAACCATTGGCTTTGGAATCCCACAAGTAAGAGGTCTTAATCTTGTTCCTTTTCCACCTGCCATAATTACTGCTTTAATAACGATCACTCCTTTTCCAAAAATGTCTAAAATAATTGATGTATATGGAATACTGTATTATTTATTGTTTCCAAAAAAACTGTGATTATTTAAGCTATTCCCACTAAAACATGTTAATTATTATATTCAAGGAGTATCGGGAATATTCGTTTCTTTACAAAAAAAAGCCATATACCTAAAGTATATGACCTTCATATAGCTATTTCACCCAAGGAATTGGATCAGTAGGATTTCCATTTTTCCTCACTTCAAAATGAAGATGCGGTCCGGTAGAATAGCCTGTGCTACCGCATTTTGAAATAACTTGACCTCTTTTTACTTTTTGCCCTTCCTTTACAACAAGTCTAGAATTATGCCCATATAATGTAACAATACCCCCACCGTGGTCTATCATTACTGCTTTTCCATAAGCTCCATACCAACCAGCTTTGATAACTGTACCATCTCCTGCAGCTACAATATTTTTTCCATATGGAATACCTATATCAATTCCTGTATGTAGCTTTCTTCTTTTAAGAATTGGATGAATTCTATATCCATATGGAGAAGTGATTCTTGTATATCCAGGAGCTGGCCAAGCCAATTTCCCTCCTATATATTTTCCACCTGATTGCTTTCTTCTAATCTCTTCAGCAATTTTTTTTGCATATTCATTCATTGCATCAATTTGTTTTTCCAGCTCTTTGCTATTTTTTAGAAGCTCCTCCTTAACCTTGCGGATTTCTCCTCTACTAACTTCTAGTTCTTTTTGCTTTTGATGCATATTTTTAAGCATTCTGTCCATACTGCTTTTATGAGTTTCTAAATTTCTTTTCTTTTTATCAATTTCATCTCTTTGTTCTTTCATATACGATAATAAATCCATATCCTGCTGCAATATTTTTTTGATCATATCCAAATTAGACAAAAAATCTATAATATTTTCTGAATCAAGAAGCACTTCTGCATATCCAATATCTCCATTTTTATACATAACCCTTAATCGAGCATTCAATATATCATTTTTATCATGAATATTTTTCTCTGCTTCTTGTAGTTCTTCTTTTGCTTTAGCAATTTTCTTTTTTGTTTTGTTAATCTCTGTCTGGATATCTGATATTTCCTTCTCCTGTTTATCAATTTTTCTATCTAATTCGTTTATTTGAGTAGTAAGACTTTTTTGTTTCTTTTTATTGTCATTCAATTCTTTTTGCACTTTATTAATCTGATTATTTATAGCATTAAGCTTTCTTTTATCGCTACTCACATCTAATGCAAAAGTATTTTCTGTAATCAGTAAAGCTATGATCAGCATTGCAACCATAAACAATTTTTTATATTTTATTTGCATCATCTGCTCCCCCTAATCAATCTTTATACTTTTAAAAATTTTCTCATGGAGAATATACTTCCCAAAGCACCAATTCCCATGCCCAATACAATGAAAATAACAGCTGTATTTTCAATAAATACAGGTGCTGGAATCATATATGCAGAAAGCATAACATATAGCTTTTGTGTTATGAAATCAAATATACGCTGATAACTAAATCCAACAACCCCTAAGGCAATAACCGATCCGATCAACCCTAACAAAACCCCTTCTATTAAAAAAGGCCATCTAATAAACCAATTGGTAGCACCTACATATTTCATGATATTAATTTCTCTACGTCTTGCAATAACAGTTAGTTTAATAGTATTTCCAACAATAAACATAGAAATAAGTATTAAAATACCAATAATAATAATCCCTGTAACCCTTATAAAATTTGTAATCTTTAAAAGCTTCTCTACAATGTCTTTATAATATTTTATCTCCTCTAATCCTTGCAAACCCTCTATCCTACTTACTACATAATCTGCATAGGCTATATCCTTAAGCTTTATAATATATGAATTAGGAAGGGGATTTTTTTCTAGTCCATCTAAAAGATACCCTTTATCTCCCCACTTCTTTTTTGCATTCTCTAAAGCTTGTTCCTTAGATAGAAAATCTACATAGTCTATTCCATCTATTCCCTTAATAATGCTTCCCACATTTTCTATCTGACTCTCTGTTAAATCATCCTTTAAATACACTTGTATAGAATCAAACTGTCCTTTAACTGTTTCTGCCAAGCTGTTTACATTTAATATAATCATAAATATAATTCCTAAAATCATTAACACACATGTAATAGATACTACAGATACAGTTCCCATAATGCGATTTCGCCAAAGACCTTTAAATCCTTCCTTGACCATATATACACCCGTTCTAGTCTTCATAGCCGTACACACCCTTCTTATCATCTCGAACAATTTTTCCGCCTTCTATTGCAATAACTCTCTGCTGCATCACATCTACAATTTCTTTGGCATGAGTAGCCATAACTATAGTTGTACCTCTTCTATTAATTTGTTTTAAAAGCTTCATAATTTCCCATGCTGTATCTGGATCAAGGTTTCCTGTAGGCTCGTCCGCAATTAAAACAGATGGATTGTTTACAATAGCACGAGCAATAGAAACTCTCTGCTGTTCCCCTCCTGAAAGCTCATGAGGATACATTTTTGCCTTTCCACTAAGCCCTACCATAGCAAGCATTGTTGGAACTTGTCTTCTGATTTCCTTTGGAGTAGCTTCAATGATTTCCATAGCAAAAGCTACATTTTCATAAACCGTTTTATTAGGAAGTAGTCTAAAATCTTGAAAAACTACACCTATTTTTCTTCTAAGCGCTGGAATCTTTCTTGTACTTAATCTTGTGATATCCATGCCATGTATAGTAATTTTCCCTTTTGTTGGTTCTATTTCTTTCAATAATAATTTAATAAATGTTGATTTTCCTGCTCCACTCGGTCCTACAATAAAAGCAAAGTCGCCCTTTTCTATGTGTATATTAATATTTGAAAGAGCCAGTGTGCCTTCTCTATACTCTTTTGTTACATTTAAAAATTTTATCACCTTTATCAACTCCTAAAGCTATATAATTCTACATATCTTTCTAAATTTCCTCTATCTTTTTATTATAAATTTCTGGTACATTTGTCTTATTTCTTCAAAAAATATAAACTTCTGAGTCTATTATATTATTTTTTTTAATAATTTCCAAACATAACTCACTATTAGCACTTTGAAAATATTTCCTATTCTGATATAATGATTTCAGCAAAACACCTACAATTATTTATAATACAATTTCTATTTTTACATATAGAAAGAAGGATTTAAAAATGAAAAAAAAGCTTCGCCAAGAAATACTACAAAAAAGAAAATCACTCTCTGAGGAAATTATCTACTCAAGGAGTGAAGCTATTTTTCATAAATTAAAGCTATTTAATTTATACAAGAATGCAAAAAACATCATGGTTTACATATCCTTTAGAAATGAAGTAAATACATCTTTAATAATTGAAGATTTATTACGTTCAAATAAAAATGTTATTATTCCTATTAGCATTCCAAAAACAAAGGAACTGATTTTATCAAAGCTTTTAGATCCAAAAAAAGAGCTTAAAGAAGGTAGTTATGGTATTTTAGAACCAAAAGAGGAATATATTCGAAAAGTAGATAAGGAGCTATTAGATCTAATTCTTGTTCCTGGAGTAGCTTTTGATAAGAGAGGATATAGGATTGGCTATGGTGGAGGATATTATGATCGCTTTTTAGACAAGCTTTCAACTAATGTTCCAGCTATTGCTCTAGCATTTGATTTTCAAATAGTAGATAAAATTCCTAATGATGCTTTTGATTATCCAGTTGACTATATTATTACAGAAACACAATTAATCCAATGTAAATAGGGCAACTATTTTGCCCTATTTGTGTTTTTCCTTTGCTTTTTATTTGGAGATTTTTTCTCTTCCTTTGAAAATTCTAAAAGCTTCTTACGTACAAGCTCATAAACAGTATCTGCTTGTTTATCTGTTAGTACCTCAATCCCTTCTTCTATTGTCTTTACTGCATAAATATGGAACATTTTATTTTCAACAGCTTTAATAACTTCATCAGAAAGCATCAAGTTTTTTACATTTTGATGAGGGATCATCACACCTTGTTTTCCTGTTAGTCCTTTTAATTTACATACTTTAAAAAATCCTTCTATTTTTTCATTAACTCCACCAATAGGCTGAATTTGCCCTCTTTGGTTTACAGAACCAGTTACTGCTATATACTGCTTAATAGGAACTGCTGAAAGACTCGAAAGAAGTGCATAAAGCTCTGTACTAGATGCACTATCTCCATCTACTCCTGAGTATAGTTGTTCAAATACAATACTTGCTGATAAAGATAGCGGTCTTTCCTGTGCAAATTTTTCTCCAAAATATCCATTTAAAATGAGTACACCTTTATCATGGATGCTTCCACTTTTTTTGACTTCCCTTTCTATATTTATAATCCCATTTTTTCCTCTAAATGTAGCAACAGTAATTTTACTTGGTTTTCCAAAGCTATATTCCCCTGTTCCAGTAACAGCTAGTCCATTTATTTCTCCGATTCCTTCTCCCTCTACCTCTAGTAATAATGTACCTTCATCAAACATTTGAAGAATCTTTTCTTCATATTTATTGTTTCTATATTTCTTTTCTTCTATAGCTTTTTCAATATGTTCAAGCTTTACAATATCTGAATTCATCATTTCTGCAAATCTATCTGCTTCATATAAAATTTCAACCACTTGATTAAACCTTGAGCTAAGCTTTGTTTGATCCTCTGCAAGCCTTGAGCTGTATTCAATGATTCTTCCAACAGCACTTCTGTCAAAATGCTTTAGCCCCTCTTTCTCACAATGAGTTGCAATAAATCTAGCCATTTTATAGATATTTTCATTATTTCTATCCATTTCAATATCAAAGTCAGCCATAATTTTAAATAGTTTTTTGAAATCCTCATCATAGTAATAAAGCATAGAATAAGTATATGCATCTCCTATTAAAATCACCTTTATAGAAAGAGGAATTGGCTGAGGCTTAAGTGTAGATGTAACTACATATCCAATTTGTTTGTCTAAGCCTTCAATATTTATGCTATTTGTTTTTAATGCACGCTTTAAGGCATTCCACGCAAAAGGATTTGTGAGTAAATCCTTAGCTTGTAATATCAAATATCCTCCATTAGCTTGATGCAGCGCACCCGGTTTTATCTGTGTAAAATCCGTCTTCATTACACCCAATTCATTTTTATACTCAATTCTACCAATTAAATTATAATAGGTTGGATTAGTTTCATTTACAATAGGTGCACCTGATTTTTCACTATGATCAATAAAAAGATTTACTAAATATCTGTCAAAAAAAGCTTCTGAAGATCTTTGAAACATTGCAAACGGATTATTCATCTGTTCATTTTTGTCAACTTTAAACTTACCTATATGATCAATAATATCTTCTTGTAGAGTTTTTAAATATTCTATAACACACTGTCTATCTTCAAATTTTTTCTTTATTTCATTTATATGAAAAGCTACTACGTCTAGAGCCATTTTTTCATCTAATTCTTTTACGCTATTTCTGTATTCCTCTTCTAAGCTCCTTATCTTATTAAAGACATCAACAGTTTCTAAGCTTAGCTCACTAGAGTTTTTTCTTAATTTTTCTAGTTCTTCAGTACTTAAATTTCTGTATTCCTCCTCACTCATAGGATGTCCATCTCTGAATGGAATACTAATTAACCCTTTATCTGTTTGATTGAAAATGAAACCATATTTTTCTGCCATTACATTTAAGTCATTAATCGTTTTTTGAGTATAATTTTGATATTGCTGGATTAATACACTCTTTTGGTTTTCATATTCTTTACTTGTAAAAACCTTAGGAATTTCCTTTTTAAACAGCTCAATCATATTTTCTATATCTTTTTTTAAAATTTTCCCCATACCGCTCTTTACATGCAGTGCAATAGGACTGTCTGGATTCTTAAAATTGTGTACATATAGCCAATCATCTGGTGTTTCCTTATTTTCTGCCTTTTTCTCAGTAATAGACAAAGTATAGCTATTTCTTCCTGTCCCACTTTGTCCTGACACAAATATGTTGTATCCTTTCTTCTTAATATCTAGTCCAAATTCTAACGCTTTCGCTGCTCGCCTTTGACCAATAATTCCTTGTAGTGGATAAAGGTCCTTTGTTGAATCAAAATCAAAACAACTAACATCACATTTATTCTTCAGTTTTTCTATAGGCACTTCATATTTTTCAATCATCATGACACCTCCTATCTTATTTTATATTTATATATACCCTCTTATGTATTTATATAAAATTTAAATTTTTAAATATATGATGAAAAAGTAGTAGTTTATTTATGATAATATGATTAAGAAGGAGTGGTATTAGTATAAAAGCATGGACACGAAAAGTAGGATATACTAACTATTGTTAATAGTACTGTATTATGGTATTATATTGAAGATATTTATTGTTTTACAAGGCAACTCACAATTTCATTTCTTATTCTCATCAATATTTCATCTCTTAAACTCCTTTTTCTTTTTAATTTTTTTATTTCAAATTCCTTGATTACTTTTGTAGGTCTATTTGACAATACTAAAATCCTATCTCCAAGCAAAAGTGCTTCATCTATTTCATGAGTAACAAATATAATTGAATTTTTCTTCATCTCCCAAAGATTTAGTAAATGCTCAATCATACTAAATCTCAAATTATAATCAAGAGATTTAAATGGTTCATCCATAAGTAATAAATCAGCTTCATAATTAAATGCTCTTGCAATGGCACACCTTTGCCTCATTCCACCACTCAACTTTAAAGGATAATAATTTTCAAAGCCTGTAAGTCCTACCTGTTCAATCAATAATTTCATATGCTCTTTTGATGCCTTTTTATTTACAATATAAATATTTTCATAAACAGTTTTCCATGAAAGCAATCTATCTTCTTGAAATACATAACTAATATTTTTACTTTTGTTTACTAAATTTCCTTTAGAAGGTGATAAACATCCTGACACAATATTAAGCATCGTAGATTTTCCACATCCAGATGGTCCAATGATACAAAGAATTTCTTTTTCATTAACCTTTAGCGAAAAATCTTTTAATACGATAACCTCGCCAAATCTTTTTTCTATTTTGTTCATTTGCAAAACCATAATTTTCTTTCTCCTTACTTCTAAAATCAAATGCAAAATCTATTAACTTTTGAGATAAAACCCCTAATAAAATAATAATAATTGTCCATGCTAATACCTTTCCTGTTTCAATATTCAATCGTGCATTAGTGATCTGTGCTCCTATCCCTGTACTAGAGCTTAGAACTTCTCCCATAATTACTAATTTCCAACCTAATCCCACAGCTATAGTAATTCCAGATTTAAAATAAGATTTCAATGATGGAAGTATAATCTCAAACAAAATATCTTTTTTTGAAAAATGAAAAATCATTGCCATTTCAATCAGCTTAGGATCAATATTCTCAAATCCTTCTATAATATTAATAATCATTATAGGTACGCTTGCAATAAATACAATAAATATAGTAGCTTGCCCATCTAATCCAAACCAAATCATCCCAAGAGCTAACCATGATATAGGTGGAGTAGCCTGTATAATATGAAATACAGGCTCAAATAAATACTTCATCCTTTTGCATTCACCTATTGCTAGTCCTAAAATACTTCCTAATAACACCGCACCAAAAAGACCTATGAAAAGTCTTTTCAAAGTAATCAATACATGACTTAGAAAGTCAACATCAACCAAAACATTCCATGTAGCTTGCAATGTTTTAATAGGTCCTGGAAGGATTATAGGTGAATAAATCACCGATAACCCTCCCCAAAGGATTAATATGACAATTAGAGTTTTTAAAATATCACTATTTTTCTTAGTAATAATAGTTTTCATCTGGAGTTTTCCCTCCAATACTATCTGCTTTAAAATTTAAAAGGGTTTCATAATATTTTTCCAAATCGTTCTTTGCATTATTAGACTGTTTATATTTAAGTCCTAAAGTCGGCATAGATTTTTCTATTAAATCTTTATTTAATCCAAGATATTTTTCTACTAATTTTGATGACTCTTTAGGATTTTCTAATGTCCATATAACTGCTTTCTCATATTCCTTTTCAAATAATTCTACCAGTTCTTTATGTTCTTTTAAAAACTTATTATTTGTGACGATCCCTGCATTAGGAATATCATATTCAGATCCTTTTATTTTTTTCCACTCTTCCATATAATCGAAAACAACTCTTAAATTCTCATTTCCCATCTTGCTTGCTGTTATAAAAGGTTCTATATTCATTGCATATTCAGCTTCTCCTACCTTTACCATCTGTGCAATCTCTGATGGGGTTGAATAAATAATCTCAACATCTTTTCCTGCTTCCAACCCATATTCTTTTAAGAAATATTGTGTAATAATATCAGGTGGAGCACTTTTAAAAGGTACATACAATTTCTTCCCTTTTAAATCTTCCCACCTATTACATTTTGAATCTGTAGTCGATAAATACATAACTCCCCATGTATTTACATTGGTAAGCTTTATATCCACACCCTTATTATATAACTTAGCTGATGTATTTACTGGCATAGCTAAAAATCCGTATTCTGAATTAGTAGCTATAGCCAATAATTCTTCTACACCATTCCATATTTTAAAGTCAATTTTCACATTTTCTCCTAATGCTTTTGTTTCTATCATTCTAAGCAACGGAAATGTTGGTGGTGCTTTTGGTCCGCTTATAACTATTTTTATTTCTTCTTTTGGCATTTCACACGATACTTCTGCCTCTTTATTTTGTGATTGATTGCAACCAAAAAACATGGTTATACTTAATACTACAATCAAAATCAATGCTATCTTTTGTTTCATCATTTATCCCCTCCTCGTTTTTGTGGCTTTACTATAATAATCAGTATTTTAGATTTTTCTACTGCATCAAAGCTATGAATTACATCTGGTGGTACAACAATTGTTTTTCCTTTTTCAAGAATAAATTTTTTATCTTCATCAATAACTACTTCTGCCTTTCCTTCATATACATAAATCATTGTATCTCCAGGCATTGAATAAGCACTTACCCCTTCTCCTTGATCAAAAGCAAATAAAGTTATACTAAAATCTTCTCTTTGCACAAGAGTACGACTTTCAACACCTCCTTCTACATATTCAATTAAATTTTTAAAATCTAACACTTTTTCAAAATCTATATTTTTTATATATTTTTCTCCCATAAATAAAATCTCCTATCTCTTATTTTCTTTTTGAGGTTTTACAACTATAAGCAACATTTTAAATTTTTCAATTGATTCTAAAGCATGCGGAATATTTGCAGGCATAACTGCTGTTTGTCCTTCTTTTAAAACAACATTTATATCTTCACCAATGCTAACTTTTACACTGCCTTCCATAACATATACCATCGCATCACCAGGTGCAGAGTGAGTACTAAGCCCCTCTCCCTTATCAAAAGCAAACAACGTTATACTCAAATCACTTCTTTGTACAAGTGTTTTACTACTTACTCTTCCCTCTGCATAATCTACCAAATCCTTCAACTCCAAAACTTCCTCAAAAGGTATGTTCTTTAAAAATTTTTCTTTCATTTTTACTCCTCCTTATTTTTTATATGTAATAAATGAAATTTTTAATTTTTTCATCATTTCCACTATGTAAAGTTCCATCAAAACACAATTCTATAGAAGGAACACTCATTACTTTTTCATCTTGATCCCTTAAAAGCTTCAAAATAGTTCCTGTATTTTCATACATTGAAGTTAAAAGCAATAAACCATTAATATTATCTGAACATCTCAATGATTTTACCATTCTATATCTTCCATTACCTCCAGAATATAGTGGCAATTTTTCATCAGCTATTTTTATCATCTCATCTAAATTTTTATCAAATGGACTATATACTCCTAGTTCTTTTGAAACTTGATTCATTATGTTTTTCATTTTACTTAATAACAAATTTTTTCTTTTTTCTTTTCTCAAAAAATCTACCCATTTAAAATACATCGTTTCTGAAATAGGTTGATAATAAACTTTATTTTTATGCTCTAATCTTTCAAGTTGATAATTGTTAAGTATAGGATTAAATACTACACTCAATTCGCCTAATGCATATATATTTTTTTCATATTTTTCTTTTGATAATTGTTTATATATATTATTAGCTATCATTATCAATGAATTTTCATTAAAAGTTCCATTTTTAATCTCATTTAATATTCTTTTTAAATAAGCATCTCTTTGATCTCTATTTGCAGCCATGACAATATCTCCTGCAATAAGTATTAATAAAAAATCCATTCCATATTTTTTATCTTCTAATAAATCTTCTATAAATGGAGATTGAACTTTAATATCATAATAACCTTCCAATTTAATTTTTTGTTCTAACAATCTACTATATTGTCCAAATGTCTCACTTCCTTCCGTTTGTGGAATCCATATAGATGAATTTTTATCTATATTTTTAATTTGTGAAAATACATCTCCCAATAAAGCTATTAAAGATACATATTCTTTTGATGTTGCATACTTTTTACCAATTTCTAGAGTTCTTTCATTTGTAGGCAAAAGAATATCTGCATCAATTCCTTTTTTTCTAAACATTCCCTGCAACAAATGACTATATGGATATAAATAAGGTATATATATTTTTTTTCGAAAATTACTATTTTCCGTTATAATTTTCCCTTTCTTATTGACAACTTCATTCATTTTAGTATTTTTTAAGCTTTCTATAAAAGCCTCTAATCTTGTTATTACTCCAACATTAGATGCATGCTCATCTACTTCTATATGTAAATAAGGCTTTTCTCCCATTTCTTCTTTAAAATAATGACTTAATATCGTATCTGGTCCACAACCATGATTAGTTAGATATATAGCATAAAGATTTTTATTTTTCTTTACAATCTTTGCACCTGATAAAATATGTTCTCCAAAAGGCCAGTACATATTAGAATAATCATCAGACAAATCATAATTATGTGCAGGAAGATTTGACAAAGTAAAAACTTTATAGCCCATTTCTCTCAATCTTCGTGGAATCTCCATATTTAAACCTTTATCTGATATTCCATAAGTTCTTGTAATAATAACAAAAGCTTTTTCATTTTCTTCAAGAGAATCAATTAACTCTTTTCCTAAATTTTCAACCTCTTTTTCAAATTCTTTAAATCTCTTCATTCCTTTTGCCAAAGCCAATGATGTCTGAATTTTATTTTTACCAAGCTTTTGCCCTAAATCCATCAATGCTTTCATCATATATTTTTTGCCAAACTTGAAAGACAAAGCTGGAGATAAAAGTTTAATCCCCTTTTTTTCCAAATCCATAGTCCGTGATACAATTTGTGGCACAGTTTGCATATATACACATGCATAATTTTCTCTTGCCTTAGATATTGGATGCTTCATTGTATATAAGCTAGGCAAAAATATGTAATCTACACCTTTATTAATAAGTGTTGCTACATGACCATTAATAAGTTTTATAGGATAACAAGTTTCATCTAATGAATATTCTTGACTTAATGCTATTATTTCTTTATTTGTTTCTTCAGATAATAAAACATTAAATCCTAAAACTTTAAAAAATTCGTTAAACATCGGAAATAATTTATGCATAAATAAAACTCTAGGAATTCCTATCGTAAGTTTATTATCATCTATTTTTTCTGTGTATCCCTTTAAGAACAATTCCTTAATTTCACTTTCCATATCTCGTAATTCACGAGATATAATTTTTTTATTCTTTTTACTCTCTACTTCTTCTTTTGTTAATAATGCCACACCGTATGCTCCTGTAACACTAAAAAACGGTGGAATACCAATTTCCTTTCCAAGTACTGCTCTAAATGCATTCACTACTGCCTGATTGTGTGCTATTCCTCCTTGTAAAAAAATTCTATTTCCTATAGGTTTATTTGCAACTACTCTATTTAAATAATTTTGAACAATAGAATAACTAAGTCCAGCCGCAATGTCTTCTTTACTTTTTCCTTGTGCTATAGCTTTTGAAATATTTCCTTCTATAAAAACAGTACACCTGTCTCCTAAATTCAAAGGTTGTTTTCCTTTTAATGCAATTTTTTCATATTTTTCTATAGAGATTCCTAATTTCTTTGCTTGTTCCTCAATAAATGAACCTGTCCCAGCAGCACAAATCTTATTCATTTCAAAATCAACAACACGCCCATTTTGTATTCTTATATATTTTGAATCCTGCCCTCCTATTTCAAAAATCGTATCTACATCTTTATCCATTTCAATAGCACCTTTAGCCTGTGCTGTAATCTCATTTACAATCAAATTTGCTTTTATTTCTTTTCCAATCATAACTCTACCCGAACCTGTTGTACCAATACCTCGTATTTTTAATCTTCCTTTAAATTCATCTTGAATAGATTTCATTCCCTGTTTTACAGCTTTTTTAGGATTTCCTTTCGTTCTTAAATATCTATAAGATAACACATCTTTATTTTTATCTATTAATACAAGATTCGTACTAGTAGAACCTATATCTATTCCTATATATCCATCTATAATAGTATCATGTACAACTTTACAAACATGTTTACCTGTACAATCATTATCTCCATACCATTTAAGAGGTTTATAAAAAAATTCATCATTATTTTTTACATCCATGTCTTTTAATTGTTCAAATATATTTTGTAAATCACATAATAAATTTCTATCTCTTGCCAATAAAGCTGCTCCTAAAGCTTCTATATTCGAACAATTATCATAAACTACCAAATCATCATCAAATTGAAAAACATCTTTTAAAGCTTTAACAACTCCTTCATTTTTCGCAACACCACCAACAAACATAACTGGCTTTTCAATCTTTATTCGCTGTAGCACATTTGCTTTATAATTTCTAACAAGTGCATATGAAAGCCCTAATAATACATCTTCAATTTTTTCACCTTCTTGCTGATGATGAATCATATCTGTCTTAGAAAATACACTACATCTACCCGCAATTCTAAGCATTTTTGTAGCTTTCTTAGTATAATTTGAATATTCATCTAATTTGATACCTAATCGCGATACTTGTTCTTCTAAAAAAGATCCTGTACCAGCTGAACAACTTGAATTCATAGAAAATTTTATATTCGATCTAGTATTATTTGAAAATCCCGTAATATACCTAGAAGTTTGAGCTCCTATTTCAATGATAGATTTAATGTTTTCATCGGTATATAAAACACCTTCCGTAAGTGCTAAAATATCATTTACATGATATTTTTCAAATGCTTTTCCATGCGCTCCTGTAAACCCAATATAACACCTTTTTATATTAAATTTTTCTTCAATATTACTTAATTCTTTCTTCAATAATTTTTTTATATTTCCATGATGAAAAATATAACTTTGAAAAACTTGTTTTTTTTCATCATTCAATACTATACATTTTAATGTAGCATACCCTATATCTATTCCAATACTGTTCATAATAACCCCCGTCGATATTGATTATCTTTTTCATTTACATTGTATTATCATTATAGTATAATAATTCCAGATTACATGTATCTAGAGATACTTTTTTTAAAAAATTAGGAGGTCGAAATGAAAAATATATCTAGCTTTCTTACTAATTCTGTTCTTTTTAAAAATAAAACACAGCAAGAAATAAATAACGCTTTATCTTCAATTGAATATATAGTGAAATCTTATAAAAAGGGAGATTTGATTTTTAGCGTGGATCAAACAACTAAATATATTGGAATTATTTTAGAAGGATGCATTGAAGTGCAAAAAAATTTAGCTTCTGGAAAAGTTATCAGTATTCTTTACAAGAAAAAAGGCGACTTATTTGGTGAAGGGTCTGTTTTTTCAAAAACAAATACATATCCTTGTAATATCTTTGCCAAAACGAAAAGCACTATTCTTCTTATTACTAAACAAAATATTCTCAATTTATTAAGTAAAGACTCTTCACTATTGATTAATTTTTTAAATTCATTTGCTAATCGAATACTTTCATTAAATCTAAAAACAGAGTTATTATCTTACTCATCTATTCAGCAAAAAATTGCATTTTCACTACTATATCTTATGGACGAATATAAATGTAATAACGTTATTCTTTTACCTTACTCAAAAAAAACATGGTCAGAGCATCTAAATGTATCTAGACCATCTTTATTTAGAGAATTGAAAATTCTTTGTGATCAGAAAATTATCCATATACAAAATAGAACTATTACTATCTTAAACAAAGATCATCTAATAAGTCTATTGTGGCATTGATCATCATGTTTATTACGCAAGTTTTATACTATACAAAAAAGCAAGAGCACTTTTTAAAAAAGAATTCTTGCTTTTTTTGTATACAGTTTATTTAATTCCTGCTGCTATTTTTATATTTTTTTGATGTTCCCAATCTATTTTTCCATCCTTATGCCTTGTACTATTTGCAAAATGAATATCCATATGTCCATTAAAATTATTATTTGTTATATACTGAATGCTGTGAGGCATAGATGCTGCTGATGCTGCAATCCTTCTTCCCTTGTACTCAACTACTGCTGGACGCCTCTGCCAACTAAAAGCTCCACCCCAAACCTCTTTCATGATTGCTGTGTCAGCCTTTGTTAATGGTTCACAATCTGCATGATTAGCACCGATTGTTCTTTTCATTTTCCATCTTTTTCCCGTTGCGAAATCAATTAAAGTAAATTCTGTTCCAATAGGAATCACATATTGTGCTTCTGTCCACCAATCCAAATATTCTCCATATTTAGCTCCTGGTGTAGCTCTTACAGATACATGATGTACAGGAATTTTTATCACATCTCCTACATTTAACCAATCATTTTCATCTATGTTATTTGCTTTTAAAATCTCATGCATTGGTATGCCATATTTAAGGGATAGCTTCCAGGGATCATCCCCTGACTTTACTGTATATTTCATATATGTTACATAGCTTTGTTGATTATTATTACTGCTATTATTTTCTATATTACTACTGTCTGTACTATTACTCGAAGGTATTTTTACTTTATCTCCTATATTGAGCCATGTATTTTCATCAGCATTATTGTATAAGAGTAGCTCTTTAAAGTTCACCCCATATTTTTGACTAATAGTCCAATAAGTATCTCCTGACTGCACAATATGAACAGTCTCCTTTACAGGTATTGTTAGCTTCTGTCCTGGATATATGATAGTATTTTCATCCATATTATTAGCCTTCATTAAAGCTTTTGTACTTACCCCATGTTCATAAGCGATTTTCCAAAACACATCTCCGCTTTGTACTGTATATGTTTGTCCATAAGTAATTCCAATACTCCCCAAAAAAAGAGTCGTTCCTAAAGTACAAGAAACAAGTATCTTTCTGAAATTCATCTTATGTTCCTCCCATCAAATTATGTTTACCTTTTCTCGTTTTACATAATTCGACATAATCTTTCAGAATCATCTATGTAAATAATGGCAATGGGCTGTATCCTAGAATACAGCCAATTGCCATTTTATAGTTTAATCGTCATATTTTACTTTTAGTTCAATCTTATCTGGCAGCTCCTCTAATTCTGTCTTTACTACAACATAAGGATATGTAATTACTTGGGTAACAATATCCCCTGGTTTTGGATCTTTAAATGTAGTATAAACAACTAACTTTGTTTTACCATCTATATTTACTTTCTCAATACTATCTATTTGAATCGTATATCCACCTGTAGGTTTTTCTCCCCTTGTTGCAATAACAAATATTTCTCCATCAACTTTACAAGCTAAAGCTCTTTCTAAGCTTTTATATCTTGGTAAAATTTCTTGTATCTTTTGTGGGATTTGTTCTTCACTTAATAATTCAAAAGGCACGCCATCATCATCCTTTACAAAATATTTGACAGCATAAAATGCTGCTATAATAAGCATAATTACAATAGCTACAATCAAAATTTTCTTCCAGCTTAGCGCCTTAAGATTAAATTTTCCTTTCACTGGTATCCCCCCTTTTACCTATCTATATACTAAATCTTATTCCAAAGGTGGTACAAATATTCTCAAGGAATTTGAATATATTAAATTTTTAAGACAATATAAAAAATACTGAGAAACGCTACATTTCTCAGTATTCTTTATAATAATTATTTTTTATTGATAACTTCCTCAACTACCTTAGCAATATCCTCTGCTGTTAAAGCATACTTTTTCATCAATTCTGCTGGCTTTCCTGATTCACCAAATGTATCTAATGTTCCAACTCTTTTCATTGGTATAGGGTAATTTTCCACTAATACTTCAGCTACAGCTGAACCAAGTCCACCTATGATATTATGCTCTTCTGCTGTTACGATTGCACCTGTTTCTTTAGCAGCCTTTATAAGGATTTCTTCATCAATAGGCTTGATTGTATGCATATCGATTACTCTTACTTCAATTCCTTTCTTTGATAGGATCTCTCTTGCTTTTATAGCCTCTGCAACCATAATTCCTGTTGCAATAATAGCAGCATCCTTTCCTTCTTTTACTTCTATTCCTTTTCCTATTTCAAAATTCATGTCTTCATCATAAATCACAGGTACCGCAGCTCTACCAAATCTTGCATATACAGGACCATTATATTCTGCCATAGCAAATACAGCTTTTTTTGCTGATACTGCATCAGCAGGGTTTAAAACTACCATATTAGGAATTGCTCTCATACAAGCTAAATCTTCTAAGGCTTGATGAGATGCACCATCTTCTCCTACTGTAATCCCAGCATGAGTTGCACATACCTTTACATTTAGTTTTGGATAACCTATAGAGTTTCTAATAATTTCAAAGGCTCTGCCTGATGCAAACATAGCAAAGGTACTTACAAATGGAATCTTTTCACTTGTTGCAAAGCCTGCTGCCGTTCCCATTAAATTTTGTTCTGCTATTCCCATATTAAAAAATCTATTTGGGAATTCCTTTTGAAATGCAGCAGTTTTTGTTGATTTTGATAAATCTGCGTCTAATACAACAACCTTTTCATTAACCTTTCCTAATTCCACTAATGCTTTTCCATAAGCTTCTCTTGTAGCAATTTTGTTATTCATTAGTTGGCACCCCCTAATTCCTTTAATGCTTTTTCTTTTTCATCATCTTTAGGTGCAGTACCATGCCAACCTACTTGATTTTCCATAAATGAAACGCCTTTACCTTTAATAGTTTTTGCAATAATCATAGTAGGTTTGTCCTTTATTTCATCAGCTTTATCAAGTACTGAGATAATTTCTTCAAAGCTATGTCCATCTATTTCTAATACATGCCATCCAAAGCTTTCCCACTTTTCTTTGATCGGATGAATATTCATAACATCTTCATTTTTCCCATCTATTTGAAGGCCATTAAAATCTAGGATTGCTGTTAAATTATCTAGTTTATAGTGGCTTGCTGCCATTGCTGCTTCCCAAACAATTCCTTCTTGCACTTCTCCATCTCCAAGTAGAGCATAAACTCTAATGTCTTTTTTATCAAGCTTTGCAGCTAAAGCCATACCAATACTACATGAAAATCCTTGTCCTAAAGATCCTGTGGACATTTCAACTCCTGGAGTACCTTTCATATCTGGATGACCTTGTAGCATTGCTCCTATATGTCTTAATTTCAGTAATTCTTCCTTTGAGAAAAATCCTTTTTCTGCTAATGTTGCATAAAGAACAGGTGCTGCATGTCCCTTAGATAGTACAAATCTATCTCTTTCTTCCCATTTAGGATTTTTAGGATCTACCTTCATCTTATAAAAGTAAAGTACTGTTAAAATATCTGCAGCAGATAAAGATCCTCCTGGATGACCAGATCCAGCTGCATGTACTGCTTTAATAATTCCTTTTCGAATCTCTGTGGCATTTTTCTTTAACATTTCATAATCTACCTTTGCCAACCGAAAACCCTCCTTATGTATATAATTATTTTTTAAATATTTCTTAATCTCTTAATTCATAAAAGCATTTTTACCTCAATATTATATCACAGTAAAATATTTAATCAATTTCATTTTTGAAATAGTACTTTTATCATAAACTTTGGCAGTACCATCATCCTTTTATATCTCCAGGGCTCTTTGAGTAATCTATAAAACCATTCAAGTCCTAACTTTTGATATATTTTAGGAGCTCTTTTTACAGTTCCTGCCCAAACATCAACACTTCCTCCAACACCCATGACAATCCTTGCACTAAGCATTTCTTTATATTTATCCATAAATATTTCTTGCTTTGGTACTCCTAATGCAACAAATAATATATCAGGATTTAATCTATTGATGTTTTCTATAATATTAATTTCCTCTTCCTCTTTAAAATACCCATCATGACATCCTTTTATTTCTACTCCCGGTAATTTATTTTTTATATTTTTACAAGCCTTCTCTGCAACTTCTGGCTTTCCTCCTAAAATATATATGCTCTTTTTATTTTCGTTACAATATTCTAATATTTTATACATTAGATCAACGCCTGTAACTCTTTCTTTAAGACCTTTTCCTTGAATTTTAGATGCATATATAAGACCAATACCATCAGGGATCACCAAATCAGCCTTATTGATAATTTGAAATAATTTTGAATCCTTTTGTGCTCGCATAATAATTTCTGTATTTGGTGTAATAATCATTTTACAACCCTTTGTATTTATAAATTCTATACATCTATTATATGCATCTTCTAAATTACCTTGATCAATGCATACTCCCATTATCTCTACTTTATGCCTCACTGCTGCAACCTCCTTCCTTTAAAAGCTTAATGACGATCTGTTCATTGACCCTTAATTTTTCTTGAAGAAGCTTTACTTTTTCTTCTAAAAGCTCCTTATAGCTTTCATGATTTTTTTGTACCTTTTCTATCTCTAAGATTAAATCTACATCATTTAAAGCTTCTGTACTGCATAGTGGTTCTAATTGTAGAGATTTCATAAAGCTATCAATTTTCGGATCATAAGAAATAGCAATAAATGGCGTATTCATAATTGCAGCAAATATTAAAGAATGTAATCTTACTCCTATAAGAAGGTTTAGATTTCCAACAATTCCTAACATTTCATTTATATCATATCTATTTTTAATAAAAAAAGCTTTTTGTTTCATTCTATTCTGTATATCTTCCATTATTTTTATATCTTCTCCAAAATGGAAGGGAATAAATACAACATCCATATCAAAATTTTCAATGAGTTTATCTGCTATATTGCATATATTTGATATAAATTCATCGCGCTCACGCCAACCTCTAATTGCAAATCCAATTAATGGTTTTTTCCTTTCTGGATCAATTCCTGCTTTTATCAAAATTTCTCTTCCTAGTTCAATATTTCCTTTTCTTAAACTGATAACAGGATCTGTTGTAACATAAATTGGAGGTACATTTACACCAATACGCTTTAATAATTCTTGAGAACCCTCATCTCTTACAATAATAGCATCTACTTTATTTAAAATCCACCTTACCATATATTGATTAAAGCTTTTATTTATAGGGCCAATTCCTTGTCCATAAATCAATATTTTTTTCCTTAAAAGAATAGCCATGAAAATAATAGCTAAATAATAGGTAATACTTCTGTGGCTTGTAACATCCTGAAGCAAACTGCCTCCACCACTAACAAACAGATCACAATCTTTTATGGCTTTATAAATTTGCCATAAATTTTTTCTATCTACTGCTTGGATATCATATTTTTGGGAAGTACTTTCAGGATTTGCTGAAAGTACTGTTATTTCTATATCTTTTTTATACTTCTTAAAATTATCTACAATAGAAGTTAATATAGATTCATCTCCCACATTATTAAAGCCATAATAACCTGAAATGACAACCTTACTCATGATGTGCTGCTCCTCTCATGACTTTTAAGAGCTTCACACTACTATACAGCAGCAAAGCATAAATACTTCCTATCAAAATACCAAATATCAATGAATATCCTGTTCTTACAATAGATAAAAGCATAGGGGTTCTTAAATGACAAAAAGTATTTACAATGGAGGTTTGTCCGATCACTGCACATAATCCAAATATAAAAGTAAGCCATTTTATCCTTTTCTTTGCTACAAAGAAACCTAACATTAGTGCTGGAAATGCAAATAAAAATTCTTTTGTTCTCGGTCTAGCATAAAATTTTTCTTCTAGCATATTTCTAAATATCATTTCTAAATTAGATGGCTGTATTGAAGTTTCATGACCTGTTCTAGCTATATATATATATCCTACAACCAATAAAACAGCACCCACTATTACATAAATAATCTTTACATCATCAAATAATAAATTTTTTATATCTTCCCATTTTAACGTTTTAGCTTCATAAATACCTTTGTTTCTTTTATATCCAAAATACCCCATATAAAGAATGATGAATATAACAATTGGAATTAATTGGCTAAACTTCACTCCTCTAAAAATACTCATTTCTAATAAATATTCAATATCTGAAAGAATGCTTCCTACCATGAATGATCCTATCAAGGATATCAAAGAGCATATAACTAAATCTTTTATAACAACAATAAAATCTTTTAAAATAGATTTTTGTTGAATTCCTTCCTTATAGTAAATACTACACCTACTGCAAAAATATGCCATGCTCAGAGAAGGAAATATAATAGCTGCACTTAATGCTAAAAGAATTTCTCCTATATGAGGCTTTACTAAAAATATCCCTGTTACCCCAACGATTCCAATACCTAATAGGATATAGCTTATTTTTTCTTTTAACCTTACAATATTCTCAAGTAGTAAAATCCCAGCAGCTACTACTCCCCATCCAATCATTATTTTATATCGATTTCTTACTTTATTCGCATCCATTACACTAGCAGGGCCTATTTTCATTCCATGACTACTTAATCTTGTTCTAAATCTATCAAACATTTTTTCATATTCTTTATAGTCTGTTACATAAATATAATCATCATATTTGAAAGGCTTAAAATATATAACTCTTATATTTCTTTCTGTTACAGCACGATTTAAGCTATTTTCTATTTCCTCTGCACCTTTATAGTTATAATACTGAAATCTCTTCTGAATAAATTTCAATACACTAAAAACTCTTACACTATCATAATCTAAATTTCTTGTCAGATCATATAAGCCCTTTTGCTTGATATGTTCTCTTTGTACACCTGATTCAATCATTCCAACCTTTATATTATTTTTTTTCATATAATCTTCTAAAGCTTTAACATTCTTTGGATAACCTAAAACCTCTCCCCCACCAAAGATCATATAAGGAGGAATAATATGAAATTTTTTATAATCATTAATAGTACCTTCAACTAGCTTTTTAGAGCTCCAGCTACTATAATTATAAGGTCTTGGAACTACCTTCAATCCACTCTTTTTTATTAAATTTACCTTTTTTTCATCTAATCCTAATCCTAACCTTATCAATTTTGAAGAATAAAGCTTTGAAACTTCTTTAAAGCCTTTATTTTTAACATCAAAGACCTTTTCAATTTGCGTATACAAAGCATCCTCTGCTGTTCCATCTAATATAAATAGATATTCATCCTTTTCTTCCATGATTTTAAATTTACTTTTATCATATCTACTTTCTAGTCCATTTTTAATAAATTCATATAGCTCTTTTGATTTTGTTCTTGCCAAAACATCATATGAATCTATTTTTTCTTTCTCAAAAAGTTCTACTATGGCTTTAGGATATTCTTTTTTCCAATTCATATCCTTTATGATACTTCCGATCATCTCAACCTTTATAGGTTTATTTTCCTCTATCATAGATTCAAAGCTTTCTTCATTTAAACCTACACCACTAACCCCTAATGTTTTGAATTTTCTAAACCACCATTCTAAATCCTCATCTGATTGCTTTGCCATTTTTTCAAACTCTTTATAATCTAATATAACATCTACTGTCTTATTGTTTGATTCTATATGGATTCTTTTCATAGCTGTAATAGAAACAATCAATAAAGAAAAGATCAATATAAATAATAAAATATATTTTTTCTTCATCTTCTCACGTCCTTTTTCATAGTATTTCATCATCTATTCCCTTTTAATTTCTTTATTAATGGTTGAACAAAATGATTATATAATGTAAAAGCTTCTTCTAATTTTAGCTTCATAGTTACAAAAGCGTATACTACACCACCTACAATACTTGGAATTATCACTACAATGATTTTGCCTATTAGTCCCTTATCATAAAAATATACATTTAGTATTTTCAATGTTGGCATTACTGCTATAGCCATCACCAAACAGCTTAATATCACCTTTATAAAAGTATTCCATAAGCTTTTAACATCTAAATATCCCATTTTTCTCTTGAATGCTCTCATCAGTCCAATACTCCCCACAGTAGATGCTAAAGCTGTTCCTATAGCCAATCCAACCACATCAAATTTTGGTCCTAAAATCCAATTGAGGATCATATTTGAAACGATTATGAGTAAAGCATATTGAACAGGTATTTTTTTATCATTTCGTGCATAGAAGGCTTTATTCACAACATCTAAAATACCAAAGCTAATCATACCTAAAGCATAGCAAGCAAACACTGAGCCTGTAATAACAGCAGCATGATGGGTAAATGCTCCTCTTTCAAAAACTAAACTTATTATTGGATTTCTTAAAAGAACAATCCCTGCTGTCATTGGCAGTAACACAAATGTCATTAATTTGATAATAGCAGCAATAAACTGAGCATACTGCTTTTCACTCAAATTCACTGCCTTTTCTGCAAATTTTGGAAACATGACAGTATTGATTCCTAAAACAGTAGTAGTAGTAATAGCTTGATACAATATATTTGCATAATATAGAAAAGATATTTTTCCATGTCCTAAAAAAGATGCTTGTTTTTGATCTAATAAAATATTTAATTGATTTACAGATGCTACAATGATAATTATCAAAATCATTGAAAAAAATTCTTTTATATATGGGTCTTTAAAGTTTATACGAAGATTATATTTGTAATCTTCCTTATATAGAAAAGGGGTCATTACTAAAAATTGAAGTATCCATCCAATAGTAGTAACAACAGCCAATCCCTTTACACCATATTTTTGTGAAAAAAAGCATAAAAAAACTATGATCATCACATTGGCTGGGATACTAATAATAGATGTTACTTTAAATCTTTCCATAGATTGCAATAATGATACAAATACATATGTAATACAGATAAAAATCAAAATAGGAAACATAATCCTTGTTAATTGAACAGTTAAATGAAACTTATAGTACTCAAAGCCCTCAGCAAGAAGACCCATAATTTGTTTAGAAAACAATTCTCCTAAAACGGTAAGAATACATGCAATAAAGATTAAAATATTTAACAGATTATTCACAAAAGAAAAAGCTTCTTTTTTTGTAGCTTTATTAAAAATTCTTACAATAATAGGTATAGTTGCAGTAACAATAGCAGCTCCAATATTTACAAATATAATCGAAGTACTATTGAGTGCCATAATATATGCATCAGACTCCATATTAGCTCCTAGCTTACTGCCTAATAAAGCATCTCTAAAAAATCCTAAAAATTTTGCAAAAAAAGTTAAACCTATAACTGCAAAAATTGTTTTGATGGTTTTCTTATAATTATTCATCGCAACCTCCATGACTGAAAAAAAGCGCGCAGGCGCTTTTATTGAATCTCATAACTTCCTTTGATTAATATATATGTTTTGTCCATAAGAACTTGTACACCTCTACCATCTCCTCTTGGTAATAACAGCAAATGATTTAGGGGTATAAGTTCTCCTGACTTTAAATCTTTTCCAGAAATTAAATCTGCTACTCCTCCAGATTCACTTGCAATAGCAGCTGCTTGTCCAGAACGGATAATCATTTCTGTGCTTGCACCACCAATGACCCTTTGTCCTTTTTGAACCTCTATTATCTCAAAAACAGCTCCCTGCACATTTCCTTGATAATTACTTGTATCATTCTTTTCCAACGCTTCTTTTATTTTTTCATCTATATAATATTTAAGCTGATTTATTCTATGCTCTACATACCCTCTACTAACAAGTGGATCCTCTTGTGATCCAGCCTCACTACTCATAGCTATCGCTACATAAGAAAACAACAACAAACCTATACAGGTACTCATAATTATTAGCAACGACCTCTGGCTCTTTTTCATCTGTAATCCCCCTTAACCATTCATATTTGACAACATATTGCATACTCTATCATTTTATCATAAAATGTTTTTTTATTGTGTATATATTTATTAATTTTTTATTACATAAGTTAAGAACCTTCATTGTTTAAAGGAAGTGAGTTTTGAAGTTGTTTATCTATAGGTAAACAACTTCAACATAAAAAAAAGAAATATATAAAGATAAGTGAATGACTTCGATAACTTTTGTAAAAAAACTTACTGAAATTTCATGAAAAATACGTTAAGAACCTTCATTGTTTGAACGAAGTGAGTTTTGAAGGTTTAGTATTTTTTCATGAAATGAAGTTTTGTTTTTTCAAAAGTTATCTGGAATGAACTATCTTTTATATTTCATTTTGAAGTTGTTTATCTATAATATAATTTTATAAAAAATATAGATGTATACTTCTAAAGATAATATTTAGAAGCACACATCTATAGAATTATATTTAAAATTGGAAATAAATAAAACTGCTCTCCTCTGTTTTTGTAAATAAAATTAATATAATCAAAATTCCAATATAGGCAGCTGCACGTATAAATGGAGGAAAATACTTCTCCCACAGCTTTGTTAAAGTAATATCATTCTTTCTAATAAAATATTCTAATAAGTGAATGCAATAAAGAAAAGCAATAAATCCAAAATAAATAAAGTATCTAGGACTATAAGTCATATTCGATAGTGTAATCATCTCTTTGATCATATAAAGTGCATCATTAAAGCTTCCTGCTCTAAAAAATACCCATCCTATTGTAGTTAAATGAAAAAATACAAAAATAGATATAAGCTTGTAAAGCTTGTTATTACGATTAAAAGAAATATTTTTTCTATAAATTTTATGAAGTACACTTAAAACACCATGATAAGTTCCCCATATTATAAAAGTCCAAGCTGCTCCGTGCCAAAGACCTGATAGTGCCATAGCTATGATTAAATTTACATACTGTAGAAAAACTCCTTTTTTTGCCCCCCCTAATGGAATATAAATATAATCCTTAATCCAAGAAGACAAAGTAATGTGCCATCTTTTCCAAAATTCTGATGGGTTTCCACTAATATATGGAGATTTAAAATTAAGCTTTAACCTTAATCCAAATAAATGCCCAATACCTACAGCAATTTCACTATACGCAGAAAAATCAAAGTATATCTGAAATGCAAACAGATAAGCTGCAAACCAAGCATCTAGAGTATTCAAATTCATTACTTGACTAAAATAAAAATCAGCCTTAGAAGCTAAAAAATCCGCAAATATTATTTTTTTAGCAAGTCCCATAGTAATATAATAAAAACCATATTTTATATTGCTCAAGGTAAATGGATTTTTCTGTACATTCAAAATTTGAGGAATAAACTCTTTCCCACGCATAATAGGTCCTGCAATCAGCTGTCCAAAGAAAGAAATAAATACCCAAAAGCTTATAAAAGAATCACAAGGCTTTATTTCTTTTCTTTTTACATCTACTAAATAAGCTATTAGCTGGAATGTATAAAAAGAAATCCCTACAGGCAACATAATCTTCGCTAATAAATGCTCCTGCCACGGAAAAGTAATACCTATGATTTTTTCAAGATTTTTCAATATAAATCCTGTATACTTAAAAAATGCTAAATTCAAAAGGTTTACAAGTATTCCTATGGTATATAGTATTTTATAATAGCTTTTATCTAAATGCAGTGCACACACATATGTAATCAGTGATACAAGCATAAATAATACTAAATAGCTTATTCCTGATGCTCCATAAAAGAGTATATTAACTAAAGCCAACAGATAAATTCTTTGTTTTGGAAAAGAATAAAAAAGCATGAATGTAATAAAAAGCAAAATCATAAATTCAAAAGAATGAAACAGCATTTTTTATATCCTCCATTAATTAATATTCCATTTAACAATCTCATTCCACAGCTTTTCAGCTAAAATTTCATAGCCTTCTGGAGTTAAATGGACATGATCTGAAAAAAGATTATAATCTATTTTTTTATTAAAATTTATGTATGTTACTGGTTTATTTTTAAAATATGCATCTATTTTATTTAAATTTTCTTGAAACCCAATCTTTGATGTATTATCCTTTAATAATTCATCATTCATTGCTGCAAGAAAAATAAGTGTATCTTTATCCTTTTGCAACTGAATAATTTTATTTAAAAAATATATTTGAGGATTGCTCTCATCCATCACAAAGGCTATATCACTAAATTCTCTTTGATACATAGGTTGTTTTAATAAATCCTTCAGAAATTCCTTTTCATACCAGGGCTTAATGTCTTCTCTTTCTACAATATTACCCTTTAAGCTTTTGAATTTATCAATCAAATAAGCCTGTATATAATCTTTATATTTAAATACAGCTATATTTTCATACATAATATTTTTAGCATTCTTAAGTTTTTTCTTAATAATATTTTCTTCTACCTTTTCATTTGCAATTAACTGTTTTTCTATATGATAATAAGCATTAGGATCTACTTCCTTTAATTGATCCTTCAACCAAAAAACAGGTGAAGGATCAGGATTACGTGCTACAAATCCAGCATAAATAATATTTATGATTAAATGATCAGAGGATATACCATATTCTTTCATCTTAAGGAGTACCGTATAAATATCTCCTGTCTGCATAGCTGGCATAGAAAGATTAAATACCCTAAAAGACTTACCGTATTTTTTTGCTTTTTCATTTAAAAAATGTGCTAAAGAAGATTCAGCAGGACCTGGATTACTATATCCAACTGAATCCCCTAATATAATTACATAGTCCTTTAAATTTTCTTGATCAATTATTCTTTTCACTTGTTCAAAAACAGCTTCTATATTTGTGGGACGATTCTTTACCGCATCATAGCTTAATCGATCATTATACACAGCCTGAACAGGAATTACATATTCCAAACCAAACTGTATAATCAATGCATACAGAAGAAAATATAATATAATCCTTTTAAATTGTTTCATTTTCTAATCCTTCCTCTTTTCCTTCATGAAAATATTTTAATCTTTCTCTAAAAGTATTTATGAATTCTTCTCTTCTATCCATCCTGTAAATTCTAGCCGGATTCATATTTTTATCCCAATCAATACCGTTCCACCATATAGCTACCTTAATATTTTTATATTGATTAGAAGAAAATCCATCAAACATATCATTTATCCACTTGACTTTATCTCCACCAATCTCATTTGACCCAAATTCTGTAATCATAAAGGGCTGCTCAAAAATAGATATATATTCTGAATAAAGCTGTGGGTAAATTTCATCAAATTCTCTCCATTTTTCGCCTTGATAATAAGTTCCTGTATTGTATCCTGTAAGTCCTATGATATCTACATATTGATCTCCTGGATAATAATTCAAATAATGATTCCATTTGAAATTTGGGAATGATACATCATTAGGATTCCATACCCACAGCACATTATCTACACCGTTTTCTTCAAAAATTTTATAAACATATCTCCATACTTCCTTATAAAGATTTGTATCCTTAGAGCTATAATAACTTGAATAGACACACCAATCTCCATTCATTTCATTATTTAATCTAAAAAGGATAGGATGATTAAATTCTTTTATTTTTTTTGCATACCTTTGAAAATAATCATCATATTTTCCATCTAAAATATCGTATGTAATACTAGAATTGTCTTGCCCCATATGCATAGTTTGAAGCGTTAGCTCTACGTATCGATTATTTTTATAGGCATTTACCATTTCTTCCATAGGAAAAGGCACATCTAGTGATTGGTATCTGACTAAAAACTGAAAAGTATAGTCAATCTTATCTTCTAATGCATTAAGATACCAAAAACTTTTTGGGGCAGTATATTCAAAGATTCCCCATCTTAATTTATCACTTTCTAAAAAATATTTCTGATAGAATGCTTTTGTTTCATCATTTAGATTTTTTTGTACAGGTTTGAATTTTACATTGATATGATGATTATCTACTTTTTCTATTAACTGAAAACTATTAATAATATCCATATACTCTTCATAATTTTCAAAAGGTGTTGCTGATTTTATAAAAATGGTATAGACTTCATGACTATTTTTAATAATTTCTGCACTCACATAATAATTTTTATCATTTTCTACTCTAGAGAGCTTTTTTCTGCTCCATTTTAGTAAATGTGTCTGCATCCCATTTACTAAAATCATATTCTCATATTCTTTATAGTGGTCCGTACTGTTTTTTATAAATGCATTACTATAGTTTATATACCCCATTGATGAATGATGTGTATTCCTAAAATCATCATAATATATCTCAATTTCTCTTTTTTCATTTCCTATAACTGTTTTAACCGAAGATAGCGTAGTATCTACCCACATATCCTTAGGGTAATTTATCATATATCCATCTGCATAATTTATATATGTTGTATACTGATTATAATTTTCATTCCCCATATCAAAAGCTTCTACTGTATTACCATAAACAAAAAAACTTGAAAAACAAATAATAAATACACATAATAAAAAACTGTTTTTTTTCATAAATCGATTAAAGCCTCCCTTTCAAATATAACTTAAACACATCTTTTTTACAAATTCTTCACTATTATAGCATAAATTTCAATGTAATGAAATCACTAGCATTGTATACATTTATCCTCATAAAGAAAATCACGCATTAAAATATTCAAAGCGTGATTTTCTTATTGCCTTTACTTTTTAAATCTATTTTTCATCGACAGAAAGAATTTCATATGTTACTTCATCATCATTTACAGTAAATAATATAATTTTAGGAATTGTAAACATCTCCATATCATGATAATCATTTAAATTCACATAGTGTATGCCATCTTCAGGGTAAATTGAGAAAATATCATTATCTCCTGTTATAACCCAAACATCTGCATTTTTTTCTAGCTTCATTTTTTTTAATGTATCCTTAAATAATTTTTCTTCTAATGGATCTTTAAATCTTATCGGTTTTGGTAATGCAATAAATATATTTTTGCTATCTATATTTTCTACAGTATTTAAAAACCAACGCCATTGTTCAAAATTTGTTTCTCTTAAAGACCCTTTGCTATTATCTAAATAAATGAATAAACTATTCTTATATTTACTAGAACCATACCCTCCATTAGCTATAATACTTGGCTGATTTAATTGTTCTTTTAATAAATCTCCTATAGGCTCTGTAAATAAATTCATTTGCGCCATATTATTAGACATATTAGCAATTTTATCTAATATTTTATCATCAGATGGAATAGACCAATTTACAAATAGTCTAAAGGAATCCTCTCCTCTTAAATTAGCTTTTTTATTTCTGCTGTCTACAAATTTATCTGTTTTTGGAATACCTCCTTTGTAAACATTTGGATACATTGCAGTTAACTGATCAATATAAATTTTCCCTATATCCTTTGAAAGACTATTAGTTTCCACAACATATATTCTTTCAAGCTTAAAAGGACTCTTTATGCTTTTAGGGATAACAGCTTCAACAAACTTCCAATCTGCCCAATCAATGCTAGGTACTAATGTGATATTTGTAGGATTTCCGCTTGCATCGACAATTTTTGCCTTTAGCATATGTCCACTTTCATTACCATATACCCACAATCCAATTTTTTCAGGAGCTTTATCAAAATTTATTCCACCATTATCAAATACCAAGTAAGCAGCCCTTGTAGCATCTGTAGTTGTAAAATCATAGGAAATTTCCCCTGAATAATCGCCTACTTTACTAATATCTGACAATTTATAATCTCCTGTTACCTCATTAGGATAAGCTAAAAAGGTTCCATTATTATTTTCAAAATCATCTACAACCTCTTCTTTTGAACCTACCACAATAGGCACATAGCTACTAAGTCCTTTGTAAGATACCTTCATAAGTCCTGAACCTGACTCATTAGAACTTTGAAAATATCCTTCACTATCTATATTTCCTAAATTATCAGGAATATCTACATTCAACTCATTAATATCTACTATTGCTCCATAGCCGTCCTTATCTATTACCTTTGCTTTAATATATTTCCTTTTATTTTTATCTATATGTATTTGTGATGGAAATACCCTTAAGCTTACAGGATTATCTATAACTCTAATAGGAAAGGTAGCATATTTTCCTTCATACTCAGCTACTACTGCTCCAACCCCTGAAGTAGTTGCTTTGAAACAATTATTATCAAATTCTCCATTTACACCGCTAACATGCCATTTTACAGCATTAGGATCTATTTCTACCGGATTGTAATTTTCATCATATGCTTTTAATGTAAATTGTTTTGAAGTATTTATGAGCATATTTTCATCTTTTGCTTCTAATATAATCCCTCCAATTTCTTCAAGCTGAGGAGCATAGCTTACAACACCAATACCATTCATAATTCTTCTCTCTCTGCCCTCTGAAGGATTATTGATCACTTTCCTATTTTCTTCTCCAAGAGGTCTTAATACCATATCTGTAGAACCACCACCATCAAAATTAATAGCATTATATGCTCCAAGAGAGAGCATAATTTGTCCTAATTCTTCTTGCGTTACCCCTGTAAATGATCTGCTTCTACCATCAATAGTAACAAAGAAGACCTCTTTTTCATCTTTTGTTATACCTAAAGCAGTTCTTGGATGTTTTCCTTTGATATTCATATAATAATCAGATACAACCTGTCCATCTTTTACAATAATTGATCCTCCAGAAATAGTTAGAGCTAAATCCTCAAAATTTGGATTTGTCTCAGCAGAAAAATTTACATAATCTCCAACAACAAAGTTTTGTCCAACCTCTATTGCCTTTTGTCCTGTTGCAAATAATACATATCCATCTTTAGGTATATAGCTTCCTGTCTGCGCTTTTACCATATCCTGAATAATATTATCTTTTATAATCAGCTCTATACCACTTGCAAGCTTAGGACTAAGGGCTGGTGTTTTTTCTCCCCATTTTGGCGTATAAATAATACAAGTATTTTCATAATCAGATTCTTTATTAACCGCAAGAACCTTTAATTCAAATCCAGTATTTTCATTTGTCAATATAATATTTGGATTTGTCCATTTTTTAATAAAAGGTATATGATCCTCTGACAAATTAAATGTAGGTACCATATGATCTGTATATGATGTAGTCGTAAGAAGTTCTCCATTTCTTACCATAGGTCCAATTGTTGCTGCTGTTTTCATACTAAAAAAGTCACCATTTATAGCCCCTATTATATTTTCTCTTTGATTTACTAATGTTGATAATCTTGCCTTTTGACTTAGTCCATCTTGATGAAATAATAAATCTAAGCTTGCATCCTCTTCATCTAAATTCACCCTAATCACATTAATATTTACCCAGCCACCATCTGTAAACTTAAGAATATGTTCATGTTTTACACCTTTTGCTATATTGTTTTCATTTCTCTCTTCATAAACGGTATTATTCCAATCTGCATAAACAATGTTTGGCATATTGGCAAAAGTCAACGAACACGCTAATCCAAAAGAAATTAATATCTTTTTCCATTTCTGCATATTATATGCTCCCCCTTCCTTTTTCCTGCTTATAATTTTCATATAATAATCTATGTAAATTTTGTATTAGCATATATTTTTAAATGCTCTACAAAATTTTTAAAGCTACACTACCATTATATCAATATGACACTCAAATAGGGTTACGAATGTATTACAATTATATTCGAATATTGTAATATTTAGGCACAATTAAAATATGGTATAATTTAAAATATCATACATTAAACTAATGATTAATACTATAAAAGTACATTATTGAATTAATTCAGATGATTTTTGTTATAATTTTTTATAAATATAATGGTAAAAAAATCATTTGAATCTATTTTGGGAGGATAAAATATTGAAAGATATTGAAAAAAAATATATTATGACGGTAACATAGACATAATTAGGATAATCAATAACTACAAATATTAAATATAAAAAAATTAGCTGATACTTTTAGCATCAGCCAATTTTTATATTCAAAAATCTATTAATCCAAAGCTAATTAATAACGCCTCATTCACCTTATCCATCATCTCATCATCGGAGTGCCCTATTTTTTCTCTCAACCTTCTTTTATCAATAGTTCGAACTTGTTCTAACAAAACTACTGAGTCCTTTGTTAATCCATATTCCGAAGCACTAATTTCAACATGGGTAGGCATTTTTGCTTTGTTAATTTGTGAGGTGATTGCTGCCACAATGATAGTTGGACTATATTTATTCCCGATGTTGTTCTGAACTACAAGAACTGGTCTTACCCCTCCTTGTTCGGAACCAACAACAGGACTAAGATCTGCATAAAAAATATCTCCTCTTTTTACAATCACATTACTCACACTCCGCTAACTTAGCTTCATAATTTGACAATACATCCATATCTATATCTAAACCTACTTCTGATAATGTTAAATTCATAGCCCCCATTTCCCTATAACCCTTTTTCATGCTTTCTCTTATTTGAATTTTGCGTCTTTCTCGAATATATAATTTCATTGCTTCTCTAATAAATTCACTTCTATTTCTTTTCTCTATTGCTACAATATTATCTACTTCCTCCAAAAGAGTATTTGGTAAACTGATCATAATTCGTTTAGACTCAGCCATATAGGGCACCTCCTGAAATTATAAAAATCTATATAAAGACATTTGTATCCATTTTAGTATATATTAAAAGCTATATCACATTATATACTATTAATTATAAGTGTGTCAATATGACTACTTTTTATACACTCTTTCCAAAATTTATATTATTCTTGAAGGTAATCTTTTATTTTTACCACTTCATTTCTTCTTATGTATACTCTTGGAACACGTCTTGCAACCATACATACAATCTCATAGTTTATTGTATCAAGCAAATTTCCTATATCATCTGCTAAGATAGTATTTGTTCCATCTGTTCCTATTAAGACAACTTCATCTCCTACCTTAACATTTTCTACATTTGTTACATCAATCATACATTGATCCATACAAATTCTACCTACAACAGGTACCTTTTTGCCTCCTATTAAAACCTCTGCTTTTCCTGATAGCATTCTCGTATAGCCATCTGCATATCCAATAGGAAGAGTAGCTATCTTTGATTTTTTATTAGTAACATACTTTAATCCATAGCTTATTCCAACATTTTCAGGTAATTCCTTTACATGGCTCACTTTGGCTTTTAGTGTCATCACTGGTTTTAAATCTAAAACATCCTTTCTAACTTCATCAGATGGATATAATCCATAAAGAATCACACCAGCACGAACCATATCTAAATTCATCTCAGGCAAATCTATAATAGCTGCACTATTAGATACATGCTTTATTTGAATATTTATACCTTCTTTTTCCAACATATTTGAAAAGCTCATAAACTTTTCATATTGCTCATATGTAAAAGCTTTATCTGATGCATCAGCAACTGCAAAATGAGTAAACATACCTTCTATTACTACATTAGGAAGATTAAAAATTTCTTTTATATCTAAAACAGCATCCTTATTTGTCTGAAATCCTATTCTACTCATACCTGTATCAAGCTTTATATGAAATATTACATCTTTCTTTAAATCTTGTGCTTTTTCTGAAAACTTTTTCGCTTGTTCTAACGAATAAATAGTCTGAGTAATTTTATTATTTATGACTTCCTCAGCATTTGTTTCTTTTGTGTATCCTAAAATTAATATAGGTACATCCTTGTATACACGTCTTAATTCTAATGCTTCTGATAATGTAGCAACAGCAAATCTATCTGCTCCATTTTCAAGAAGTATCTCTCCAATTTCTACAGCACCATGACCATAGCCATTAGCCTTTATAACAGCAGTAACCTTTGCATCATCTTTTACAACCCTTCTTATTTCCCTCATATTGTGTGCAAGGTGATCCAAATTAATTTCCGCCCACACAGGTCTTGTTTTTTCTAATGATAACATCCTTTTATCCCCCCATTTTGTATGTAAGCCTTTGTTACCTCGTATAATTTTTCTCTTGTTAAGCTTCATCTTTATCAATCATCAGCTTGAAAATAAAATAGCTCTTCTTTAAGCTTTGGATTATATTCAAACACTTCATATTTTACCTCTATTCTCTTATCACCCTTTACGTCAAATACCTCCAATAAATAGGGCTGCATCTTTTCCATATCTATCCATAAACGTTCTTTATGATAATATGCATGATTTCCAGGAATATCTGTATCTATCACAAAATATTTTTTATCGTCTAAACCTTCAACATTTACATTTACCTGTTCTGAATTCAAAAAATTTTTTATAAAATATCCCAAGAACAGATTCTGCTCCTCATTTGAAAATTCGTCCGTAATCCATGTCTGTTCAATCCCAGGATGGTATATCCAAACCTTTTTCCCATTTGATAAAGTAATTTTCCCTTTTAAATTTTCAGGTGATATAACTTCCAATTTATATCTATTAGGCTTTTTAAACCACTGCTTCATCACATATTTTTGCGAACCTTTATTACCTATAGAAGTAATTTCTACTCGACAGGTATAGCTCTCCATTTTATGAAGCTTTTTTTGAACATCATAAAATATATCTTGTTCTGTCTTTGGCGCACACCCTGTAATAAGAAGGATAATAAAAATACTCAATATTATTCCTCTACCTCTCATCATAACCCCTCCACGTAAAGATTCCTATATTCATCTTTACGTGAAACTTATCCTTCTTATGCATCTATATTTATCTTCCTACAATCTCTTTTATAGCAAAAGGTATTTCCTTTACAATATCTGATGCCAACAAGCCATATTCTCCAACTTTTTGTGCTGCTAAATCTCCTGAAGCTCCATGAATATATACAGCTACAGCAGCAGCATTTAAAGGTTTGATTCCTTGAGCAATCAGTCCTGTTATAATCCCTGTAAGTACATCTCCACTTCCTGCAGTAGCCATTCCTGGATTACCAGTTGTATTGATATATATTTCTCCCTTTGGTCCTGCAACAACTGTTCTTGCACCCTTTAATACAACTACTACATTCCACTTTTTAGCAAACTCTGACGCTACCTCTATTCTATTGTTATTTATATAATCAATTTCTAATCCAGTTAGTCTTGCCATCTCTCCTTCATGAGGTGTCATAACTGCTTTAGATCTAATAAGCTCCAACAATTCCTTTCTATCCGCTAAAGCATTCAAAGCATCTGCATCTAATACAATAGGCTTTGATGTATGCTCTAGCATATTTCTTAAAAGCTCTTCTAATTCCCTACTTCTTCCACTTCCTGGACCTACAGCAATTGCATCGCTCTCTTCCATTGTCTTAATAATCTTTTCAATATCACTAATGCCTACTACGCCTTTCCTAAACTCTGGTAATGGTACAGTAATCGCTTCTGTAAGCCTTGTTTCCATAATAGTATTTAAGCTTTGTGGTACAGGAATTTTAAGTAATCCTGCTCCACTTCTTAAAGCTGCCTCACAAGAAAGAATTGCAGCTCCTGTCATTCCTGTAGATCCTGCTACAATATAAGCTTTACCATAGGTTCCCTTATGAGTATCTCTTTTTCTAACAGGCATATACTCTTTTACCATATTATTTGTAATTAAATTAATATTTAATGACATATCTTCTACAGCTTTATTTGGAATACCTATATCCTTTAGAATCATCTCTCCTACATAATCAGCCCCAGGATAATTAATATTTCCAAGCTTTAAAAGTGCCAAAACAACAGTTTTAGTAGCCCTTACTGCTATCCCGCAAACGCTTCCATCATCTGCACAAATCCCTGATGGAAGATCAATGGCTATAACTTCTTTTTTTGAATTATTGATTATATGAATAACTTCTTTAATCAATCCGTCAACTTCTCTTTTCAATCCTGTGCCAAAAATAGCATCAACAATCAGGCTACTGCTTTTAATAATTTCTGAGAATTTTTTCAAATTGTTAACGCCTACTAAAATATGAATGTCTACATTTAATTTATGAATAATATTATAATTCTTCCTTGCATCTCCACTTATATCAGCTGGATTTCCTGTGATAAATACCTTTACAGGTATTCCTTTATTCAATAAATGTCTTGCTACAACAAAACCATCTCCACCATTATTTCCCATTCCACAGACAATAATTACTTCTTTATTTTCTTTATCTTTAATAGACTTTAAGACTTCATCCACTACAGCCAACCCTGCATTTTCCATTAATACAATACCAGGGATCAAAAACTCATCAATAGCAATACGGTCTAACTGCTTTATTTGTTCACTATTTACAACTTTCATAAAATGCTCACTCCTTAAATCTGATCCTCATTATTCCGCAAAGGCTTGTGCTACAGCATAAGCTTTGCTGTGAGATATACTAATATGTATTTTTTTAATTCCTTTATCCTGTGCTGTTTTTTTTGCATTATTATAGATAATGACATATGGTTTTCCTAAAGTGTCTCTGTGAATTTCTATATCTGTCCACTTAAAATTCCTAAAGCCTGTGCCTAATGCCTTCACAACAGCCTCTTTTGCTGCAAAATTTCCTGCAATAGTATTAACACGATAATTGATCGTTGAAAAATAATTGATCTCTTTTTGTGTAAATATTCTATGTAAGAATTTATCATTCCTGCTTATAGCATTAGATATTCTTTCTATTTCTATAATATCTATTCCTATTCCTTTCATATTTTTATCTCCTATTCTATTTCTCATAATTATATTTTACATAAAAATAATTTTATTAGCAAAAAAAGCATGTAAAAATCACATACTTTTGCGCAATTTTTACATGCTTGAAAGAAATTGTTTATCTAATTTATTAGTTTGTTCATATCCTAATGTATTATGCAAATAAGCATATAAGGTTTCTACTCGACTTTCTAAATTAAGCTTTTCATCCCAACTATTCTTTAGCTGATCTCTTAATTTTATTATTTCTTCTGTAAGCTCCTTAAGCTTTTTATTTCCATCTTCTATATCCTTATAAGCTATTTCAACAGACTCTTTCAAAAGCTCCATATTTAAACCTTCTATTTCCTTTGGCAATATTTCAAGCTTAAACTGAAGCTCGTCAATTCGGTCATTCACCTCAAGTAATTTTTCTTTAGCATCCTCTAATTGAATCAACAACGATTCCTTTTGATTATTATTTACTTCATCCGACAGCTTAAGAATTCTTTCCATTAAATTTTGCTTAAGTTTTCTATGAATATTATATTGCTTTATTGCTTCTTTTTCTTCAGCTACCTTTTCTTCTAAAGCTTTCGCAGTTTTTTTCATAGACTTTGTCATACATTCTTCAAAAAGAGATTTCCACTCTGTATCTTTTATTAATACGGGTATCTTGTTTTTTTTCATAATATATTCATCTAAAACAACGTTTTTTGCCATTATTTTAACCTCCAAATTTTTCCCTGTCTTCATAAATATATCGTAAACAAAGCCTATATGCAATAATAGGACTATAGTCCTATATTTATGCAATACCTAAAAATTTAGTCGCTATTGAAAAATAAACAAATAAGGATACAGCATCTACAATAGTTGTAATCATTGGACTAGCCATAATAGCAGGATCAAGTTTTAAAGTTTTTGCAATAATAGGTAATGTTCCACCCACAAGCTTTGCTATTATCACCACAACAATCAAGCTAAGACATACTGTAGCAGCAATCCTAATATCTACATGTTGAAAATAATAAAGCCTAATAAAATTTACCAAAGATAAAATGATGCCTACAATACAGCTCACTCTTAGCTCTTTCCAAATTACTTTTAAAATATCATTAAGATCAATCTCTTCTAACGCCATCCCCCTAATAATAAGCGTAGCAGACTGTGCTCCTGCATTACCACCTGTTCCCATAATCATAGGCATAAATGCTGCAAGTGCTACAACAGATGTCAGCACATCTTCAAATTTATGAATAATGCTTCCTGTAAATATGGCTGAAATCATAAGTGCAAGCAGCCAAAGAATTCTTTTTCTTGCTAATGTAAGGACACTGGTTTCAAGATACTCTTCTTCAGAAGGCTCCATAGCCGCCATTTTATGAAAATCTTCTGTGTTTTCTTCTTCTATAACATCCACGATATCATCTATAGTGATAATCCCAAGAAGTCTTTCTTCCTTATCTACAACAGGTAATGCTATAAAATCATATTTTTTAAAAAGATGAGCAATTTCTTCTTGATCATCAAAAGTATTTACATAAATAACTCCTGTGTCCATAATTTCTTCAATCGTTTTATCATCATCACTGACAACAAGCTTTCTTAAGGATACAATCCCCTCTAATATTCTATTTTCATTCATAACATAGCAGGTATAGATAGTTTCTTTGTCAATTCCAATTTTTTTGATATATTCCATAGCCTGCTTTACAGTCATTTCTTTTTTAAGTCCAACATACTCTATTGTCATCAAGCTTCCCGCAGAATTTGCAGGATAATTCAAAAACTGATTAATAAGCTTTCTTTCTTCTTCCTTCGTATTTTTTAATATTTTCTTTACAATAATTGCAGGCATTTCTTCTAAAATATCAATCATATCATCAAAAAACAGCTCATCCATAATATAACTTATTTCTTTATCTGTAATTGCATTAATAATATACATTTGATTCTCATTAGACAGGTTGGCAAACACCTCTACTGCAATATCCTTTGGCAACATTCTAAAAAGAATCAGTGCATTATTTGTATCCATTTCTTCTAAAAGTTCAGCTATATCTACTGAATTCATTTCTAGCACTTCTTTTCGTGCCTGAGCATACTTTTTGGTGTTCATCAATTCGATTATATAATCCTTCATACAAAGCCCTCCTTAGAAGAGCCATAAACACCAAATGATGGTTATGGCTCTATTTAAAATATTTATTTTACTAGTTTTCCGTTTAGGTAAGGGACTAGTATCCACAACCATCACCAGCCTTTCTTTAATTTAAAAAATAAAAAACCCTACTCAACAGTAGAGAAAAAGATTTATTATTATTATTATTATATGTTATCTTCCCCTACTTATCAAGTTTTCTCAATATTTATTTCTCTTTAATTGCCTGTTTGTTATTATATGTTTATTTTTCATTTAATATTTGAAAAACTTTTATTATCCATAAATCTCATTTTTCAAAAGATTTTATATTGACTAACAACAAAATCAGTAGTAAAATATGCTTAATTAATTTTCAGAAAAATACAAATCAAAAGCAATGATGGAGAGAAAAATACTATCCTTTAACTACAGAGAGCTGATGTTTGGTGAAAATCAGCGTTAAAGCAGTATATAATAATCACTCCGAAGCTGCTAAGTCGAAACTATTGGAGTAGGCAAGGCCGGGATTCTACAATTCGTAGAAGTGCCACCGTTATATGGCTAGGGTTAAATTATTGACCTGAAGAGGTAATTCATATTAGTGAATTATAATTAGGGTGGTACCGCGGGAAAATCTCTCGTCCCTAGGATATAATACTATATCTTAGGAACGAGAGATTTTTTATTTATACAATCAAAGGAGGAATTTTTATGAGAAGCAACCAAATAAAAAAAGGGGCAAAGGGAGCTCCTGTTAGATCTCTATTTTATGGTATGGGATATACAAAAGAAGAAATAGACAGACCTCTTATTGGTATTGTCAATGCTCAAAATGAAATAATAGCAGGACATATGCATTTAGATCAAATTGCAAAGGCTGCTAAAATGGGCGTTGCAATGGCAGGAGGTACTCCTATAGAATTTCCTGCAATAGGTATTTGTGATGGAATTGCTATGGGGCATGATGGTATGAAATATCCACTAGCAAGTAGAGAGCTTATTGCTGATTCTATTGAAGCAATGGCAATAGGACATGGTTTTGATGGATTAGTCCTTATTCCAAACTGTGATAAGATCGTTCCAGGAATGCTAATGGCTGCTGCAAGACTAAATATTCCAGCAATTGTAGTAAGTGGTGGTCCTATGCGAGCTGGAGAGCATAATGGTAAAGCACTAGATTTTAGTAGTGTCATAGAAGGTGTTGGAGCTTTTAAAGATAATAAAATGACAGAAGAAGAATTAGAAGAATTAGCAAGAAAATCATGTCCTGGATGTGGTTCTTGCTCAGGACTTTTTACTGCTAATAGTATGAACTGCTTAACAGAAGCTTTAGGAATGGGCCTTCCATACAATGGTACTGCTATGTCTCACTCTGGTGAAAGAATTCAACTTGCAAAATATGCTGGTATGAAGGTAATGGAATGTGTTAAAAATGATATAAAGCCATTAGATATTCTAACAATAGATGCATTTAAAAATGCAATTACTGTAGATATGGCTATGGCTGGTTCTTCTAACACAGTACTACATCTACCAGCAATTGCTCATGAAGCAGGTATATCGTTACCACTTGAATTGTTTGATGAGATCAGTCAAGTAACACCATATCTTACAAAGCTTAGCCCTAGCGGTAAACATCATATGGAGGATCTACATCGTGCAGGAGGAATCCCTGCACTTATGAAGGAATTAACAAAAAAAGGATTACTCAACCTAGATGTAATGACCGTTACTGGAAAAACTGTTGGTGAAAACCTTAAAGATAAAAAAGTACTTGATACTGATATCATTCATCCTATTAAAAACCCTTATAGAAATAAAGGTGGCCTTGCTATATTAAGGGGAAATCTAGCAGTAGATGGAGCAGTTGTAAAAGAATCAGCAGTAGCTGATGAAATGCTGGTACACATTGGCCCTGCAAAGGTATTTGATTCAGAAGAAGCAGCAGTATCTGCAATCTTTAATGGAAAGATTGTAAAGGGAGATGTAGTAGTTATAAGATATGAAGGTCCTAAGGGTGGTCCTGGTATGAGAGAGATGCTATCCCCTACTTCTGCTATTGCAGGTATGGGGCTTGACAAGGATGTAGCACTCATTACAGATGGTAGATTCTCTGGAGCAACTCGTGGTGCTGCTATTGGTCATGTATCTCCTGAAGCTATGGAAGGAGGTCTTATTGGTCTTATTGAAGATGGAGATATCATTCATATTGATATTCCTAATAAAAAATTAGAAGTTAAATTAAGTGAAGAAGAAATACAAAAACGTAAAAATTGTTTTGTAAAGCCTGAACCAAAAGTAAAAAAAGGATATTTAGCAAGATATGCAAAATTAGTTACTTCAGCAAGTACAGGAGCTGTATTAAAATAAAAGCAGTGCAACCTTTTAATAGAGAAGGTTGCACTGCTTTTATTCTTTTGATTGTTCATCTAATCTATCCAATATCAAATTATATCCATCAGCTCCATATGTTAGACATCGATTAATTCTGCTGATGGTCGCTGTACTCGCTCCTGTTATTTCTTCAATCTCATTATAGGTTTTCTTTTCTCTTAAAAGCTTTGCTACTTTAAGACGCTGGGATAATGCTTGAATCTCCTTTATAGTACATATATCTTCAAAAAATCTATAGCATTCTTCTATATTTTTGAGTAATAATATTGCTTCAAACAATTCATCAGTAAACTCATTTTTTAATTTTGACTCGTAAGTCATCATTCCACCACCTTTTCCCTTTATCTAAATAATATTCTATATTTATTTATTATCTCCTTTTTATTGAAATATAATTTTTTAAAAAAACTATTGACACAATTCTAAAAAATCATTATACTTTATATTAATCAAAGCAAAAGTTAATAAACGGATATCTCTTATCCAGAGTGGTGGAGGGACTGGCCCTATGAAACCCGGCAACCGGCATATTTTATGCAGCGGTGCCAATTCCTGCGATACATTGTATCGACAGATGAGAGAAGGAAGCAATTGTTATATATGCCTCTTTCTCAATGAAAGAGGTTTTTTTAACCCCCTCTTTCATCAGCAGGGGTTATTTTATTACTTGTTTGTTTTAGTACTATATAGTTATAAAGAGGTGAAGTTATGATAAAAATTAAGAATTTATCAAAGATTTATACGAATGGAAGAAACCAAGTAGTCGCTCTTAAGGATATATCTTTAAATATTAATCAAGGGGATATTTATGGCATTATTGGTCTTAGTGGTGCAGGAAAATCATCTCTCATTCGCTGTATAAACAGATTGGAAGAGCCTACAAGTGGTGACATATTTGTAAATAGCATAAACTTAATGACTTTAAAAAACAGCGAATTGAGAAATGCAAGAAAAAAAATAGGCATGATTTTTCAAAATTTTAATCTATTGCATAGTAAAAATGTATTTGAAAATATTGCTTTTCCATTAAGACTTGTAAAAACACCTAAAAAAATCATCAAAGAAAAGGTAAATCATCTTTTAGAGCTTGTAGAGCTTTCTGATAAAGCTCATGTTTATCCTTCTCAGTTAAGTGGAGGTCAAAAGCAGAGAGTAGGTATTGCAAGAGCTCTAGCAAATGAACCTGATGTACTCCTCTGTGATGAAGCAACATCGGCACTAGATCCGAAAACTACAAAGCAGATTCTAACATTACTTAAAAATATCAACAAAGAATTTGGATTGACTATTGTAGTCATCACTCATGAAATGGAAGTAATCAAAGAAATATGCAACCGTGTAGCAATTCTTGAAGGTGGATGCTTGATAGAGGAAGGTTCTACTATTGATATTTTCTCAAAGCCCGGCAACTCTGTCACAAAGCATTTTGTAGATCACGATCAAGCTTTACCAAAGCAATATATGAAAGGAAAAGTATTAAATTTATCATTTACAAAGGGCAGTGCAGATAAACCACTTATTTCAAAAATCACAAAAAAATTTGATGTAGATGTAAATATTCTTTCTGGAAAAATTGAATATATCCAAGAAAAGCCCATTGGAAAGCTCACTATTCAAATGAATGTAGATTGCCATAAATTATTAGATATTATATCTTTTCTAGAAAAAAACAATGTAAAAGCGGAGGTGTTAAAGCAATGAATCATTGGATAGAACTTCTTACACCATCTTTATTAGAAACCTTATATATGGTATTTATCTCTGTGATTTTTACAATTATTTTAGGATTGCCATTAGGGATAATTCTTGTTGTAACAGACCAAAATCACATTCTTCCAAATCCATATATTCACAACATACTTTCATATATTATCAATGTAGCTAGATCACTACCCTTTATCATTTTGATGATATTTATTATTCCTTTTACAAGACTTGTTGTTGGAACAACTATTGGCACAACTGCTGCTATTGTTCCATTAGTTATAGCTGCAACTCCCTTCTTTTCACGAGTTGTAGAAACAAGTATAAGGGAAGTAGACTGGGGTGTAGTAGAAGCTTCTATCTCTATGGGAGCAACCCCTCACCAAATAATTTTTAGAGTACTGCTTCCTGAGGCTATGTCATCCTTGATTCTTGGTATTACCATTACCATTATCAATATTTTAAGCTATTCCGCTATGGCTGGAGTTGTTGGAGGAGGTGGTCTTGGAGATTTAGCTGTAAGATACGGTTATCACCGTTTCCAAACAGATGTAATGATTGCTACAGTTATTCTTTTGATTATCCTTGTACAAATCATTCAAACTGCTGGCAATAAAATTGCACAAAGCATCAATAAAAAATAAAAAATTGGAGGTATGCAAAATGAAAAAAAATATTTTAAAAGTATTAGTATGTCTATTAGCTTTATCCTTATTATTTACAGGATGTGCGAAAAAAGAAACACCTACTGCACAACAAAAATCAGACACAATAACCCTTACAATTGGTGCAACACCAGTACCTCATACAGAAATATTAGAATTTATCAAGCCAAAGCTTGAAAAGGAAGGTATAAAGCTAGAAATAAAAGAATTTACAGATTATGTAACACCTAACCTTGCTTTAGCAGAAAAAGAAATCGATGCAAATTTCTTTCAGCACTTGCCTTATTTAGAAACATTTAATAAAGAAAGAGAATTAGATCTTGTAAGTGCAGGAAACGTTCATGTTGAACCTCTTGGTTTGTATTCTAAAAAAATTAAATCTGTTGATGAACTACAAAGCAAAGCTACAATCACTATTCCAAATGATCCAACTAATGAAGGACGTGCACTCATTTTATTAGATGCAAAAGGAATAATAAAATTAAATAAAGATGCAGGACTTGAAGCAACTGAAAAGGACATTATAGAAAATCCTAAAAATATAACATTCAAGCCTGTTGATGCAGCACAGCTTCCTAGAACATTAGATGATGTAGCTGCAAGTGTAATCAACACAAACTTTGCATTAGAAGGAAATCTTAATCCTAAAGAAGATGCTTTACTAATAGAAGGCAGCGAATCCCCATATGCAAATATAGTAGCAGTTCGTCCTGAAGATAAGGACAGCGAAAAAATTCAGAGGCTTATGAAAGTACTACAATCTGAAGATGTAAAAAAATTTATTGAAGAAAAATATAATGGTGCAGTAGTTCCTGCTTTTTAATATAAAAATCATATCTTTCTCATTATGTGAAATAATATTAATGAGGAGATGATCATATGAAAAATGATAAAGGAATTCATTCTGATTCAGAAAGACCACAGGATAGGATTGATGCTACCTACAATAAAGAAAACCATCCTATTATAGAAAAAACGCAAAATGCTTATGTAATGCCTCTTGATATGCAAAGAGATGTGGATATAATTGACACCTTTAGATTTTATGAAGACACCACAAAGGTTACTAAAAAAAGAGATGTGTAATAAGGTGGTCATTGACCACCTTATACCCTATTTATTCCCAAATAAACTATCCTTACAATAATCTATTCTTTACTTTTAACTAATAATAATTGTCTACTCATAAAAATCCCCATAAGCAGTAGCATAACCCATAAAGAAGGTTCATCCATTTCCGTCATATCTCCTATATGAACTGGTTTTTTCCTTGCTAAAATTTGCTTTTGTTTTTCCAGCATAACTTTTTCTTGAGCTTCATTTTCAAGAACTATAAAAGAAGTCATTGGACTCATCACATGAGATATAATACTATTTTTTACAATAGACAAGGACTTTTCAAAATATTTCTCTGGATGAAGCATATAACTCATATACATTCCTTGAAGCATAGCTCCATTTTCCCATTTAGCATTTTTCTCTTCTTTTATATTTACTTCTAATTTATCATCTAAAAGAACTATACTATCTTCCTCTACATCTTGTAAATAATATGCTTTTCCATTTTTATCTTTCCAAACTAATACTGGTATTTTCTCCACTCGATCCATAGTTTTTCTTAACTGACTTGAATACCCTGTAATTTTTCCTTCTCTATCTAAATGATAATAATATACCCCTTCTGGACAAGCAAATGAAAATTCATCTATTTTCTCCAACCCTACTCCTTTACTTATATCATCTGTAACAACAATAATAACTGGATACTCACTGCTATCTTTTACATAATTATCATAAAAAATCTTCTTTATCGTATATTCTAAAAAGAATCCACCTTTTACGTCAATATGTTTTAAATGTTTTTCCCACTCTTTATTATATGAAATCCTTTTTTCTTCAAAGTTTACAGGAATTATTTCTTCTACTTTATTTTCAATATGATAATCTTTAATATAATTCTTCACCCTTTCTATATAGTCATTTATTTTTCCATCACTTTCTTTTGAATAATCTATTAAAAAATAATACTTTTGCTCTCTTGTTGTTCTTTCTAATTTTTTCTTCACTTCCTTTGGAATATAAGCAAGCCCCTTACCTATAATAATTTCTTTTTTATTTAAATGCTTAATATGTTCATCCTTTAAATCAATCCTATGTCCATCAATATTAATAGTGATTGGAGCTTTATGAAGGATTTCTATTCCTGTTTTTCTTATTTCTCCACCATTAAATGGAAATACCTTAAATGCTATTTTATTATTTCCCAAATCTGTTAAAATCCCAGGATCTCTCTTTATAGCTTTTGTATTTTGATAAATCCAATCGGCAGCTCTTTTATCTGCAAGCAAACCGTATTTTTTTTCATTCCCTACATATAAATAATAATTGCTAATATAACTTCCTTTTGGAAGCTTAAATGTTGTGTTAAACTCCTCTTGTTCTCTTCCTCTATTTTCCAACTCAAAATCTATCCAGCTTTTCAGTACCTTTTCTTTTTCATCATATATTGTTTGCGTTTTTATATCTTTGATAAATACTTGATTTTTTGATTGTCTTTCATCATTTAGCACTATATCTGATTCACCTAAAAATACATCCTCAAGCCTTTTTATTTTTTTATTAGATATTGATAATCCATCTAGCACATATTCATTATATAGTGAAGTAAAATAAGGAATATCCGTAGTAAAAACATCAAGCTTATTTCTTTTATTTCCTTTTACATATTTTATATTTTTTAAAGCTCTTTTTACTCCAGCTATGTCTATATGTGCTTCATTTTTATCTTCATAGCTTCTTTGATATGTAAAGGTCAGTGCATTATCTAAATTTTCTTTATCATTTTTTATAATCATCATCATAAATACAGGAATTGTTAAAACCCCTATTAAAAACAATGCAGCTAAAATCTTCTTTTCATAAAAAGCCTTTAAATAATAGTAATCAGACCACAAAGCTTTTACATGTAAAAACATTAAAAGCATTGGCACAAGCATTAAAGCACCACATCCGAAAAAAATCATTCCAATCAATGACAACAGTATATAAGGAAGAAAAACAATGAAAAAGTAAAAGGTAAAAACAAAGGTAATACTTTTTAATACCCACAAAATGAGCCTGATTCTTTTATTCTCCATATCTGGAATTAACATTAATACACCTGTTATCATGGCAAACAGATAAAAGCCAATATGAGAAAAATCTCCAAATATATTTCCAAAGCTTTGATTTAAGCATAACCCTATCAAAGAACCCAAAAGATTCAAAAAAGCTAAATTCTTTTGCCATATATCAGCCCTTTTATTTAAAAGTCTATAAATAATTCGTATGAAGAAAAAGAAAAAAGCTACTATACTCATAATAAATAATATAGGGGTAAGCTTTTCAATAGGAGAATTATCATTCAACAATATATATATAAATACATAACAAAATACTGGAATACCAATCATACTATAAAAGTCCTTTGAATTGCTACCTTTTTCTACTTTCTCAACACTAAAATGAACCAACAACAGCATAGAATGAATAAGCACTGGCATAATAAGTGTTAAAATAGTAATGCTAGGTCTTATACCTAAAAACATATAATCTGGAATATCAGAAGGAATAATGTATGTATCATTGTAAAAATAAACGCTTAAAAATATGGTATATACTATAAAGATCAAAAGAGCACATAATGGCTGTATATCTTTTTTATTTATCCAGTTTCTTATATTCCACAATGTAAATATAATCAACGCTGAACCTAAATAAATTGCTGCTAATCTCCAATACTCTATACTACTTTTAGATAGTTCTGAACTAATCAATCCAAATATTTTAGTAAATAGAATAAAAATAATTATTTGAGGAAGCGTTAACGTTATCAATATAAGGTATGGTTTATATATTTTATTCATGAGATTCATCTCCTTTTTGAAATATTTTTGAAAACAAATAATATGTAATGATTAAATAACTAAAATAAAAAACAACACCAATAGACTGATGCATCAATCTTTCATATTTCATATTAAATGTTATGGTATTCATAATCAAAAAAGCCACTATAATCCTTGAAGCATTTGCAATAATTGTAATAAAATATGCAACAATAAAAAAAATCAATGCTACTAATGATTTATTTTTATTTCGTATCTTAAAAAGAAATGAAAAACTAATCATCAAAAATACCATAATAAAAAAATTTATTCCTGAACATCCTCTGCTTATATGAATTTTAAAATCAGCATTGATAAATCCAATCCCTTCATAATATTTAAAAGCAACTCCTAAAACTAATTCCACAATTTTTGTTACAGGCTTTAAAATAAACAATATGTACTGAAAATCTCCATATTTGAAAATCATTTTTATACATGCAGCTATAAATATAATCCATATATAAACAAACAAATGCAATCCCCCCCATAAATTTACATTTACATTATACACAATCAATTATTATATTTCAATATTTTTTTATTGTTTTTCGATAATATTTTTTCGCTAAATAATAAACCATTAAACTATTTGCTAATTTCGCTGTATCACTATTAGAAAAATAATTTAATTTATAAAATCATATTTTGTAAATATATGGTATAATCGGAATAGTGTAGACTATATTATATCCAATCGCAAAGACAATATATATACTATTAAATATAATATTAAAAACAGATTTAAATACTCTAACTAGATAATATATGAAAAAGAAGAATCAATGTTTTGAATTAATAAAAATAAGCGAACCTCAAGACTAGATTCGCTTATTTTTGAGAAAGAACCTCTTTGACGCTTATCTTATTTTGTCTAAAATCTGAAATATATTAATATACTTTTCTATTTTTTCGACATTTCAATAGATTTTTTTGTACAACTCTGCATTGCTGATATAATAGATGAACGAAATCCTGTTCTTTCAAGAGTAGCTACTGCTTCTATAGTTGTACCTGCTGGAGAACATACCATATCCTTTAATGCTCCTGGATGCTTCCCAGTTTCTAGTACCATCTTAGCTGCTCCAAGTACTGCTTGAGCTGCCATTCTATAAGCTTGATCTCTTGGCATACCATCTAAAACTGCTGCATCTGCCATAGCTTCAATAAACATAAATACATATGCAGGAGACGATCCACTAACAGAAGTTACTGCATCCATCAACTTTTCACTAACTATTTCAACCTTTCCAAAGCTATTAAAAATTTTTACTACCTCATCCACTTCATCAGTTGTTAATTTTTCATTAGGTACAATAGCTGTCATTCCTTCCCCTACTAGAGCTGGGGTATTAGGCATAGCTCGAACCACTTTAACTTTCCTTCCAAAGCTTTCTTCTGTACTACAAATGTCTTTCCCTGCTGCAATGGTTATAATAATCACATCATTCTTTATATAATCTTTTATTTCTTTAATGACTAAAGAATAAATATTAGGTTTTATGGACAATACCAAAATATCAGAAAGTTTTGCTACTTCCTTATTATCCTTTGTTACTTTTATACCACATTCTTTTGCCAGTTCTAATCTTTCTTCACTCAAATCAGACATAATAATATCTACTGCTGAAACTAATTTTGATTTTAAAATACCACCCATGATCGCCTGCCCCATATTCCCAGCACCAATAAATCCTATTGTCTTTTGCACAACAAGCCCTCCTTTATAAAATATTTATAAATAATATACTCCTTAAGCAAAAGTCTGCTCTGTTCTTTCAATAATCTCATCCTGCAATGCTTTGCTCAAATTATTAAAATGATCACTATAACCTGCAACCCTTACGATCAAATCTTTATATTCCTCTGGATTATTTTGTGCATCTATCAAAGTTTTTCGATCAATTACATTGAACTGAATATGATGTCCATCCATATTAAAATATGCTCTAATAAGAGATGCCAAATTTTCTAGTCCCTCCTCCCCTGCTAACACAGAAGGAGTAAATTTTTGATTAAGGAGTGTTCCTCCTGTTCTTAGATGATCCATTTTAGCTGCTGATTTTATAACTGCGGTAGGTCCATTTGTATCTGCTCCTTTAGCTGGGGAAATTCCTTCAGATACAGGCTTTCCATAAAGCCTTCCATTTGCACTTGCCATCATAACCGATCCAAAATATACATGACAAGTAGTTGGCAGCATATCAATGCGATAAACACCGCCCTTCATATTCTTCCTTCCATTTACAATATCATAAAAAGCATTAAAAGCATCTAGCATCAATTCATCTGCATACGAATCATCATTTCCATATTTAGGCGTTTTATTTCTAACAATGTGATGAATCATTTCATGTCCTTCAAAATTATCATCTAAAGCCTTAAGTAGTTCATCCATAGTAAATCTTTTTTTATCAAAAACATTGTATTTAATAGAAGCTAAACAATCTGCTACCGTACCAATACCAACCCCTTGAATATAATTTGTATTATATCTTGCTCCTCCTGCATTATAATCCATTCCCTTATCAATGCAATCACTTGTAATAACAGATAGAAATGGAACAGGCATATTGGTAGCATAGATTTTTTCAATCATGTGGTTTCCTCTTATTTTAATATCTACAAAATGATTGAGTTGTTTTTTAAATGCTTCAAAAAATTCTTCATAAGTTTCAAAATTTCTAGGATCTCCTGTCTTTAAACCTAGCTGCTTTCCTCTTACTTGATCAAAGCCATTGTTTAAAGTAATTTCTAGTATTTTAGGAATATTCAAATATCCCGTTAAAATATATGCTTCTTTTCCATAAGCTCCCGTTTCAACACACCCACTTGCTCCACCTTCTCTAGCATCTACAATATCCTTTCCTGCCCTTAGCATTTCTTGAATCATTGCATCAGTATTATAAAATGCAGGCTGTCCCCATCCTTTTCTAGAAATTTCGCAGGCTCTTTTTAAAAACTTTAAAGGAGTCTTTTTACTAATTTGAACATTAGAACTAGGTTGAAGGAGTTTCATTTCATCCATTACATCTAAAATCAAATAGCTAACATCATTAACTCCATTAGAGCCATCTGGTTTTACTCCTCCACTATTAATATTTGCAAAATCTGTATAAGTTCCACTTTCTTTTAAAGTAATACCAACTTTAGGAGGAGCTGGTTGATTATTAAACTTTACCCATAGACATTCTAATAATTCTTTTGCTTCATCTCGTGTCAATATCCCTTCTTCTATATCCTTTTTATAAAAAGGATATAGATGCTGATCTAATCTTCCCGGACTATAAGCATCCCAATTGTTCATTTCAATAGTTACACCTAAATGTACAAACCAATACATTTGTATAGCCTGATGAAAAGTCTTTGGAGGAAATGCTGGAACAACATCACAATTTTTTGCAATTTTTAAAAGTTCCAATTTTCTTCTCTCATCTGTTTCTTTTGACGCAAGCTTTCTTGCATATGCTGCATATCTTTTTCCAAAGCTTATGATTGCATCACAGCAAATAGCCATAGCTTGAAGCTGGATTTTCTTTTCGTAAGCATTAGGATCATTGAAATAATCTAATTTTCCAATAGCATCTTCAATATCCTTTTTAAATCCAATAAATCCTTTTTTGTATATTTTTCCATCTGCTACTGTATGCCCTGGCCCCCTCTGCTCCATAAATTCTGTAAATATACCACTTTCATAACAATCAATCCATTCTGGAGTCATATGGTCAAAAATTTTCTTCCTGATTGAACGGTCTTTCCAATAAGGAATAATTACTTCTTTTTGAATGCTTTTTACTTCTTCACTTACTTTAAAAGAAATATATTCCCTATTGTTCATTACATCAAAATCTTCTAGTGTATGGCAACAAAGTTCAGGATATGTAGGTGTAGATTGAGGTCCTTCTCCCTTTTCTCCTACAATAAGTTCATCTTCATTGATACAAAGCTTCTTATTCTCTAGAATATGCTTAAAGGTCAATGCCCTAAGAATCGGTATTTCAACTACTCCTGCATATTTTTGATATGCTTCATTTACAAGGACTGCTCTTTCAATACTAATATGTGGTTTTGTAGTCAAACTTTGATGTCTTAGTTTTTTAATTCTTTCATTCATTCCTCTTTCCATCCTTTTACCCCCCTATTTTTACCTTGAAATTAGATTTTTCAAACATAGATTTAATTTTATTTAGTACTATATCAGATGGCCTCTTGAGATATTCCCTTTTATAATCCATATTCAACCTTTTATATTTGTCGCTGCCTATTTCATGAAATGGTAGCAAATGAACCCTTTGAATATTTAAGTCCTTAGTAAATATAATCATTTCCTTTATGTTTTCATCATCTGTATTTATCCCTTCTATTAAAGGAATTCTTAGATAAATACTAGCTCCTTTTTCTGATAAGCATTTTAAATTATTTAAAATAATTTTATTATCTTTTCCTGTATATTGCTCATGCTTTTTTGGATCCATTATTTTCAAATCATACAAAAATACATCTGTATAATTAATAATTTTTTCAAAGCTTTCAAAGGGAGCATATCCACATGTATCAATAGCAACACTTATTCCTTTACTATGACAAGATTTTACCAACTCTTCTACAAACTCAATCTGACTCATAACTTCCCCACCAGATAAAGTTACTCCCCCACCTGATTCATCATAAAAAATTTGATCTTTTTCAATTTCCTGCATCAATTCACTTAATGTATATTCCTTGCCTACTAATTCTCTTGCATTATTTATACAAAAATCAATACAATTTTCACAAAATACACATTGATTAGGATCATAAAAAATATGTTCTTTTAATCTAATACATTGCACCACACATTTTTTCTCACACATTTTGCATAGAGTACATTTTTCCTCATTATACATAATTTCTTTTTCATATCTTTGACTCTCAGGATTATGACACCACCAACAAGCTAGAGGACACCCCTTAAAAAACACCGTAGTTCTAATCCCCGGACCATCATGTACACAATATCTTTGGATATTTATAATTCTTCCTTTATTCAAAAAATCACCTTCTAACTATAAAAGCTTTTTCACAGCTATATTTCATCATAATTAAATCTATTTCACAACCATAAATTTCACTTATATATCATTCTTTTTTTTGAAAAAATTAGGTATATTTACAGCTAACAGCTTAACCGTTTTATTTGTGTAATTAGCCCAATTATGGAGCATATTTGAATCAATATGTGCACTATCCCCTGGATACAATTCATACTGCTCATCAGCTACAAAAAGGGTAAGTATTCCTTCTAAAACATAAATAAACTCTTCTCCTTCATGTTGATAAGGAGTAATTTCCTCATCTACATTGCTTGGCAGTATTTCAATTAATCTTGGCAAAAGTTCTTTATTTTCAATATCATTAGTTAAATGATAATGAATAAACTGACTATTAACGATTTCAAACGCTTTTTTTTCATAGCTTCTCAACACTATCCTTTTACTATTTTCTGGTTTCTTAAAAAAATAAGATATATTTACATCTAAAAAATCTGCTATTTTTTCTAAAGCATCAATAGCTATAGTTGTAAGCCCTCTTTCCAATTGGGATAAAAAGCCTATCGATAATCCTGTCTTTTCACTTAAATCCTTTAGTGTTAAATTCTTATTAGTTCTTAAATCTTTAATCTTTCTTCCTACATCAGCTGCCATTCTTTTGTCCCTCTCTCAATACGTTTTTAGAAAATTTTAACAATTTTATTCTTATTGTACTATATCTTTCCTACAACGTCTATCTATTTTTACTATTTTTTTACGATAATGAAATATAATTTATATATATGAATCATACTATCATCATATTCATTAATATATCTGTTATATTACAAAAATTTCTTTACATCATTCATAATATTCGGTTATAATATAAACATAAGTTTATTTACTAAGCAAAAGTTGGTGATAATTGTGACACTGCGAGAAAAAGAAATTCTAGCTTTAATTAAAAAAGATCCTTTAATCTCTCAACAAGAATTGGCTAAAAGGTTGGGAATTACCCGTTCCTCTGTAGCAGTGCATATTACAAATTTGATGAAAAAAGGATATATCTTAGGGAAAGGCTATATCATAAGAAAAGATAAATATGTTGCTGTAATAGGAGGAACCAACGTAGATATTCAAGGCTTTACAAATCACACTTTGAAGCTTCATGATTCTAATCCAGGAGATGTAAAAATGTCTCTTGGAGGGGTTGGAAGAAATATAGCAGAAAATCTAGTGCATTTAGGTATAAATACAAAATTGATTTCTGCCGTAGGAGATGATTTATACGGAAATAAAATTTTAGAGGAATGTAAACTCTCTGGAATTGATACAACACATATTTTATCTTTAAAAAATACTCCTTCTTCTATATATCTTTCAATTTTAGATGAAAATGGAGATATGAAATTAGCAGTTTCAGCTATGGATATTTTTGATAAAATCACCATTGATTTTATTAGAGAAAAAAGTCCTATGCTAAAAAATGCCCAATTAATAGTCGTAGATACAAATATTCCAGAAGAAATTCTTCATTATTTAGTAAGCAATTTTAAAGAAGTAGATTTTTTCCTTGATCCTGTATCTACTACAAAAGCAAAGAAAGTAAAAAATTTTATAGGTTTATTTCACACTATAAAACCTAATAAGCTAGAAGCTGAAATACTTTCAGGAATAAAAATTAATACAAAAGAAGATCTAAAAAAAGCTGCTGATTATTTTCTAAAGGAAGGCGTAAAAAATATATTTATAAGTCTTGGAAAGCTTGGAGTATATTGTAGAAATGAAAATACATCTATTCTTTTATCTACTCCTAAAATAAAGGCAGTCAATACTACAGGGGCTGGAGACGCATTTATGGCAGGACTTATTTATAGTCATTTAAATAACTTTTCTTTAAGCGATAGTGCAAAATTTTCAAGTTCTGCTTCTATAATTGCCCTTTCACATGAGAATACCATCAATCCAACCCTGTCCGTAGAAAATATTCAAAAACTTTCAAAGGAGATGAATTTATGTATAAAAAATATTTAGACATCCATCCAGAGGTACAAAAAGCATTAGAGGAAAACAAGCCTGTTGTAGCATTAGAATCAACTATCATATCTCATGGTATGCCTTATCCAGAAAATATAAAAACTGCTAGAGCCGTTGAAAATATTATAAGAGAAAACGGTGCTATTCCTGCAACAATAGGAATTTTAAAAGGAAGATTTAAGGTTGGTCTAACCGATGATGAACTTGAATACATGGGAAAAGGAGAAGATATATTAAAAGCAAGTAGACGAGATCTTCCTTTCATAATCGCAAAGGAACTAAATGGTGCTACAACAGTAGCCTCTACGATGATTATTTCAGCTTTAGCAGGGATTAAGGTATTTGTTACAGGAGGAATTGGTGGCGTTCATAGAGAAGCTCAAGAAACATTTGATATTTCAGCAGATTTAATGGAGCTTAGCCATACAAATGTAGCTGTTGTTTGTTCAGGAGCAAAATCTATCCTTGACATAGGACTAACTTTAGAATACCTAGAAACCCACGGAGTTCCTGTTGTTGGTTTTGGTACAGAGGAATTCCCTGCATTCTTTACAAGAAAAAGTGGATTTCATGTAGATTATCGCATTGATTCAGAAACAGAACTTGCAAAAGCACTAAAAGCAAAATGGGATTTAAACCTAAATGGTGGAGTTGTTGTAGGAAATCCAATTCCAAAAGAATATGAAATGGATTATAATACCATCACCAATGCTATAGAAGATGCGCTTAAAGAAGCAAAAGAAAAAGGCATAAAGGGAAAAGAAACAACTCCTTTCTTACTTTCAAAAATAAAAGCCATTACTAGTGGAAAAAGCTTATCATCAAATATTCAGCTTGTATACAACAATGCAAGGTTAGGTGCAAAATTAGCAGTTGAACTTTCTAAGCTATACCAAAAATAAACCTCATTTTTTATGAAAGGCTCCTAATCAGGAGTCTTTTTGATATATATTTAATGTGCAAATATTTTTAGTCAAAGGATTCCTTTTCACTTTGAAGCAGTTTTATGACTTTTTTAATCAAATCATATTCATATCCTCGATATGATAAATATCTTCCCAGCTTTTGATATACCTTCCTTTTATCTGTATCCTTTATAGTATTTAGCTTCTTTCTTGCCAAGCTTAATGCATTTTCATATTCTTTTTCTTCATCTATTTCTTGTTCAATAGTATTTTCTATCAAATTCATATCAATGCCCTTTCTGTATAGCTCCTGCTTAATTCTATTTTTGCCATATTTTTTTTCTAATGATTTATTTTTAACCATATGCTTTACCAGCTGAGCATCATTAATAAAATTATATTCTTTCAAAAAAGCTATTACTCTTTCAATAGTTTCTTCATCATATTCATAATTTTTCAGTCTTTCCCTCATTTCTTTTTCTGTGCGAGAAGAAAAATGTAGTAATTTTAATGCTCTGCTTTTGGCTTTCAAATAAGTTTCTTCCATAACGATTTTTTCAAATTTTTCTGTATCAACCTCCTGACCTACCTTTAACCTTAACATATAGACGATTTCCTTATGAATTCCTAAAAAAAATTCATCATTTACATAAATGCTTACACGATTTTCATTTTTTTGTTGCTCGATTTTTGTAATTTTAAACATATATTTCACCTCTATCTTAATTCATAATGAAAAGCCGAGAAAATATCTCGGCTTTTATTTTTTCATTCCTCTGCACCAGGGCTTTCTACAACCTTTCATGCAAAATCTTCCCTGTTCAACACATACAACCTCATCTGAATCACAATTCGGGCAAACATGAATTTCCTTTTCATATGCTTCTTTAAATTCATATCCACAATTTTTGCATATATATTTACAAATATTTAAAGTATAATTTCCACCTTCAATGCTAATAGGTCTTCCTTCTGTAAGCGCCTTAGCAACCTTTTTTCTAGCTTCATCAATAATAAGCTGAAAGGTTTGTCTTGAAACATGCATTTTTTCTGCACATTCCTCCTGAGAAAGCTTTTCAATATCCTTCAGTCTCATAGCTTCCAATTCTTCAAGCTTTAACTGAACCTCTTCAAGATGACATCGCATCTTTCCAACAGGTATAAAATATCTATTTTCAGGCATAAAAGCAATTTTTCTTGGTTTCGTCGGCCTAGGCAAAATTTCACCTCCTACAATTTTGACAGATTCCCTTCATAATGATCTTTATATCTTCCACATCTACATCATATTCTTTTTCTGTAAAGTTCCTTAGTCGAATCAAATCTAAAATCATTTCTGTCTTATCATAGTCATAGATTTTATTGCATTTTTTACATGTAAAATGAATATGCATCCTTTTTTCACTAAACAGCTTTAATTCATAATATCTATCTTTTTCAATAGTTATTTCTTCTATTATATCATGTATTTTTAATATTTCTATAGTTCTATACACAGTAGCTAAGCCGATTCCTTTATTTTTCACTAAAGCATGTACTTCCTCTGGTTTAAAATGCTCATCATAGTTTAAGAAAACCTCCATAATTGCTTTTCTTTGCTTTGTTAATTTAATATTTTTCTCTTTTAAAATTTCTTCAATCATCTGCATTTTACTCTTCATTTTAACCACCTTATATATTATATGAAAAAAGGCAGAGTAAATTCTGCCTAATCATTACAATGCCCTTCATGTGCATGTTCTGTACATACACTATCTGTTGATTTTAAATTACCACTTGCATATGCATTGATTACATCTTCTAATTTCCCTTGTGCACCTACAACTACTTTTACACCATTTTCTTTAAAAAGCTCTTGTGCAGTAGCTCCCATTCCACCTGCAATAATCACTTCTATTCCTCTTTCAGCAAGAAATGGCGGCAAGAAGCCTGGACGATGGCCTGGATTTTCTAGGAAGCTTCTTCCTTCAACAGCTCCATTATTCACTTCAAAAACTTCAAATCCTTCACAATGACCAAAATGCCCTGATACAAAATTACCATCCTTAGCAATAGCTACTTTCATTTTTTACTCCTCCTCATATTTATTTTTAAATTTATTCCATATATTTATAATTTCTTTCGCTGCTTTACTTTTTTCATAGCTTACAATAGGCTTTAACTCATTTGCAGCCATCTTAACACAAGGATCGAAAGGAATTTTCCCTAATAATTCTATTCCTTCTCTTTGACAAATTTTTTCTATTTCTATGCTCATCTCTTCATTAATGTCATATTTATTAATACATGCAAAGGCTTTAATATTAAAATGCTTTGTCAAAGAATAAACCCTCTCAAAATCATTGATTCCTGACTGAGTTGGCTCTACAACAATTAATGCTGCATCACAGCCTGTAATAGAAGCCATCACAGCACAGCCTATTCCCGGAGTTCCATCCATAATAACCCATTCATCTTCTTTTTTATGAGCCATAGCATTCTTTCTTACTTGTGTTACAAGCTTTCCTGAACCTTCTGCTCCAATAACCATCTCAGCTCTTGATAAAAGGCCTCTTTGGGTTTGTGTTAAAATTGTTTCTCCTGTGATTTCATCTTCTAAAGAAATAGCTCCTTTAGGGCATACTATCTTACATGCACCACAGCCTTCACATTTTAATGAGTCTATCTTAAAATCAGCAATAGCATCAAATCGACAGACCTTCTCACATTCTCCACATTTTATACATTTGTTCATGTCTATATGAGCAAGCTTTGCACCTATATATGATCTTTTTTCTATATCTTCTCCTCCGAGAATAATATGAAGATTAGATGCATCAACATCACAATCTACTTTTATACTCTTATCGCTAAGATAAGCAAAGGATGCAGCAACTGTCGTTTTTCCTGTTCCACCTTTTCCACTAATAATAACTAACTGCATGCCTTCACCTCCAAAATCTTCTCTCCAATCTCTTTAAACCTATCATTATATTCTTTATCTTCTACAAGTAGCTTTCCCTTTGAATATAAAACAGCAGCCTTTTTATCATAAGGAATCTTTCCTAATAAATTAATTTTTTCTTCTTCACAATATCTCGTAATCAAATCATGCTCTTCATCAGCTCGATTAACTATAATCCCAAATGGTATATTCATTTGTCTTACAAGTTCTACAGCAATTTTTAAATCATGAAGACCAAAAGGCGTAGCTTCTGTTACTAAAACAGCTACATCTACTCCATCAATAGCTGATACTACAGAACAAGAGCTTCCAGGTGAACAATCAATAATAGTCGGTGAATCATCCACTAATTCCTTCAGCCTTTTAATGATAGGAGGTGCCATTGGCTCTCCTATATCTAAAATACCTCTCATACACTTTATAGCTTCTGCTTCACCTATGTCTATTTTTCCAATAGTTCTTCCCTCTTCTGTAATAGCATTTACTGGGCAAACAAGCGTACATGCACCACAGCCATGACATAATTTTTCAAATAGAATAATATCTGTTTTTGTCCCAGCCAAAGCATTAAACTGACACGCAGCTACACATTTATTACAATTAATACACTTTTCTTCATCTATTTTGGGAACAGGGATTTTTACTTCCTCTGTTTTAATCACCTTAGGCTTTAAAAATATAAATCCATTCGGTTCTTCCACATCACAATCTACATAATTCCAATTCATTATCTTGGCAAGATTTGTAGATACAGTCGTTTTTCCTGTACCGCCTTTACCACTTAAGACTGCAATTTTCATCTTTACCAGTCCTTTCGTTATTTTCCCATTCCAAAATGTGCAGGTCCAGCATTTTCAATAATCTCTAGCTTTCCTTCTTCATATAATTTGATTTCTTCTTCTATAGTTCCACCTTTTCCATGATATGGCTTAACCTTTCCACCCATCAATACCTTCATAGCATTTGGACCTAAAAATCCAGTAATAAGTACTTCTACTCCTTTATTTACAACCTGCTGCCCTGCAGCAATACCAGCTCCACCTGATGCTGTTACACCACTGTTTTCAATAAACTCATATGTTTTTGTTTCTGTATCATAGATTGCAAAATATGGACATCTCCCAAATCTTGAATCCATCATAGCACCCTTTTCATTTCCTAAACTTGAAACACATATTTTCATTATTCAATCCCTCCTATTTTATCTTCTATTTTATTTCCAAAGCTTTCACAAAATCCAAAACGCATTTTTCCAAATACTTCAACTTTTCCTTCATCACATAATGATACAAATTCAGGATCAATTGGAAGTTTTTCGATTACGTCTATATTCATTTCCTTTGCTGCTTCTTCTATTTTACCTTCTCCAAATATATAGTGTTTTTTATTACAGTCTGGACATTCAAAATAGCTCATATTCTCAACAATACCATAAATAGGTGTTGCCATCATTTTTGCCATATTGACAGATTTTTTCACAATCAATTTGACCAAATCCTGTGGAGAAGAAACAACCACAATACCGTCTACTGGAACTGACTGCATAATAGTAAGTGGTACATCTCCTGTTCCTGGAGGCATATCAATAAGTAATACATCTAAATCTCCCCATGCCACATCTGTAAAAAATTGTTTTACTGTTCCTGCAATAAGTGGACCTCTCCAAACAACTGGAGCATCTTCTTGATCCACTAACAGATTTAATGATATCACTTTAATGCCTGTAACAGTTTCAACAGGTACTATACTTTTTCCATCAGAAAAAGCTCTTTGATTATTTACGCCAAATATTTTAGGAATACTAGGGCCTGTTATATCTGCATCCATAATTCCTACCTTGTACCCTTTATTTCTTAAAGCTACAGCCATTAAAGAAGTAACTGAACTCTTTCCTACTCCTCCTTTACCACTCATTACAGCGATAATTTTTTTAATGCTTGTACCTTCCATCGGCTTCTCTTTTTGTATCATCTATAACCTCTCCTTCATCATAATTGGCATTTGCTAATTATAGTATACTCCATTTTCTATTATTGTCAAATATCCATTTTATTATGTCTCATGACTAATAATTCTAATCAACTGCTTTCTCAATACACTACATATACAAATAAAAAATAATATTGGACAAATATTCAGAAAAATAATAAAATATTTTTAAATAGAATAAAATGGATATAAGATTGAATATATAGCCATCATTTATTTTAAAGGAGGGGAATTTTATGAAAGGAAAAGATATTATGAATCAACCTGCTATTACTTTTAAAACCAATGACACCCTTGCCCATGCTCTAAAGATAATGAATAAAAAGAATATCAACGGAGCACCTGTTATTGATGAAAATAACGAGTTAGCAGGAATGGTCGTAAAAGCAGATCTTTACAGATTTTTAATATCACCAGGTCATTATGATAGCTGCCCTTTAGAATGGGTAATGACAAAAGATGTAATCACCTCTAATAAAGACGAAGATATTCTTACAATCTCCAAACGGTTAAGAAATAACAACATCGTTGCTATGCCTATTGTAGAAGGTAAAAAAGTATTAGGTATGATTTCTTTTGAAGATATTATTGATTATTTCATTAAAAAGCAGGATATTGCTGATTAACAATAATAATAAATAAAGGAGCTATAACTAGCTCCTTTATTTGCTTATTCTGTTTTTATAGCTTCTAATGCACTTAAATTCATAGCACGTCTTGCTGGTAAGTATCCTGATATAATCCCAACAACCGTTGCAAAAGCAACTCCTATCAATGCAAGTTCTATAGGGATAATAGACATGCCACCACTCCCTGCCATGCCTCCCATCATCCCCATACCATTCATAGAGCCTTCTCCAAATTTATTAAGCCCATAGGATAATGCATAACTAATCATTACACCTAATATACCTCCAACAAAACCAATCATAGCTGCTTCAAATAAAAATAATCTTTTAATATCATCAAGATTTGCTCCAAGTACCTTCATAACACCTATTTCTCTAGTTCTCTCATAAATACTCATAATCATAGTATTCGTAATTCCAATAGCAGCTACAAGCAAACTTACACCACCAATAGCACCTAATATAGCCTGTGTTTTTCTCATCTGTTCCTTCATAGACTTTAACCAATCTGTCAAGCTATGTGCTTGAAATCCCATATCCTTTATCTTTTTTTGGATTTCTTCTACCTGTTCAATATCTTCTACCTTTACCTTGATGCTCTCATATTGATCTTCATTATCAGAAGATCTCCTTCTTTCATGTCTTGCAGCTTTATCTTCTTTTATATATTTTTCAAGTGTAGCCATATTCATATAGGCATTCCAATCCTTTTCGCCACCACTTTCCTCTAAAAGCCCTACCCCTTTTACCTTATGAGGCTTTGGTGGTTTATAGTCATCATAATACCTACTTTGATTTCTTCTTTTTTCTCCATAGTTCATATCAGATGTAACTATCAATTTGCTGTTTAACAGCTTTACTTTTGGTTCCTCTGAATAATTATATCTGTTTCTTGATCTAGGATTATAAAAATCATAAGCAACTTCGCTACCAAAAACTAACGCTTCTTTATCAGATGGTAAAAGAAGTCTGCCTTCTTTTACAGTAAATCCAAAATCCTCCATAATCTCAGGCTTCACACCTATTACATTAACACGTCCTAGCATTTTTCCTGATTGTACTTTAAGTCGCATTTGCTTTATAGGCATTACTGCTTTTACCCCTGGGATTTTTTCAAGCTTTGCAACTCCTTTATCATCAAGAGTTGCTTCTTTTTTAGAGCTTCTTGAATCATCATAATAATATCTTGAAGACTCTACTTCAATAACACTTAAATCTCCCATGCTTTCAATCCATTCTTTAGTTCCTCTATCATTTGCAATACCAATAGATATCATTACAACAATAGAACATGTCCCAATAATTACACCTAAAACAGTCAAAAATGTCCTCGTCTTTTTTCTCCATAGGTTGTGAAAGCCCATTTTGAATAAATCCCAACTATTCATCTATAGTCACTTCCTTGGCTTTCTTTTTTCGCTTTCTATATATTACAAAGCCTGCAACAGCTACCACAACGCCTATTGAAATCCAAATCCATTTTTTTGATGAATCATTCTCTGCTCCTTCCATTTCCATACCTTCTGGAGGCATAGGTGGTGCTTCCATTTTTAGTGCATTGATTTCAAAAGCTTTTACGATCTCATATGGATTTCCTACAGCATCTTCAAATTTGAATATAATTTTTCCAGCTGCTTTCCCTTCCTTTGTTGGAACTACTGAAACATCATAATAATCGTCCTTACCTGCCTCTACATTACCTATATAACTGCTCCCATCTTTTATTTCAAAATCACCTTCTGTATGAATCATCATGTTTCTTAAAGTTCCTCTTCCTAGATTATAAAAATCTATAGATAATCCACAAGGCTCTCCTTCAAAGCATTCATCTGGAATTTTAACATCTGATGTCTCAAATCTTACTTCTTGAATCACATTTACCCCTATATTTTCCTTTGCTGAATGATCTTTTCCTGTGCTGTCCTCATATTCCATATCTACATTTAGATTATACGTCTTTTGTTCTGCATCTGCCTTAGCCTTTAATTTTATAGTCTTTTTCACACGAGCATTTGCGCCGATCTCTTCTATGAAGAAAGAATTGCTACTTCCCACAGGTGCAAAGACATCTCCTTCTGAGTTTAAGGTTACCTTAATATTTCTTACAGCTGTGCTTTTATTCGTATTAAAAAAGGTTATAGTAAGAGGAAAAGTTTCCCCTGTTTTGATATATTCCTTACCATAATTATAATTATCTATAATAACCTTTGGTGTTAAGTTTGAATAATCTCCCTTTACAAATATACCAACATATTGACTTAATGAATGATTTTCATCTGATTTTGAACCCTTTAATCCATATTCTACATTAATCTTTACAGGATAACTTTTTGATTCAATACCATCCTTTGCAAATAATTTAAACTCCATATGCGTAGATTGACCTGAAGCTAAAGTCTTTATATTTTTTATAGATGCTGATTTTGGTAATATTTCAGCTCCTGCATCTACACTAACCTTTAAGTTTTTTGCATCCTTTCCTGATAAATTCTTTAAATCAAAAGCAATAATAAAATCCTCACTCGTATTTATACCATCTTCAGGATAAGTTAAATTTTCAAATCCAAAATCTAATTCTTGATCTTCTACACCATCTACAGGTACATATATCTTTTTCTTTTCTTCATATTCATGCAAATATTCATCCTTGTACTTCATTACAAGATCAAGTTCATATGTACCACTTTTTAAATCTTCATCTGCATATATTTTTACTGGCACCTCTTTAAAATGCTTTCCTTGTATCTCTTGAATCTTTGGTATATCTACATAACCATCTAATCTAATACCATCTGCCTTAAGTCCTTCAAAGCTTAAGCTTATATCCTTTGCTACTGTTTCTCCTGCATTTTGAAGCTCTAGCGTCATCGTAGTATGTTGCCCTGCAAATATACTTCCTTCTTTATATCTTACATTCATTAGTTTCAAAGAAGGCTTTTGACGGTTTTCTTGTATTTTTACATATACTGTTGCTGATGCACTTCCGCCACTATATCTAACATTTACATTGATAGGATAAGTTTTTGCTTCTGCATTCATAGCAACCTTCAAATAAAATGCTACATCTTCATCGCTTTTTCCGTGAATAGATGAAATTCTTTTAGTCGCAGACATTTTTTCCATTTCAAAAGGAAAATTTTTCAAATCACTTGTATCTAAAGATACAACTACATCCTGTGCATTACCAGTACCTATATTTTCTATAGGAATAACAAATCTTACTTCTTCTCCTGGTTCAAAAGTAGGTACTTCTCTATTTCTTCCTATAATCAAATTTGCATAGCCATCATCCTCTGCATATGAAATGATGCTTTCTGTACTACAAATACTAATCAACATCATAAATATCAAAAGTCCAATAATTGTCCTATTCTTCATCCTCTTTCCCCCTTATTTTTCTTCAATCTTTTCAATGTTCCCATCTAAAATATATACAATTTTATCTGCATATTCTGCAATACTTCTATCATGAGTTACAATGATTAGTGTCTGATCATTTTCTTTTGCTATTTCTAGCATTAAGTGCATTACTTCATGGGTTGTTTTGGAATCTAAGTTTCCTGTTGGTTCGTCTGCAAAAATAATAGGTGGTTTGCTAACAAAAGCTCTAGCAATTCCTACTCTCTGCTGCTGCCCTCCACTCATTTGGGTAGGCTTGTGCGTAACATATTTTTTAAGGCCAACAGCATTTAACATTTCCAAGGAAATTTTCTCTCTTTCCTTTTTTTTCATTCCTCTAAAGGTTAACGGTAAGCTTACATTTTCAAGGGCTGTAAGTGCTGGCAATAGATTATACGACTGAAAAATAAACCCTATATACTTTTGTCGAAACTTTGCAAGCTGTTTCTCATTCATTTTTTCAACATTTTTCCCATTGATCTTTATGATTCCTTTTGTTGGTTTTTCAAGTCCCGCCATCATATTTAAAAGGGTAGACTTGCCTGAACCTGAAGTTCCTAAAAAACAACAAACTTCTCCTTTTTTTATTTCCAGGGAAACATCATTTAAGGCTACTATCTTTTCATCCCCTACTCTATATACCTTTCGAACATTCTTTATTTCAACTATATTAATAATAATAATCCCCCCTTCTATCCTTTAATTTTATACGCTATTCACAGTCATCACCATTTTTTAAGCCTACAAATCCCCCTTACATTTTTATCCCATAAAAGTCTTTACCAATTTATAGTATACAACAAATTCACATAAAAATCGTTACAAAAACATTACAATCGACAGAATTACTATTAAAATAATCTTAAAACCTACATATATATTAAAAGGAAGTAGCAAAATATAATGCTCCTTCCTTAATAATCATATATAGTATTATATAGTTCTTTTTTAGCCTATAAACTTCACAGCTGTTCCATAAACTATTACTTCAGCAGCTCCCTGCATAATTGCACTAGTAGCATATCTTATATTGATTACCCCATCAGCTCCTAACTTTTCAGCTTCTTCTACCATTCTTTTAGTAGCAATAGCTCTTGCCTCATCCATCATTTCTCTATAAGCTCCAAGTTCTCCACCTACTAAAGTTTTTAATCCACTTAAAATATCTTTTCCAACATGCTTTGACTGTATTGTACTTCCCTTTACAATAGAAATTGTTTCTAATTTTTTACCGCTAATAAAATCAGTATTTACTAAGATCATCTTTATCTTCCTCCTTAATTTCCTTTATTCTTATATACATATTATAGATTAATGCTAACAATAAACTTATCAATGCAATAGCTAATATTCCTATCAATAAAAAAGAAATATTTCCTTGTATAATAGAAGAAAATATACCACAAGCATAAAACAGAGCAATAATTACAGCAATTATTGTTATAACAACTGTTATAACAATATCTTTTATCATCACCTTTATCACTATTCCTTTCATTTTATTATATACTATAGATAAACAATATTAACATTGAAAAAAGAAATATATAAAGATAAATGAATGACTTTGATAACTTTTGTAAAAAAACTTACTGAAATTTCATGAAAAATACGTTAAGAACCTTCATTGTTTGAACGAAGTGAGTTTTGAAGTTGTTTAACTATATAATTCTATTGTATATGTTATCAACTTATACTACAACATCAATTTTGAAAAAAATGGCTTTCATCCCATTATTAAAACCGTGGGCTCTTCGCCCTAGTACTGCAAAATAAAAACATAGACCCAATCGACCTATGTTTTTATTATATTATGTCAGAATTTATATAATTATTATTTTTTTATTATTTTTCCGATATCTTTTCTATAGTACATATTATCAAAAGAAATTCTTGACGCATTTTCATACGCTTTTTTTCGAGCTTCATCTATAGTATCTCCTAAAGCACTAACCCCTAACACTCTTCCTCCATTAGTTAAAATTTTTCCATCTAGCATCTTTGTCCCTGCATGAAAAATAAATACATCATCATCTATATCTGCAAGACCTTGAATTTCTTTTCCTTTTTCATAGCTGTCTGGATATCCTCCTGATGTGAGAACCACACAAACTGCCTTTTTATTACTCCACAGGATTTTTTGTGTCTTTAAGCTTCCTTCTAAAATGCTCTCTATGATTTCTACTAAATCTGTCTTTAACCTTACTAGTACTGTTTGAGTCTCTGGATCTCCAAATCGAACATTAAACTCTAAAACCTTTGCTCCTTCTTTCGTAATCATAAGACCAATAAAAAGAATCCCTTTAAAATTCAATTCATCTCTTTTAAAGCCTTCAATAGTAGGAACAAGGATTTTTTCTCTTACTTCTTTACTAAGCTTTTCATCATATATAATACTTGGGGAATAACTTCCCATCCCACCCGTATTCGGTCCTTCATCTTCATCAAAAACCTTTTTATAATCCTGTGCACTTACCATAGGTACAATACTTTCTCCATCTACAAAGCACAATATAGAAGCTTCTGTCCCTGTTAAATATTCTTCAATCACTATTTTTTCTCCAGCTTCTCCAAATTTCCTATTTTTCATCATCTCATCTATAGCTCTTAAAGCTTCATGTTCATCGTCTGCAATCACAACACCTTTTCCAGCTGCTAATCCATCTGCCTTAATAACCATAGGATATCCATAAATACCTACTGCTTTTTTTGCTTCTTCAAAGCTCGTAAAGCTTTTATATCTAGCTGTAGGAATATGATGTCTTATTAAAAATTCCTTTGTAAATGCTTTGCTCCCTTCTAGCTGAGCACATTTTTTATTAGGCCCAAAAATGGCTAACCCTACCTTTTCAAAACGATCTACAATACCTAGCACCAATGGAACCTCAGGCCCTACAACAGTTAAATCTATTTTATTTTCCTTTGCAAAAGCACAAAGACCTTCAATATCATCTACCCTAATATCTACATTTTCAGCTATTGAATGAGTTCCAGCATTTCCTGGTGCACAATAAATTTTATCTACCTTCGGACTTTTATGGAGTTTCCATACAATAGCATGCTCCCTACCACCACTACCAACTACCAATATCTTCATATGAGGCAACCTCCTTTTAACAACTTCAATTATATAATAAAATATTTACTAATCAAATTTGATATGGACTTGCTGAATGTAAAAAGATTAGTAAATGCTTATAAAGATTTTGTTAAGAAAACTTAGCTTCGTTGCATGATAAAATCCGTAAAGAATCAGCCCCCACAAATATTCTTTAATGCTTAAAATGCCTCATTCCAGTAAACACCATTGCTATACCGTACTTATTTGCCATATCAATAGACTCCTGATCTCTTATAGATCCACCCGGCTGAATGATAGCTGTAACTCCTGCCTTTGCCGCCGTCTCTACGCAGTCTGCAAATGGAAAGAACGCATCTGATGCCATAATGCTTCCCCTTACAGATACATTTGATTGCTTGATAGCATTCTCTACTGCCCAAATTCTATTCACCTGTCCAGGTCCAATACCGATTGTCTGTCCATCTTTGGCTAAAACAATACCATTAGACTTAATATGCTTTACAACCTTCCATGCAAAAGCTAAATCATCCATTTCTTTCTTTGTAGGAATTCTTTCTGTAACAATCTTTAATTCTTGTCCATACAATTCATTATCAAGCTCTTGTATTAATAATCCACCATTTACTTTTTTTATATCTATTGCATCTGCAAATTGTTTTTTATCTATATTTGAAAGCTCTAAAAGCCTTATATTCTTTTTGGATTTTAAAATATTTAATGCTTCTTCATCAAAAGAAGGAGCAATAACAATCTCCACAAAAATCTTATTTATCTCTTCTGCTGTTCTTTTATCAATAGTACGATTTGCAGCTATAATCCCACCAAATATAGAAATAGGATCACATTTATATGCTTTTAGATAAGCATCATAAATATCATATCCAGTTCCTACCCCACAAGCATTAGTATGCTTTACTGCTACTACTGTAGGCTCTGTATATTCTTTTAAAAGCTCTAATGCTCCATTTGCATCATTTATATTATTAAAGGAAAGCTCCTTACCATGAAGCTTTTTAGCTTCTACTAAAGAACCTTTCGTTTGCGTAATTTCTTTATAGAATACTGCCCTTTGGTGAGGGTTTTCCCCATATCTTAAATCCTGTACCTTTTCAAATGTCATAGTTAGTAAATCTGGAAAATCTTCATCAATTTGCTTTCTTAAATAATCAGCTATTAAAGCATCATAATGCGCTGTATGCTCAAATACCTTTAGTGCTAATCGATATTTTGTATCATAAGATACTTCTTTATTTTTTTCTAATTCATCTATAATCAATGTATAGTCATCAGGATTGCAAACAACTACCACATCTTTATGGTTTTTTGCTGCACTTCTAAGCATTGTAGGTCCACCTATATCGATATTTTCAATAGCTTCCTCTAGTTTTACCTCTTCCTTTGAAATAGTTTCCTTAAAAGGATATAAATTAATTGCTATCAAATCAATAGGCTTTATTTTTAATTCCTCTAATTGCTTCATATGATCAGAATTATCTCTTATTGCAAGCAGTCCTCCATGAACTGCTGGATGCAAGGTTTTTACTCTTCCGTCAAGACATTCTGGAAAATCAGTAATATCTGATATAGGAATGACTCTTATATCATTTTCCATAAGTATCTTTGCTGTTCCACCAGTAGATATAATTTCAACACCTAGCTTAGTCAGTTTTTTTGCAAATTCAACTATCCCTCTTTTATCAGAAACACTTATTAAAGCACGCTTAATCATCTTAAAAGCCCCCTATTCTTACTTTTCTTCCTGTAACCTTTAATTTGCCCTCAGCAAATAGCTTAACTGCCATAGGAAGAATTTCATGCTCTATAGCCAATACTCTTTTTGCTAAATCCTCTACTGTATCATCATCCTTTACATCTACGCTTTTTTGCAGGATGACAGGACCTGTGTCTGTTCCTTCATCTACAAAATGCACAGTTGCACCTGTTAGCTTTACACCATAATCAATAACTGCTTGATGTACCTTCTTCCCATAAAAGCCTTTTCCACAAAAGCTAGGGATCAAAGAAGGATGAATATTCATAATGCGATTTTTATATCTTTTAACAAGCTTCTCATCTAAAATGCTCATATATCCAGCAAGAACAATTAAGTCTATTTGTTTCTCTTCTAATATTTCAAGAATTTTAAGGTTTCTCTCCTTTAAGCTATAGTAATTATTTTTTCCTATATAAATTCCTTCAATCCCATGCTTTTTAGCTCTTTTTAGAGCATACGCATCTTCTTTGCTAGAAATCACTACTTCTATTTTTCCATCTATATAACCATTTTCAATATGATCAATAAGTGCTTGCAGATTTGTCCCTCCACCAGATACCAATACTGCTATATTTATTTTTGACATAATATAACGCCTTCCTTTGCAGTAACTCTGCCAATAATATAAGCTTTTTCATCTAAACTCTTTAAATATTCAATCATTTTTTCAGCATCTTCCTCTGATACTATCATGATCATTCCTATTCCCATATTAAAGGTGCTAAACATTTCATTAGTTTCTATATTTCCTAAATTTTGAATCAAACAAAAGATTGGCAATATGTCAAAACTCCCTAAATAAATATCTACTCCTAATCCACGTGGCAGAATTCTTGGGATATTTTCATAAAAGCCTCCACCAGTCATGTGTATCATTCCCTTTATAGAGAATTTTTCCATAACTTTACTGCAAACATCTACATAAATTCTAGTAGGCTTAATTAATTCTTCTCCTAAAGTACATCCTAATTCTTTTATATACTGATCTACTTTATAATCTAATGTATTAAAAAACAACTTTCTAACTAGTGAATATCCATTACTATGAATCCCACTAGAAGGGAGTCCTATGAGTACATCTCCCATCTTTATATTAGATCCATCAATAATTTTTTCCTTATCTACAACGCCTACTGCAAAACCTGCCATGTCATATTCTCCAGTACTATAAAAGCCAGGCATCTCTGCTGTTTCTCCTCCAACAAGAGAACAACCCGCCTTGATACATCCATCTGCTATCCCCTTTACGATATCTGCAATTTTTTCAGACTTTAATTTCCCTGTTGCAATATAATCAAGGAAAAATAACGGCTTTGCCCCTTGACACAAAATATCATTAACACACATAGCTACACAATCTTGACCTACTGTATCATGCTTATCCATCAAAAATGCAATCTTAAGCTTTGTCCCTACCCCATCTGTTCCTGATACCAATACAGGTTTTTTGTATCCTTCTAAGTCTAGTTCAAATAATCCGCCAAATCCTCCTAAACCACAAAGAACATTTTTAGTAAAAGTCTTCCTTACATGCTCCTTCATGAGCTTAACTGCTTTTACTCCCTCCGTAACATCTACTCCTGCATCTTTATAAGTTAACTTTTCCATCTTATCCCCTCTATCTTTTCTCAAATAAATAATTACTTCCTTGCTTTGGAACCTCTATAGGATAATCACCACTAAAGCAAGCTGTACAGAGACTGCATCCTTCCATATTGATCGATTTAACTAATCCTTCTATGCTTAAATAACCTAAAGAATCTGCCCCAATCATTTCTCTTATTTCTTCTACTGAATATACAGCTCCTACAAGATTTTTCCTAGTAGGTGTATCAATACCAAAATAGCAAGAATATTTTACTGGTGGCGAGCATACTCTTACGTGAACTTCCTTTGCACCTGCCTGCTTTAGCATATCCACAATTTGTTTGCTTGTTGTTCCTCTTACAATAGAATCATCTACCATTACAAGCCTTTTTCCTTTAATATTTTCCTTCAATACATTCAACTTTAATTTTACACTTCTCTCACGCATTCTTTGATCTGGCTGAATAAAAGTTCTTCCAACATATCTATTTTTTATAAGACCTTCTCCAAAAGGAATCTTTGACGCTTGTGCATAACCGATTGCTGCCACAGTTCCAGAATCAGGTACTGCAATAACTAAATCAGCATCTACAGGATGCTCCTTTGCAAGAATTTTTCCCGCATTTCTTCTAGCTACATATACACTTTGTCCATCTATTGTACTATCTGGTCTTGCAAAATAAACAAATTCAAAAGAACATAATGATTTTTTTGAGTCCTTGTCATATTTAATGCTCTTAATCTTATTATTCTCGATAATAATCATTTCACCATGAGATACATCTCTTATAAACTCTGCACCAATCACATGAAAAGCACAGCTTTCTGAAGCTAATACATATCCACCATCAATCCTTCCAAGACATAAAGGTCTAAGCCCCTGTGGATCTCTCACCCCAATAAGCTTATCTTTACAAGTGATCACCAAAGCATAAGAACCCCGAAGCTCCTTTAACGTATTTTTTATAGCTTCTTCTATCTCCATCTTATGATTTCTTGCAATCATATTAGCAATAACTTCACTATCAATGCTTGTCTGAAAAATCACGCCATCATCTTCAAGCTTTTCTCGAATTTCACCTGCATTTACCAAATTTCCATTATGTGCAAGAGCAATAGCTCCACCTTTATGGTGTACAACCAAAGGCTGGGCATTAGTTACATAGCTTTCTCCTGTAGTAGAATACCTTACATGTCCTATTGCTATATCACCTTGAAGTCTTTCAATAACCTTATCTGAAAAAACCTCCTGCACAAGTCCCATTTCCTTATAATAATGAATTTCTCCACTCTTATTTGCAGCAATTCCAGCACTCTCCTGTCCTCTGTGCTGTAATGCATGAAGTCCAAAATAAGCTAACTGCGATATATTCTCTATTCCTGGAGCATAAATTCCAATTATACCGCATTCCTCTTTTAATTTATCTAAATCAATGCCATTAAACATAATTCCCTCCTAAAGGTTTTATCTATTGATGAATTCTGCCTAATACTTCTTGATAAATTTCTTCCACATCTCCTAAATCTCTTCTGAATCTATCCTTATCCATTTTTTTATTTGTTTCTTTGTCCCATAATCTGCAAGTATCTGGTGAAATTTCATCAGCTAATATCACTTGTCCTTCATATAATCCAAATTCTAATTTAAAATCAATTAATTTTAATCCTCTTTCAAGGAAAAATACTTTTAATACTTCATTTACCTTAAAAGCATATTCTTTTATGATTTCAACTTGTTCTTTTGTAGCAAGCTCCATAGCATACACATGGTAATCATTAATCATTGGATCACCTAATTCATCATTTTTGTAGCAGAATTCTAATACCGTTTCTTTCAATTCTTTTCCTTCTTCTATCCCAAGTCTTTTGGATAATGAACCTGCAGCCATATTTCTTATAATAACTTCAATGGGTAATATCTCAACAGCTTTTACAAGCATCTCTCTGTCACTTAATAATTCTTCAAAATGCGTAGGAACCCCTTTTTCTTCTAATATTTTAAATAATAACGCTGACATTTTATTATTAACAATTCCTTTATCCTTAATTGTTCCTTTCTTAACACCATTAAAAGCTGTTGCATCATCCTTATATACTACAATATATCTTTTTTCATCATTAGTTTTAAATACTTTTTTTGCCTTTCCCTCATAAAGCATTGTTAATTTTTCCATATTCCAATCCTCCTATATTTTTGTATTTATATAAATATCAAATTTTATAACTTACATGATACATTTTTTTTCAAAAGTTATCTGGTATAAACGTTCTTTTTATTTTCATTGTTAATTTATTTATTTAAGAAAGCTTCATCCTTTTCAATCACTTCTTTTTCCTGCATCTCTCTAAAAGCTTTTAACTTTTCTCTTAACTGCGTATATTTTACAGATAATATTTGTATAGCTAAAAGTGCTGCATTTTCTGCTCCATTAATTGCAACAGTCGCTACAGGAATTCCCTTCGGCATTTGCACAATAGATAATAATGAATCTAGTCCATCCATTGTTGATGACTTTATAGGAAGTCCTATAACAGGCAATACTGTAAAGGCAGCTAACACACCCGGTAAATGTGCAGCCTTTCCAGCAGCTCCAATAATAACTTCCACCCCATTTTCTTCAGCTTCTTTAGCAAATTCCATAGCTCTATTAGGTGTTCTATGTGCTGAAATAACACGCACCTGTGTTTCTACACCAAAATCCTTTAAAACCTTCTCTGTTTTTTCAACAACCTTATAATCTGAATCACTTCCCATAATAATTGCAACCTTCATATTTATCCCTCCTAGTTTTTAGCTCTTCTTATTATATTTTGATCTATTTTTTATTTCCAATGTTTTTGCAGATTTACCTTATCTAAAACTCAGAATATTCAATCACATTTTCGACAGAAAAAGCCCGATATAGACCTTTCATCTATTTCGGGCTATTTAATTTAACCAGCTATATGCTTAAAGATAAATAGTGCTGTGATAATATACATCATTGGATGAACTTCTTTTGTTCTTCCTGCCATAACTTTTAATAGTACATATGAAATCACACCAAATACAAGTCCTTCTGCAATACTATAAGTTAAAGGCATCATTATAATAGTTAAGAATGCTGGAATTGCCTCTGTAAAATCATCAAAATTAATTTTTAATATTGGACTCATCATAAACATTCCTACTAAGATTAATACAGCTGCGGTAGCCTGTGGTGGAACAGCAGTAAATATTGGTGCAAATACTACAGACGCTAAGAATAATAATCCTGTTGTAAGAGCTGTAAGCCCTGTTCTTCCTCCTTCTGCAACACCAGATGCACTTTCTACAAATGTAGTTACTGTACTTGTTCCAAGCATTGATCCAACAGTTGTACCAATGGCATCTGCAAACAATGCTTGCTTTACTTTTGGAATTTTTCCATTTTCATCTAGCATATTTGCCTTTGTAGAAACACCAATCAATGTTCCTAACGTATCAAATAAATCTACAAATAAGAAAGTAAATACTACAAGCACCATATTCCATGAAAATATCTCATTCATTCCAACAAATTGCCAAAAGATTGGTTTGATAGATGGAGGTGTACTAATAAAATGATCTGGCATAACTGTTTTTCCAATAACAACACCACCAATAGTTGTAATAATCATACCTATTAGCAACGCACCTTTTACATTTTTCACAAGAAGTATTCCTGTAATAACAATCCCTATTAAAGCGAGTAATACACCTGGATCCTTCACATTCCCAAGCCCTACTAATACCGCATCATTTTTTACAATAATACCAGCACTTTGAAATCCTATAAAAGCAATAAACAAACCAATACCCACACTTACTGCATTTTTTATAACCATAGGCATACCATTAATAATTGCTTCACGAACATTTGTTAAAGTAAGTACAATAAATATAATTCCTTCAATTAAAACTGCAGTTAAAGCAAACTGCCAGCTATATCCCATTCCTAAAACTACAGAAAAAGCAAAGAATGCATTTAGACCCATACCAGGTGCCAATGCAAATGGAAGATTTGCCATAAATGCCATTAAAAATGTAGCAAATGCTGCTGAAAGAGCTGTAGCCGTAAACACTGCTCCCTTATCCATTCCTGTAGCACTTAATATGCCTGGATTAACAATCAAAATATACGCCATTGTCATAAATGTAGTAATCCCTGCAATTATTTCAGTTTTTATAGTGGTTTTTTTCTCAGATAGCTTAAATAAGCTTTCAAGCATTCCTAAGTTTGCTTTTTTGTTTGTTATTTCCATCGTCTCTTTCCTCCTTATATTTTGGGGATTATTTCTATTTGTAAAGCACGAAAACCCGAACGGGAAGGCTATTACTCATAAAGTGAAACCTCCCCGTCCGGGCTTTTATCCCCACGGTGTAGTATTAAAATATAATACCCGTATCACTCGGACCTGACACCATACGGCCGGAACCCTAGATACGCTTTCACCCATAGTCAGACAATTTACGGTTGCCTGGTAGAGACTCTCGGACCCTATTTCCGAAATTATATGAGTAGTTAATTTAATTTTCATTCATTTCTTCTTACACTATTATCATATCAGAGGAAATTTTTTTCGTCAATACTTTTTCGAATATTTTTTAAGTTTTATTGTGATTAATCTGTATAAACACGAACATTTTTCTTTTTTATATCCTTTATAATTCTTATTTTGAATTGTTTTGCCTATATTTTCTAATATTTTTGTATTCTCTAAAATGTATTTGTTTGATGATCATTATATATTTAATTCCCCGGTTTTTATCTAAAGTAATTTACCCCTGCTTTAAAGATGCTTTGATCTTTATTTCCATCTACATTTACTGCAACATTTTGTCCCATTCTTTCTGTATGTCCCATTTTTCCAAAGATTCTACCATCAGGACTTGTAATTCCTTCAACAGCTTCAAAAGAACCATTTGGATTATAGTGAATATCATAGGTAGGATTTCCATTTAAATCTACATATTGAGTTGCAATTTGCCCATTTTGAATCATTTTCTCCATTTCTTCTTTATTAGCAATAAATCTTCCTTCACCATGAGATACAGCAACTGTATGGATATCTCCTAATTTTACACCACTTAACCAAGGAGATAGATTAGAAACAACCTTTGTTCTTACCAAGCATGAAATATGTCTCCCTATTTTATTAAAGGTAAGGGTTGGTGCATTAGGAGAAGCTTCTCTAATCTCTCCAAAGGGAAGCAGTCCAAGTTTTATAAGGGCTTGAAATCCATTGCATATCCCTATCATTAATCCATCTCTTTGTTTTAACATATTCATTACAGCTTCTTTCACTGCTGGATTTCTAAAAACCGTTGCAATAAATTTCCCTGAGCCATCTGGCTCATCACCTGCACTAAACCCTCCAGGAAGAGCTATAATCTGCGATTTGTTTATATTTTCTACCATTTTCTCTATAGAATCTTCTATTGCTTTTGCTGTTAAATTTTTAAATATCATAGTTGTTACAATACCACCACTACTTTCAAAAACCCTCGCTGTATCATATTCACAATTTGTTCCTGGAAATACTGGAATAAATATTCTTGGCTTTGCAATTTTTATACTAGCTTGCTTCTTAACAGCTGCATCATAATAAATGTTTTTAGGTGATCCTGTAGAAAATTCTTTTGTTGGAAATACATTTTCAAGAGGTTCTTCCCATACTTTTATAGCATCTTCTATATTGATCCTTACATCATTTACAGTAATCGTATTTTCTTTTGTATATCCAAGCACCTGTACGTCTATTCCTTGTAATAAAGCTTTAACATCTTCCTTTTCATCTATTTCTAAAATGATTGACCCATATTGCGGTAAAAATAATTCTTGCATATCCATTTCATTTTCAAATACCATCCCTATTTTGTTTCCAAAGCTCATTTTACTTATCGCTGCAGCAATCCCACCATTTCGAACAGATTGTGCAGATAAAATCTTACCATTTTCTATCAGATGCGTAATCGCACTAAAATTTTTGTCTAGCTCTTCAAAATCAGGCAATTCATTTTTATCTCGTTTTAAAGGAATTAGTACTACCTTGCTATTTTTCCTTTTAAATTCTGGAGAAATTACCTTTCTTACATCTACTGTGTTTACCGCAAATGCTATTAAAGTAGGGGGAACATGCATATCCTTAAATGTTCCTGACATACTATCCTTTCCACCAATTGCTGGAATTCCTAATTTTTTTTGTGCATATAAAGCACCTAGTAAAGCACTAAATGGTTTTCCCCATTTAGCAGGATTATTCCCAAGCTTTTCAAAATACTCTTGAAGACTCAATCGAATATTTTTATAATTTCCGCCAATACAAACTACCTTTGCAACTGCTTCTATAACAGCATATAATGCTCCATGGAAAGGACTCCATTTTCCTATTTTGGGATTATATCCATAAGTCATAATTGTACCTGTATTGGTTTCTCCTTTTAGTACAGGAATTTTTCCTACCATCCCCTCCGCAGGCGTCATTTGGTGTTTACCTCCAAGAGGCATTAGTACGGTTCCTGCTCCAATAGTACTATCGAATCTTTCAATTAATCCTTTCTGACTAGCTACATTTATATCTTCTAAATTTTTCAGCCATGCAGTCTTTAAATCCATAATAGATTCTAAACCCTTTGGCAGCTTTTCAAAATAATTCTCTTTATCCTTTACAGCTTTGACCATAACCTTTATTTTTTGTTTTACACCATTAGTATCTAAAAATCCACGACTTAAATTTAAAATTGTTTTTCCACGCCATTTCATTTTAAGTCTATTGTCATTCGTAACCTTCGCCACTACTGTAGCTTCTAAGTTTTCTTCATTAGCAAAATTTACAAAAGCATCTATATTTTTTTTATCAATTACAATTGCCATACGTTCTTGTGACTCGGATATGGCAAGCTCGGTTCCGTCTAAGCCCTCATATTTTTTAGGCACCATATCTAAATCTATTTCCAAGCTATCTGTTAATTCTCCTATAGCTACAGCAACACCCCCTGCCCCAAAATCATTGCATTTTTTGATCATCTTGCTTACAGCTAGATTTCTAAATAATCTTTGTATTTTTCTTTCTGTTGGAGGATTTCCCTTTTGCACCTCTGCACCACATGTTAAAATAGATTCTTCTGTATGCTCTTTTGAAGATCCTGTTGCACCTCCACAACCATCTCTTCCTGTTCTACCACCTAGTAGAATCACTACGTCCCCTTCTTTTGGTTTGCTTCTTACTACATTTTCCTTTTGTACTGCTGCAATAACTGCACCTACTTCCATTCTCTTTGCTACAAAATCCTCATCATAAACTTCGGAAACCTGCCCTGTTGCAAGACCTATTTGGTTGCCATAAGAGCTGTATCCTGCTGCTGCATCACGAGTAATCTTCCTTTGTGGCAATTTTCCAGGTAGAGTATCTTCAATTTTTGCTCTTGGATCAGCACTTCCTGTAACACGCATTGCTTGATAAACATAGCTTCTTCCTGACAATGGATCTCTTATTGCTCCCCCTAGACAGGTAGCAGCCCCCCCAAAAGGCTCTATTTCTGTAGGATGATTATGCGTCTCATTTTTGAACATTACAAGCCATTCTTCATCATTCCCATCTACATCTACATTTACCACAATACTGCATGCATTGATTTCTTCTGATTCATCTAAATCCTCAAGCTTCCCTCTTTTCTTAAGCTCCTTCATGCCCATCGTAGCAATATCCATAAGAGTAATATCTTTCTGCTTATCTTCATATACATATGCTCTTGATTTTAAATATTCATCATAAGCCTTCTTAATCACACTGCTAAATGAACCTTCTTCTATTTGTACATCTTCAATCTTTGTCAAAAAAGTTGTATGCCTACAATGATCTGACCAATAAGTGTCAATCACTCTTAATTCTGTAATAGTAGGATTTCTTTTTTCTGTATTCTTAAAATATTTCTGACAAAACTTTAAATCCTCAAATGTCATAGCAAATCCTAATAGTTTATGAAAATCAGATAGTTCCTTCTCATCTTTTTCTATAAACCCTTCTATGATTTTTACATCAGCTACAGCTTTTATCTCCATATCCAAAGTCTTTGGCTTTTCTAAAGCTGCTTCTTTTGAATCCACTGGATTGATACAATAGCTTTTGATTTTTAAAAATGCTTCTTCTGATATTTCTCCTTTTAATACAAAAACTTTTCCCGTTGCAATATTAGGCTTTTCACCTTGTGTAAAAATTTGAACACACTGCTCTGCTGAATCTGCCCTTTGATCATATTGTCCTGGAAGGTATTCCACAGCAAATACACGGTCCTTCTCATTATATGGAAATCTTTCATCATAAACATGATCTACATTTGGTTCTGAAAAAATAGTTCCCTTTGTTTTTATATATTCTTCTTCAGATATACCTGCAATATCATATCTATTAAGTACCCTAACGCCTTTTAACCCTTTTATGTCTAGATTTTCTACCAAGTCTTTATATAAATGCTTTGCTTCTATATCAAACCCTGATTTTTTTTCTACATAAATTCTTCTCACTTCTCTATTCATTTGATCCCCTCACTTTATTCAAAGTATGATTGACCTCTTTACAATTTGATTGTATCATAATAAAATTAATTAATAAAATTAATAATATTAATAATATACATTAGGAGTGATTATAAATGAATATTCATTTTGAGCTATACAAAGTATTTTATTATGTAGGAAAATACTTGAGTTTCTCTCAAGCTGCCCATGAGCTTTATATTTCTCAATCGGCTGTCAGCCAATCTATTAAAGCCTTAGAAGAAAAATTAAGTACAAAGCTCTTTTTTCGCCATACAAAAAAGGTAAAATTAACATCAGAAGGCAAGCTTTTATTTGAGCATATCGAACAAGCATTCAATTTTATAAAAGCTGGAGAAAGAAGCCTCCAGCAAATCCATTCCTTAGAAAGAGGGGAAGTAAGAATTGGTGCAAGTGATACTATTTGTAAATATTATCTCCTTCCCTTTTTCAAAAAATTTCACGAGCTATATCCAAGCATAAAAATTCATGTAACTAATGCACCTTCTCCCATATGTACAGAACTTCTAAAAAAGGGAAGTGTTGATATAAGTATTATCAATCTCCCATTTAAAAAAGGAAATCAAGAACTAGAATATAAAGAAATAAAAAAAATACAGGATGTTTTTATTGCTGGAGAAAATTTCAAATTCTTAAAAGAAAAAAAGCTTTCCTTAAAAGAGCTAGAAAATTATCCTTTTTTAAGCCTTCAAAAAAATTCAACTACTAGAAGCTTTTTTGAAGACTTTATCAAAAAACATCATGTAAGCATTGTTCCTGAATTTGAACTAGGAAGTATTGATTTACTAATAGAGCTTACAAAAATCGGGCTAGGCATTTCCTTTGTTATGCTAGATACCATAAAGGAAGCATTAGAAAAGCAAGAAATATTTATTCTTGATATAAAGGAAAAACCCCCAGAAAGAAGTATCGGGCTTCTTATCAATAAAAAAATCCCTATTCCTATTGCTACACAAAAATTGATAGACTTATTATTCTGTTAAGATAGCAAAAACAACCAATCTTTTTGAAAAAGATTGGTTGTTTAAATATTTTAATTTATGTTTAATTTTATTATGCCCATAATTCCTCATCAGAAGGAGCTACTCTATCTGCCATATAATGACCGATTCTTGAAATGTTGATCATATGCTTGTAAGTAAAGTTTTCAGAAATACTGTTATTTCCCCATGATCCACAACCTAATGTAGTTGTAGGTGCAAAGCCATTGAAGAAGCTTCCTCCTGCAGTAGTTGAAGATGGTTGGTTTACAACTAATCTACTTACTGTTAAATTCTCTCCTGCATAATCGATATGTTCATTGTTATTTGAGTGAATTGCAGCACTATGTCCTTTTCCTTCAAGCTCTAGGTTTGTTTGTGCAATTTTTACTCCTTCTTCAAAGGTTTTATATCTAAACGTAGCCATTACTGGACACATCTTTTCCTTGCAAAGTACATCCTCTGCACCAATACCATCAGCTTCGATAAGGATTACCTTTGTATCTGCTGGAATTTCAACACCTGCTAACTCTGCAACCTTTTGTGGAGATTGTCCTACTACGTCTCTATTAATTGTACCATTTACAAAAATAGCTTTTCTGAATTTTTCTTTTGTTTCTGGATCATTTACATAGTATGCTCCATTGTTTTCAAAAGCTTTTATAACTTTATCATAATCATCTTCATGAGCAATAACAGTTTGCTCTCCAGAACAGATGATACCATTATCAAATGTTCTTCCTGCAATGATTTTTTTTGCAGCATCATCAAAATCTACATCTCTATCTACAATAACTTGTACATTTCCTGCACCAACACCATAAGCTGGCTTTCCACTGCTGTATGCAGCTTTTACCATTCCCATACCACCTGTAGCTACAACTACGTCAACAGCACTCATTAGTAGATTTGTTTTTTCAATAGATGGTTCTTCAATGATTTGAATTAAATTTTCTGGAGCATTATGTTTTTTTAGTGCTTCGTTAATTCTTTTTACAGTTTCTGCACTGCATTTTTTTGCTCTTGGATGAGGTGCTATAATAATAGAGTTTCTTCCCTTTAATGCAAACATTGCATTACACATTGGTGTTACGATTGGGTTTGTAGTAGGTGTAACAGCTCCAACAACTCCCATTGGTTTTGCAATTTCAACGATTCCTGTTTCTTCATCTCTATTTATAATGCCAACAGATTTTTTTCCTTTTAAACTGTTCCAAATAGTTTTTGACTTTCCTTTGTTTTTAAGTACTTTATGCTCATAAACACCCATGCCTGTTTCTTCAACAGCCATTTTTGCTAATTCTTCTGCGTTGTCATATACTACCTTACCAACTTCTTTTACAATTGCATCAACTTGTTCTTGTGTGAAATTTTCAAATTCCTTTTGAGCAATTCTTGATTTTTCAACTAAAGCATCAATATAAGCCTTTGCTTCCATACTCAATCCCTCCATAGTTGTTAACATTTTAACGTTAATATTTTAACATTAACATTGTAACATATATTTTTTATAATTTCATTATATTTTCATAATTTCTTCTAAAAAATTCTAGAATTACACTTAACTGCTATTGTTTATGCATATTTTTTTGTATATGTTTGTACTTTTTGAATTTTCTATATGATCGAATATGATTTTCTCTACCTTTTATCAAATAAATTTTTATCATATTCACATTAGCTTAGCACTTCTATTCATAAATAAAAAAAACTGAGAATTTTTTTAATTTAAAAAATTCTCAGTTTTTTACATCTGTATTTTTCTTTTACAAATAATTTTTCTAAATACTGCTTCTGTCTTTTATTTTAGCACTTGGATAAAACTTTGGATCATTGAAAAATTCATTTTTCATTTTCCTTATTTCTTTTGTCATCAGTACAACACCAATCATATTTGGAATAATAATCGCTGCTAATAAAATATCCAAAAATTGATATAAAAATTCAATTCCACCAACAGCCCCTAAAAAAATAGATAATATATATACAGCTCTCATGACTTTAGAAAATTTAGTTCCGAAAAGATATTCAGCTTGCTTTTCACCATAATAAACGATAACAATGATTGTAGAAAGTACAAACAACAATATACTAAAGGTAACAATTCCTCCTCCAATACTATCCCCCATCAGACCTTGAAAAGCACGAGCAGGCATAGAAGCTGCCTCACTTGCAGGTACCTCTTTCCAAATACCTGTTGTTAATACAACAAGGGCTGTTGTAGTACAAACAATCAATGTATCTACAATTACTTCAAAGATTCCCCACATAGCTTGTCGAGCAGGATGATCTGTAACTGCTGCAGCATGAGCAATTGGCGCAGTACCCATACCTGCTTCATTTGAATAAACACCTCTAGCAATTCCCCATCTCATTGCTGTTGCAATGCCAGCTCCTGCAAAACCACCAGCAGCTGAAGCAGGTGTAAATGCATGTTTAAATATCAAACCTATTGCTACAGGAACTTCAGTAATATTGGTTAGAATAATAATTACAGCACCAATAAAATATAAAATTGCCATAAATGGAACCAACTTTTCTGTAACCTGTGCAATTCTTCTAATTCCACCATATACAACAAGCCCTACAATAGCTGCTACAACAATACCTGTTGCAATATTTGGTATGCCTATCGTATTTGCCGTCTGAACAACTGAAACAGTTTGTGTTGCAATAGATGGTATCAATTCAATCATTAAACCAAAAGCAAATAGTGTTCCTAAAATAGGAGCTATGCCCTTAGATAAATAATACATAGGTCCACCTACATAATTTCCTTCTTCATTCTTTTCACGATATTTTATCCCAAGCATAACCTCTGAAAATTTTAGAGCACATCCAAAAATTGCAACCAGCCACATCCAAAATATAGCTCCTGGTCCTCCAAATGCTATAGCAACAGGAACTCCAACAATATTAGATGCTCCAATTGTAGAAGCTAATGCTGAAGTTGCAGCTTGAAAAGGTGATATAGTTCCTTCGCCTTCAGCTTTCGCAAAAATCTTTCCAAAAGTTTCTTTGATGATAAAAGGGCAGTATCGAAATTGAAAAAATCCTAAAGCAATACTCATCCATATTCCTCCGCCAACTAAAATAATCATCATTGGCATACCCCAAATCCATCCTGAAATCTTTGCAATAAGGTCTAGAAATTCTTCCATAAAAGTCATCCCCCTTTACTTTTACCTTTTATATATCTTTTTAAAATGTATATTCCATATATTAGCTTTAATTTCCTCTTATTTTTTAAATATTTTGAATTTTATTTTAATACTCTATCTATTAAACCTTTGTACAAAAAACTTACTGAAATTACATAAAAAATAAAAATGGATATAATTTTCTTAACGTATGAAAATCATATCCGTCTAAAAAAATATATACTTTTAGAGAATAGAGACTACAGTAGCAAATGTACTAATCACCATCATTCCTGCAATAGTTATTGCAATAACTTTTTTAGTCTTTGGTTTCATATGCTCATCTCCTTTTTTTATCTTCATATATTCTATTCATTAGATTACTATAAAAAACCCTAAAGCTTCAAGTATTTATATTTTATAAACCTTAAAGCCTTAGGATTTTGTCATAATTTTTACTTTACTTCATTATCAAATTATAAAGCTTATAAAGCATCACAGCAGCCTGTGCACGATTTGCATTTTGAGTCGGAGCAAATTTTCCATCTCCTATACCACTAATAATACCTGTCTTTACACAAAGGCTTACACCGTTTCTTGCCCATGATGCAATATCACCTTTATCCTTGAATGTATTTAATGTATCAATAGTTGCTTTTTCATATCCTTTTTTATTTAATACTTTTGAAATAATCACAGCCATCTCTTGTCTTTTTATACTTCCGTTTGGATCAAATACAGTCTCACTTCTTCCACTTATCAATCCATTTTTATAAGCTGCTGCTACAGCACTATAATACCATTGATTTTTATCTATATCTTTAAATGGTATTTCTTCTTCTCCTTTATATTTCAGCATCTTTGTAATTAATGTTGCAAACTCTGCTCTTGTAATATTTGATGATGGATCAAATACATCTTTACTTCTACCACTAATAATTCCTTTATTAGCCATAACCTCTACTGCTTTTTTTGCCCAGTCATAGCCTTGAAGATCTCTAAAGGTATTAGCCATTTCTTTATCTACTTTCTTTGCAAAATATTTACTAAAATGCTCCGTTTTAAAGGTTATCATTTTTGTAATTTTATCATATTCTCCACCCATAGGTTCAATTGTGCCATTATCACTTAAATAGAATACTTCTATTTCTTTTCCTTTTTCTATTTTTCCTTTATAAGGAATACTTATTATCATTGGCTCATTGAAATTGCTAATTTTTTCTTCTCCTACCTTTGCACTTAAATCTACGATAATGCTATCTTCTGGAATTTTATGTCTTGTAAGAGCAGATAAGTCCTTTCTATCTACTTTTTTTGCACTAAGGACAATTTCTTTATCTTCCGCTCCTTCTCCAAAAGTCTTTGGTGTCACATTAAATAAAGCTGTTTGTGTATTTACTTCTACCTTCTCTATACCATTTTCTTTTATTGTTTTTATCATATCTGATGGCAGATTTACTTCTATTTCTTTATTTGTATCCTCTGCTACTGCAATTGTTAATCTCTTTTCAAACGTTTCTTTAATATTGTTCTTATTCAAGCTTTCTTGCATTTTCTTAATTGTTTTTGCTATATTCTTTGATAAATCTTTTATCTTACTTGCAGTAACCTTTGCTATTACTTTATCTTTCTCTGTTTTTAATTGCTTTTTCTCAAAGGTTTGTGTCCCTACTAAATCTACTGCTTTCTTAGCAATTTCAACTACTTTTTCTTTTATTGCTTCACTATTGTCTTTCTCTATTTCTTTCATTAATGTACCTGCTGCTTCTAACATATCTACTGTTATTTTATTAATCTCTTTTACATCTTTTATTTTATCCATTATATTTAATATAGTCTTCATATTTTCTGCTGCTGCTTGAGCTATATCTTTTTGTTCGCTATCTTCTTTTAATTTTTCAGTAATTTTTGATAAACCTTTTACAATATTTACACTTTCATTTGCTAAATCCTTTGCACCATCTTCTGTTTTTATACATTTTGCAGCTTTATCCATGACTTTTGCAATATCTTTTATATCTTTTACAAAGCTCTTTGCATCTTCTTTTGAATTGATTTTTTCAACCTTTTTATTTAATTGATCTGTTATATCCTTAACTGCCTTTGTTACTTCACTTTCAGTTGCATTTTTATTATCAATAATATTTTTTGCATTATCAATTTGCTTGTCTAACTCATCCTTTACTTCACTATTCGTATTGCTAGTGTTTCTTGAATCTGTTGTATAGTCTAAAGTATAGAACCATTCTATTTTATCTCCATTTTTAACATGACAATCTTTAGAGTTTTCAGATACAGTAACACCATTTACATTATACATCCATCCACTTTTTACACCTTTATCCCTTTCACCTAATCCATTAATTTTTACAAAATATCCATCATCTTCTTCAAAGCTAATTCCTCTATTATCTAGTATCCTTTTAGTTACTGAAAAAACAGTATCTCCATTTTCTAAATCAATATCTGTCTTTGATATAATATATTGATGATTAACCCCTTCTATGGAAATAGTTGCCTTATCTCCTTCTTTTATATCACTATCTTCTGTATTGTCTTCTTTTACTGGTATAAATAATTCATCATAGCCTTCATTATTTATTTTAGCTCCTGTATACATAGACTCTTTCTTATATAAATCAGCCAAAGCTGCAAAAACCTGTTCTGTTGCTAAATCATTTCCGAAAGTATCTCCATTTTTATACTTAAATAAGCAATTTAACATTGTTTTTCCATCAACAGTCCATTTATTTGTTAATGGATTTTCTCCAACTGAAATAAGTCCTTGTATAACAGTTGCAAGCGTATTAGCATTCTTATTTATTATGTTTTCCTTTTCATCTAAAAGCTTTTCTACTGCTTTGTTGATGCATTCTTTGACACCTGCTACATCTTTATGATTATACAGTCCTTTTATTGACATAGCTAATGTATCAATATCCTTAAATGGACCAAAAGTTCCATCATCATTCTGATAACTCATCAATGCTTTTACTGCATCTTCTACTCGATAATCTGCCTTTGCCATATCTAATGCAATAATACTAATAGCAGATACAGTTGGATAATCATCATATTTACCTAATATAAATTTACCATCTTCTTTTTGTAATTGAACTAATTCATTAACATAATCTTTTCCTTTGTAATCTCTTGGATCTTCTCCTAAAGCTATTAAACCAATGATAGCATTTGCATATTCTGAAGCAGAAGCAAGATTACTACTAATTTTATATTTTTCTTTAATAATTTCTAAATCATTTTGAATATTATTACTTGTAGCTTTATAGCTTAAAGCTTTTGTAATGTTAAACTCATTGTCTTTATTGTAATGTTTTCTTAAATCATCTATGCCTTTATTAATTTTTACTTTATTTGTTATTTTTTCTTCTACAAATAAATCTATTGATGCTGTTATCGTTTCATTACTTGCTAGTTTTCCTGTAATAGTAACCTTTCCTTCTTTTATACCTTTAACAATTCCTGTATTTTCATCTATTGTTGCTATTTCTGGATTGCTTGTATACCATTTTACAGTTTCATCTTTTAGTTCTTCATCCTCTTGATTAAAAACCTTTGCTGTAATATTTAGTGTACTTCCTACTGTCAACATATCTAAGTCTAATAATATTTTTATATTCTTATAATTCACTGATAATTTTTGTGCACATTTAATTAATTCTGGATATTCTCCATCATTATTTTTATATACTGTTGCAATATATTCTCCTTCTGGTAATTCTACTACTACTTCTCCATTATCATCTGTAGTATATTTTTGTCCATTAATTTCTATATTTGCATCTTTTACTAGATGAATATTTCCCCATACATTTGATTTAACAATTATTTTTTGTTTATCTCCATCCTGCTTATATTCTAATACAGGGAGTCCTGTTGATTTGTTTACATGAAATAATATTTCATCTACTCCATCAATTGTTTGCTCATTTGCCCCCTTACTCGCCTCAGATATTTCGTTGTTTTTTATGATATATAATCCCCAATACGCTTGATTTACTCCCCATTCTGCTTTTTCTCCACATATTTCATTTATCATACCAAAATCATTAAATCCGATCTGTCCGTCTACTGCTTTTTTTAATATATCTAAAGCTGTTTTTTCATCAGTTATAGATACTTCTTTGTCACATAATGTATTATCTTTTCCTTCTACTCTCACCCTAATTTTTTGTGCTTCTTTTACAATAATCTTTTTCTTATCTGTTTTTACAATTCCTTCTCCATCTGCATAGATTTCATATTCTCCTGCTTTTTCTGGAATAATGGTAACTTGTCCATTTTCATCAGTTTTGTATTCTTTTCCATCAAAATGAACATTAACTCCTTGTGCCGCTTGATAAGTTCCTGTCATTGTAAGATCATCTTTAGATATTGTTACTGTAAATGATTGTCCTTCTAAAACCTCTGTTTTATCTATTTCTATTTTAGCATACCCAATTGTAGCCATATCCGTTGGATACACTACAATCTCATCTCCTGAATTAATATCAACATCTAAGCAATTATCACCAAAGTCTTTATTTAAAATTTTACTTTTATTCAGATCATCATTCACTGTATAACCCCAAAAGAATCCTTCTGCTAATAAGTCAACTTCGTTTATTTTATTGATTGTTCCTGACATATCTATATCAGAGGTAATGTCTTTTTTATTTAATGCCTCTTTTATAGCTGCAAGAACAGATTTACCCTTCAATACAGTGACTTGAGTGTTTTCTAAAATTGTGTCATTTTTATTTTCTACTCTTACATTAACATCAATAAAATTATTCCATTTAAATTCATCTGTATAATCTTTCACATAGTAAAAGAATATTTTATCTCCTTCTTTAATCTTTACTCTACTAGGAGCATCATCAGGTTGCTCATCATTAATGGTATACATCCAACCACTATACATATTGTATGTATCATCAGCAGCTCCATTTTCAAAATCTCCTATACTAGTTACAAATCCTGCATCACTTTCCTTCACTTCAAGACCAGTAGCTTTTAGTATATCTGAAACATATACAGCATTAGAAACGGTAATTTCTTGTGGAGAGAATAAAACCTCATTATATTTTCCAACTACAGCAATTTTTGCAGTAACTTCAGTATTATTTCCTTCTGCATTTACAACATAAGGATTTATAAAATTAGCTCCTATACTTGTAAAAATCATTGCAAATATCATTATAAAAGACATTAATAATTTAATATTTCTTTTTTTCATTGTTTCCTCCCTTAAATAAAATATTTTTTTATATTTAATATAGTAATAAAGAACCTAAAAAATCATATATCCATTTTTTATACGCTCTATTATTTCTTTGCAACCTTTTTTTTCTCATTCTTTACCTTATTCATATCATGTAGTCTTGTAAATACAGAACTCTTATTTTTATAATCCATCATAGCAAGCATTCCATGCCAAGTTGCCATATAATTTCCCTTTGAAGCTCTTTTTAAATGCTTAAAGGAACCATCTTTTAATTGATATTTTAAAAGTTTGTTGTATAGATTTTTGTCTATATCCATTCCTAATTTTGTTCTTGCTAATATGTAGTAAGCTACCCCTTCACAAGTTTGTTTTTTATCTATATTTTTTTCAATAAAATTTATAGCCTTTTTTACCTTTTCATGCTCCTTATCAAGTCCTAATATGCTATATGCAATAAGTCCCATAGCTGTTAAATCAACATCTGAATAATTCATTCCTGTGAATACTGAAAATCCACCATCTTCATTCTGGTTTTCCTTTAACCATTCTAAAGCCTTTTTCTTGTCATAGCCTTCTTTATTAGCTGTATATAAAGAAATGATTCCCCATATATGTGCATTGATTAAATCTTCTCCTGTACCATCTATATAATCTGCAAATTTCCCACTTTCTCTTTGAGCTTTTATGATTTTTTTTGCATAAGAAGAAACATCCTCCCCTTTTGGTACAGCACCCATTATGTATGCTTCATAATCTGTTGTAATATTAGAAGCATCCACTTTCTTCAAGGTTTTGTTTTTTACATCCTTCCCATAAGAATATAAAGCTAATATACCCCACTCATCTAATTTTTGCTTTTCCAAATACTTTGCTGTAGCATTGAAATCCAAAGCAAATGAAAAGCTTGTAAAAATCATAATGAATGCAATAGTTAAAGCTGTAATTTTTCTCATTACTATTCCTCCTTTATTTTTTCAACAGGAATCTCAGTATAGCTTATCCTGTCTTTAAATCGTGATAATATGTTGATAAAATCCTTTCCAAATAAATAAGCAAAAACAAAGTTTCCTACACTATGCATCAAATCAAAATAAAAAGAATTAATATACGTAAATATAAAGCTTTGTAAATTAAGAGGATATACAAAAAATAACCAGTGCCATAAATTCATTATATAATCAAATAAAAATCCCCAACAAAATGCTAAAATGCTAAAAAATAATCTTGAAGGATATTTGAAAAATTTTTTGAATATCCCTGCACTAAAACCTGCAAGTCCCCAAGCTAACATCTGCCACGGAGTCCAGGGTCCTTGCCCTAAAAAGCAATTTGAAGCAAATGCTGCAAAAGCTCCTGTCATAAACCCAAACTTTGGTCCAAACACATAGCCTGAAATCATCACCAAAAAAGTAGTAGGCTGTACATTGGGAAGAGCTACAAAAGGAACTCTAGCTACCCCTGCCAATGCCGATAATGTGGCTAATAATGATATTTCTTTTACAGAAATATTTCGTCTTTCGTAAGATATAAAAACATAAATGAAAGAAACAAGCAGTATTCCAGCTGAAATAACACCATAATTCATATTAAATAACTCCTTCTTTCAAAGAAGCTACTGCTGCTACAGCATCTTCTAAGGTAAGAATTTTATCAACATATCCACTAAACAATTTGTTCATCTGCGTAGCATAATAAATACCATCTGTTAGAACAGTATATTTCGAACCAACCTGTGCCACACTTCCATCAAACATAAGACAAACCCTATCACAGTATTTTCCTACAAATTCAACATCATGAGTTACCAAAATAACTGTTTTTCCTTTTCTTTGTAAATCTCGTATTATTCCTCCTAATATTTCTTTTAATGCTCTATCAAGTCCTCTTGTAGGCTCATCTAATATCAGTATTTCAGGCTCCATTACAAGAATAGAAGCAAGTGCTACTCTCTGTTTTTCTCCACCACTTAAATCCCTCGGATTTTTATCTTTATACTTTAAAATATCAAGCTCTTTACATACTTTTTCGATTCTTGATAAATCATTTATTCCTTTTTGATCTAATGTATATTTTAGTTCTTCATAAACCGTATCATTAAATAAATAATCATTTGGATTTTGAGAAAGATATCCTACTTCTCCATTGACAAAAATCTTTCCTTTAGTAGGTTTTACAAGTCCTGAAATATTTTTAAGAAGGGTAGATTTACCTCCACCATTCTCTCCCATAATCCCAAGAACTTCCCCTCTAAAAACATTTAAGTCTACTCCCTTTAGGGCTTCCTTTCCATTTTCATATGTAAAATAAAGCTTTTTTATAGATATTGCTTCTTTGTTTTGAATAGCTTCTTTTTTTAATCCCTCAAATACTATATTTTCTTTCAATAATAAATCTTTTCTTAATTTTTTTCTTCCCTCTTTTACTGTAAGAGGAATATGCTTTTCTCCTAATCTTGCAAAATAATTTGCAACAGTTGGAGAAAAGTTTTTTTCATTTTTATAACTAAATACTACAAATTCCTCTGCTTCTCCATCGAACACAATTTGTCCATTTTCCATAAATACTACTCGATCTGCTAAATGAAAGCATCTGTCTATTCTTTGCTCGATAAGAATAATAGTATAGCCTAATTCCTCATTCATTCTTTTTAAAATATGAAGAATTTCCTCTGCTGCTACAGGATCAAGCTGAGATGTTGGTTCATCTAAAACTAAAAACTTATATCCCATTGCAATAGTTGCAGCAATTGCTGTCTTTTGCTTTTGTCCTCCTGAAAGTTCATAAGTCTTTTTATCTTTTATATCCCATATATTTAAAAAGCTTAATGTCTCCATTACTTTTTTTCGCATGATTTCATAGTCTATACCTATATTTTCAAGCCCAAAAGCAATCTCCCTCTCCACTTGATCCATCACTAACTGTTTTTCAGGATCTTGAAAAACCATCCCAACATCTACCTTACTAGTTATATTCCCTTTTATTTTTCCACCATAAAATTCTGGAACAATTCTATTGAATACCCTTCCTAATGTAGATTTTCCCGAACCTGATTTTCCAAGAAGCAATAAGAACTCTCCTTCTTTTACAGATAAATTAATATCTTTTAAAGCAGGTTCTTCCTTTCTTGGATAATAATATGTTAAATCCTGTATTTTAAAAATTTCCATTTTTTACACCCCCTAATTAACAATATAACTACAAATAGGGCTATATCTATATAAATAAGAAATTTAATATCTGTTAAATCAAAGCCTTGAAATGTAGGATAAAATTTCACAAAGCCAACATTTGAATATATACTGTATACTAGTAAGAATAATAGTGTCAAATTTATTCCATTCATAAAATAATCTATTCTTCTCATCTTAATTTGAGAATATGAAGTCCTTATCCCTTTTCCATATCCTCTAGAATATAAGCTTTCAGCTCTATCTAGTGAACCTTCTAGTGAAGCTATAAATATTACTTTTAAAATAGGATAATATGCCTTCATTCTTTTTATCAAATTTTTCTCTTTAAAATTTACACCTCTTAAAATCATTACATCCTTTACCCTAAGAATTTCTAATTTTAGTCTATGAATGATATTGATAGTCATAGAGAGTGTAAGTGTAAGCTTATGAGCATATTTTGAAAATAAACTAAATGTTTCATCTCGATCCGTCATCGCCGCATAAAATAAAAAAATAAATACTATACATAATAGCTTTAATGCCATATTTCCACCATACGCCAAAGCTTCTAAAGTAATTTTTAACTTCCCTATAAGAAATAATCTTGGACTCTTAAAAAGAATTGTTCTTCCACCCTGGTACACTAAAGGATTAATAATCATAATCGATATAGCTGCATACATCCCATATTTCATTGTTGTTTTAACCTCTTTGCCTTTCCCTAAAAGCAAAGTTCCAACAATTATAAAAACAAGTATGGATAAGCTATACAGTGGATGAGTATAAATTAATGTCATAAAAAATAAAATACTTGAAAACGCTATCATTGTAAACGGATGTATTTTTATCATACAATCACCTAATTCTTTATTGGAATATTTATTACTTCGTCATCTGTCACAAGTACAGAAAATTTTCCTTTAACCTTCTTTGGATTTTCATATAAAAGCTTTACTGCTTTTTTAATGCATTCTCCGTCATTTCCAGTGATTAGCCACATACTAGCTGCTCCCCCATATTCTTTTACAACAGACGTAATCAATGCTCCTTTTTGATATAGCTTTACAACTTCTCCTTTATTATTTAATCCCTTTATATCTTGATCCACTTTGAAATACATTCCACATTTACTTCCATTTTTGTAAAATTCATTAATATAATCTATATTTTTAATATCTTCCCATGAACCAATTACAATAGAATTACTATCTAGATTTTTTAAATCTCCTTTTTCTAAACTCATACTCTCTATATCTTTAACGCCTTGCTTTTTTAAATATTCTAAAAGAGCATTCCCTTCCTTTTTATAATCTTTGGTATATAAAATTTCTGTTTTATATACATTACCATCATGACCATTGATAAAGTTTAAAGGGTATGCACCAATAATGCTCGAACCGTAAATATTATTATCCCAATCATGATAATCCCAAATCACAATATCTTTAGGACTTATATAATAATCTGATGCTCCTACCTCAGATAATATTCCATTCACATAGTAAAACCAGTCGATTTTCTTTTTATCTTTCATTCCAGTAAATTCTGACTTTAAGCCATCAATCCCATTTATAAAGCCACCACCATAAGCAGTCTCAATATCAAAATTTTCTTCCATTATTTCCATAACAGTTGCATCCTTCGAAAAGTTCACATCCTTTTCTGATAATCTTTCATTTCCAAAATCTCTTGAAACAATCACATGAGCTTTTCCATCTTCAACATTTACCTTTTCACCACAACCACTAAAAGTACACACTATAGCTAGCATTAAAAATATTAATAAAAATTTTTTCATCTATAATAACCTCCGTTCATTACAACATAGATTTTATCATCCAATTCCATATTTTTCAACATTTTCTGTCATTTTTCATCTATAAATTCAGACAATATACCTCAAAAAAAACAAAAAGTACACCCAAGATGTACTCTTAATGTTTATTATTTTATAGCCTTTAATTTTGCTATATCGTAACTATTACTTGTAGTAATTATTTCTACTTTTGATAAATCATGCTTAATGCTTTTAATTTCTCCCTTTACTTCTGCTTCTATTTTATCAATTCTTTCATTTATTTTTTTCTGTCCTTCTACTAATTCATCTATTTTCTTTTGACCTTCAAGCAATTTATTAAGTATATCCATAATATTTTTATCCATTGTGTCACTCCTTAAATACATTATACTACACTCTCAAACAAAAATAAAAGAAACAACTTATAAAGGAGTAAAAGACACAGAAAAAATTAACTTTTGTCTCCATACGCTATTCTCTTTAACAGCCTTTATTTTAACATCATCCCTTGTAGTTGCATATACAGTTAAAGGTACTGCTAGAGGAACTAGCAATACCAATATCATTATTAAAGCTACTAAGTTTCGTTTTTTCAAAATTGTCACCTACTTTATCTCTCTTGGTTGCCCTATATATTTTGTAGTATCAAAAAGTATTTCAGAATGAACCCAATTGCCTTGCCCTTCATTTAAAAGTGGTTGATGCCAAACAACTTCTATATCTTGCTCATACCATTTTCCTACTTCTATTCCCTTTGGAGGATTATTATGAGAAGTATATTTAAACTGAATAATTCCCCTTACAGTTTTTCTTCCTTTCTCATTCAGATATACCAAATCATCACTAGTAAAAAATCTTGATTTTTGAATGATTTGATTTTTTATATTGTTTTTGATAAGTATATCCAATGATTCATCTGTTGTAAGCAGTTCTCCGTCAAGTTTTCTATAACCTGCAATATAGTATTTACATTTTGATTTATAGTCCGAGTAGTCCCTATAATCAAATCCATAGTAAATAGGAATAAATTCTTTTGATTGTTGTATCACTTTTTTTATCGCTTGTCTATGAGATTCAATTGCTTTCATTTTTCTATTGATTTCTCTAATATCCGTTGAAGGATCAAATAAGCATTTTATAGGCATTTTATATAGTCTTTCTGGCATAGTTGTAATTGGCGAAGGCTCTTTTACCACAGGTGGCTCAACTACTACAGGTGGTTGTGGGTCTATTGGTTTAAGTATACCGTTACGTGAATCCCTCATTTTCTGAATTACTACTGTAGATTCGGCTCTTGTAGCATTACCAAATGGTTTGAATGTGTTATCTGGATAGCCTCCGATAATTCCTAATTCTACTGCTTTTTTTACATATCCTTTTAAGTGTGAAGGAATTTGACTATCATCTGCAAAATGTGTTTTTCCTGTGCTTGGATTTTCGTTTAATGCACGAATGATCATGCGTGTCATTTCCCCTCTGTTTATATATCTATCATAGTTATCAAATTCACCTCGTTTGATAATTCCATGATTAATCGCAGTATTTACTACTCCTTGATACCAAACACCTTCTGCTTTCTCTATTTCAATCTTATTTGCTTTAAGTACCAGTACAGTAAACTCTGATACTTTTATGTTTGCATCTGGTCTAAATGTTCCATCTGGATAACCACTAAAAACTCCATCCTTTACTAATTGTGCAATAAAGTTCTTCGCCCAATGGGTTGCTATGTCCTTTGCTACATCTGTTCCTTTTTCAACTGCATTAGTAATTGTATCAGTAAGTGGATTGGCAAAGCTTGTAATAGGCATACACATAATCATTATTACTAATAAAAAACTTATATATTTTTTCATTGTTTTTACCTCCATTTTATAATTTCTAACTCTAGTTCTGCAAAATAAAAAGTTAAATTGGTGAATTTACCAAAAATAAATATAGCATATCACTATACCTTCGTATTATATATAAGTTACCACATGGTGATACTATTAATTACTTCAATAGACTATCGGCTAAAGAGTTAATTTGTTTTGTTTACAAAAGTTTTAAAGCCCCTTCATTATCCATAAGTACCAATTTAGTTTTTAAAATTGCATAACTTAAACAATATATCAAAAATTTACACGTACTAGATTTTATCTTGTTTTACATATGCTGTCAACTTTTTTAGTTGCAAATGGACACATATTAAAATACTATTACTATTTCAATTTAAGCTATTAATTTACTAAAAACTGCTAGCAAAATTGCTAGCAGCTTTTTTTTATTGATTTATTAAATTGTAAAGCTTATAAAGCATCATAGCAGCTTGTGCTCTATTTGCATTTTTCTTTGGATTAAATTGTCCATTTCCCATTCCACTAATTATATTTTCTTTTACGCAAAGACTTACTCCTTCTTTTGCCCATGATGCTATATTTTCTTTATCTTTAAATATATCTAATCCATTTAATCCTACCTTTTCATATCCTTGTTTGTCAAGAACCTTTGCAACAATTACTGCCATTTCTTCTCTTGTTATATTTCCATTTGGATCAAATATGGTATTACTTCTACCTCTAATAATACCATTTTTGTATGCTGCTCCTACATATGAGTAGTACCACGCATCCTTTGCTACATCTGTAAATGGTACTTCCATGTTTTCTGTAGCATAACCCATCATCTTTGTCATAAGTGTTGCAAATTCTGCTCTTGTAATGTTTGCTGATGGATCAAATATACCTTCCTCACGACCACTTATTATACCCTTTTGTGCCATAGCTTCTATTGCTTCCTTTGCCCATTCGTAGCCTTGAAGGTCTTTAAATGTTGTTTTTATTTCTTTTACCTTCTTAGCAAAGTATTTACTAAAGTGTGAAGTTTTAAAGGTTACCATCCTTGTAGCAGGGTCGTATTTTCCTCCCATATTTTCTATAGTTCCATTTTCCTTTAGTAAAAATACTTGTACTACTTCTCCTTTATTTACTTTTCCTTTATAAGGTATACTTACTTCAATCGGCTCATTAAAGCTATTTATTTCTTCATCTTTAGCCTTAGCATTAAAATCTACTACAATACAGCCCTTTGGTACTTTATATCTTTCAAGTGGCATTAAATTGTTTCTATTAACTGTCTTTGCAATCAAAGCAATTTCTTCATTATTTTCTTTTTCATCAAAGGTATTTGGTGTTAGGTTAAATACTGCATTTTCTGTTTTTATTTCTGCTTTTTCGATATCATTTTGTTTTAATATCTTCATCATATCCTTTGCTAATTTCGCTTCTACTTCTTGTTTGTCTACCTTTGGTATCTCTATAGTTATTTTATTTTCTATTTCTTTCTTATCTTCAATACCATTTTTCTTTAATTTTTCTTTGATTACTTTTACTGTAGCTACTGTATTTTTAGCTATTTCTTTTATACTATCTGTATCTACTATTGCTACTGCCTTTTCTTTTTCGACTTTTACTTGATTTTTATTAAGTTCTTTTACACTTGCTTTTTCTACTGCTTTTTCTGCAACTTTGATTGTACCTTCAATAATTTCTTTTCCATTTTCTTTACCAACATGTTGAATCAATTTTCCAGCAGCATCAATCATATCTCCTGCTACTTTATTGATTTCTTTTGTATCATTTAATTTGTCTATTACCTTTATTACAGCTTTCATATTTTCTTTTGCAGCTTTGCTTACTTCTTTTTTATCGCTATCCTTTGATAATTTTTCTGCTGATTTAATTAATATATTTACTACTTTTATACTTTCTTTTGCTACCTCTTTTGCTCCTTCTTGGGTAGTTATACGTTCAGCTGCTTTTTCTATAATATTTGCAACATCCTTAGCACCACTTACTACTTTTTGTGCATCTTTTTCTGTTTTTATTTCATTAGCCTTTTCTTCTAATTTATTTCCTGCTTCTTTTGTTGCTTCTGTAACATCTTTTTCACTTGCATTTGGATCTGTTACTCTGTTATACATTTTAATGTATTCGTCATTTCCAATAATACTTTTATCAACTTTATTTTCTCCAGTAACATTTACCTTTATTTTTTCAGTTCTAGATACTAATGGGAAATAATATCCTGCATGTTTAGAATTTTTATCTAACTTTATAGCATATACTTCATATGTTCCTGCTTTATTCATTGGAATTTCTACTTTTCCATCCTTATCTGTTATATAAGTTTGATTTCCTACATATACAGTAGCTCCTTCTACTAACGACTTTATTCCATATCCTCCTATATCTTGATCTCTATTTGACTTAGCAGTTACTGTTACCGTAAGCTTTTCTCCTGTTTTAAGAGAAGTTGAAGATACATCTATATATCCTGTATAAGCATCCATAGCTGTATATATCCAAACAATCTCATCACCATCGTGTATTTCATATTTACCTACTCCTATAGGAATCAGCAAATCATTTGATCTAATCATCCATCCACAAGTTCGATGTTCATCTTTAAAATCAAATTCCTCTTCTCCTGCCATTCGCGCTATATAATTATCATTTGTCCATATTCGATGATCTCCTATTCCGGCTTGATTTAATGCAACAATTGTCGCCAATAATACTGTTGGTCTATCATTTGTATGTTTATTTCCATCAATATCAGTTATTGTATATCTTCCATTTTCATCTTTATATTCTTCTGGATTAAAGTGAATTTTCCCGTCAAAAATAGTTCCCCTGTATCCTTCTATTCTCATATATACAGAAATATTTTTACCTACATTTGGTTTTCCTCCACTTTCATCAGAACTGTCAGAACCTTTTACATTTACTTCTATTGGTACAGGTCTTATCAAGCTTCCTGTCAGTGGAGAATTAATAGTATATTCTCCTGCTTTTAATACCTTAAATACTACCTTTCCTTCTTCATCTGTATTTTTTACTTGATTTCCAAAATAAATCGGCTTATTCTTTACTGGAGTCATACCTGTACTATCTATTTTTTTTAATATAACTGATAATTCTTCTCCAGCATTTAATTGGATCTTTGAAGCTTCTAGCTTTGTTATTACTGGATTTAATATCTTATCATCGATCAGAACAATCTCATCTTTATCATGAAGCTTAGTGCTTGGAACAGCCATACCGCCTCGATTATTAATTATATACTGCCATCCTTCTTCTCCAGCTATTTTATAGATCATTTCTCCTTTCATTTCATACTCAGTACCATTTTTCTTAAATGCTTTTTTTATAGCAGTCAAAAGAGAAGTTTCTCCATTCTGAATTTGTACTTCAGTTAATGGTACTAATGTTTTATTCTTACCTTCTACACGTACAGTTGCTGTTGCAACACTTCCTTCTTTGATAAAAAATTCTTTTGATTTTTGTATGCCATTGCTACTTACTATAGCTTCATATTCTCCTACATCTATTTTAAAACGAAATTTATAATTCCCTTGAGCATCTGCTTTTATATGATCAGCATACATCTTATCTCCATCTTCTATTCTTCTGATCACAAGACTTACAAAGGTTTTAGGTAATGTATTCCCATCTATTATTACATTCAATCCTTCATGATTAAGGTTTATAGTCAAATCATCATGAGCATAACCTAAAGGTATAATAGTAAAAAGCATCATAAAAGCAATTAGTACAGGCAATGCACTTTTCATTATCCTATTCATTTTGTTCCTCCTTTGTAATGTCATTCATAAGGTAAAAAATTACCTCATGAATGACAAAATATATCTGTTCTATTGAATCACAGCTTCATCAAGTGGTCTTCTATTATTCCAATTATCCCATACCACTACCTTTATTTCATAATTTCCTTCTTCTGGAATATCGAAGCCTGCTTTAATATAATGACTCGCATGAGGTAAAAATTTCTTTGAAATATAATTCATTTGAATCAGTTGATGCGTATCCTTATCATACAATCCTACAATACATACAGCATCCTTTTCCTCATCTGAAATATTTGTAATCTTCAATTCTACATTTTTATTTGTTTTAGAATCATCGCATCCTTTAATTTTTTCAATCTTAAAATCTTGCCTGATTACATTTATTTCAATCATATCTCTTATATTCTCATGATCCTTTAAATTCACAATAATATTTGTCTTTCCACTATTTAATGTATGCAATACCCCATGCTCATTTATAGTGGCTACATCTTTATTAGTAATCATCCACTCAACATTATCATTGCTTATAAACCTATTATTTTGATTTCTTACTCCAAGCTTAAAAGTTTTTCCCGTTTCCAATTCAAGCCTATCTGGATATATTTCCAAAGCAGTAATTTCTTTAGATCCACTGCTATTAGAAATTATTTTATAAAAAATAGATGATTTTCCCTTATTCATATAATCCTTTAAAGCTGCTAATGCATATAGTGCCTGTTGGGTAGCCATTCCAGGATCAGCACCATATTCCTTTACATGCATAAATTGTCCTTTTTGTTTTCCTTCTTTCACTTGAAAATCTAAAAATGCTGTTACAACATTTCCACCTTTTTTCGTAAAATCTGGACCTTGAGGATCTATCCCCCAAGCTGTCAAACCACATATTACCTGAGCACAAGACTCTGAATTGATTGTTCCCCATGATTTATAACCACCATTATTTAATTGATGTTCGCTTAGCCATTTTATTGCCTTTTCTCCAGCTTCTTTTACCCGAGGTCTATTCTTATAAGGAGCCAAAGCATAAAGAGCCATAGCAGTCATATCAGGGTCTGGAATATCCCCTTCATTATAATTCCAACCATCACCACTCATATGATTTAAAATATATTCAATAAATGACTCTCTTGTATGCTTCGCGCCATCATAAACAATTGCATTAGATGCATCTAACGCAATCAATCCAAAAATAGGAGCATTAATTCCTTGACTCAAATCAGGCCAACTAATAATCTTATCTATTAAATCTATACCTGCAAAATTAGTAGGGTCTCCTCCTGCTGATACAATTCCTAATACTCTTCTTTCATAGTCTGTCATTTGACCTCCTACACCATTTTTTCTAATTTCTTCCTCTAAAAGAGTCAAATATGTCTTTCCACTCGTTCCATACTTATCCTCTACATCTTCACCTACTGCATTTATAGCAAATGCTTCCCAATCATTATTGATTTGTTCTCTAGTTTTATAGTAATTCAAGGTCATGTCTATGGCTTTTTCAACATCTTCAATAGTAGCTTTTTTAACTTCTTTATCTGCTAAAACAGGAGTTATACTTATACTAAAAATAATACAAAAGGTAATACTAAAAGCTAACAACTTCTTCATATACCTCATTATATAATCCTCCTTTCTCTTTTATAAGTTTATTTCATCTTGGCATATCAATTTTTTATCTTTTCTGTCAAAAATCTCTAATTTTACTTTCAAGTTTCCTTCTTTAGGTATTTTTACACCAAATTTATAAATATTCGTTGTATCTGCTTTAATTTCATCTTCAAAATGAGTTTCACTTAATGCTTTTTTAGCATCTATATCCTCCAAAGTAATTTTTAAATCAATATCCTTCCCTTCTTCATGATTAATCAATTCAACTTCTAGATCTTTAAAAGTATTTAAAGCCACAGTTTCTTTACCTTTAATCGATACTTGAACACCTGTTTGTTCTCTACCTTTTAAAGCCAAAACTCCTCTTCTACCAGCACCAATATACACAATTCCATTATCATCTACAGTAATGCTCTGAGGTATATATATAGTAAATGCTCCAAATAACGTCTTCTGCCATAGACATTCTCCTTTTGGAGAAAAAGCATTGATTTTTGTTGTAGTAATATATACTGTGCCATCTTTTCCAACAACAACTTTATATACCCCATCAAAACAACTATCATTTGTATCTACAAATGTAGTTTTAACCTTCTCTTTACCATTCTGATCTAAATAATAGATTTCTTTTTCTGCTTCAGTATTAATCTCTACAGCATAAACATTGCTATTTTCATCACAGCCTACTCCAACTTTTCCTTTTAGTTTTTCATATTTCCAGTTTTCTTTTCCTTCATTATTTATAGATATAAGACTATAATTACCTAAATTATTTTTTTGAATAATCAAATCGCCATCTTTCGTTGATGCTTCTAACCATAATTCGGTGTGTTCATCTTCATAAACAAGTTTCATATGTGCATCTTCTGTAATATTGTATATTTTATCTTCCTTAGAGATATACAGCTTATTATTAACAAGAAGCAATCCATAGTTTTCCCCTACATTTAAAGGAGTTTTCCATATTTTATTTAATTGATTATCTAATTTATATAATTTGTTTTCATTATTAAGTACATAAATACAATCATCAGCAATAATTAGATTTTTAACTTTCGAAGATGTATTGAATTTTTCTAACATTTTTCCATCTTCGTGATTTACCCTATAGACCTTCTCATTTGCAAATATATAGATATCACCATCTTCACTAACTTGAGGAGCACCAAATTCACCTTTTATTTCAGATTCCCATAACTTTTTCCCATTTTCCTTACTAATTGCCGCTAGTTTATTTTTAGTGGTGTAATAAATTTCATTTTTCTTACCCATTACATGATAACAATTTTTATTTTTCTCGCTTTGATCGTACTCAATCTTATGCTCCCATATAGTATCAGAACGTTTAGATTTTATTGTTATAGGAATCTCACAATAAATATTAGGATTGCTATCTAAGCTTGCTTTCAACATCGTCTCACCAGCTTTTTGAGCTGATAAAACAGCTTGATATTTTATTTCATGAACGCCACTGCCCGTATCATAAAGTTTATAGCCTATTATTCCTTGTTTGCTTACAGACCATGTAACTGGCTGTTTTGTCATAAAATTACCATATTGATCTTCTATGAAAATATATGCCGATGGCAAGCTTTCGCCACAGTAACCAGTTATTTTTTCTATCTTTTTAGGATGTTCTACAAGATTGCTATATACAAAATACATTTTTTTAGGAATAGGTGCTTTTTTTACTTTCACTTCTATACTTTTTCTAATCTCTTTATCTTTAACTTTTATACTAATATTTGCTGTCCCAACTTTTTTTGCAGTAATCTTACCATAAACTGCTGTAGCAACATCTGTATTTTCAGATTGCCATTCAAGCTCCACGCCCTTTATAAATGCTCCATTCTTATTCACTGCTCCTGCAGCAATTTTCATCTCATCTCCTACAAACATATCTATAGGAAGCTTATTCAAAACTCTCAAACCAGAAATTTTAGTATCTGTAGCATCACATAACTTTACAGCTTCTATAGCACCTATTTCAAAATCATATTCTCCTTCCAATGTTCTATAAATCAATCCATTTCTTCCTAATTCAAATTCAGGATGAGGTTTATTACCAACCTTTTCATAATAATAAGAAAGTATATTGTGATCTTTATCAAAAACATTTTCGCTAGAATACAAATAGCCATTTTCTCCGATTAATGCATATGCTCCACAAGGATCATATTTTGCATCTACATCACCTGTTTGAGGATTTAATTGTAATAAATTATACTTTCCTTCATGCTGAGCACAAATATATAAATTTCCATTCTTATCTATTAATGGTCGTTTACTTTTAATATCGTCAAATTTTTTTCTCCATTTTTCACGTCTTTGATCTATATCTAAAGAAAACAAAATATTATCTGATCTATTATAATTCGAATCTATTATATAAGCTGTATTATTTTCCCCGATAGTTACTAAGCTTTTAAATTCTCTATTATTTGGATTTTTAAAATTCCACAAAAACTTTCCAGCTTTATTAAATATCCAAATTTTGTTACCCGTTACGATGAATATATTTCCTTTTTCATCAATACTTATCCCCTTGACATCTTCACTACTATGCCAACTTCCTACATCATATCTCCATAAATATTTTTCTGAATTTTTATTAATAGCATATACTGTTCTATGATCATTAGTGTCATCACAACACAATACATAAATATTTCCATTTTTAGAATCAACAGCTGGCTTAGACACTATACGGTCTTTTAATTTTGCTTTCCATTCAACATTTCCTGTTTGTGGATTTATTAATAATAATTCACTCTCATTAGTTGCCAATAAATATTCTTTACCATCAATTTTTTCTATCCCAATAGGTTCACTATCTATTTGAATTATATTCTTAAAGGTTTCTTTTTTCGTTCCATTACTATTTATTGCTAATATTCTTCTATTTAATAATATATATACTGAACCATCAGAGCTAACAACAGGATGACCTTTCCTTTGATAACCTTTATCTAATATATATCTCCACTGAGGCACTAATTGTTTCAAAACTTTATCTCTTACTTCAATTATTTTTGTAGCTTTAACCTGAGAATTTGCAAGCACTTCTGCATGTACTGTAGAATAGCCTCCTTTTTTTGCTTCTACTAAGCCATTTTTATCTACTGTCAATATATCAGTATTCGAAGAATACCATTTTACAAGCTTATAGTCTTTTATCACCTGGCCGTTTTCACTTACTGCCTGAATATAAAGTTTCTTACTTTCGCCCGCATTCATCCTATAATCTTTATCTTGCCTATATATATATATTGTTTTTGGCTTATATTCTAATACTGTCATTTCAACAGAACCTTTTTTATCCTCTTCTCCTTCTACAAAAGCTTCAATTTCTACCTTTCCTTTAGTTAGTCCTGTAAGTACTCCATTTTCATCTATTTTAGCTATCTTAGGATCAGATGATTTCCATATTATTTTTTTATCATTTTTTTCTACCTTTAATTTAATAGCTTCTCCCTTATATATGTAAAATCTTTCTACTATAATATCTATATCATTTTGTTTTGTATCAAAAATCCACTCTCCTTTTTTTATCCCTTCAAATTTTTCACCAGTATTCTTAGCTTGAATACAGCCTTTAGCTACTTCTAATGCATATACATGATTTTCTTCGAGTAATTTTTCCTCTCTTTTATTCTTCTTTATTTTAATTATCACTTTTTCTGGATTTTCTTTATCAAAGATAAGCTGATTAAAAATATTAGGATTATATTTTGTATCAGGTTTATTAACTGAATCTGCATCATAGTACAATGTTACTTTAGGTGGCATAAAATTTTCAAAGCCTTTTCCTATTTCAACAGGTTGATTAAATATAAGAGCTATTTCTGCATCCTTTTTTACTTTTTTAGCTCCATTAACTGGAATTTTTGATAGAAGCTTTAAAGATTCACATGTTTGTTTTGTGTCAAAAATCCACTCTCCCCTTTTTTTCATTCCTATTCCTTCAAATTTTTCATCACTATTTTTTGCTTTAATCCAATTTCCAGAAATAGCAATTTCATATTTATGATCTTTTTCAAGTTCAATAGGATTACCAGCTTTATCACATAATTGTATCACCACTTTTTCTGGTTTATCTTCACTAAACAATAATTTATGTTTTTTCATTCCCATACAAACTAATCCATTAGGATAAAAATCATCTAATATCCCATCTTTTTCTTTATCATACCTTACAATCACTTTAGGTGATCCACCGCACTCTTCATTTAATACTACTGCTTTATTAAAGGTAAGACTTATTTCCCTGTTTGTTTTTATTCCTGATACACCTTTTACAGGACTTACTTCAACTAATTTTAATGGCTCTGAAGCAACTGGTGCTTGAGGAGCAATATCTATAGAAATTTTTTGTGAATTACCATTATATACTGCATATACTACAGTAGAAACAGTTTTATCTATCATATTATTAGGTACAATAAATTCAATATTATCACTATCTCCTGTAATAATATGTTTCTTTTTGTCATTATCAAAATAATACCAATCAATACCACTAGTAACCTTTTTTTCTCCATCATACAAATCTGCTGTTAGATCTATTTTTTCTCCTCCAGTATAATTTCTTTTAATAGGCTCTATATAAATTCCACTAGCAAAAGATGAAAAAAATATTGTAAATATAATTACTAAAGTTAAAAAAATACTAAAAATCTTTTTATTTTTCTTCATAAACTAAACCTCCCCCTTTTTATTTTATAAAAAGTCATCTCTAATAATTTTAAAGATTCTTTATAAGTATTAGTTCTATTCACTAACAGCTGTTTAATTTTAATACCATATTTTTTAAACAACTATAAGGAGAATTAGTTTTTTCTAATTCTCCTTAATAAAGCAAATGGAAAATATTCAGAAATTATTCAACCTTTATTTACTTTTTCCCCATGTACCAAAAAACCACAATTCTCTATCTCCATTCTTTAATTCATGTTGAGAAGCTGCATGCATAGGCATTTCTCCATTCACTTTATACATCCAGCCAGTCATTCCATAATTTTCATCCAACCCTACTTTTTGTACAAATGCACCATTATAACCAACTTTTACATTTCTGCTTACCCAATCCCAATCCCAATTAGGATCAGTCACAGCAATACACCCATCTGAATCATGATAATATTCTAGAGCATACAAAAATGCATGTAATGCAGTAACTTTATCCTTCATCACTCCAGAATCATTGTAACTTCTTCCATAAATGTTCTTTAGCGAAAAGTTTTCTAATCTTTGGATTTTAACCTCAAATTTACCTGTTTTTTCACCATTTACATTCATTTTAATGTTTTCTACACTTGCTTCTCCATTGCCAGATACATATACATTGCTATGAACATATAATCCTTTGTAAGTAACCTCTATCTTAGCTTTTCCTTTTCCTACAATTAAAACATTTACTGTATCTTTTCCATTTATAGTATTCACTTCATTCCAATTATCATCAAAAAATCTAACAACACCCGGATTTGAAGTTCTCCATTGAATATTTTTTGTATCGTTAATAGCTACTTTCTTATGATTAGCTGTCAAACCTACAACTTTTATTTCCTCCATATCATATAATTGTTTACCAAGAGTAAAATCATTTCCATCTTCAAAGGTAATATCTGTAATATTTTCTGTTGCAAAGGCTTGTACACCTGCAAAGCTTAAAACAAGTGTTAATACTAATATAAACGAAAATATTTTTTTCATTTTTATCCTCCCTTTCATTTTCTACTCTGAATATTTTCCAATGACTGCACCTATTTAAACTATGAAGTGCAGTATTCTATTATTTGTACACATTCTCATGCATACAAAAACAAAAAGACACCACCAATAATAGGTAGTGCCTCCAGTTTTCTGGTCAGCTCTAACTTAATTTTTATACTTTAGTTTTTATAACTTTATTGATTTTTTAATCTCTTCTACCCTTATTGGGTATTTATCTTGTACTATAATTCGAATTTCTCCATATTCAGTACTACGTATCAATTCAATTAATTTTTTTTCCTTTTGATTTACACAAATATTTTCTTGTTTCAAGCATATCTCCCCCTAACGTTTTTTATCCTCTTAATCTATTAGAGGTCAATCAGGTATAAAATAAAAAATCCTTAACTTCCACTGAAGATAAGGATCTTGATACTTTAACATTAACTCATTTGATTTAAAAACAAATCTCATGTAGTACCTCTCCTTTCCTCGGAAGGATATATACTTAAAGCTTTTGGCAGGTCTCCTGACTTATGGATCAACGTTTTCCTTCGCCTTCCCAGTTTCCCAGTGGCATATTGAAGGAGCACTCCCCAATTACAGTGGCCGGACCGTTCAGGACTTTCACCTGATTCCCTTTTAATCATTTATCTTAAAAATAAATGAACCTAAAAGCTGTATATTTAATTTTTAAAAATATCTATAGAATAATATTAAATACTATCCTCTACTGCTAAATTCTATACTACTTTACATATATTGTCAATATATGTTGACTGTTTTCTTCCACAATCATTTTTCATAACATAATTTGATAAAATTTTCATCAACCTATATACAGAAAACTGCTAGCAAAATTGCTAGCAGCTTTTTTTATTGATTTATTAAATTGTAAAGCTTATAAAGCATCATAGCAGCTTGGGCTCTATTTGCATTTTGCTTTGGATTAAATTGTCCATTTCCCATTCCTCTAATTATTTTTTCTTTTACGCATAAGCTTACTCCTTCTTTTGCCCATGATGCTATATTTTCTTTATCTTTAAATATATCTAATCCATTTAATCCTACCTTTTCATATCCTTGTTTGTCAAGAACCTTTGCAACAATTATTGCCATTTCTTCTCTTGTTATATTTCCTTTTGGATCAAATATAGTATTACTTCTACCTCTAATAATACCATTTTTATATGCTGCTCCTACATATGAGTAGTACCACGCATCCTTTGCTACATCTGTAAATGGTACTTCCATGTTTTCTGTAGCATAACCCATCATCTTTGTCATAAGTGTTGCAAATTCTGCTCTTGTAATGTTTGCTGATGGATCAAATATACCTTCCTCACGACCACTTATTATACCCTTTTGTGCCATAGCTTCTATTGCTTCCTTTGCCCATTCGTAGCCTTGAAGATCTTTAAATGTTACTTTTATTTCTTTTACCTTCTTAGCAAAGTATTTACTAAAGTGAGGAGTTTTAAAGGTTACCATCCTTGTATCAGAGTCATATTTTCCACCCATATTTTCTATAGTTCCATTTTCCTTTAGTAAAAATACTTGTACTACTTCTCCTTTATTTACTTTTCCTTTATAAGGTATACCTACTTCAATCGACTCATTAAAGCTATTTATTTCTTCATCTTTAGCCTTAGCATTAAAATCTACTACAATGCAGCCCTTTGGTACTTTATATCTTTCAAGTGGCGTTAGAGTGCTTCTATTAACTGTCTTTGCAATCAAAGCAATTTCTTCATTATTTTCTTTTTCATTAAAGGTATTTGGTGTTAGCTTAAATACTGCATTTTCTGTTTTTATTTCTGCTTTTTCGATACCATTTTGTTTTAATATCTTCATCATATCCTTTGCTAATTTCGCTTCTACTTCTTGTTTGTCTACCTTTGGTATCGCTATAGTTATTTTATTTTCTATTTCTTTTTTATCTTCAATACCATTTTTCTTTAATTTTTCTTTGATTACTTTTACTGTAGCTGATGTATTTTTAGCTATTTCTTTTATACTATCTGTATCTACTATTGCTACTACCTTTTCTTTTTCGACTTTTATTTGGTTTTTATTAAGCTCTTTTACACTTGCTTTTTTAACTGCTTTTTGTGCAACTTTGATTGTACCTTCAATAATTTCTTTTCCATTTTCTTTACCAACATGTTGAATCAATTTTCCAGTAGCATCAATTATATCCACCGCTACTTTATTGATTTCTTTTGTATCATTTAATTTGTCCATTAACTTTATTACAGCTTTCATATTTTCTTTCGCAGCTTTGCTTACTTCTTTTTTATCACTATCCTTTGATAATTTTTCTGCTGATTTAATTAATATATTTACTACTTTTATACTTTCTTTTGCTACCTCTTTTGCTCCTTCTTGGGTAGTTATACGTTCAGCTGCTTTTTCTATAATCTTTGCAACATCCTTAGCACCACTTACTACTTTTTGTGCATCTTTTTCTGTTTTTATGTCATTAGCCTTTTCTTTTAATTTATTTCCTGCTTCTTTTGTTGCTTTTGTAATATCTTTCTCACTTGCATTTGGATCTGCTACTATATTGTACATTTTAATATATTCTTCGTTTTCAATAATACTTTTATCAACTTTATTTTCTCCAGTAACATTTACCTTTATTTTTTCAGTTCTAGATACTAATGGGAAATAATATCCTGCATGTTTAGAATTTTTATCTAACTTTATAGCATATACTTCATATGTTCCTGCTTTATTCATTGGAATTTCTACTTTTCCATCCTTATCTGTTATATAGGTTTGATTTCCTACGTATACAGTAGCTCCTTCTATATTTTTATTTCTTCCTTGCCCTCCAAAATCTTTTTCTCTATTGCTCTTTCCACTTACCTTCACATACAATTTTTCTCCTGTTTTCAAATTTGTAGGAGATACATCAATATATCCAAAATAAGAATCTATATCTGTATAGTACCATTCAACTTTATCACCATCTTCTATTTCCCATTCTCCTACACCTTTGTTTATTAATATATCGTTTACTCTAACCATCCAACCACATTTAGGATGTTTTGATTTAAAATCAAACTCTTCTTCTCCAGCCATTCTTGCTACGTAGTTAGCGTTACTATTTACTTTATTATCCCTTATTCCCGCTTTATTCCAAGCAAGTACTGTGGCTAACAATACTGTTGGTCTAGGATTTGTATAGCTTGTACCATCAGGTCCAGTAAATGTATATTTTCCATCGCTTGTTCTATAATCAGCAGTATTAAAACTTATCTTTCCATTAAAAACAGTTCCTTTATAACCTTCAATTCTCATATCTACACTGATGTGTTGCTCCTTAGAACCTTGTCCTCCATCACTAGAACCATTTACCTTTATTTTAATTGGTACTGGTCTTATCAAGCTTCCACTTGGATTACAAGTAATCTTCTGTTCTTCACTTCCCTTTGCTATAAATATTACTTGTCCATTTTCATCCGTTTCTTTTATTTCTCCTGCATAAAAAATAGGTTGTCCTTTTACTGGAGCTATTGTATCTATTATTTTATTCAAAGTAACAGTAAAGGTATCACCTGCATTAACTGTCTTTTTAGAAACTTCTAGCTTAGTAATTATTGGATCCCATATTTCATCATCAATCAGTACAATTTCATCTCCTGCATGAAGCTTTTGATTAGGCATGGACACATTTCCTTTATTATTGATCATCCACTGCCAGCCAACTTCTCCTTTTATACTTTCAATCATACCATCTGATGATAGCTTATAGGGAACATCATTTTCTTTTAACCCTTTTTCAATTGTAGAAAGTAAGGTGCTCTCCCCATCTTGAATAATAACTTCTGTTTCAGGGAGTAAAGTCTCATTTTTCCCTTCTACACGAACAGTTACTACTGCTGTATTTTCTCCCTTTACATCAAAGCTTTGCTGTTTTTGTACACCATTACTTGTTATAATGGCATTATATGATCCTGCTGCTATTTCAAATGAAAAATTATAGTTTCCCTTTGCATCTGATTTAGTTTGATTTGCATACCATTTATCTTGATCACTGGTTCTTATAATCAATAAGCTTACATTTGTATTAGGTGTTGTAGTCCCTATAATATTTACTTTTTCTCCTTCTTTTTCTATATTTGCCGTTATCCCATTAGATGCATATGCTAAAGGCATAAATGAAAATATTACAGCAATCGCTAGAAGCAGTGATAATATTTTTTTATTGAAAAGCTTCATCTTATCCCCCCCTTATTCTGTAACAGCATCTATTAAAGGTCTTCCTTTAAACCAATCATTCCATATCATCAACTTTAGCATATATTCTCCTTCCGTTGGTATAGAGAAGAAAGTCTTAATATCATAGCTTTCCTGTGGATCAAAGACCTTTTCAACATATTCTTGCTGTATAAGTCTATTGGTATTTTTATCATAAAGTCCTACAATAGCCACTACTGACTGATCATCCTTTGTGATATTTCTTATGCTAAAGCTGATATTTTTTCCATTTCCAACATCTTCTATTTGAACATTTTTTATTTCAAATATTTTTCCTACAATAGTGCATTTAGAAGTATCCTTTACTTCTTTATCTTCCTTAAGACTTGCACATATATTTACTTTTCCTGCCTTTATTCCTTGTATTAATCCATTTTTATCAACCATTGCTATTGTTTCATCGCTACTTTCCCAACAAATTTTTTTATTTTCTATTTCTCTTCCAATTTGATCTTTTACTCTTAACTGAATCCTCTGTCCTTCTTCTATTTCTATACCATCTGGCATAATCTCTATAGCTGTTATCGCTTTTGCTTCTCCTTTATTGGCATTAATTTTATAAAATATTGTAGAACATTTATTTTTACTAAAATCTAATAATGCAGCTAATGCTTGTAATCCTTGTGGCGTAGCAAAACTCGGATCTTTTGTATCTATATGGATAAACATCCCATCTTGGCAATGATAACTCAAAAGTCCTGTAACAGCATTACCATATCTTTTTGTAAACTCTGGTCCTTGTGGATCTATTCCCCAGGCTGTCAAACCCATAATTGCCTGAGAACAAGACTCTGATGTATAATTACCCCATGTGCCAAACCTACCATCTTCTGATTGATTTTTACTAAGCCATTTGATAGCTCTGTTTCCAGCTACTTTTACATCTAATCTATCTTTATAAGGAGCTAATGCACAAAGTGCCATACCTGTCATATCTACATCAGCAGTATCACCACCACCCCATGACCATCCTTCGCCACTCATATTGCTTAAAATATATTTGATGAACGACTCTCTCGTATGCTTTGCATCTAAAGGAATTTCTGCATTAGCTGCATCAAGAGCAATAAGTCCCCAAATAGCTGCATTCATCCCTTGACCTAAATCAGGCCAATTATATATTTTTTCAATAAAATTAATACCTTCAAATTTAGTAGGATCTTCTCCTGCTGCCAAAATTCCAAGGGTTATTCTTTCATAATCCGTCATCTTATCTTCTATACCCTCATTTTTTATTTTATTTTTTAGCTTTTGTATGTAAGTTTGTCCATTTATCTTATATTGGCAAATATCTTCTCCTGCTGCATTCATTCCAAAAGCTTCCCAATCCTTATTAATTCCTTTACGAGCATAATATCCTATTGTAGAATTAAGTGCTTTTTTTATCTCCTCTTGTCCTACCTTTTTAATAGGCACCCTTTTTACATTTACATGGATAATTTGTTCTTCTTTAGGATAATTTTTTATCCGAACTCTTATTTCTCCTCTACCTTCTTTCACAGCCACCACATTACCAGTTTGACTAACCTTTACAATAGGAAGTGTTTTACTTATCCATTCTAATTCTTCCCCTAAAATCTCTATACCATCTTTTGTTAAAATTTTTGTAGCAATTACTGTTCCACGACCCTCTTCTAAATCAAAAACTTTTGGGTCTACTTTTAAAATACTATCAGCACTTTCTACTACATGAATTGTTACAGTATCTGATATTTGTTTATTATCTGAAACAGTAGCAGTTATCTTCGCAACACCTTTTTTAATAGTCTTTACATTTCCATTTTGATCTACTTGCACAATTTTTTCATCACTACTTGTCCAATTTAACCTACTAGTATCCATAGGACAACCATAAGTATCTAATAAATTTACATTTATTCTATAGGTGCAATTTTTTGTAAGAGCAAATACTTTTTGATGAATCTCTACTCTATTTGGCTTACGCTTTATATTATGCTCTGTAAATTTTACTAGTCTTCCGTTTTCTCCCACACAATAAATTTCTCCCCTAAAACTAGGCTTTGAAGCTGTATAAAGCATAGTTGTTCCACCTGTACTGCTCCATTTTTTTGACCCATCAGGATTTATTGCATATAAATTTTTCCCCATAGGTACATATATTGTGCCATCGTAGCCTATAGCTACAGGACGTCTATAAAGCTGCGGTTTGTGTAAATATAATTCATTTTCAGCCTTATACACCCAGATTTCATTCCCCTCTTTATTAAGAGCATGAAGTCTATTATCTTGTGTCTTATAATAAACTACATTTTTATCAACAGCTGGTGCAGTAACATATTGATAAATATCCTTATGCCACTTTTCTTTCCCTGTTTCTCCATTAAAGGCGTGAATTCTATTTTTAGATTTGTTTTGTATATGATTTTCTAATGCATAAGTCATAAAATAAAGAGTGCCATCTTCTCCTACAGCCATTCTCTTTTCCATAGAATCTCCTGTTTCATAACTGTATTCATAAAGGCAACGATCCTCAAACTTTTTATGCCATTTTATTTTCCCATCATTTGTGATAGCATTTATATAACAATTGCTTCCTACAAAAATAGTTCCATCCTTTGGAGATACTACTGGGGTATTACAGCTCCCTGAAATATAAAGTTCTATGTCCCATTTTTTCTCCCCATTTTCTTTATTTATAGCATAAAGCTTTCCATTTTCTGATACAGAATAAATGGTTCCAGCTTTTCCTAATGCACAAGAAGTTCCAGGTGCTACTACAGCATCCATTTTAAACGTCCAAAGGATATTACCATCAGCTGTTATAGCATATATATTTTTATCTGCTGATGCTATGTAAGCTATTCCTTTTTTATCAAATACAGGACCTGCCCCTCCTTTAGAATCTGCTCTTCCTTTTTGAAATATATTTACCTTCCACGCTACCGTACGATCTGGTGCTATTGCAAATAAATAGCCGTTTTCATTATTTACATAGATATTACCATTTTTATGGACAGCAGGAATTTCATCATACCTTAGTTTTCCATAGCTTCCACTATTTAAATGTCTTTCCCAATCTATTGTCACTGTTGGTTTTCCTTCTATTGCAAAGCTAGTAGGTATACTTATACTAAAAAGCATACAAAACATAATTATATATATACAAAGCTTCTTTCGTTTATTTATCATATCTGAACTCCCTCCTTTTCATTATTTGATATCAATTTCATCATTACAAAGAGTTTCTTTAGTTTTTTGATCTTTTAGTATAATTTTTAATTTAAACTGCCCTTTTACTGGTATCCTCGAACCATACATATATATCTTTGTTTCCTTTGTCTTTAATACATCTTTAAAATTAGTTTGATGAATTAATTGTTCTTTTTCATCATAAAACCCAATAATAACTGCAATGTTTTTCGTTTCCATCTCATTGTTTCTTACTTCTATTTTTAAATCCTTCAAACTATTTGGTTTTAGCCTATGCTTACCTAAAACATTTAACTGGAATCCTGTACGATTTTGTACCTTTCCCTTTAAAGCAACCAATCCTCTTTCTCCTGCTGTAATATATACAATGCTTTCTTCATCCACAGTAATACTATCAGGCGTTTGTCTTGAAAAAGCATCCTTCATTTGTGCTTTCCACAAGATTTCTCCATCATCTGGATCTAATACAAATACCTCTGATAAAGATATATATACCAATCCATCCTTACCAATAACAGGCTTAAATATAGCTCTCTTTCCTGTAGCCACATTAATAGTTTGTCTTGCTCGTTCTGTTCCATCTGGATTAATAAAGTAAACAGGAATCCCTTCTTGTGGATCCATTATATATTTTTTCTCTATCGCATATACAGCTCCTGCTTCATCACAGCTTAAAGCAACCTTTTCCTTAATATCTTCATAAATCCACTGCTCATTCCCATTAAAATCTATTGTAATTAAGCTATATTTTTCATTTTCCTCTTTTTGAAGAACAAGCTTTTCGCCCAAAATAACTTCTTCTAAATATAATCTGCATCGCTTTCGTGAGTAAATAGCTTCCTTCTCTTTATTATCTTTCACATGATAAATAGTTCCATCCATTGAAACATATAATTCTCCATTATTTGAAAGAATCATTCCTCCATTGTCTTGACCTATATTAAGAGGTATATCCCATAAAAGCTCACCTTCTTTATTAAACTTATAAATTTTTCCACTTTTTGTTAATGCATATATACTATCAGCATGAATCTTTATGTCCTTGATACCATCCTTCCCTTCTATAAAATTCCACATAACTTCTCCTGTTTTTGGATTTACTGCTATAATAGCTGTAAAATCCTCAGCATATAGAAGAATAGTACCTTCATCATTGACCTTTGGTTTTCCTAACTGAATACCAAAATAATCTCCTATTTCTGATTGCCATAATCTATTTCCATTTCTTTTATCTATTGCAATAAGCTTGTTCTGATTCACATAAAAGATTTCATTATTTTTTCCCATAACATGATAAGCTCTCTTTTCCCACCAATATCCTTCTAATGGAATAGACCACTTAATCTCATATTGAGTAGGGATAACCTCTATCTCCAAACTGCAAGTAATCTCTGGATACTTTTCAATAGTAGCTATAAGTTTAGTGCTACCTACTTTTTTTCCTGTTAGACATGCATTATATCGAATATTGTAGTCTCCACTGCCTCCCTGATAATTGAGCATATCTACAATATTATTATCTTCTAATGACCACTTGATAGGCTGTTTAGGTACAAATTTACCTTTTTCATCCTCTATAAAAACACGAATACCCTCAAAGCCTTCTCCAACAATTCCTGTTAATTTTTCTCCTACCAACCTCTGGTTTTCAGTTTCATTATCACCATCTCCCTTATCATATACAAAATACATTTTTTTAGGGGTTGGTGGATTGATCACTTCAATCTTTACAGTTTTATTTATTTCTGGCTTATCCTTTACCCTTACTGTAAGCATTGTTTCTCCTATTGTTTTTGCTGTAATAAGACCTGTATCATCTATTTTGACAATATTTTCATTATCTATTTCCCATACTAATCCTATAGTTGGTAAATTAGCTCCCTTTTCATCTAATACATCTACCTTCACTCTATATTTTTCATCTGGAAATATGACAACTTTATCTTCTTCATATATTTTCACTTCCTTTGGAATTGCATTACTTATGTCATGAAGATATACAGCTTCTATACCAATTACATTTCCTTCATTTATAATTAATCTATATATGTTTCCATCCTCTCCTAAATCAAATGATGAATAATGGAACCAGGGAAGATTATTTTTATATTCATCATAATAAGCAATTGGTTCTCTATTTTCATTATAAATAGCTTTATCTGTATAAAGATATCCATCTTTTCCCAATCTATAATAACTTGTAATATAAGGATATTCTTCTAACAATTGTCCATTTTCTCTATCAAGTTTTACAAAGCTATCTGAATTCAAATATATATTTTCATCTACATCTACAAGAGGACTAGCGTTAGATATGTTTATAAAATCCTTATGCCATATTTCATTTCCTTTATTACTCAAAGCATAAACAGTCTGTTCATCATGAATATATACTCTCCCATCACTAGCTACTGCTGGTTGACAAGTAAATTTCTCATGCTCGGGATTAACAAACTTCCATAACAAATTTCCTGTAGCTTGATCAATTGCCCATAGAGTATAATGTGATACAGCATAAACCCTTCCATGATGATCTAGTGTCAATTTATTATTTCCATAATAACCTTCATAACCTGCAAAAACACTTCCTTCTGCATCAAAGCTCCAAAAATATCTATCTTCCTGTGATCCTCCATCTACTGCATAGATTCTACCATTTGTAGCACCTACAAATATTTTCCCTTCTTTATTGACTACTGGTGTAGTAATTATTTTTCCATCTATATCTAATTTTCTTTCTCTAACGATTTGACCTGTTTGAGTATCTATCATAACGATTTTTTTATGATCCTTTATTGCAAATATATATGTTTGTCCTTCTATCTCATTTATTGCTATCTGTACAGGATCTATAATAGAACTTTTGAATGTTTCTTTTTTGGTACCATCTTGATTATATGCTACAATACAATAATATCCATTTTCAATTGTCCATTTTGCATCACACACTATTGCATATACAGAATTATCTGATTCTACTACTGGATGTCCTATATAGTCTTTTCTCTCTAATTTTGCGCTCCATTTGTTTATGAGCTGTTGATTAAAATTTTCTCTTACTTCTATTTGATAGGTATCCTTAATATTTGGCATGTTATATACTTGTGCTGTTACTGTAACGTATCCTGGGCTTTTTGCCGATAATAATCCATTTTCATTAATTTTCACTCTATTAAGATTATTGCTTATCCATTTTAATTTGCAATCTTTTATGATATTGCCTTCTATATCTTTTACAATAGCATCTAGCTGTAACTTTTTATCCTTTTGTATTCTTTTAGTCATTTTGTTGTTGATTGTTATAATATTAGGAACTACTTCTCCATTATTTGTATTAAAATAAATTTGACACTCAGGATCACTCAAAACACTCCACCATTTATTTTTGTCTTTCCAAAATTCATCTTGATCCCTTGATTTTATTGCTAATCCATTAATAAAAATTTTGTAATAATTATTTGCACTTAAAATCTCATCTATATTTATAATCACCTTACAAGGATTATCTTTACTCACTTCAAGCACAGTATGTTCTGAAAATAATTTTTGTTTTTCTAAATTATTTGAATCTAATCCATAATTCACATTTATATAATTTTTAAGCAATGGAATAAACATATTTTCTAAATTATCAACAATTTCAACAGGCTTATTAAACAATAAATAAAATTCCTTATTAATATCCACATTTTCACCATTATTCTTAGGATATTGATCTATAATTTTCAACTCTTCATTAGAAATACTCAACATTTCTAAAGTATTTTTATAAACCAAATCAATAACAGTTTCCTTTGAATCATCATAAACTGCATCTAATACAGTTTTATGCTTAGTCCCATCATACTCTGCAAATACTGGAATGATCATACTAATAATCATAGTCAAAACTATAAAAACACTAAGAGTTTTTCTGCAATTATTCTGCATTTTCACTTCCCCCTTTTTTTATATTTCAAAAAGGGATTAGCATGCTAATCCCTTTTAAGGAAAATATTTAGAGTTTTTTTAAAGCTTTATTTAGTTTTGCCAAGGAGCTAATTCCCACTTTACAATATCCCCAGCTTTTAATTCATATATAGAAGAAGCTTGTTTTTCATATTTTGAATTATTGTTTATTTTATATTGCCATCCTTTTGTCCAATCTCCTCTATCGCTTCCTATCTTTGTTACAAAAGAACCTTCTGAAGTAACTTCCACATTTGCACGTACCCAATCCCAGTCCCATGTAGCTTTAGTATCAGGATCATACTTCAATTCTAAAGCATATAACAATGCATGCATTGCTGTTGGTTTTTTCTTTAAAACATCTGCATCATTAAATCCTGCTCCAAATACACTCTTTAATGAATAAAGAGGTACTGGTGTTGTTTTATCAAATGTAATCGTATCTCCTGCTGCTTGAACCTTTACATTTTCTACTAATGAAATTGTATCATTCCCTTCTACAACTATATTACTGTAGATTTCTTTCCCATCAAAATGTGCTTTAATTTGTGCACGTCCTTTTCCAACAGTTATAACTGTCACTGTGTCTTTTCCTGAAACTGTAACACCTTCTGTAAATATAGCTACACTTGGATTTGAAGTTGTCCAAGTAATTCCAGCTTTGTTTACAATATCTATCTTTTGCCAAGAACTCGTTAATCCTTTTACTGTCATTGTTTCTGTTTGTCCAATATTTTTTACTACTGTAAAATCGCTTCCATCATCTAAAGTCAATTGATTTATCTCGCTATCTGCTGCATAAGCACCTACACAAAATACACCTAATACAAGCATTAATACCAATGTTAATGAAAATACTTTTTTCATCCCAATTCCTCCTTATTTTTTTGTTTTCTCTAAATATTTTCCAATCCTCTACACACCATTTAAATTATGAAATGCAATATTCTATTATTTGTACACATTATCATGCATACAAAAACAAAAAGACACCACCAATAATAGGTAGTGCCTCTAGTTTTCTAGTCAGCTCTAACTTAATTTATACATATCAATTTAATTAATTTTTTTCCTTTTGATTTACACAAATATTTTCTTATTTCAAACAAAAGCTATATATTTAATTTCCAAAAATATTTATGAAATAATATTAAATATTACCCTATACTTCTAAATTCTATATTGTTTTACATATATTGTCAATATTTTGCTAACTATTTTATTTCACAATCACTTTACAAGATTCGATAAAATTTTCATCACTTCATATATATAGATAAATGAATGACTTTGATAACTTTTGTAAACTCATATCGTATTATTCTTTATTTTGCAATAAATTGATATCCTTTGTTTATTTCTTTTTTTACTTGTGCTAAAGTCCAAGCACATTGTGCTCTATTAACTGTCTTTTGAGCATCAAATTCTGGATAAAGCCATCCTTTTTCCTTTGCTATCTGTAAAATCCCATGTTTTTTAGTTTTCTCTTCTAATCCCAAAGCTTTCACAAGTATTCCTATAAATTCCTCCCCTGTAATATTATCCTTCTCTATATTTATATCCTTTTTTAAATCAAAAGCTTTTTTCAGCCACTTAGAAAGATCATCTTTTTTTACAGGTTCATTAGGTTTAAATGCTCCATCTTCAGCTACAGGAATTACATAATCATAAACCAAATCCATAATTTCTCTAAAAGCAAAATCTCCCTGCTTTAAATCAGAAAATAAATATTTTTCAGCAACTGGTCTATATTTTTCAAAAAGCATATCATATGTAGACTTTTTGTTGTAAGCATCTGCCATACCATACAATGCTTCATAAGTAGAAATTCCACTATCATATATAGGGAGCATATCTTCTTCGTCTAATACATGTGTAAATCCTCCATTTTCTAATTGAAACTTGAGCATGGCACTAACAGGGTTGTCTCCTGATTTTGTAGTCCACTCAGGTCCCATAGGATCTTGTCCTAAAAGAGTCAAAGCTTGAATAACCCATGCACAGCTTTCAGGATTTACAGTTCCCCAAGACTCAAAGCCTCCATTCTCAAGTTGTTTGCTATGAAGAAAATCTAACGCTTTTTTCACATGAGGATTTGATTCATCTTCCCCCAATATAGCAAAAGCCATCAAAGCTGCTGCTGTCATATCTACATCTGATTCAACTAATTTATAATCATCTGGATCATCAAAATATTTTACATCAAATGTAAATCCTCCATCTAAATTTTGTTTATCTTCAAGCCAATATAAACATTTATCCCTATTTGGAATAGGCTCTCCTGCACAGTGAAGAGAGATTATACCAAAAATATGGGCATTTACTAAATCTTCTCCTACAGGTTCTCCAGTATCATTATCCGCCACACTATCTGCAAAATGTCCACTTGGGAGCATTGTACTTTTTTCAATTTCTACTAGATTTTTCCCTCCAAAGTTTCTAGGGTCTTTTCCTGCAGCACATACCCCTATTATTGTTCTTTGGTAATCTGTATTTTTTGTTTTCCAAAGTCCTATTCCTTGTTTAACCTCTTCCTCTCTCCAATAAGCTCCATTCTTGCCATTCACAGTCCACTTAGGTCCACTTACATCTTCACCAAAGCCAAATAATCCTAATGCTGGCCAATCAAGTATTCCAGCATACTCCTTATCTCTATATGTATCATGGTAGTAATTGATCGTCTTTTGTGCTGCCCTTTTTACATCTTCTCTTGAAATTTTAGAATCAGTAGCATAAGCATTTACAAATAATAAGTTGCAAATCATAAAAAAGCTTAATACAAATACTAAACAATTTGAACTACTTTTTTTCATTTAAAACACCTCTTTTTATTTATATTTAAAATATTTATCTTTTTCTTATCCATATATCACCAATAAAAGCTATTAGAGCTAAGGGTAATAAAATAAAAGCTAAAGGTATATTGGATCTGTTTTTATTTTTAATAGGTAACTCAAAAACATTTGTATTTTTATCTAAAATTTCTCCACCTATTTCAAAATAAAAATCATCTAATCTTCCTATGTTACCTAGTGCATACTCTGGAGAATAATCAAGATGTACCATTCTTGTTGTTTTCTTCAATATTTTCCCGTCCTTTTTCAATCTAAAATTTAGAATATATGTTCCTTTTTCCTCCAGAAGCTCTTCTCCTTTGAATTTTCCTACCATAGTTTGATTCAATAAAATTTTTTTATTTATATTATCTGGTCCTTGTAGCACTACCTCAACCATCTGAGCTGAATCCTTCACTCCTGTATCTACATATAAATCTAAATTTGCTCCTTTTTTGACTATCTGCACATTCATATCATCTCCATCATAAGAGGATAAGCAATAATTAATTATATTTCCTAAAAACCTTTGAAAGCCTCTCCACTTTATCCAATCATGACTCCAATTTCCACTTATGTCAGAAGTAAATACTACTACATTACCAAGTCCATATTGCCAAGAAGCAAGAATGGGATCGTCTTTATCACTTTTTAAAATAAGCTTTGCATTTGTTTTTATTCCTGTTCCAATATATCCTCTTAATTTTGGAACCGTATTCCAATGAAAAAAATCTTCTTTATTTACAATTTTAGGTTCGAATATTGATTGATTAAGGTATTTTTTTGTAGCCAAATATGTCTCTCTTGCAAAAATTTTAGGGATACTATAAAAATCTTTGGCAAAATAATATCTTCCATCTGTACTTTTACTTAAGCTTTTTAATAAATCCGTATCCGCATCTTTTCCAAATGCTACAGTAGAAACAGTTATTTTTTCTTCTTTCAAAGTATTTAATAAAGCTTCATACCCTTTCTTTTCTCCTTGTCCATCTGTAAGTAAAATAATATGCTTTACCTTTGTATCTACATTGATTAATTTTTCTAAGCTTTTATTCAATGCAGGTTTTATAAGTGTCCCTCCCTTTGAAGCAAGCTTTCCTATTTCTTCATTCATTTTTTCCTTATTTGTTACTCTTTGAAACGGAACCACCCACTCTACTTTATCAGAAAAGGCTAGAACCCCTGCATAATCATCTGATTCCAAAATTTCTATAGATCTCATTGCAGCTTCCTTTGCCATTTCAATCTTTTTGACTCCGTAACTCTCATCATCCATACTCCCTGATGCATCAATAACAAGAACTAATCCTGTATTAGGCTGTTTTTTATTTCCTTTCATTCTGCAGGATACAGGGAGGATTTCTTCAAGAGTTGTATCCTTATATTCTCCTAAAGCAAATGTCTTTTCTCCCCCTATTACAAAAAGTCCCTTTCCCTGATCTTTTACACAAGTATCTAAATTCTTTTCAAAATTTTTTGATATATCTTTATGAGAAACATTTACTAAACAAAAAGCATCAAAGCTTGATAGAAATTCTACTGTGTCAACTACTTCTTTGGGAGAATAATTTTGATGATAAATATTTAAACTCGTTAATATATTATCTAAATTCTTTGTATCTTCTTTTTTTCCTACGATCAATACCTTTGGCTTTGCTTTTCCCATAACTGTAGTTGTAATCGCATTGTTCTTATAGTTCAAATCATTTTCAAATTGAATTTCCCCTCTAAAAGCTGTATTTCCCTCTTTATTTATAAGAGCTTGAAATGTAAAAATATTATTTCCTCTATGAACCTTTATTCTTTTTTCTAAAATTTTATTATCATTTTGAAAAACATAAAGTGTTCCTTCTGCCTGTATATTTGCATCTAATATAACCGTCAAAGGTACCCTCTCACCATTATGAATATTTTGAGGGAGCTTCAATGCTGTTAACTGCACATCGCTTTGATCCTTCCCCTCCAACGGATATATACAAATATTTACATTTTTTGCTTTCATGCTTTCTAAAATATTTTCTACTTTTCCCATATTTTCATTGCCATCAGTAAAAAGAATTAATCTTTTATTTTTACTTTCCGGGAAATATTCCGTCGCAAAAGCTAAAGCTTTTTCTATATTTGTAAAATCACCATCTACCTTTGTTTCAAGCCTAACAACTTCTGAAGCTTTTGTAATAATCTTTTCAATCATAGGCTCTTTTCCAAAGGTAATAACACCAAAGCTGTCTTTTGACTTCTTCTCTTTAATCTGTTTATTTATATATTCTTCTATATGATTTTTTTCATGCTCTACACTTAGTGATCTGTCTACCACAAATAAAGTAGTTGTATCTTGATTTGTATAAATTACTTGAACATCTATAATAACAAGTATTAAACATATTACTGCTATAAATCTTAAAGACACCCAAACCCAAAACTTCTTTTTAGAAAAATTCTTATAAAATTTAAATGCTTGTATAAAATAATAAATAAAAATACCAACAAAAAAAATTATATATTTTATATCTAATGCTCCATTAAACTGCACGTTTATACACCTCCCATTCAAAAACCATGAAAAGAAGTGCAACTACTATTAAAATGTTAGTAAAATCTATTTCTAAAATTTCTGCATTTTCTTTCGCTTTCCCCATATGCTTTATATTTCCTACTACAAGCTTTGCAGGAGGATTATTCGGAGCATTTATTTTACACCCATCAAAAAACCAATCTATCACATTATCAACAAGTATTGGAAAATCTATCGTCATTGCCAAGTTTGTTTTATAAAAATCTATGCTTTCATAAATTTTCTTTTGATTATTTTCCTTTCCACAAATCATAATAGGTTTTCCATCTGCTTGAAGGATTGTAACATATCCCTCTTTCTCTTTTAAATAAGGAATTGGACGTGTATATACTTTCGTCATATCCAAATCTTTTGAAAAATGACTATCTATTGCTTTCACCATCGCTGCTACCTTAAGCTTTCCCTCTATCTCTTCTGGTTTAGGATATAAAAACCAAATATTTGCATCCGATGGCAATTCTTTTGCATATTCTTCTGTTCCTACAATATACAAATCATAATCTTTTTTTATAGGCTCTTCTATTTTTTGTTTTTCAACGCAAATACTTGGAATACTAAAAAGAGCTTTTTCTAAAAATGAGTTTTCTCCAATCAATAAAACTTGTTTTTTATATGCTTCCCCTAAAGGAATTGTAAAAGTATTATCCTCTAACAGCATATCCTTATTTTTTATTTTTAACGTCCATAGCTTAGAACCTTTAAGCCCTTGAAAGCTTACATCAATTTCCTCCTTTGCACCCACATGTATACTCTGCAAATCTCTCTTTTTATTATCATAAAGTCCTAATATAATATTTTTTTCACTTTTTCCATAATTTTTGATTCTGCACAATAAAGTATCTGTATAGTAATCATAGCTTGCATTAATAATCCCAACATTATCAAATTCTTTTCCTATCTTAAGCATCTTACTATTCAAATGTAGCTCTTTATCTGTTACAATAATTTTTTCTCCTGATAAGCTTTTTAATATCTCCTGCATATTATCTATATTTAGGGCTTCATTGCTACAAGATAGCTTTTCAAGCGCTTTTTTCGCTTCTTCTTTTTTTGCAGCTTTTAAGTAAATAGTACTTTTATTGTTACATAAAACTAAATTAATTCTTTTATTTTTATCTAAGCTTTCAATACAATTTTCTATTCTTTCCTTTGCCATTTGGAAATGAGTTTTTCCTTTTTCTAATGACTTCATAGTAATAGAACAATCCATAGCAAAGGTAATTTCCTCACCTTTAAAAGCTTGTAGCCATACAGGCTTTGAAAATGCAAGTACAATACATCCTCCTACAATCAACTGCAATATTAAAAGAAGATATTTATTTATTTTTCTTGACTTTACTCCTTCAACTTCCTTAATTACTTCATCCCAAATATCAATATTAGAAATTTTTCTTTCTACAATTTGCTTTTTCTTAAAGTAAAGAAGAATAATAATCCCCAATAATAAACCGAGGAGTAGCCCCAATGGATTTAAAAGCTTCATTTAAAAACCTCCTAACAATTTAGCCATCATTCTAGCTGGATTCTGATCCGTTGGAGCAAGTACATAGCTTACTTTCCTTGAAATGCAGATATTTTTGCACGATTCAATAAATGCTTTCATTTTTTTTATATATATTTCTCTAACTTTATCATTAAACTGAATTCTTCTTATAGCTCCTGTTTCCATATCGACAAGCTTTAATTCGTCTTCATAAGAAGGATTTAGTTCATCTGGTGACAGCACATGGATTAAAACAACCTCTTGCCCTCCTACACATAAAATATTAAGTGCTTGTTCTAGTCCTTCTCCAAAGCAATCAGAAATTATAAAGGTAATTCCAGACATGAAAAAATCAACATTAGAAATACATTGAAAATCGGTACTCCCTTTAGCCTTGCTTTGAGAAATCGTTTTCAATAATTCATAAAGATACTCCTTGCCCTTTACATTTTTTTGAATGCTTTTCATCTCATCATTTAAAATATAAAAGCTTAAATAATCATTTTGCTTTAACGTTAAATAGCTCATCCCTAATGCAAATTTTTTAGCTACTTCCCACTTATTTGGAATACCAAAGTCCATAGAAGCACTATAATCTAATATAATATTTACATGCATCTGACGCTCTTCTGTAAATTCTTTTATATAAAATTTTTTTGTTCTACTATAAGCTTTCCAGTCTATTTTCCGAACATCATCTCCCACAGCATATTCTCTATGACCATAAAAATCTAATGAATTGCCAAAGCCTTGACCCTTGTAGTTCCCTTTTCCACCTTTAATTAATCTTTTTCTAGGTAAAATATTTAATTTTTCTATTTCTTTTAAAAAAGCATCCAAGCTATTTCACCTTCTTTAATATTTCCTTGATAATCCAATCCGTATCTACCTTATCTGCCATAGCTTTAAAGTTTAAAAAGATTCTATGTCTTAGACAAGGAATTGCTAAATCATAGATATCTTCTAATGCTACATGAAATCTTCCTTCTGATAATGCTCTCACCTTAGAAGCAGCAATAATAGACTGCACCCCTCTAGGACTTGCACCACATTTTACATAATCCTTTACAATTTGCAGTTCGCTTCTATCTGGATGAGTACTAATCATAATTTTTATTACCTTTTCCTTTACCTTTGCCGCTACAGGTACTTTCATAGCCGCTTTTTTCATTGCTAGTATTTTTTCTTTTGTTGCACGCTTTTGAATATTTGGCTCATTTTCTTTCTCTACTGTTAAATCAATAATTTTAAACAAATCTTCCATTTGAGGTAAATCAATATTTAATTTAAACATAAATCTGTCTAATTGTGCTTCTGGCAAAGAATAAGTGCCTTCCATTTCCAAAGGATTTTCTGTTGCCAAAACAAAAAAAGGCTCATCTAGCTTATAGGTAGTTTTTCCAATAGTTACAGTTTTTTCTTGCATAGCTTCTAAAAGAGCACTCTGAGTCTTTGGAGTAGCCCTGTTAATTTCATCTGCTAAAATTAAAGAGCTAAAAATAGGTCCTTTTTCAAAATGAAAACTAATTCCATCTTGATTCTGCTTTACTAGTTCTGTTCCTGTTATATCCGCTGGCATCAAATCAGGAGTAAATTGAATTCTTGAAAATGGTAGATCTAATACCTTTGAAAACGTCTTAACCAGCACTGTTTTCCCAAGCCCCGGTGTTCCCTCCATCAATATATTTCCTCCCGCAATAATCCCTATAAGAACTTTCCTAATAATCTCGTCCTGTCCTATAATCTGCTTTTTTATTTCTCTTACTATTTCTTCAAAATCATCATAAAAATTTCTAATCATCGACTCTTCCATTTTCCAGTCCTCCATTCAATTTGTTGAAATATTGAAGCACCATTTCTTTACGCGATAGTGGTATTTCCTGCTTTTTAATATATTCCATTCCCTCTTTTTGAAATTTTCTATATAGGTAGTCAAGGGATACGTTTTCTCCATTTGTTGCTACTGCATGATCTGATTCTTTACTTATAAATTTTCCTTCATCTTGCCAAGAAGCCTTTAGAAAAGAACTTTCTTGTTCATTTTTCCAAAGTCTAGATGAAGCTTGTCTTTCTAATGTTCCTTCCTTTCCCATAAGTTCTTCATATTCAAAATCCGTACCATTACTACCCCCTACACCATTAGCCTCTTTCATTGAATGATCAGCAGCTTCGCCTAAAACCCTTTCATTTCCCATTTGATTGCTTATTTCTCCATTTCTGGTATCTTCATTTTCACCATTGGCAAAATCATGTGCCTTCTCTTCTCCCCCAACACTATTAAAACCTTTATCTCCTTTTGCTAACAGTCTTTCCTTCATGCTAGTTAATTTGCTTTCTGCTTCTTCAACCATTTTTTTTATTTCTTTATTTTGTTTATTATTTTCTATAGCTTGTGATATTCTTTCTCCTGTAGGTTGTTCCTTTAAAGCTGTTTTCATATTTTTTAAAAGCTCTTTTTTCATGTACTCTGAACTTTTTAATCTTTTTTCCATTTCTTCTATATTTTCAATAATTCTTTTCTGTTCCTTTTGAGAAAAGCTTTGCTGGCTTAAAGCTTTTACTGCTTTTTCTACCTCTCCTGATGCAAACGCATCTTTTATGGCTTCTCCATTTTGACCTAATCCCTCAAAAACTCCTGCTACGCTTTTTAGTTCTTCCCCTAGCTTTTCACTGCTTATATTTTTTATTTTTTTCTGAGCCTCCATAACATTTACAGCGCCTTCATCATAGTCAAAGCTATTTTTTAGCTTTTCTTCTGTTTCTTCTAATATGAAAAAAAGCTCTTCCTTCTCTTCACTTATTGAAGCTTTATCTTCTAAGCTTTTTTCAAGCTTATCTTTTAGTGCTGCTAGCTTTTGAGCTTCTTCTTTTAATTCTTTATGAACTGCTTCTTGATCGTTTGCTACCTCCATTGATAAAGAAGGAATGAAATATATTCCAGTGGCTAAAAAAAACAGCAAAACACTCATGATTATTCTTTTTGTCGGCAATTTTATCTTGTATTTCTTTACTAAATCAAAAACTGCTAAAGCACTAGCAAGTTCTTCTTTAAAATTTTCAATCATAACGTTTTCTTCGTGCTTATACTCTAAATAAGTCAAAAGACGCTCCTGAAATCCTAATGAATCACCAAGTAATGCAGTTTCTTGTATACTTGGTCGCTTAAAAAAACCTATCATTATTCCTAAAATAATAACCCCTAGAATAAATACTAAAGATTTTTTCAACGCATAAACAATTGGAAAAAAATGTGCACCACTAATGCACAAAAAAAATCCTATGCTAGAGATACAGAATGCATTAATAATACTCTCTAGCATTTTTTCGATCCAAATTTTATTACGTAATTGCTTTAAAGTCCTATCTACATGCTTCATCTTCTACACCCCTTGGTGTCTTTTTATTTTATTAGATACATAAAAAATGCTACTTGAAAAAATCCCCCAAAATACAAAGCATATAATAATAGGTAGCCTTCCCATTTGATTGCTTCCACCTATCTGTTCATTCAAATATCCTATTAAAGATATTAATGGATTTAAAAGAAATATACTTGGAATATCTTTATCAAAGACTGTCGTAATAACAAGATTTGCATATTGACTATAAAAGTATAAATAAATCATACTGAGGATTAATATAAAAAAATTAAAAATAATCAACAAAAAAGCTTTTCCCGTATTATGAATATTAAGATCTCTGAATAAATTTTTTATACTAAAAATAGTTACTCCCCATAAAATTTGAAATAATAATGGGAATAAGATATCTTGCCTCGATATTTGCCCTACCATAAATATCATTAAAATCAAAGGAACTGCAGAAATAGTAAAAATAAATACATCAAACAATCCCTTCCATACATCTTTCTCTTTTATTTCCCATAACGATAAAAGCATAGTAGACAGTAAAAATGCTAAAATAATAAAATACATATATCCTTTTTCATAAATTTCAGGCTGATAACCATCTGCTCTCATAGCCACCATAAATAAATATCCTAGTAAAACCATACTTAAAATCAACACATAAGCTAAAATAAGCCCCTTATTTCTTTTGTTTATCTGAAAAATTTTAGACATTCCCACCACCTGCTTCCCTTTTGTTTCCTTTAATCTCAATCTGAGGAAGCATCATTCTTCCTTCTCCTTTTATTTTTATCATAAGAGGACCTTTTGAAATATATTTTGTTACAGCCTCTTGCTTTAGCTTTTCAGAAGTCAGCTCTTCCCAGATATTTTCCTCTTGGTTATAAATTTCTAAATCAATTCTGCCTCCATCAACCTTTGTATAAAGTTTAATAGCTTTTACATAGATATTTTTAGGTATAGCATAATATACTTTTACTTCTTTTCCATCTTCTAAAATAAATTCTCTTTTATCTTCATTTTCTTCAAAATCTGTAATAGGCTTAATAATCTCACAAGGAATATATACATTTTCCTTATAGTTCATATTTAAATCAAATACATTACAAGCTATTTCCTTAATATTTCCTTTTCCGTCCTTTACATTTACTTTTTCGAGCCCCTTACTAAAACCGATAAGATGATTAGTATATGAAAATGCATCTATATTATAAAAATAATATTCAAACATTTGTCTTTCATAATCATCTAATTCCGCTGTTTCATAAATTTTTTCAAGATAATTATAATCTCCTAGATTTCTCAAGCTATGATCTAGTTTGTAATTTATACGCTTCTTTTCTTTTCCATCTAAATCACCTAAAGGAATCACCGTATCACCTACAAGTAAAAAGCAATTATACATCTTGTCTGCTATTGGATTGATGATTTCCCCCTTAAAGGTATCATTATCTATATAAGCCATAATATTATGTGTTTTTATGCATTGTGTTTCTTCTCTATATAAAGAATATGGTTCATTTGTATCTATTTCATCTTTTTTTATAATATAATCTACCTTTTTATCAACTGGGTCTAATACATAGTCTGTGCCATTAAGCACATCTATAAAATGACCATTAACAAATTGAAGACGTATATTATCTTCTTTATCTGGATAAATACTAGTAAATTTATAGCAATCTAACCCATGATGATATATTTTTACGGCTGCACTGACAGCCTTTAGCTTATCAAGATTTCCTATAAAAGAAAATCCGTAAAAAACAATACAGGCAATCATAATTATCGATGAGAATAACCATTTTTTCTTTCCAAAATACATAAAGATTCCTAATAAAAGAATATAAATTATTAAAAATGAAAATAAAAAGCATACTGTTTTGTAATTAGGTGTTAATAAATAATCTGCTGCTCCATAAAGGTTCTTTGAAGCATTGATTCTTTTATCTAAATTGTCATTATTTAATATTTTATTTATCCCAAAAGGAGTAATATTTTTATTTATCATATTGATAAATGCATTACCTTTTACAGGGATCACCCATCCATCCCCTATATTTTTCTTCTCTTCTATCCCTTTAAGGAATCCTGTTAAATTTTTATATGCATATTTTCCATCACCAATTAACAATATATTTCCATTAGCAATCCATTTTTTCAATATTTCTTCACTTTCATTTGATAGATTATTTGTATAAAAATTATCAAGAATTAATATGTTCAAATTTTCTAATTCCTTTACGGTATACGACATTTCTTCATTTAATTTGATTACTTCAATATTTTTATCATGAAATAAACCTTTATGCATTTCCTTTATTCCATAGTAATTTTCAGGAGTATCACTTAAAACACCTATAAATACTGTATTTTTAGGAAGAATTTTTAAAGTAATCGTCTTATTTTCTATAACTTGTCCATCTTTTTCAATATTTACCTCTAGCTTTTCATTTTCTTTCAAAACAGGTATAGAAAACATATATTCTTTTTTAGTATTTGATTTCAAATTTATAGGATGAGTATAAATTCTTTCTCCTACATATATTTTTAGATCTCCTACCAATTCATTTTCTTTAGCATCTAAAATAATTTTTATAGGATTCATTCCACCAAGCTTTATTTTTCCATCAAAACCAACATTTACTTCTATGTCAATAGTTTGAGCTTGTCCTATAATTGAAAAACAAATTATAAAAATCAGGATACTCACTAAAAACCCTATTTTTTTCATTCTTTCACATCCTTTAATGAACATACGGTACATTTTCTATGCCGTTTTTTGATATAACTGCACTAAAATATCTATCAATAGACTTTGGTTTATTAATAAGTACATCTAATGCCTTATTTACCCATTCATCATCTGTTCCTGTAACCATCCATATTGGATTAACACTTCCTATTCCTGCTGCATAAGCATAAATAGCTCCAGCATGATCATAAGATGAAATAGTCTTTCCTTTAAAATCTAAAGCTTTTAGTTTTCCTCCTTCAAATTTCACATACGTTCCAATTAATTTATTTTTTCTATTGATATCCTTCATTAGCTTGCTTTTTTTTGCTAGTTTATTCCATGTTCCTAATAATATATAATATTTCTTTGGCTTTTCTAAAGCTTTTGGATTGTAAGCTGCCAAATCTATTTTTTTCACCCCTTGTTTTATAAGACTCGCTTTTAATTTTTCTGCCTCGTCTTTGTAGCCATCTGTATACATAATAACTGTTCCTGGATTTTTCCCCCAGAATCCATTTTTAAAAGGCTGAGGATAAGAACCAATCACAGCTGGTGCAAACATAGTTATACTCCAATCATGATAATCCCACCATATTACATCGTCTGGACTTGGTCTATATTCAGCTATACCTACTGGCGCCAAAATACCATTTACCCAATAAAACCAATCTTGTTTTTTTCTATTTTTTCCTGTATAAAATGTAAACTTTGATTCAATCCCATTAATCGCATTCACAAACCCACCACCATAAGCAGTTTGAATATCTAAATTTCTAAATAATACTTCCATTCCAACTTCATCTTTTACAAGCCCAACATTTTTTGCATATATTTTTTTATGACCAAAATCAGTAGTTACAACTAAATCAACATGATATGGACTTTCAATATCACCAGATGCTTTATATACCTTTGAATTCTGATTTGCTGGCCTGCCTTCCTTATATTTGATTTCTCCTTGTACAGGTCCTTTATACCCCTTATATTTAACACCATCTATAACTACCACATTCGATTTCGAATCCGTATCCTTCCCCTGTGCCATACTAAATCCACATGAAGAAAATACCATTGAGATTACAAGAAGTAATGTAATCAAGCTCTTTATTTTTTTCACACTTCATTCCCCCTAATACGTATATTGAAAAAATCCCCTTCCAACCTGGAAGAGGATTCAGATGTACTTATACTGGGATCATTCAAAAATACTTAATTACCCAATAGATATTTCTGTGTTTTAACACCAATATTCTTCTTCTCCTCTAAGTCGGAGGATTACAAAAGTATGTAACGACAGGTCTTCTGACTCCCGGGTCATCTTCCAATCAGGCCTTCCCATTCATTTGACAGTGGCATATTCTGATTTTCATCGCCGGTTACAGCTGCGACTACAGTAAGGGATTTTCACCCTTTTCCCTAAATCCTTACACTATTTTATTTAATTTTCATATCATTCACATTATAGCATTTATTACCATATTGTCAACCTATTGCCATATTCACATATTAATGTAAATTTCTCTTTAACTTTGATAAATTTACAAACTTAATTCCTTCTTTTTCTAAAATAGGATACATATTTTTTATAGCATTGATTGTTACTTTTCCTCCTTCAGCTCCTACATGTCCTATTCCTATCGCATACCCTTTTTCTAAAGCAATATTACCAAGTTTTTTCAACTGTTTTTCTATTGCCCTTTGATTTTTTATATTATCTAAAAATACATCTCTTTCAAAGCAAATAACATCTAATTCATTTGCTACATCTGCTACAATAGAATTAGGGTTTGTTTTGCTATCTAAAAAAAATAAATTATTCTCCTTTGCAATTTCTAGGATAGCCTTCATTACTCTTTTATCTTGTGTAGCTTTTGAACCCATATGATTATTCATCCCTACAGCGTATTTTATTTCATCTAATCCTTCTTTTATTCTAAGCTTTATTTCTTCATCAGATAAGTCACAAGTAATTCCCTTCGGTCCTAACCATTCCTTTTTCCCAACAACTGGCTCCATTGGTACGTGCATTATTACCTCAATACCTGCTTTATGTACAGCTTCTGCATCACTCTTTGTAAATGGTGAAAAAGGCATTACCGCAGCTGTAATAGGTATATCTAATTTTAACAGCTCCTCCATTCCATCCCCATGATAACCTAAATCATCAATCACCAATACTACATATCCAACTGGCTCTCCATTTGTTTTTGTATTCTTCCTGCATTTTATAAAAATACATATCATCAACAAACACACAATTAGTAAAGCTATAATTACTTTATACAATCTTTTTTTCGTAACAACTATGAACATAAGGTTCACATCCTCTATGCGTTTTTATGCTAATATACTATGCTAAACACATAGAAATATATTCCAATTAGTTTAATATATTTTCATGAAAAAAAAAGCATCCTCACAGATGCTTTTTCAAAACAATTATTTTATTATTGAATAGCTTTTTCTATTCTTTTTAATCCTTCTTGAATATTTTCAAGAGAAGTAGCATAGGATAATCTAATATAATTATCTGCACCAAAAGCGATCCCTGGAATTACTGCTACGTTTACATTCTCTAGTAAATACTCTGCAAAATCCATTGAACTATTAATAGTAAATCCATTAAAGGTCTTTCCTATAATTTTTGATATATTTACCATTACATAAAATGCTCCTTCTGGCATTCTACAAGATAATCCATCAATACTATTGATCTTTTCAACCATATAATTTCTTCTTTCTACAAATGCTTCTATCATTTTATATATTGGTTTTTGATCTCCCTTTAAAGCAGCTATACTCGCATACTGTGCAATAGTATTAGGATTAGAGGTAGCATGACTTTGAATATTATTAATAATGCTAATAATTTCTTTGTCTGCTGCTAAATATCCTATTCTCCATCCAGTCATAGCATACGCCTTTGACATACCATTAATCACAATAGTTAATTTTTTTATATCATCACCTAAAGAAGCAATACTTTTATGTTTTCCATCATATATTAATTTTTCGTAAATTTCATCAGAAATAATGAAAATATTGTGCTTTACTGCAATTTCGGCAATTTCTTTTAATTCATTTTCTGTATAAACTGTACCTGTTGGATTATTTGGACTGTTTAAAATAATCGCCTTTGTATTTTTATTGATCACTCTTAATAAGCTTTCTTTTGTATATTTGAAGCCTTCTTCTTCTGAAGTTTCAACAAAAACCGGTTTGGCATCTGCAAGCTTTACAAGCTCTGGATAGCTTACCCAATACGGAACAGAAATAATCACCTCGTCCCCTGGATTACATATTGCTTGCAATGCATTAAATAGTGAATGCTTAGCTCCATTAGAAACAACAATATTTTCAGAACTATAATCTAAATTATTATCATTTTTTAATTTATCACAAATCGCCATTTTTAAATTAGGAAGTCCCGATGCCGCAGTATATCCTGTAAGCCCCTTTGCCATCGTATCAATAGCAGCAGCTCTGATATGCTCTGGTGTATTAAAATCAGGCTCTCCAGCTCCAAAGCTTACTACATCTATACCATCTGCTTTCATTTTTTTTGCTTTTGCTGTGATAGCAAGTGTAAGAGATGGAGATATTTCTTTATTTTTTCTTGATAATTCAAAATTCATCATAATTCCCCCTTTTTATACTGGATATGTCTTTAATACTTTATCAACATAATCGCTATCTATTTTATACTTTTTCGCCTGTCTATACTTGAAAAATTCTACAGCTACTTGTGGAAATAATGCATAAGATAGTACATCTTCTTCCTGTTCTAGATATTCTTTCATTTCATTTCTAATATTTTGTAGCTGAGGCTCGATTAAATCTGCAGGTCTACAAGTGATCACTTCTTCATCTCCAATAATTTTTTTAATTATTTCAGGCTTTATTTTTACAGTAGGCTTTCCATACATTCCCTTTACATAAGCCTTTACTTCCTTTGGAATCATCTTGTATCTTTCTTTAGTAATTACATTTAACACTGCTTGCGTTCCTACGATTTGACTTGTAGGCGTTACAAGTGGGGGATATCCTAAGTCTTCTCTTACTCTTGGTACCTCTTTTAGCACCTCTTCAAATTTATCTAAAGCATTTTGCATTTTAAGCTGAGAAACAAGGTTGGAAAGCATCCCTCCTGGTACTTGATAAATCAGCGTATTAATATTAACCCCTAATACTTTCGGATTAAGGAGTCCACTTTCTAGACTTTTTTCTCTCAATGGTCTAAAATGCTCTGCAATCTTATTTAGTTTCTCAATTGAAATTCCTGTATCATACTCTGTTCCTTTTAGTGTTGCAACTATAGATTCAGTAGGTGGTTGACTAGTTCCCATAGAAAATGGTGAGATTGCCGTATCAATAATATCAACACCTGCTTCAATAGCCTTTAGATACATCATACTAGCTAAACCACTAGTAGTATGAGAATGAAGCTCTAAAGGAACTTTTACTGCCTTTTTTATAGCTGATATAAGTTCATATGCATAATACGGAGTCAAAAGACCTGACATATCTTTAATACAAATAGAATCTGCTCCCATTTCTTCCATTTCTTTTGCCAAACTTACATAAGTCTCTGTTGTATGCACGGGACTTATTGTATATGAAATAGCTGTTTGAGCATGTCCTCCCTCTTTTTTTGTTGTTTCTACAGCTACTCTTAAATTTCTTACATCATTTAAAGCATCGAATATTCTTATAACATCTATTCCATTAGCAATAGATCTTTTTACGAATTCTATCACTACATCATCTGCATAATGCTTGTATCCTAAAATATTTTGACCTCTTAAAAGCATTTGTAAATTAGTATTTTTAACTTTTTTTCTAATAGTTCTTAATCTTTCCCATGGGTCTTCATTTAAAAATCTTAAAGAAGCATCAAATGTTGCCCCTCCCCACATTTCCAAAGCATGATATCCAACTGCATCTAATTGCTCTAACACAGGTAGCATATTTTCTGTTTTCATTCTAGTTGCAATTAATGATTGATGTGCATCTCTTAAAATGGTTTCTGTTATTTTAACCTTTGCCATATTCTCATCCCTCACCATTCATTTTACATGATCTTACTATTATTTTATCAAGCTATACCTTTTATGTACAGTTGCTACAAAAAGTGTTATAATAATATTGCTTTATTATGATAATTAATATCTGATTTTTCTTTATTTTTTTAAGTGGAGGATAATTATGGATTCTACTGATTTGAAAATTCTAGAAATATTACAGAAAAATTGTCGAATTTCTATGAAGAATTTAGGAAAAATAGTAGGCTTAACCTCACCTGCAGTATCTGAAAGAGTCAAAAGATTAGAAGAAAATGGTATTATTACAGGCTACAAAGCCACTGTTAATCCAAAAAAACTTAATAAAAATATACAAGCATTCATTGACATTTCCATGGACAGGGATCATTATAAAAAATTTTTAGATTACGCACATCATAAAAACAGCATAATAGAATGTCATCATGTAACAGGTGGAGATTGCATGACATTAAAAGTAATGGTAGAAAGTATGGAAGAGTTAGAAAATTTAATTGATTCCATAAAAAAAATGGGCAATACAAATACCTCTATTATTTTATCGTCTCCTATTGAAAATAAAATTATTCTCTAAAAATGAGTATGAAAGATTCCATACTCATTTTTTATAAAGCAACATTAGTTTCCTGTGCTTTTTTATATCGAATATAATGTAAAGACACAAATAAAATTAGTAATCCTATTCCTATTGCATCAGATATAATTCCCGGTTTAACTAATAATAACGCTGCTATAAATGCTAAAATTCTTTCGTATACCCTCAGACTACTTATAAAATAATTTTCTGCTGCTGCTCCAAGACTTACTATCCCTAATAATCCTGTAACGATTGCCAAAATTAATCTCCATACAACCACATTTTGCATCAATAAAATAGGAGAATATACAAACATAAATGGAATCATAATCCCTGCAAAGGCAAGCTTAAATCCACTAAAAGCAACCTCTGTTGGATTTGCCCCTGCAATCCCTGCAGCAGTATAAGATGTAAGCGCTACAGGTGGTACTACTGCTGAAAGAGTACCATAGTAAAATGCAAAGAAATGAGCTGCTAACGGTTCAACTCCCATTTTTATAAGTGCTGGAGCAGCAATGCTTGCAGTAATAATATAACATGCCGAAGCAGGAAGACCCATTCCCAAAAATATAGATGCTATCATAACAAGAGTTAGTGCTAGCCATAATTGTCCAAATGAAAGCTGCATAATATTATATGCAACCACTTGTCCAAGTCCTGTCATAGAAACTACACCAACAATAAACCCTACAACACCACATGCTGTAGCAACAGGAACAGCACTTTTTGCTCCTTCTTCTAAAGCTTCTATAAATTTTTTCAAGTTCATCCTTGTTGATTTCCTTAACATACTTGTAATAATTACTGCAATCAATCCAAAAAATGCTGCATATAGAGGTGTCAAACCTTTAATCAATAAAATCAATATAATAATAATAGGGATCATCAAATGTCCTTCATTTTTTATTACCTTTTTAATGTCTGGTAGCTGGCTTTTATCCATTCCCTTTAATCCAATCTTTTTCGCCTCAAAATTTACCATTGTAAAAATAGCAAAATAATAGAATATTGCTGGTATAATTCCTGCATACATTACCTTTATATATGGAATTCCTAAGAAAGATGCCATCATAAAAGATGCTGCACCCATAATTGGTGGCATAAGGATTCCTCCAGTAGACGCAGCAGCTTCAACTGCTCCTGCAAATCTAGGCTTATACCCAACTTCCTTCATAAGGGGAATAGTAAAGCTTCCAGTAGTAGCTACATTCGCCTGTGAACTTCCACTTATTGTTCCCATTAATCCACTAGCCATTACTGCAACCTGAGCAGGACCTCCTCTTAGTCTCCCTGCAAAGGCCAAAGCAAAATCATTGAAAAACTTTGCAGTTCCTGTCTTGCTCAAGAAAGAACCAAATAAAATAAACATAAATACATAAGAAGCAGATACCATAAGGGTAATTCCAAAAATACCTGCATCTGTTAAATACATTCTTGTTAATATTCTTGACCAAGAAAATCCTTGATGAGCAAGCTTTCCTGGAAAAATATATCCAAATTTTGCATACAATATAAAGCATATAGAAAGAATCGGCAAAATATATCCCACTGTTCTTCTTCCTGCTTCTAATGTTAAAAGAATTGCTATAACTGCAAATATATAATCACACTTGTTTGGAATGAGTGATCTTTCAACAAGACTATCATAAGTAAAGAATATATACATGCCTATGCTAATTCCTAGAATACATAAAATCCAATCAAGCACTGACGGTCTATCCTTTGGTGATTTTTTTGATGCTGGATACATTAAAAATGTAAGTCCTAACATAAGTCCTAAATGAATCGAATTTTTCTTAATAGCAATCATCAAACTTGCACTATTCATCCATACATGAAATAAAGATGTAAATATTGCTAAAATTGTAACAAACAAAGCCGCTTTCCCTACTAGCTTTCTTTCTACTATTGATTCTTTTTTCTTTTTTTTATTTGTCATACGATCCCTCCTTTCAGATTTTTACACCCGACCAGTTTACTAGTCGGGTACTTTACATTATGGCAATAATTCTTCAGGAATTTCTATTCCTTTTTCTTTATAATATTTTACTGCTCCTGGATGAAGGGGAACTGGAGGTAATCCTTTTATAGCTTCTTCTAATCTTACAAACTCTAGTGCTTTATGTGCATCTGATATTTCATCATAATTTTCATATATAGATTTTACTAATTCATAAACTAAATCTTCATCTAAATCTGCACTAGCAATAAGTGTAGACTTAATCCCTACTGTTTTTATATCCTTATCAAGCTTTGAATACAATCCAGAAGGTACTGTAAATTGACCATAGTATGGCGCTACATCATGAAGTTTTTTATAATCTTCATCGCTAAATTCTAACATTTTTACCGGTGTCTTGCTTGCAAATATTTCTGAAACTGCTGAAGTAGGCAATCCTCCTTCTGCATTCATGCCATCTAACTGCCCGTTTTGCATAGCACTTGAAGCTTCAAAATATCCTAAATGCTCTGTATTTACATCATCAAATGTAAGCCCTCCTACATGCTCAAACATAAGCTTGCAGCTATATTCTGTTCCAGACCCTGCACCACCAACATTGAACCTTTTTCCTTTCAAATCACTCAAAGAATCAATTCCTGAGTCTTCTGTCACAACCAATTGTGTAACATCAGGCCATAGTGCTGTAACAAATCGAACCTTATCAAATTGATTATCCTTAAATTTTCCTTCTCCTTTGTATGCAAATAAAGTTAAATTCGCCATTGCAATTCCAAGCTGCGCCTCCCCTGCCTTTAACATATTTAAGTTTTCTACAGATCCTCCTGAAGATTGAACAGAAGCTACAACACCCCTATCTCCTAGTTTTTCATTCCACAATGAAGAAAAAATTGTTCCTACAGGATAATAAGTACCACCTGTTGAACCTGTTACAATTGTTACAAACTGCTTTGATGGTTTCTCATTTGTGCTAGTTTCTGTTTTTTGTCCACATCCTGCAAAAACTGCAACTACCAATACAAATGCTAATAATAAGCTCAATATTTTTCTCTTTCTCATTTTTTATCCCCCTTTTTTACTATATGCTGTAAAGATTATATTTATTTCTATATATAAAAAATTATATTTCGCATAATTAAGGGGTTAAGATTACAGTATTCTTTATGCAATCCTAACCCCTATTTTTATAAGTTTATTCAGTAATTACACCAGATATTTTCTCTAAAAAACCTACATATTCCTCCTTTGTCATCTTTGGCGTGAAATCTTTTATCATTTTCTTTGCCACTTTACCTTCATCCCACAATAGATCAATAATTGTCATTGCCATTGATTTTGCAGGTACTATATAACATAGCTCATGGTCTTCATTTTTAAAATTCCGAGTATGAAGCTCTCCTTTAATTCCACCTATAAACGGATGTAAAGATGGCATCAAATGAGATACATCTCCAAAATCAAATGAACCTGTAAAATCTCCATCTTCTATAATTTCTTCTTTTTTTACAAAATCTAATATATTTAATTTAAAAATATTATCTAATTCATCATGATTTAAAAGAGGTAAATACCCTGGTATTTCATTAATCTTAACCTTTGCACCAATAGCCATAGCCCCTGCCTTTAATGAGCGATTTACTTTTTTATTTGCATCAAGAATCCCTTGAATAGTTCTACCTCTTACATACATTTCCATACGTACATCAGCAGGAATAACATTCACAATATCTCCACCCTTTGTCATAATTGGATGAACTCTAATTCTTTCACTTTCTGGAAAAGTCTCTCGTTGTGCATGAATATTATTAATAGCTAGCATAGCAGCATTTAAAGCATTTATACCTTTTTCTGGTGCACCTCCAGCATGTGACTCTTTTCCAATAAATTGAACATTCTTTCCAACAAACCCATTTCCTTTTCCACCTATTAATACCTTTTTATCCCCTAAATTTAATACATGCATCATCATAGCAATATCTACATCATCAAAATAACCTCTGTAAATGAGTTCCTGCTTTCCACCAAAATATTTTATTTTTCCCTTTTCCTTTAATTTACTTCTATATTCAAGCTCAACATATTCCTCAGCAGGTACTGCTAAAAAATCTACTTTCCCACCTAATTTTTCTAAAGCTCCTGAAAGGGTTAGCCCTACTGCTACACCAAACATAGAGGCTACTTGTATATTATGCCCACATGCATGAACTGCTCCTGTTTCAGGATCAGCATCAATATGTTCTTTACATATAACAGCATCCATTTCTCCTAAAACAGCTACTCTTGGTCCTTCATTCTCAGCATTTAACCTAGCTCTACATCCTGTAACAGCAATATTTTTCTCTACAGTTAATCCTAACTTTTCTAACTCTTCACTGATAAAATTTGTAGCATATACTTCCTTATATCCTAACTCTGGATGGTTATAAATAGACTCTCCTAAACGAATAATTTTTTCCTTGTTTTTATCGATTACTTGACAAACTTTTTCTTTTAATTGTTTTTTATCCATTATTCTTATCTCCTTTCTTAAAACAAAAATAATCTACCATAAAAATATAAAGGTAACCTATTAAAATAGATTACCTATAAATCACTAAATAATCCCTTGCATTTTTAATATCATCTGGGCAACAAGAGCAGATCCAAAATATGTACCAATAAACACTGCGATAGAAATAATAACAAGTTTCCAGCTTATTTTTTTCAATTGATCAATTTTATTTCCAACAGAAATACCTGCAAAAGCTAGAATCGGTGTTGTTGTTGCTAAAAAATTTACATTATTTGTATATTGTAAAAATATTTTTGCTGTAGGCATAAAAGGCATACTAAGAATAAGTGCTATCAACGTAGCCCATGCAAATGCTGGAAACTTCAAATTAGGTAAAAGCTCTTTTATCTTTAAAGAAAGCATACAAACTAATAAAATGGCTAATATTCCAGGAACCATCTGACCTATTGGCGTTACTGACTTATGATTAATCATTTGTGCTATTCTTTGACCGATTAAAATCATCATTCCAATAACTATCATAATTTTGGACTGATTGATTGTCCTAGTTAGCATCTGCATGACCTCCTTTTTTATCAAACTTTGGCGCTAATTTTTTATATAGATAATTTGATAATGGTAAAGCAATAAATACAACACAGTAAAGACCTGTTACACCTGTTAACATATTACTTGTTGCTGCATAAGCAAGGATTGTATCCTTCATGGCTGGTACTGTTTCAGCAAGTGCTGATGATGCTGCTGTCATCATACTTCCACTTCCCATTCCAGACGCCATAGCTAATGCTAAAGGATGAATTCCAGTAGAAGGAGCAAAAGATCCTAAAAGTCCAAAGAATATGGTTCCAAAAATAGTTCCCATCATATATGTTCCTAAAACTCCTGTACCCTCTGGAGAATTGATCCCATATCTTTCTCCGATTACCCCAAGGGTAGGCTCTCTACATATACTAACCGTTGCACCTACAGCTTCTCTCTTAAGTCCTAAACAAAGTGCCAGTGGAAGTCCTATAAATACAGTTCCTAAATTTCCTAACTCTTGAAGTAAAAATGCTGGTCCTGCTTGTACAACCTTTACAATATTTGGTCCTACTAAGGTTCCATATTTTACTCCCAATGGAAGGAGTGCAAACATAACCATAGTGCCAGCAAGCTCCATTACTTCATCAGAAATCAATGTTCTTAATACTTTTACTGGTTTTCCTAAAAGATCAGGTGTAATAACCATTCCTATAATTACTGCATACAACATAGGTAGTAATACAATCTGTCCAGGTCCAACAGCAATCTTTTTAATGCCTATAAATTCACAAATAATAACAATGAATAATACCGAAATATAAAGCTTTGTAAATATTGAACTTCTATTTTTTGTTTCTATAAGTTCATCTTCTATTAATCTTTTCTTTTCCATATCTGCCCTTCCTTTCTGTCTTAAAATTCTCTTCACTTTTCTACATAGCTATTTTGTTTCTTTGGTATATACAATTGTTTTTCAATAACAAACTATAAAATAAATACTACCATATTTATTCTATATGCACAATATATTTCCAATTAAAATTTTGTCAAAAACATAATTTAATAATTTTTTATCTTTTTCAAATAATTATTGTCGCTTTGTTATATAGGTAAACAACTTCAACATAAAAAAAGAAATATATAAAGATAAGTGAATGACTTCGATAACTTTTGTAAAAAAACTTACTGAAATTTCATAAAAAATACGTTAAGAACCTTCATTGTTTGAACGAAGTGAGTTTTGAAGGTTTAGTATTTTTTATGGAATGAAGTTTTGTTTTTTCAAAAGTTATCGGGAATGAACTATCTTTTATATTTCTTTTTGAAGTTGTTTGCCTATATATTGGGCCTTTAATAAAAAAAACGGTATGAACCTCTTTATGCTAAAATTAAGAGATTTATACCATTTATCTTTCATCATTAAGACAATCTCAATATTTCAATTTATATTTTTTAGGCTTGCTATTTAATACTTCCTCAATAGTCCCTTTATTTATCATATCCATTATCAAATGCTTCATGACTATTTTTGAATTAGTAACCTGTAATTTATTTTTACTCCAAAAAAGAGAAGCTTTTGTTCCATAAATAATTTTTTCAATATCCTTACCTGTAAGGGCATCTGTCTTTTTTAATTCCTTTATGATTTTATCTTCACATTTTCTATATAGTGTATTTAATAACTCTTCTGTTTTTCTTTGTTGCTTTACATATCCCCACGCAAGCAAAAAAGCAATAGTCACACCAAGCAATAATACCTTTAATATAAATCCTAACATACTATTCACTTACCTTCTCTAATGTTATAAACTTATTATTTCTTAAAATATTTATATAAGTCCCAAGTCTTTCATAAAGAGGCTCAGCCTCTTCACCAAACTCTCTTTTTATAATTTCACCGATTTGTTCAATATTCCTATTGCCATCAATAGCTTTCCATACACAGCTACCATGAGCATCTAAATCTATTCGCATGACTTTAGGTGTTTTAAAGAAAAACCTTACAATTTTATCTAAAAATCCTTCTCGTGGGATAATCAGTTGAACAAAGCCATCATCATTTATTTTCCATTTCTGATTTTTATTTTTAGAAGGAACTAGCTCTAAATAATTATCATTCTTCTTTATTTTTCTACCCATAATCTCACCTCTCTTTATAGATTCAAAAGAGGATATTAAAAATATCCCCTTTTTCATATTTTCAAATATTATACTATTTTTTTAATTCTTAAAGTTTCTTAGATGAACTTTTCTTAAATAGTGAGTATTTCATAAGTGAGAATGTAAGTCCTGCAAAGAATATCAAAGCTCCTATTTGCCCTAAATGAATATTTAGCTTTTCTGCAAGATTAACTCCAAATACAGCAAATAGCGCAAGTAGTATACCCACTAATCCTTCTCCTGCAATCAAACCTGATGCGTAAAGAATACCACATTCGATTTTTTCTTTAATACTATGAGTTTCTTCACTTGATTTTTCTAATTTTTTATCCAATATTCCTCTAACAATACCACCTACCATAATCGGTGTACTTAAATGAATTGGTAAATATAAACCAATAGCAATTGGAAGAACAGGTAATCCTAGTAATTCAACTGTAATCCCTACACCTACTCCAGTAAATACAAGAGCCCATGGTAAGTTTCCACCCATAACACCTTCTATAACTAATCTCATCAAAGTCGCTTGAGGTGCTGGTAGTTCAGTAGATCCAAATCCCCATGCTTCATTTAATAATGTTAAAACACCACCTATTGCAAGGGCAGCTGCTATCGCACCAATAATTTCACCATATTGCTGTTTATAAGGTGTAGCCCCTACTAAGAAACCTGTTTTTAAGTCTTGAGAAGTATCCCCTGCCATAGCAGCAATGATACATATAATTGCACCAACAGTTAATGTTGCAATCATTCCCACATGCCCATCATTTCCGCTTGCCTTAAATATAATAGCAGTTATTATTAATGTTGCAATAGTCATCCCTGATACAGGGTTTGATGAACTACCAACAAGACCAACAATTCTTGATGAAACAGTTGCAAAGAAGAAACCAAAAATCGCAATTAATAAAGCTCCACCAAAGCCTACTGGTATAATTGGTAACATCATCATAGCTAAAACAATTACTAAAGATCCAATCAAAACAAGTTTCATTGGCATATCATGGTCTGTTCTAATATTTGCGTTTCCACCTGCTCCACCTGAATAATCCTTCATAGCATCTCTAAAGGTCTGAATAATTAGTGGTAAAGATTTAATCAAACTAAATACACCACCAAAAGCAACAGCTCCAGCACCTACATATCTTATATAATAATTCCAAATTCCCCAATATCCTAATTCATTAATAGGTACAGATGCTGGGTACATAACAATATTACCCATATCTCCAATATTAGCAATAAGTGGAATAAACGCAAACCATCCAAGAACAGCACCACCTAACATATATGCAGAAATTTTAGGTCCTATAATAAATCCAACACCTAGTAATGCTGGTAGCACATCTGCACCAATAGCTGCCCCTTTATATCCAGGGATCGCTGTTTCTATTTCACTTGGGAATAATTTGAACCCATCAGCAATAAACTTATATAATGCACCTATTCCTAATCCTGTAAATGTAATCTTTGCCTTTTCTCCACCTTCTTCACCAGCAAGCAATACTTCTGCACAAGCTGTTCCTTCAGGATATGGTAGTACACCATGTTCTTTTACGATTAACGCTTTTCTTAAAGGAACCATGAAAAGTACTCCAAGAAGGCCACCACATAAAGCAATAGCTGTTATAGATAATAAATCTGGAGATCCCATATTCCATTCTTTCATCCAAATATATAAAGCCGGTAGTGTAAATATCGCTCCTGCTGCTAGAGATTCTCCAGCTGATCCTATAGTTTGGACCATATTATTTTCGAGTATAGATTCTTTTTTGAAAAGACCTCTAATAAGTCCCATTGAAATTACTGCTGCTGGGATAGATGCACTAATTGTCATACCTACTTTTAATCCTAGATATGCATTTGCTGCACCAAATACTACAGCTAATAAGATTCCTAATAATATTGAAACAAATGTAAATTCTGGTAAAATCTTATCTGCAGGAATAAAAGGTTTAAATTCCTGTGTCTTATTTGCACTCGCCATGCTATATTCCCTCCCTTTTTATTGTTGTTGTTTTTTAAAAAATATTTCGAAAATTTTTAAGTATTCTTTTTTTCTTTAAACGGTTGCAACCTTGATTGTAGTATAGACAGATTTTTTTTAAAAGTCAAATACACGAATTTATTCATTTTTTTATAAAATCCCAAATGCTTTTGCTCTTATTTTTTTACTTCTTACACGTATTAGATATGCGATTTTCCCTTTATCTAACGGTCGGTATATAGCTATAACAAATGATTCAAGCTTATAATTTATCTTATTTATAATCGTTCTATTAAATTATTTTATTTCATCTAACAGTATTCGATAATTACCTGACCTCTTCTTTTTATATTTATACAGAAACTTATATAAATATTTTTTATTACTTTACTCTAATAAAGCAAAATATAAATTTAAAAAGAGTAATCAATTAATGACTACTCTTATATATTTTATTCATATTTATATATCTTTTTAAATAATGACCATCTCATAAGCATATATACAAGTAATCCAAACAAAATAATTGTCCCAAAGCTACCAATATTTACACCTACTGAAATATCTATATTTAATACAGCTAACAAAGCTAATATAACACCAACAACACCTTCACCAGCAATCATACCTGATGCATATAAAATACCAAAATCTATTTTTCCATTTTTCTCAAAATCATCTAAATTAATACAATCCAAAACACCTCTTATAAGTCCTCCTATAAAAATTGTGGTAGTAAGATTGATTGGAAGGTATAAACCTATAGCTATAGGAAGTATTGGTAATTCAAGGAGTTCTATAACTATTCCAATCCCTACACCAATAAATATTAAAGACCACGGTAGGTTCCCCTGCATAACTCCTTCAACTACTAATTTTACAAGTGTTGCTTGTGGAGCTGGAAGTTCAAATGACCCGAATCCCCATGCCCTATTTAGTAAAACCAGCACTCCAGCTAAAGCTAAAGCACTTACTACACCCCCTATAATTTCTCCTATTTGTTGTTTATAAGGAGTCGCTCCTACTAAGAATCCAGTTTTAAGGTCTTGAGAAGTATCTCCTGCCATAGCTACAATAATACATATAATAGCTCCTACCGTAAATACAGCAAATATTACTTCATTTCCTGCACCACAACTCATTTTAAATGCTAACGATGAAATTATTAGAGTGGCAATTGTCATACCTGAAATAGGATTTGAAGAACTCCCAACAAGTCCTACTATACGAGAAGATACTATTGCGAAAAAAAATCCAAATATTACAATCAACAAAGCACCTACTATACCAATTCCAATAGATGGCAATACAGTTATTGCAAATATAATAAATACTATTGTCAATCCTATTGTTGACAAAGGTATATCTTGTTCTGTTCGTAAAGTACTTTTCCCTCCTATAATTTCATGATAATCTTTTATAGTTTCTATAATTGTTTCATATATAATAGGAATAGATCTTATAAGACTGATTATTCCTCCAAAAGCCACAGCCCCTGCACCTATATATTTTATATAAGCATTCCATATATCCCAACTACTAAGTTTTCCAATAGCAACAGATGCAGGAAATATAATAGCCTTACTATTTATTCCAAATTCTGATATCAAAGGAATAATCACAAACCATCCCATTAATGAACCAGCCAACATAAAACCTGCAATTCTTTTTCCTATTATAAATCCTACACTTAATACAGCAGGCAATGCATCTAGACCTATTAATGTATTAAATGGTTTATTAATATATACTTCTAATTTTGAAGGAAATAATTTAAAACCATCTGTTAATAGCTTGTATATTGCACCAAATCCTATCCCTGCAAATGTTGCTTTTGCTTTCTCTCCGCCTTCTTCACCTGCTAAAAGTACATTTGCACAAGCTGTCCCCTCTGGATAAGGTAAATGTCCATGCTCCTTTACAATAAATGCTTTTCTTAAAGGAATCATGAACATAATTCCTAAAACTCCCCCAAATAAAGATACCAATGTTATAAACTTAACACTAGGAGCATCTATTCCTACTGAATTTGACCATAGAAACATTGCAGGGATTGTAAACACTACCCCTGCAGCCAATGATTCACCAGCCGATCCAATAGTTTGAACCATATTACTCTCTAGTATAGAATCTCTTTTCATAATTACCCGTGTTACACTCATTGCTACAACTGCTGCTGGTATGGAAGCACTTATTGTCATACCAACCTTCAATCCTAAGTACGCATTTACTACACCAAATACTATTGCTAACACAATTCCCGAAATAACTGATATAAAAGTCAATTCAGGAAGTATCTTATCTGCTGTTATAAATGGCTTAAATTCTTTATTATTATCAGCCATTATATCATCTCCCTATCTTTCAAAAACTCCCCATCTAATTTTCATCTATTTCATTATATAATACTTCCATTAGCGTTACAATTCAATATTTTTTGAATCTATGTACAGTTTGATATATAATATTATAAAATAGAGAGTAGGTGACAAAATGACTACAAAAAATAAAATTCTAATGGCTTCACTAAAGTTTTTCTTAGTCCGAGGATATGAAAATACGACATTGAGCATGATTGCAGATGCAGTAAATATAAAAAAACCTTCTATTTATTACCATTTTAAATCAAAAGAAGATTTACTATTTAATAGTATTTACTTTATATTAGATAATTTAGAAAAACAAATCACACATTCAATAACTAAGTCAGATAATCCTAAACAGCAACTAGAATCATTTTTTGAATGTATTTTAGATTTTAATTCTAAGCTTTCACTAATGATTGGTAATGATTTCAATGCTCCTATTAACTTTATTACAATTTTTCAACTTTATTCTAATAGATTCTGTGAACTTTCTAAAAGGATCAATGAATACTATGAAAATATTAGTAGCATTCTAAAAGATATTATTGATCAAGGTCAAAAGAAAAAACTTATCAAGAACACCCTTGATAAGGAAATGACTGTAATTGATATCATTTCAAGAATAGAAGGACTTATAGCTCTTTCAACTATTTATAAGTCAATAGATTTAAACAGTATTAGAAATCAACTATACGAAAATCTATGGGCAAGTATTTCATTAGAAAATAATTCGCCCAAGACTAAGAAATTCTTTAACTATGGTCACATTAATTTAGGTAGAAAATGGTAATCATGTATTCTATTTTCCAATTCCTAATTCTCTTGCATAATAAAAAAGATACTGCTGAGCAAACCCTGCTTCTTCTCCAAAATGTTCTTTTGCAAATAGCTGTAGCTTTTTTAATGTTGTTCCTTCGGGAAAATAAAAGTATTCCATGATTCTTCTAACCCATACATCTATAGGAAAAGCATCAAATTTCCTCATAGAAAATAATAGAATACAATCTGCAACCTTAGGTCCTACTCCACTAAATTTTAGCAATTGTTTTTTTGCATCTGATGTAGATAGCTTTTTCAAATTGTATATTTCAATCTGCCTTTCTGCTGCAATTGCTACTGTATCTACAATATACTTTGCTCGATAGCCTGTATGACTCTCTTTGATTTCCTCAACTGATTTATTAAGAAGCTCTTCTAGCTTTGGAAAAGCATAATATTTTTTTCCTCTGTATTCTTCTATAAAATCTCCATATCTTCTACATAAGCTTTCAATAGACTTTTTAATCAATGGAATACTACGATTTGAAGAAATAATAAAAGAAAGCAATATTTCCCATTCATCTTGATTCAAAAGCCTTATTCCTGTTCCATAGTGAATAGCTTTTTTCATCACCGAGTCCTTCTTTGCCAATCTTTTCTTTATTTCTTCATAATCTCTATTTAAGTCAAAATAGTCTACCCATATATTCAAAAACTCTTCTTTATTAGTATTATTAAATATAACTCTATTTTCATCCTTTAAAACATTGATGACCCTTCCTTTTGCTACTCCTGTAAAGCTGCCATCAGCTTCTTTATTCCATCGAAAGCACTGTCCACACTCAAAAATATGAGCAGGCTCAAAATCTTTTATATCTTCTACAATAACTTTTCCCTCTTTTTCAATAATCTTATATTTCAAATGTATTCCTCCTATGTTTTAACTTTTTTTATAACTTATTTTTATATTACCCATTTTTTTGACATTAACTTTTTTATTTATTGAAAAAAAATACAAATTATTCTATAATAAAGTCAAATTAAATTTTGTAATAGATACCCCAATGTGGAGAATAGAAAATGAAAGGAAAATATATGAAATTACTAAATGAAACACTCAAAAAAATAAGTACTCTAGATGCAGAAGCTATGAAAAAAGCAAGCCTTCATATAGACAGCTTATTTAAACCATTAAAAAGCTTAGGCAGGTTAGAAGATTTAGCCATTCAATTAGCTGGCATTACAAAAAATCCTTTTCCCTCTGTAGACAATAAAGCAATTATTGTTATGTCTGCAGATCATGGTGTTTATGAAGAAGGAATAGCACCAGATCCTCAAAGCATCACAGCCATACAAACTCCTAATTTTGCAAAAGGATTGACGGGGGTATGCGCTTTAGCAAAACAAGCACGTGCTGATGTAGTTATTGTAGATATAGGTATAGCAAAAGATATTCAAGACCATAGGGTAATCAATAGAAAAATTCGATACGGTACAAGCAATATGGCAAAAGGCCCTGCCATGACAAGAGAAGAAGCTATAAAAAGTTTAGAAATTGGTATAGAGGTTACATTAGATCAGATTAAAAATGGAAAAAAACTAATCGGAACAGGTGAAATGGGTATAGGAAATACTACTCCTAGCACTGCCATCTTTTCAGTTATAGGAGGGATTGATCCAGAAGAAATTGTTGGAGTAGGTGCAGGACTTCCTACAGAAAAATTAAAGCACAAAGCAGCTGTTATCAGAAAAGCTATTGAAGTCAACCAGCCTGACCCTAAAGATGGCATCGATGTACTGTCTAAAATAGGAGGCTTTGAAATAGGAGGAATGGTCGGGACTATGCTAGGAGCAGCTGCCGAAAGAATTCCTGTAGTAGTAGATGGCTTTATATCTACTGCTGCTGCTCTTATTGCAATCACCATTGAACCAAAAGTAAAAGATTTTCTTATACCTTCTCATTATACTGCTGAAAGAGGAGGAAAAGTAGCTATAGAGCTTGTTGGACTTAAGCCTATGTTTGATATGGAGCTAAGGCTAGGAGAAGGAACAGGTGCTGCCCTTGCATTTAATTTTATAGAAGCTGCTACCTTTATGGTAAAAGAAATGGGTAAAAGACCTTAAATAAAAAATGTTTTAAAAAATCAGATGGATAATATTTCCATCTGATTTTTTAGATATTGTTAAATTTTTTCTAATAATTTTTTAACCAAAACTGCACCTTCAGCTCTTGTTGCAAAATCCTTTGGTGCAAATTTACCAGTATCCCGTCCCTTTATAATCCCTATTTCATAAGCCAACTTTACATCCTTTAACGCCCAAGGGGCTATATCGTCCTTATCTATAAATGATAAGACAGGAGATTGATTGATTTTATGCTTACTTCCTTTTTTCTCATAAGCTTTCATAACAATGACAGCAATTTCTTCTCTTCTAATCTCACGGTCTGGATGGAAGCTTCCATCTCCCATCCCTTTTATAATCCCAGCTCTATATGCAGCTTCAATATAAACTGCTTTGTTTGTATCCTTTTTCACATCCTTAAAAATTCCTTCATAAGGCTTTGTATGAAGCCCTAATGCGTTTACAATAAACTCAGTAAATTCTGCCCTTGTAATCTTGTCATCTGGTTTATATAAATTATTGAATTTAGGTGATAAAATACCGCTCTCACCCAAATCTAATATATCTTTTTGAGCCCAATGACCTTTTACATCCTTGTATATATATTTTTTCATCCATTCATTTTTACTTTTTTCTTCTTTTACTGTTGTGAAGCTCCAGGTCTTGACAATATCTTTCACCTTTTTATCCTTAAATGTTATTTTTCCTTTCACAAATACAGTATATTTTTCACCTTTTTCTAGAGGCTTAGAAGGAATAATCAATATACTATCATGCAATTTATCATCCTTTTGTGGAGTATTAACATAGCTATCAACTAAAACTCCTTTACTATTTTTCAATGTAACCTTCTCTATAGTAAATTTTTCAATATCATTTTTACTAAAATAAGATAGAGAAATAGGATATCCTACTGTTCCTGTTGTATTATAAAATCTTAATGGATTAGGGATTTCATTACCATCCCATGAAACAGCCACATCTGTTTGATTTTCTATAGGATATACAATCATCTTATCTTCTAAAGCCTTTTTTCCTCCAAAATTAAAGGTATAATATTGATCCTTTGCTCCATACCCTAAATCTAAATAATATGGATAAATCCAAGCTAATCGATGATAAGGTGCATCAATTAAACCATCAATTGCATCTTGATAATCCTTTGATCCTGAACTAACATTTTCTGCTACAAAATTTCCTATATATCCAAAAGCCCCTGCTCTATTATACGCCTGTGTTCCAGTAAACCCCTTATCATTTGTAAACTCATCATGCGTAAACTTCTTATTTAACGCCATATAATTTGAATGAGCCATTGCTGCTGCATTCAACGAATCATTTAATTTAAATTCGGAAATTCCTAGAAGTCTTCTATATCTATTAGAATAATTCAATGCTTTTTTTTGTTCTTCTGAAGGACTTGGTAGCTCTTCTACTGCATTTTTACCAACATAAAACTTCCAGCTTTCCTTTATAAATTTTTGTCCCTCTAAAGCTATATTCAAATCTACTTTATATTGTCCTGCCTTAAGAGGCTTTTTCGGTACATAAAAAACCATCTGCTGTTTTTCATCATACTGGGCAGTAACAGATTTTCCATTTAATTTCATATCTATTTCTTTTACGCTGTTGTTATTTAAGAATAGTTGCATACTTATAGTAGGCTTAGAAACAAGCACTGTAATATCCTTTGGCTGTGGAGGAAAATAGCCCTCTGCGTTTTCCGCATAACTAACCGCATATATTCCACTTATTAAAAGTATCCAAATCATCAAAAGAATATATTGAAATTTATTTTTCATATAGCATCATCCCTCCTCATATATATTTTAATACATCTTTTGATGAATTATCCTGATTGTCTTGAAAATGTAATATTTCCTTAATATATGTAACAGTATTGTCCCACTAAAAAAAGAATCGCTTTCACGATTCTTTTTTAATCTTAATAATTTCCTTGTGCGTACATTGCATCTGCTACTTTAATAAACCCAGCAATATTTGCACCAGCAACTAAGTTATAACCAAATCCATATTCCTCAGCAGCTTTCATAGCATTATTATGGATATTAATCATGATTTGATGAAGCTTTTGGTCTACTTCCTCTGCTGTCCAAGAATATCTCATACTGTTTTGAGCCATTTCAAGAGCAGATGTAGCAACTCCACCAGCATTAGCAGCTTTAGCAGGTCCTACAATAACATTATTTTCTAGTAAGTATGCAATCGCTTCATTTGTAGTAGGCATGTTTGCACCTTCACAAACAAACTTAATACCATTTTCAACTATTTTTTTAGCATGCTCTAGGTGAATATCATTTTGAGTAGCACATGGCATAATAATATCAACCTTAACTCCCCATGGTTTTTCTCCTGGGAAAAATTCAACGCCAAATTTATCGGCATAATCCTTTACTTTATCTCTACCAGAAGCACGCATTTCCAATAAATAATTAATTTTTTCTTCTGTTACAATACCATCTGGGTCATAAATGTATCCATCTGGTCCTGATAATGTAACTACTTTACCGCCTAATTCTGCAACTTTTCTACAAGCACCCCAAGCAACATTACCAAATCCTGATAATGCAACTGTTTTACCTTCAAAAGTCTCTCCTTCATGCTTTAACATTTCTTGACAGAAATAAGCTACACCAAAGCCTGTAGCTTCTGGTCTTATTAAGCTTCCACCATAAGATAAACCTTTTCCTGTTAGCACTCCGTTTTCAAATGCTCCTCTAAGTCTTCTATAATATCCATAAAGGTATCCAATTTCTCTTGCTCCAACACCTATATCTCCAGCTGGAACGTCAACATCTGGCCCAATATGTCTATATAACTCTGTCATAAAGCTTTGGCAGAATCTCATGATTTCATCATCAGATTTTCCTCTAGGGTCAAAGTCAGAACCACCTTTACCTCCTCCAATTGGAAGACCTGTTAGTGAATTCTTTAATATTTGCTCAAATCCTAAGAATTTAATAATTCCAAGATAAACTGATGGGTGAAAACGTAATCCTCCCTTGTAAGGTCCAATCGCTCCATTAAATTGAACTCTAAATCCACGATTTACCTGTAAATTTCCTTGATCATCAACCCATGGTACTCTAAAAATGATTTGTCTTTCAGGTTCAACAAATCTCTCTAAAAGATTAGCTTTTATATACTCTGGGTGTTTTTCTATTACAGGCTTTAATGTAGGTAATACTTCTTCAACAGCTTGTAAAAACTCAGGTTGATCTGCATCAGTTTTTTTCACTTTCTCAATTACTCTTTCAATATAATCCTGTGCATTTAATTGATTTGGCATTTTGAGACCCCCTCATTCTTTTAAATAAAAAGCAGTAGAAATAAATTTTTTATTTCACATATTGTCAAGCTGATTATAACACAATGATTTTATATTGTAAATATTCGCAATTATTTAGCTTCTATTCAAAATTTAGAAAAAAAACATAATATATTGAAGAAAGAATAATCTATATTATCAAAATGCATATAAATGTGTATGCAATATGCTTTATATAATATCTGCTGCATAAATATTCAACATCAGGAAACGCTTATTTTTTTTACAAATATATTTACTGCTAATATATTTAACGCTGTCATATGCTCTACTTCTTTCATTATTTTCGCTTGAACCTCTTTAGCTATCTCATGTATAGGATTTCCATATATAGCTACAAGTTCCACATATATACTAACTCCACTTTGATAATTGCGAACATCTACTCTAGAAACTTTATGGATTCCTTCTACTTGCTTAGCTGAATAATTAACCAAATCCTTGATTACTTTATCAGAAATCATGTATTTTCCCATATAACTAAAGGTAGGTCTCACAACTGATTTTTCAGATATTTGCACAGTATCATCTTTTCTCCTTCTTAATATTTTCAAAGGATCTATAAAATATCCTGAAAAATCCTTTTTAATCTCAAAGGTAGGAACAGGAATTACATGCTTGCCATATTCATTTCTTTGTTTTTTTGCAATTTTTCTTTCTTCCTTTGATGAAATATCTTCGATATATATATATTCTTCAATAGGAGCTATATCAAGCTGCATTGAAATTTTATCCACCATCTTTTTAGAGGTACCTAAAATTAATACTCCATCTGGCTTTTCCTCCTTTATAGCTCCTTTTACTTCTTCTCTATGGTCTTGATGAATAAAAAGTGCTGTTTTTACTGCTGCTACAGAAGTTGCCTGCCTTTTTGCAGATTTTCCTGCAATTATTTTATTTCCTTTTATAAATAATCCATCATCAATTATATAATTTATATTCTTTTCATGCGCAAGGCTCAAAGCTCTATAACTTTTCCCAGTACCACTTTTACCAACTAGTGCAATCACCTTCATAATCATTCTCCTTTTCTTAATAAATATAGAATGATAATCATTATATATTTTTAAATTAAACCTATTATTTTTATTTTTTTATTGTTCATATATTAGTATTTTGTTAAAATATAATCATGCTAAATGCATAAAAACAATCAATAACAGTTAGAGGAGGATTTTATTATGGCTTATGTAATTAAAGATGCTTGTATTAGTTGTGGAGCTTGTGAACCAGAATGTCCAGTAAGCGCAATCAGCGCTGGAGATGACAAATATGTAATCGATGCAGGAGCATGCATTGATTGTGGTGCTTGCGCTAATGTTTGTCCTGTAGACGCACCAGTTCAAGAATAATTATTAAATACATATAATAATGCCCTATTTTCCCATTAGGGCGTTATTATTTTTTTGTATAATTTCTCCCTGATCAATAGATAATGTAGTCTGATTAATTTTACTCAAAAACTTTAATATGGCTTTTTCTTCATTTAAAGTTACTTCACTCAATACAAAATCCAACAAATCCTTTTGAACCTTCAAAGTCTTCTCATACATTTCTTTTCCTGCATCTGTTAATTTTATGATATACACTCTTTTATCCTCTTCTGATCTCTCTTTTATAATATATCCATTTAATATTAATTTTTTCGTAACAGAAGCCACTACACCTCTATCTATTTCCAAATCATTTATTAACTCATATATTTTTTTATTATCTTCCTGTCCAATCTTTCTTAAAACATGTATATCTAATAAAGATAATTCTTCTTTTCCATTGATTTTAAAGCCCTTTCGGTCATATACTAAAACTTTATGCATAAGCTTATCAATCATTCTATTGATTTCATGATAATAATTAGCCATCTTCATCACCTAGTCCTTCTAGTCTTTTGTTATTATACCATTATTGATAATGCATTTCAATTACCGCAATAAAAAACGGGTCAACTGTCAAAAGATCAGTCGCCCGTATGTTAAATTAATATAAAAAATACTATTTAGATGCTGCAACCTCTTTTAATGCTTCCACTAAATCTTCAGCTCTATCTAAAGCATCAATTAAAGCAGGAACAACATCATATAGGTCTCCTACGATTCCAAAGTCAGCAACCTCAAAAATTGGAGCATTAGGATTCTTATTGATTGCAACAATGATATCAGAGCTTTGCATACCTGCTAAATGCTGGATCGCTCCTGAAATACCACAAGCAATGTAAAGCTTTGGCTTAACTGTTGTACCTGTTTGACCTACTTGGTGTGAATGATCGATCCATCCAGCATCAACTGTAGCACGAGATGCACCTACTACTCCACCTAGTTTGTCAGCTAATTGTTTAATAAGCTCAAAACCTTCTGGTTTTCCAAGTCCACGTCCACCAGATACAATTACATCAGCATCTGTTAAAGATACCATATCTTTTTTAGTTTTTACTACTTCTAAAACTTCTGTTCTTATATCTTCTTTTGTTAATTGAACGTTAACCTCGATTACTTCACCTGTTCTTGAATCATCTCTATGCGCTTTGTCCATAACACCAGGTCTTACTGTAGACATTTGTGGTCTGTGGTTTGGACATACGATTGTAGCCATGATGTTTCCACCAAAAGCTGGACGAGTTTGTTTGATTTTTTTATCTTCTGGATCTATTTCAAGCTTTGTACAGTCAGCAGTAAGTCCAGTATCTACTCTAGCAGCTAATCTCGGTGCTAAGTCTCTACCGATGTGAGTAGCTCCATATAAAACGATTTCTGGCTTATATTCATTAATAGCATCAGTGATTACTTTTGTATATGCATCAGTTGTAAAGTTTTCTAATAATTCATGCTGTGCTACATATACCTTGTCAGCACCATATGCAATTAATTCCTTTGATAAACCTTCGATATTATTTCCAACTACAATTGCACAAAGTTCTGTTCCGATTTCATCTGCTAATTTTCTACCTTCTCCTAAAAGCTCTATTACAACAGGCATAATTTTACCTTGTCTTTGCTCTGCAAATACCCATACATTTTTATATGCAGATAAATCTTTCTTAGGAGCATCTGCAACTTGTTTTTCAATAGCTTTGAAAGGACATGCCTCTACACAAGCTCCACAAGCAGTACATTTATCATTAATTACAGCTATACCATCAACCATATCGATAGCATCAAAAGGACATGCTTTTAAACATAGCTTACATCCTTTACATTTATCTTTATATATAACAACAGCCATTTTTCTCCCTCCAATTCATTAGATTATATGTTTTTGTTTTAAGCTCACAACTAGTTTTTCTACCATTTCTTTAACAGTTCCATCAAGCATTACACCTTTTCCTTTTGGTTCTGGTGTAAATGAACGGAATACCTTTGTTGGAGAAGCATCTAATCCTACTTCATGCTTTTCAACATCTAAATCAGCTAATGACCATACTGTAGTCTCTTGCTTATATGCATCATAAATTCCTTCGATAGACATATATCTTGGTTTATTTAATTCTTTAATTGCAGTTAAAAGCACTGGTTTTTTAACTTTAATTATTTCATAACCATCTTCTAACTGTCTTTGTACTTTGATTTCATCTCCTTCGATTTGGAAATCTTGTACATAAGTAACTTGAGGAAGTCCAAGTCTTTCTGCAATCTGTGGTCCTACTTGTGCAGTATCTCCATCGATTGCTTGTCTTCCAGCAAATATAATATCGTAATCTCCTATTTTTCTAATTGCAGCTGCAATTGTATTAGAAGTTGCCCAAGTGTCAGCACCAGCAAAAGCTCTGTCACTTAGTAAAATTGCCTCATCTGCTCCCATAGCTAAACATTCCTTTAGCATCTCATCAGCTTGAGGTGGTCCCATTGTAATTACTGTTACATGAACATCTTTATATTTGTCTTTTAATGCTAATGCTTCTTCTAATGCATTTGCATCATCTGGATTTAAGATACTTGGAACACCATCACGAATAAGCGTTCCTTTTACAGGATCTATTCTAACTTCGTTTGTATCAGGAACTTGCTTTACACAAACTATTACCTTCATCTTTCTTCCTCCTTTTATAAAGTACTAATACAAGTATTTATTCTTAAACGATTTTTTTATTATTTTAATAAGTGAGCTGAAATTACCATTCTTTGTACTTCTGAAGTACCTTCGTATATTTCAGTGATCTTAGCGTCTCTCATCATTCTTTCTACTGGATATTCTCTTGTATATCCGTATCCACCATGTAATTGAACTGCTTTAGTTGTTACATACATAGCAGTTTCTGCTGCAAATAATTTAGCCATAGCAGCGTCTTTAGAATAAGGTAGTCCTTGAGATTTTTTCCATGCTGCATTATATACTAATAATCTAGCAGCCTGTACTCTAGTTTCCATATCTGCCATTTCAAATTGTAATGCTTGGAACTTAGCTAAAGGTCTACCAAATTGTTGTCTTTCTTTAGTATATTTAACAGTTTCATCTAATGCTCCTTGAGCAATACCAAGTGCTTGAGCAGCAATACCAATTCTACCTCCATCAAGAGTAGACATAGCAATTTTAAAACCTTTTCCAATCTCTCCTAATAGGTTTTCTTTAGGAATTCTACAGTTTTCAAAAATAAGCTCAGTAGTAGCAGAACCTCTAATACCCATTTTATCTTCTTTTTTACCAATACTAAATCCAGGAGTTCCTTTTTCAACTATGAAAGAACTGATTCCTCTAGTTCCTTTTGTTTGATCAGTCATTGCCATAACAACATAGATTTCAGCAGCTCCACCATTTGTAATGAAGATTTTAGAACCATTAAGTACCCACTCATCTCCATCAAGTACTGCAGTTGTTTGTTGTCCAGCAGCATCTGTTCCTGCGTTTGGCTCAGTTAAACCAAATGCACCAAGCTTTTCTCCCTTTGCTAGAGGTACTAAATATTTTTTCTTTTGTTCTTCAGTACCATATTTCATAATTGGCCATGCACATAGTGAACTGTGTGCAGAACAAATAACACCTGTTGTAGCACAAGCTCTTGAAAGCTCTTCTACAGTAATTGCATATGCAACTTCGTCAGCACCTGCTCCACCATATTCCTTTGGAACAAAAGTACCTAGCATTTTGTATCTAGCCATCTTTTCAACAGTTTCCCATGGAAATCTTTCTGTTTCATCTACTTCTGCTGCTAAAGGTTGTACTTCAGTTTCAGCAAAACTTCTAACCATCTTTCTAACCATTTCTTGTTCTTTGGTCAATTTGAATTGCACATTAATTCCCTCCTCTTTATATTTAAAAAAAATTGATATTTTTTTCACAGCACTCTTCTATATATTAGCACAAACCATGCCAAATTTACAATATAATTCATATATTTTTTATTGTTTGTTTTTTTTGCAATCTATTTACTTATTCATTTCATATAGTACTGAGAGCTTGTATTTTTCTATGTTCTATATCAATTTTATTCTTTTACCAAAATATTCATTATAAGAATCGTTCTTTTTATTTATTCAATATTTTGTAATAATTTACATAAATTCCCTTAAATTTAACACATATGTACTAAAAACAAAGAAGCGACTGTACAAAATTCCATACAGCCACTTCTTTGTTTTTACTTGTTTCTTTGATTTTAATTGTTAATTTGATGTCAATTTGTACGAATACACGAACAGTTTTTGTTTGTCTGTACATTTTTCCGTACATTTTTTGACAAAATCCTTTTTCATTTTACACATCTTCCTGCTCACGATTGTGTTTTAGTAAGAAGGATAATGTATATAAGCTTTCACTTAAATGTACATTCTCTAGCATAATATGTTCAGGAACATTTAAGTCTGTAGGTGCGAAATTCCATATGCCTTTGATATTACTTTTGATTAGCTTATCTGCTACATCTTGTGCATGCTCTTTATCAGTACAAATAATCCCAATATCTATATTGTTTTCTTTGATATACTCTTCGATATTATCTGCATCCATAATTTCAATATCTCTTATTTTTAACCCAATTAATCTAGGATTAATATCAAACATCGCTTTAGGAATAAATCCAGCCTTTTCAAAATTAGTATAATTTGCTATTGCTTGACCTAAATTTCCTGCACCTATAATAATTGTATTATATACATTATCTAATCCTAATATTTTACCGATTTCTTCATAAAGTGCTGCCACATTATAACCATACCCCTGCTGCCCAAAGCCTCCAAAATTGTTTAAATCTTGTCTTATTTGAGATGCAGTAAAACCAATAATCTTACTTAGTTCTCTTGAAGAAATCCTATTAATGCCCTTATCTAATAACTCTTCTAAATATCTTCGATACTTGGGTAATCTTCTAATTACAGCCATTGATATTTTCGTATTTGATTTTTGCATTTTGATCGTCCTCTATCTTTATTAATTGTTTTTTTTTAACAAATTATATCACTGTGATATATATATGTCAATCTACACAGTAGCACATTTATATACAATCTATTCCTTTGATCCATACTAGAAAACATCCTTTTCATTTTATATTTTTATATTTTTTGGTACAATATAATACGAATACACCTAGCAAGGAGGATCTATATGATCATTTTATCGTGTAATGACATTCATAAATTTTTTGGAATAAATGCTATATTAGAAAATATATCTTTTAGCATAAATGCTGGTGAAAAAATAGGTTTAGTAGGTGCAAATGGTGCTGGAAAATCTACCTTGTTTAAAATAATAACAGGAGAATATCCTTATGATAATGGAGAGCTTTATATATCTAAAAATACTACTATCGGCTATTTAGAACAAAGTGCTGTTTTATCACCTTCTAATACAGTCTTTGGTGAAGTTTTACAGGTGTTTGATGATTTGATTAAAATGGAAGAAACATTAAGATCATTAGAAAAAGAAATAGCAGAGCATAGTACCCATTCATCTGAAAGTCTTAACAAGTTAATGGAGCTTTATGCATACAAATCTGAAGAATTTCAAAATAAAAATGGCTATGGATATAGAAGTGAGATCCGAGGAGTCCTAAAAGGCTTAGGCTTTTCAGAAGATGAATTTGACCAACCTATTATACACCTTAGTGGTGGACAAAAAACAAGAGTAAATTTAGCAAAGCTTCTCCTTAGAAAACCTGATATTTTACTACTAGACGAACCAACAAATCATCTTGATATAGATGCTGTAGAATGGCTTGAAGCTTTCTTGAAATCTTATCATGGCACTATTCTACTTATTTCTCATGATAGATACTTTTTAGATGAAGTTGTAGATAAAATTTATGAAATCGAAAACAAAAAACTTACTCAGTATAACGGAAACTATTCTGACTATGTTGAAAAGAAAAAAGTCATATATGAACAACAAATGAAAGAATATCTCCAACAGCAAAAGGAAATTCAAAGACAAGAATCACTCATCAGAAAGTTTAAACAGCATGGCACTGAAAAGCTTGCTAAAAGAGCAAAAAGTAGAGAAAAGCGATTAGAGCATATATCCCTACTTGAAAAGCCTGTACACCTTCATAAAAGAACTAAAATCAGATTTGAAACACAAATAAAAAGTGGAGAAGATGTTTTAACCGTCGAGGATTTATCAAAAAGCTTTGGAAGCAATAAACTCTTCCAAAATGTTTCATTTACTATTTATAGAGGAGAAAGAGTCGGTCTTATTGGTCCTAATGGTATTGGTAAATCTACTTTATTAAAGATTTTACTAAAAATGCTTCCTTATGATACTGGAATAATTCGTTTAGGGCATAATGTTCATATAGGATATTATGATCAAGAACAATCCGATTTAAATACTTCAAATACAATAATTGATGAAATATGGGAAGAAAAAATCCATCTAACACAAACTGAAGTTCGAACACTTCTCGGCTCTTTTTTGTTCAGTGGTGAAGATGTATTAAAAAAAATCTCTACCTTAAGTGGTGGTGAAAAAAGTCGTGTAGCCCTTCTTAAGCTTATGCTATCAAAGGCAAATTTTTTACTAATAGATGAGCCAACTAACCACTTGGATATTGCTTCAAAAGAAGCTTTAGAAGAAGCACTAACCAATTACGATGGTACTATACTAGTAATTTCTCATGATCGCTACTTTTTAAATAAAGTAACTACAAAAATTTTAGACCTTTCATCAGAAGGAATCACTGAATATCTAGGAAACTATAAATATTATCAAGAAAAAAAGAAACAATTAGAGGATTCCAAAACGCCTGAGGTAGAAATAAAAAAAACAAAAACACAATTAAAAGATGAAAGAAGAAAGGAAAAGGAAAAACAAAAAGAAAAACGCAGAGCTAAAAAAGAACGTGAAAGCTTAGAAGAAACAATTCTCTCTATTGAAGAAAATATTCGCCAGCTTGAACAAGAAATGTGCAAAGAAGAAATTTACTCAGATCCTAAAAAAAGCAAGGAGCTTCATCAAAAAATGAACCATTTAAAAATAGAACTAGATAATCTTTATGAAAAATGGGAAGAATATTTAGAGTAAATAAATGTATAAACTGTTTTTTTTATGATAAACTAAAAAAAAATATTGAAAACAGTATTTCTTATAGTATTTTCTATTTATATGTGGTAAAATAATCACGTTAAAAAACCACTTTAGTGGTTATAAGAAATATTTCAATTAGGGAGGTATACATATTATGGTATTTGACAAAATAAAAGAGATTATTATTGATCAATTAGGATTAGATGAAGATGTAGAAATCTCAATGGAAACTTCACTAATGGGAGATTTAGAAGCAGATTCATTAGATGCTGTTGAAATCATCATGGCTATTGAAGATGAATTCGACATTGAAATTCCTGATGAAGATGCAGAAGGTTTCAAAAACATTGGGGATATAGTTAATTATGTAGAAGAAAACAAGTAGTTTGGAGCATCCAAACTACTTGTTTTTTTTAATATTTTTATACATATATGCTTTATTCACAGCATATATATATAATATATTGTTATACCCATTTATATCCACAACTTTTCAACAGTTTTTATAAAGTTATCCACATATTTGCTTGAAAATCCTTTCTTTTTAACAACCTTTGATATGTTTTCCACACTATCCACATTGTTATCCACAAAATCTTCTGAATAATTTTATCAAATCATAATTTTCTTTCTCCTAGCTTTAAATTTGGAATAGCGTTTAAATACAAATCTGAAATAAAACCATTCATATAGTTATAATACGCTGCACAACCAATCATAGCTGCATTATCAGTACATAATTTTATAGATGGATGTTTTAAATAAATCCCTTCCTTTTTTGCTTCTTTATAAAGAGATTCTCTAAGTCCACTATTAGCAGCTACTCCTCCTGCTAAAACAATTGTATTTAAATTTTTAAGCTTTGCAGCCTTTATCGCTTTATGCACCAACACCTCTACAACAGCTGCTTGAAAAGAAGCTGCCACATCCTCCTCTTTAATTTCAAGTCCTTTTTGCCTTTGGGAATTCAAATAATTTAGTACTGCTGATTTCAATCCACTAAAGCTAAAATCAAAGCTTTCTGGTTCTAAGTATACTCTAGGAAATTCGATCGCTTCTGCATCTCCATTCTTTGCCAACCTATCAATAATAGGTCCTCCTGGGTATCCTAATCCCATTGCTCTAGCAACTTTGTCAAAGGCTTCTCCTACTGCATCATCTCGTGTTCTTCCTAAAATATCATAATTTCCATAATTCTTTACATGCACAAGATGCGTATGTCCGCCCGATACAATCAAACATAAAAAGGGAGGCTCTAGCTCTTTATGTTCTATATAATTTGCACAAATATGTCCTTCAATATGGTTAACACCAACTAATGGAATATTTAAAGCATATGCCATAGCTTTTGCTGTGGATACTCCAACTAAAAGAGCTCCTACAAGACCTGGACCATACGTCACACCAATATGATCAATATCTTTTAAAGTAACACCTGCTTCCTCTAGAGCTTTTTCAATCACGATATCTATATTTTCAACATGCTTTCTAGATGCAACCTCAGGAACAACTCCTCCAAACTTTTTGTGTACATCTATTTGAGAAGAAATAATATTGGATAAAACTTGTCTTCCGTTTTTCAAAACTGCAGCAGACGTTTCATCACAACTGCTCTCTATAGCAAGAGTTAGAAAATATTCACCATTTTTAGAAGATAATAAATCACTCACAATATTGCACCTTCCTTATCTTTTGTTCATCCTCTATATTATATCCAAACCCATGCTAAATAGCAAAATTTACTCTGTCCTTTTTAAAATAGTTCTCCAAAATCTTCTCTTTCCTCATCATTTTTTTTATCATCAAAGCTTTGAAGCTTGGCTTCATTAACAGCCATCTGCTCTTTCATTTTTTTTACTTCTTTATCCTTTGTCAAATTTAAGATTTTATAATTTCCCATAGAAAGAGCAGCAATAAATACACTATTTACAAAAATTAAAAATATAAGCTCTATGATAGAATTGTGAAAAACACCTGGTGTCAAGCTCCAAACTCTATAATGATGCACAAGTACAACTATAGTTGATGCGAATAGCGTAATCATTTTAGGAATTCTTTGATTTACATTTTCATTTAAAAATACTTCTTTAATCACCTGAGTAATTAAATTTACTGCTAATACCATAGCTGTAACAGAAGAAAGAAATTCCATATTGAACAGCGTTAAAGCTTTTCCTACTTCCTCCATTCCCACACAGCTTCCCTCCTTTTTTATTCATTCTTTTCCTTAATTCTTTATATGCAAAATAGTTATCCATTGTTCAGAATACTTCATATTATTTGTGAAATACTAATCAATAAAGAATGATAAAAAGGAGTTGAATATTTTGAGTAAAAATAAGAAGCATGAAAAAAGCAGAAAAAATAAAGATTTAGATTATTCATTTAATGATGAAAGCTTTTTAGAAAGATTAAGTCAAGAAAATATTATGCCTGATGGTATGATTTCTGAAATAGATGAAACAGATTTGATCAACTTATTTTTAGCAGAAAAATCTGCAATACAGCCTTTCATATCTAAAGTAGATCCAAAAGATTTAGCACCATAAAAAAGTTCAACAACCTATAAATTGGTTGTTGAACTTTTTTTAGCTATGAGATAACCACTTTTCTCCAGAAACCTTTATTCCTATTGCTCCTAATGGTGCCGTAATAATTATAGCAAGTACTGCAATCGCTAATATCAGTTCTCCAGATGGAACACCAGCTTCCAATGGTACTGCTCCAATCGCTGCCTGTACTGTTGCTTTTGGTACATAAGCAATCATGCAAAAAATTCTTTCTTTCCAGTCTAAATCCGTACCCAAAGTAGATATTAATACACCTACACACCTTGCCAATAATCCTATTAATATTACTATCATTCCTAAAAAGCCTGAATGAAAAGCAACATGGATATTTACTTGCGCACCCACTAAAACAAACAACAAAAGCTCCGCAAATACCCATATTTTATTAAACTTTTGAGATAATGCATCTGCGATTTTATTAGATTTTTCACGAATATAAAATCCTACCACCATCACCCCTAATAAACTAGCAATAGGAATTATCCCCTTTAAATATTCTTCAATAGTAGTAATAATAATCGCCACTGCTAATAATATAAGTGCCTTTTTTGTATCTCTTATACTGCATTTTTTAAAAAGCATCACCATCAATATAGCTCCTACAACGCCTATAAGCATTCCCAAAATAATAGATACAGGAATTCCTACTATCTGCATAGAAATGTTTACATTATTTCCTGTATATAACCCTAAAAATGTTGAAAATATAGTAATTGCAAAAACATCATCAATTGAAGCTCCTGCAAGTATTAGAGTAGGAATCCCTTTATTTTCTCCTAATCTTCTATCCATAAAAGAAAGCATGAGTGGAACAACTACTGCTGGAGATACAGCAGCTATAATAAAGCCTAACATACCAGCTTCTATCTTCGATATTCCAAATAAAAAGCTTCCTAAAAGCATAATAGTAAAGCCTTCAAGAATTCCTGGAATACAGCTCATTTTTACAGCTACAGTACCTACTTTCTTTAACGTATCTCTTTGAATTCCAAGACCTGCTCTTATCAAAATAATAATTAATGCAATTTTTCGTAAATCCCCTGAAATATCTAAAATATCAGAGCTAATCATATTAAGTCCATAAGGTCCAATAATTACTCCTAAAATGAGCATCCCTAAGAACCCAGGAAGCTTTACAGCATCAAATATTTTTTTCAATGCAATACCTAATAAAATAATAATTGCTAAACTAAATCCCATATACGTCATCCTCTCTTATAAAGAAAAATAAAAAAACCCCTACTTAGATGAATAAATCTAAGTAGGAGCCATCAATTGCAATCTGCAATGTTTAAGGTGAGCTCCATCACCTATCTACATTATACTATAATTCGCAGACCTGTCAATATTTTCACTAAAAATATAGTATTATTTTAGCCTTCATTTGTAATTCTTGTCAATATTTCATCTACTAGATTTATATCGCACTTGCCTGTTTTTGTAAAATGTTTACAATTTTCACAGGTACGATTTGTTCCAATAGATGCAGTAAAGGAGCTTTCATTTGCATTTTGAAACTGACTGCAATTAGATGCTACTGCCTGCAATTGTTCTCTACTTGCCATTGTATTCCTCCTTTTATTTGAATTTTTTATGTTGATAATGCTTATAATAGTATTTGTAGCATTCTGTAAAATATACAAAAAAGCTGCTCAAAAATGAGCAACTCTTTTTTATTCATATCTTAATGCTTCAATAGGATCCAATTTTGATGCTTTATTTGCAGGATATATTCCAAAGAAAATTCCAACACCTGCTGAAAAAAGCCATGCAATAGCAATCGTACTAATAGATACGCTAGGAGGAATTTTAATAAATCTTGCAATAACAAATGAAATACCTATGCCTATTACTGTACCAATAATACCGCCAATTCCCGATACAATAACAGATTCAACAAGAAACTGCAATAATATATCTTTTCTTTTTGCCCCAATAGCTTTTCTAATACCGATTTCTCTCGTTCTTTCCGTAACAGAAACAAGCATAATATTCATTACACCAATCCCACCAACAAGTAGAGATATTGCAGCAATAGCACTAATAACTGCTGTTACAACTCCTGTAATCTTAGTAAAGGATTGCATCTCACCTTCTGCCGTATAGCTTATATACTTATTTTCTCCAATATTTCCATGTCTTCTCTCTATTAGCTTAAGCATTTTGTCAATAGTTGCTTGTACATCTACATTTCTTTTAAAGCTTACTTGTATTCCCCATAAATAATCTCCCATCCCCATTATTTTTTCAAGGGTAGTAACAGGAACGAAAATATCAGGCTTTCTTTCCCCTCCTCCTAAGCTTTGAAGGGTACTCTTTGGCTTTTCATACAAACCAACAATTACAAAGGACGCTTTTGTATAACCGGTATCAACCATTATATTTTCTCCTAAAATATTAGTCCTTCCAAAAACATCCATAGCTGTGTCCTTATCTATTATTGCAACAGATCTTTTTGCTTTTACATCGCTCTCTGATATATACCTACCTTTTAGCATATTTATTTTTTCAATTTTATTATAATTTTCATTAGCACCAATTAATGAAATACTAATCATATCATTTTTTGATTTTATTTTTCCAGCTTCTTCTATATTTTGTATTATAGCATCCAACTTTTCTGCGAAAGTCTTTTTTAATGCATCTATATCGCTATGCGTTAAATAATCCTTTTGTGTAACAGTTTCTCTCCAATTAGTCCGAATAAATCCCCTGCTTGCACCAAATTGTTCAAACTCCTTATCAATTGCAGCTCGACTCCCCTGTCCTAGAGCAACTACTGCTATAACAGAAGATATCCCTATAATAATTCCAAGCATTGTTAAAAGAGAACGCATCTTATTTACCCAAATAGCACTAATTGCTACCTTTATGCTTTCTAAAACATTCATGAATACACCTCTATTCTCCTACTGCCTTAGCACTTAATATAATCTGATTTTCTACCATTTTATCTTCTATGATTTCACCATCTCTAAAGGTTATTATTCGTTTTGTATGCTCTGCAATTTCTGGTTCGTGAGTTACCATAACAATAGTAACTCCATCATTATTCAACTGCTGGAAGATTTCCATGATTTCATCTCCTGCTTTTGTATCCAAATTCCCTGTAGGTTCATCTGCTAAAAGTATCGAAGGATTGTTAACTAAAGCCCTTGCAATAGCCACTCTTTGCCTTTGACCTCCTGAAAGCTCATTTGATTTATGATTCATTCGTTCTCCTAATCCCACTCTCTCTAACGCATTTATAGCTCTTTTTCTTCTTTCTTCTGGAGATACTCCTGCATAGATCATCGGTAGCTCCACATTCCTCAGAGCCGAAATACGGGGAAGAAGATTGAAGGATTGGAATACAAATCCTATTTTTTTATTTCTAATCACTGCTAGCTGATCATCATTCATTCCTTCTATTATCTCTCCATCTAACTCATATTTCCCATCACTTGGTTTATCTAAGCATCCTAGAATATTCATCATGGTAGACTTTCCTGAACCTGATGGACCCATTATGGATACAAATTCTTTAGGTTTTACCGTAAGATTTATTCCTTTTAAAGCTTCTACAGCAATATTCCCATTTTTATAAACTTTTTTTAACCCTTCTATTTTTATCATATTACATCACCTTATTCTCTTTGACCTCGATACCATCTTTAATATTTTCAGTAGGATTCATTATCACTCGGTCCTTTTCCTTTAATTCTTTTCCTATTACCTCAATCTCCAAGTCGCTTTCTATACCTGTTTCAATCTTTTGTTCTTTGACTTTTCCATTTCTTACAATAAAAATAACTTTATCTCCATTTTTCTTTGTATATATAGCTTCATAAGGTAGTACATAAGTATCTTTTTTACTTTCTGTCAATATATCCATCTTAGCTGAAAAACCTGGTTTTAAGTATGAATCTATATCCTCTATAGCCACCTTAATCTCAACAACATTTTCTTTTCCTCTTCCTGTTTGAACAGTTTTTGCAAAGGGACCAACATATTCTACCTTCCCTTTATATTCTTTTCCTTCAAAAGCATCTCCTGTAATCTTCACACTATCTCCTATTTTTATTTTACTTGCATCATATTCATTAACATCTGTAACAATTTCTAAATGATCTACATCCTGAATATACATAAGTGGAACATGATTTTCAATAATACCGCTTTCTGAAATTTTCATATCTACAATAGTTCCTGTAATAGGACTTTTAATAGTATATTTTTTTAGATCCTCATTTGCTTTTTCTAGCTGCAATTTAGCAAGCTTTATCTGCTTTTTCTTTTTTGCAATTTCTCCAGTATTTTCTCTATCTCCTATTTTTTTCTTAACCAAAGCATATTGATTATACATTTCATCTAAATTGTTTTTCGAATCATCTAATTCACTCTTACTTAATGCATTGGCTTCATAAAGCTGTTTATTTTTTTCATAATTATCCTTTGCATCTTTATACTTAATTTCTGCATTACTCAATTCGATTTCTAATTCTGCTTTTAATTGCTCCAAATCATTTTCAGCTATTGATAAGCTTGCTTGAGCTTCCTTGATTTTGTAAAGGATATCTGTTTTTTCTAGTTCCATAAGGACTTGACCTTTTTCTACTTTTTGACCTTTTTCTACAAGCATTTTTTCAATTTTTTCTTCTACATCAGAAACAATCTCTCTTTTATCCATAGACAAAATTTGACCCGTTACCTGAATATGAGATTCTATATTTTGTTTCTTAATCTCTACAGTTTCAACGCTCATAATAGGAGTTTGTCCTTTTTTACTCGCTTTAACCTTTCCTATCCCTATAGCAAACATCACTGCAATGATCGTTGCTATAATTAGCACCTTCTTTTTTTTCCCCTTTAACATGCTAAAACTCCTTTCTCATACATATAGGGCATACAATGTATGCCCTCAATCCTTTGTATTTCCTATTTTATCATAAAAAAGCTATTTTTTCCTTACAATTTCCTTACAAATTCCCTAACTTTATCCTAAATCTTTTCTTCAGAATGCTTTTCTGATCTCCACATGATCACAGCATCTTCTCCATTATCCTGATAATACTTCGGTCTAATACCACAGGCTTTGAATCCATATTTTTCATACAGCCTTTGTGCTACTTTATTTGACACCCTAACTTCTAAAGTCATTTCTTTAATCTCTTCTCTTTTCGCAATTTTTAACAATCCTTCGACAATCAAATTGCCATAACCTTTTCCTCTTACAGATGGATGTACTGCAATATTTGTAATATGTCCTTCATCTAATATCTTCCAAAACCCTCCATAACCTATAACTTTTTCTTCTTTTTCCAAAACAACATATCTAGCCTTTTCATTATGCTCTATTTCAGCTGTAAAGGCTTCTACAGACCACGGAATAGGAAAACTGCTTTTTTCTATTTCAAAAACATCATCAACATCTTCTAAAGTCATTGACCTAACTTTCACCATTTCCACACCTTTTCATTTTCTCTTCATATTGCCTTTCTGCTTCAGATTTTCTCAAATAAGTTGGTACCAATTCAAAATAATTTTGTATTTCTCCATTTTTTGCTTTTTCCATAGCAAGCTCTGCAACAGAAGAAGCTCTCTGCATCTTAACACTATTAGGTGAAAATACTGCCCGCTCTCCTAATCTTTCTATGAGATATTCTCTATTAGCCTCTATTCCATCTCCTAAGAATGTAACCTTTTCAGGTCTTTCTATAAGTTTTTCTACTAATTCTTTAATACTCATAGCCGCTGGTTTTTCTATGCTATATAAATCTTTATTCTCCCATTTATACACAGCTGTATATACTTGATTTCTTCTAGCATCTAAAATAGGACATATAATCCCTTCAGAAAAAGGCATATTAAATGCTAATGCATCTAAAGTAGATATTCCTACAACAGGAATATTCTGAGCATGTGCAAGTCCTTTTGCAGTAGCAACACCAATTCTAAGTCCCGTAAAAGATCCAGGCCCCTTTGCAACAGCCACAATATCTATATCCTTCATAGTTACCTCACAGCTTTCTAATAAAGCTTTTATCATGGGCATCAACTTTTGTGAATGCGTTCTTTTGTGATTTATAATATATTCTCCGATTAATCGATCATCGTCCATCACTGCCACTGTAGCAACAATAGACGAAGTGTCTAAAGCCAATATCTTCATATATTTTTCAACTCCTCTATGATTGTTTGAAAATGCTCACTTGTACCATTGATTTCTATTTCCCTTGTATTTTCATCAACCTTCTTTATATGAATCCATAAATGTTCCTTTGGGATTAGCTCCTCTATTTGTGATGCCCATTCAATAAGACATACCCCTTCTCCATAGAAATATTCTTCATATCCTAAATCCTCCATTTCCTCTATTTCTCCAATACGATATACATCAAAATGGTATAAAGGAATACGCCCTTCATATTCATGTATAATTGTAAAGGTAGGACTTGTAACACATTCATCGACTTCTAGTCCTTTTGCAATTGCCTTTGAAATAGTAGTTTTTCCTGCTCCTAAATCTCCTGTTAAACATACTACATCACTAGCCTTTAATAAGGTACCTAATTTATAACCTAAAGCATAAGTTTTTTGTTCACTATTACTAATTATCTTCATTTTCCACACCTCTATTAGCTTTTCTTATATAAATAACATTTATATAGGTAAACAACATCAACATAAAAAAAAGAAATATATAAAGATAAGTGAATGACTTCGATAACTTTTGTAAATCAAGTTATTTATCTATACTTACAGATTAAATATACTATTCATTACTTATATTCTCTCCAAAATCATACAATCATTATATATTTTCTCAAAAAATGCTGCAAGAGAATTCATACAACAAAAAAGAATTCTTTTCAGCAAGAATTCTTTTTTGTTGTATTATCTTGTTTTCAAAATAGGAGAAAGCTTCTTATAAAGAAAACCAGTTAAAATAGCTACCATAATACCTTTTATTAAGTTAAAAGGTACAACACCATACAATACTAAAGTCTTTATATCTACAATAGCATCATTCGCCGCTGCACTTAAAGAAATAATTTGCTCTAGTGGCATCACCTTTGCATAGAAAGGAAGAAGCATATAATAATTTGCAAGTGCTCCTACAACACTCATCGTAATAACCCCTACGATGATCCCAGCCATTGCTCCTTTTTTTGTTCTATATTTTTGATAAGAAATGCTCGCCGGAATAATTAAAGCAATCCCTACTAAAAAGTTTGCAAACTCTCCTACGCCTCCTGTAGTTGTCTTTGTAATAAAGTGCAGAAGATTTTTAATAAACTCAATCATAATCCCCGCAGCTGGTCCTAAAGCTAATCCCCCAATCAATGCAGGTAAATCACTAAAATCAATTTTTAAAAATCCTGGTAAGAAAAATATTGGAATTTCTATGAACATTATCACATATGCAAATACAGATAATATTGATATCTTCGTAAGTCCATTTACTGTTCCTATAGATTTTAATCTACAAGATTTTTTTTCAATAGCTGTTGCTTTATTCATTATAAAAAATCCTCCTTCTTTTCGGCAGTCCTCGTAAGGATTATATATAAAACGAAAGCGCCTGAATAAATATCTTCAGGCGCAGTACATACCAAAAAAAGCTTTTATCTTCTTCCATCCAGACTATACTGTCGGTACTGGAATTTCACCAGTTCAGCAGCTTTCGCCGCTCGCGGACTTTACCGCCGGTCGGGAATTTCACCCTGCCCCGAAGACTACCCTATTAAATTCTAATCACATTATATATTAGTTTTATTTCTTTTTCAAGTTTATCCTGCTATCTTTTCAAGCCATGTAAATTCATTGCATAATGATATGTCTTCCTTGTAGCCTATATATATGATAAACCCTAATATGATTTCATGAGGCAATAAATATAATAATCTCAACCAATTACTAGACCATATATACACAAAGTTAGCATCTGTAAAAATCATCAAAGACCCTTCCACTATCGTAACAATAATACAAGGCACCATAACAGAAAAAATAGCAACGCTCCATTTTACTCTTATGAAAATATACGTATAAATAATAAGAGATAGCGTTGTTGCAATCATATGAGGTCCAAAATCCATATATTTTCTTATAAAATATACACTTACTCCTTGTAATATTCCTACAACAACAACCTTCTTAATCTGCGGCTTTATACCCATTAACATCAATCCTGCCCATAAGATCAAAATTGACTCTGGAATAGAACCGAATATTATTGCTTGCATAGGCATTATTTCCATTCACATTTCCCCTTTAAAAGCATCTATCTTTTATTAAAATCATATTAATTCCTATAGTATTTATTCATAAAAACATTTATTTCTAAAAAAACTTTGTGATAATTATATTCAACATATTTTTCATAATTCCTCCAATTTCTTAGAGGATTCTTCCTATTTTTCATAGAACATTATAAATTAGTAACAAATTGGAGGGGTTTTTGTGAAAAAATATAATAAATTTGTTATCATTTTTCTAATTTTAGCTTTTATTTTAATGATTTTCATCCATATCCCTGTATTAATATTAGAAGATACAAAGCATTCAAAAATTATTTTTATTCATACAATTTCTCCAAATGATCACTTTACTATGCATTGGATGCATTCTGTGGAATTAGAGCCTTGGGAGGAAATATTTTATGTAGATTGTGATTATAATATTATACTAGACTATACAAGATTTAAAGCCTTTGGTGCTGGAGTTCCTGATTATGCAGGAAAAAAAACAGTAGTTAAGAACGGTTGGATTTACTTTTTAGAGATCGATAAAAAAATGCCAACTCTTACTTATGGCATCTCAAGCTTTGCAAAGCATACATTTTATTTTAATAACCAAAGACTAAAGCTTTATGAAATAGTTCCAAATGATGCTCCTTGTAAAATATATACAAAAAAGATTTCTATTCTTTCTTATGTATATGAAAAATTCATACAATAAACATAAAAATAGCTGTTTCACAAAGAAACAGCTATTTTTTATGCAGTAATAAAATCTCCTCTTTTTCCTCGCATCTTTTGAATAAAGAATATTACTAAGAATAGTACAAAACCTACAATATCTGTTTTAATTCCCGGCATCATAAGAAGGATAGCTGATGCAAACATAACTACTCTATATAAAATATTTACCTTTGCGAATAAATATCCTTCTGCAGCTACACCTAAGGCAACAACCCCAACCACTGCTGTAATAGTTGCTAAGATCACACCTATAGGTGTTGTATCAATCAATAAAAGAGCTGGTGAATATACAAAAATATACGGCACAATAAACCCAGCTAACGCTAGCTTTACAGCCTGAAATCCTGTTCTTGCTGGATTTCCACCTGCAATACCAGCTCCTGCAAATGCTGCTAATGCCACTGGCGGTGTTAAATTGGCAAGCATTCCAAAATAAAACACGAACATATGAGATACATGATGTGGTACACCCATTTTCGCAAGTGCTGGCGCTGCCATAGTCGCTGTAATAATATATGCTGGAATAGATGGAAGACCCATTCCAAGAACAATGCATGCTATCATTGTAAGGACTAATGTGATAAATAAATTCCCTTTTCCTAAGAAGAGAATAGCACCTGCAAGCTTTAATCCAAATCCAGTTAGTGTTGCAACCCCTATGATTAGTCCTACAATGGCACAAGACATTGCAACTCCTAAAGCTGTACGCGCACCGCTTTCTAATGCATCAATAATATCTTTAAAACTCATTCTCGTTTCTTTCTTTAATGCACTAGTAAGAATAGTTGCAATAATAGAATAAAATGCTGCATAAATAGGAGTTTTTCCTGAAATCAAAAGATATAGTAAAACAATCAATGGAATCAACAAATGTCCTCTTTGCTTTAAAACCTCAGAAACTCTTGGTAATTGTTCTTTTGGAAGTCCTGTTAAACCATTTTTTGAAGCCCTTAAATGAATCATAACAATTACTCCAAGATAATATAAAAGAGCTGGAATAGCAGCAGCTGCTGCAATATGAATATATTTTATCCCCAAATACTCTGCCATAATAAATGCTGCTGCTCCCATAACAGGTGGTAAAATTTGTCCTCCACAAGATGCAGTTGCTTCTACCGCTCCAGCAAACTCGGGTTCATATCCTATCTTTTTCATTAACGGAATAGTAAATGCTCCTGTTGTTACCACATTCGCAACAGCACTACCATTGATTGAACCAAGTAAACCACTAGAAATAACAGCTACCTTTGCAGGACCTCCCTTGCCTTTTCCAGCAATAGCCATTGCCAAATCATTAAAAAACTGACCCATTCCTGATTTTGATAAAAATGCTCCAAATAATACAAATAAGAAAATATATGTTGAAGATACGCCAATAGCAATACCAAAAATTCCTTCCATAGTCAGATACATATATTCTGCTATATCTTTTATGCTATATCCTCTATGTGCAATAATATCTGGCAAATAAGGTCCTACATAAGCATAAATTAAGAATAATACAGCTAAAATTGCAATCTCATTCCCAGTAATCCTTCTTCCTGCTTCTAATACCAATATAATTGCCATAATCCCAAATGCAATATCTGTATTATTAGGCATTCCTGCACGAAGCACTAGGTCATTATAATTCATAACAATATACAATCCTAATACTATTGACAATACTGCAAAAATCCAATCTAAAATAGATGCTTTTTTCTTAGAAGATTTTTTAGAAAATGGATACAAAATGAATACTAAAGCCATTACAGCTGTAGTGTGGACTGCCCTATGCATCAATGTAACCAAAGGACCTGTTGCTGCAGTATAAAGATGAAATAATGATAATCCAATACACATAATAAATACAATCATTCCAGGAATACTATTTTTGTTAAATTTTCTAAATCTAGATTCTGCATCATATTTTTCAAGTATGGCTTCATGTCCTAAGCCCATCTCTTGCTCCTTTGACATCTTATCACCCTTTCTATTTTTCAATCCATATCCCTACAAAGAAAGGGCATCTTCAATGCCCTCTTTATTATTTTCCTTGCTCTTTATAATATTTTTCTGCTCCTGGATGTAGTGGAATAGGCATTCCTTTTTTTACTGTATCTAAACTAATTCTCTTCGCTGCAGAATGTGCTTGATGTAATGCATCTAAATTTTCAAATATTGTTTTTGTAATATCATATACTACATCATCACTTAGTTCTGCTCTTGTTACAAGCAATGTTGTAACTGCTGCAGTTTCAACATCCTCTTTATTGTCATAAGTTCCTGCTGGTATTACCTCTGAAGAATAGAATGGATAATCTGCTGCTAATTTTTCTACCACAGCTTTTCTTATTGGTACAATTTTCACATCATGAGTTGTGCAAATATCCATAATTGTTGAGTTTGGAAGTCCTGAAGTTAAGAATGCTGCATCTACTGCACCATTTTTTAACTGCTCAATACTTTCAGAATATGATAAGAAATCTTCATCAATATCATCATAAGTAATGTCATGAGCTGCTAAAATTTGACGAGCATTTACTTCTGTACCACTTCCTGGAGCTCCTACTCCAACTCTCTTTCCTTTTAAATCTGAAATCTCATTGATTCCATTTCCTTCTAATGTTACTACCTGTACAAAGTTTGGATAAAGCGCAGCAATACCTCTTAAATTTTCAACTTTTCCTTTATCCTTAAAAACCTCTGTTCCCGTATATGCATAGTTGATGACATCATTCATCGCAAAAGCAAGCTCAGCCTTTTGCTCTCCAAGTAGTGTTGCATTGACTGCAGATGCTCCTGTAGATTGTACAGATGCATTCACATTTTCAAGCTTTTCATTTAAAATATTAGAAATCGCACCACCGATTGCAAAATATGGTCCTGAACTACCGCCCGTAGCAATTGTTACAAACGTTTTCTTAGCCTTTGAAGCTTGATCTTCTGATTTTGAACATCCAACAGCAAAAACACTTAATGCTAACATACATACTAAAAGTATTGATAGCTTTTTCTTCATTTAGTTTTCCCCCTTACCTATTTATTTGATAAAATTATATATTATTTTTAGAAATATTAAAATTTATTTACATTTTGTTGCACTATTTTAAAATAACCTGCATTTATTTTCAATAAAAAGCAAGAAGCAGATCTCTCTGCTTCATATGCCTAATATTTTTTTAAATTTCTTCAAATAATTTCTGCTAACAGGTATTTCTACTTCTTCCTTTCCCTTTATTTTTATCTTATACGTATAATTAAACCACGGAATAATCTCATTTATATAATCAATATTTACAATATAGCTTTTATGGGTACGAATAAACCTTTTCTTTTTAAATCTTTCTTCCAATTCCTTTAACGAAAAATTGCAACTATACTCTCCCCCTCTTGCATGAACAACAATATCTTGATGCCTAGATTCAATATATTGAATTTCTTCTATATCCATTAGAATAAAACGATCTCTCTGAAATACACATAATTTATTAATTTCTACTTCTTCATCTTTTTGTGCATACTTATATTCTTTATTCATCTGCTTCTTAACTCGATCAATAGCAGATTTTAATCTCTCTTCTGAAAAAGGCTTTAATATATAATCACTTACATTTATTTCAAAGCCTTGAATAGCATATTCATTATATGCTGTTGCTAAAATAACAAATGGAGAATTTTCCTGATCTAATATTTTTCGAGCCAACAAAAGACCATTCATATGCTGAAGCTGAATATCCAAAAATACTAGATCTGGAGATAATTTTTTTATTAATTTCATTACCTCTTCTCCATCACCCGTTTCACCAACAATTTCTATATCGTCATATTTTTTTAGAAAATATTTTAACTCATCACGAATATATTTTTCATCATCCACAATCATAACCCTGAGCAATCTAATCACACTCCTCAGCATGCTCTATAACAGGAATTTTTAGAACTACAACAGTTCCTTTTCCTACTTTGCTCTCTATCTGTAGTCCATATTTTTCTCCAAACATTCCCTTTAATCTTTGGTTTACATTGTTAATACCCAAAGAATCCTCATGTATCTGCTTATCACTCATAATCTGTAAGAGTCTTTCCTTTTCTATACCTACTCCATCATCTTCAATGTGAATGATTACTTCGTTTTTTTGCTTCTTTCCAGTAATACTTACCCTCCCGCCATTCTTTTTAGGAAGAAGTCCATGCTTTATAGCATTCTCTACAATTGGCTGAAGAGTTAGAGGAGGAAGAATACAATTTAAGTTTTCTTCTATATCATAAATTACTTCCAATTTTTCTTCAAACCTTGCTTTCTCAATCTCTACATAAGATTTTACATGATTTAATTCAACTTCTAAATCTATAACCTCTTTGTTCATATTCAAATTCTTTCTAAAAACATTACTAAGGTGAGTAATTAAGCTTCTTGCTTTATCAGGATTGGTTCTGCAAAGAGAACCGATCACAGTTAAAGAATTAAATAAAAAATGAGGATTTATCTGAGCTTGTAACGCTTTAAGCTCAGCCGCAGCCAAAAGCTTTGAATGATATTCAAGCTTTCCTAGCGTCAACTGAGTAGAAAAAAGCTTTGCTAATCCATTTGCAAGCTCCACATCAATAGCTGTTATTGCATTAGGTACGCCTTTATAGAGCTTAAAAGTTCCGATGACTTTATCATTTTCCTTTAATGGAAACATAACAACAGATTCAAGGGGGCAATTGTGATTTCTATACATACACAGCTTTTCACTACAATGCCCTAAAATAATAGGTTCTCCTGTAGCAAGTACGTGATTCGTAATATCTGTTACAATAGGCTTTCCTACCTCATGCCGATCTGTCCCAGCTCCAGCATGAGCTACAATTTTTTCTGTATTAGTAAAGCTTACAGCATTATATTCTGTCATATCATAAACTATTTGTGCTACTTTTTGAATATCCTTTGAACTTAACCCCTTTTTGATGAAAGGTAAGGTTTTATCAGCAATCCTAAGAGTCAACTCTGCCTGCTGAGCTCCCATTTTTTCTTCCTCGGTGAATATATTATCAATAATAACAAATAAAAGAGCCAAACCTAGTGAATTAATCACAACCATTGGAATCCAAATAGCTTTTACTAAGCTGACTGCATCCTCAAAGGGTCTTGAAAAAATTAGAACAGAAATTTTTCTCATGCTCTCAGCAATAGCTCCTGTAAGTGCCGCATACATCCATTTTTTCTTCTTATTTTGAATAAATTTACCCATAAATCCTGCCATAATCCCTTCAAATACAGTAGATACAGCACAAGCAGTTGTAGTAAAGCTGCCAGCAAAAATCATACCTCTATGGATTCCTGCTATAAGTCCTGCCAACAGCCCTACTAATGGACCTCCTAAAAGTCCTCCTGTTGCAACACCAATGATCCTTGTATTCACCAATGCTCCTTCAAATTCTATACTAAAATAAGTTCCGATAATTCCAAATATACCAAAAACAGAAGATAAAATCAGTTTATCAATTAGCTTTACAGGCCTTTTTGCAATAAGATTCCGAAATGATCTTAATCTCGATAATATGAATGCAAAAACAAACAGATTACCAAATTTATTTGCAAGTCCTAATATAATGTTTAAAATCATCAAGCCCCCTCCAATAAACTTAAACCTGCTTCATACTCAAAGAAATTTTTCCTCTCTCAATATCTAATCCAATAATTTTTACCTTTACTTCATCTCCAACAGAAACCACATCCATTGGATTTTTTACAAACCTATCGCTTAATTGAGAAATATGTACTAATCCATCCTGCTTCACACCAATATCTACAAAAGCTCCAAAATCAACAACATTTCTTACTGTGCCAGTCATTATCATATCTATCCTTAAATCTTCCATTTTTAACACATCACTTCTAAATACTGGTTTAGGCATTTCTTCTCTTGGATCTCTGCCTGGTTTTTTTATTTCTGATATAATATCCTTTAAAGTTGGAAGCCCAACCTCTAGTTCTTCTGCTAACCCAGCAAGCTCTTTACCATACTCGTTTATTTTTTCATCAATATTTCTTAATTTCCCTTCCTTAATATCATCAATAGTATAACCTAATTTTTCTATCAACCTCATAGTGATTGCATAGGACTCTGGATGGACAGCTGTATTGTCTAAAGGATTGTCTCCATCAGAAATTCTTAAAAACCCTGCACATTGCTCATATGCCTTATCTCCTAATCGCTTCACTTTTTTCAGTTGATTTCTGTTTTTAAACTTACCATTCTCTTCCCTATATTTTACAATATTTTTTGCTATAGAGGAAGAAATACCCGATACATAATTGAGTAGAGAAGGAGAAGCTGTATTCAAATCAACACCAACACTATTTACACAATCCTCCACTACATTTTCTAAAGCTTGTCCTAATTTAGTTTGATTTAAATCGTGTTGATATTGTCCAACTCCTATACTTTTAGGATCTATTTTTACCAGCTCTGCTAATGGATCCTGCAATCTTCTACCAATTGAAATCGCTCCTCTAATAGATACATCTACATCTGGATATTCTTCTGTTGCAAGCTTTGATGCAGAATACACAGATGCTCCTGCCTCACTGACAATAGTATAATATACCTCTCTTTTTATATCCTTTAGCATTTCTGCTACCACCAACTCTGTTTCTCTTGAAGCTGTACCATTCCCAATAGGAATAATATCAATATCATATTTTTCAATAAGCTCCTTCATAATCTTTTTTGATTCTTCAATCTTATTGTGCGGTTCATTTGGATAAATAGTCGTATAATCTAACAATTTACCTGTTTCATCTAATATAGCAAGCTTGCATCCTGTTCTAAAGCTTGGGTCAATCGCCAACACTCGAACATTTTTAACAGGAGGGATTAACAATAAAGGCTTTGTATTTTTTGCAAATACCTTTATAGCTTCTTCTTCAGCTCTCTCTGTTAGACTATTTCTTATTTCTCTTTCAATAGATGGACTAATCAATCTTTTATAACTATCTTCTATTGCCTCTAATAGAATTTTAGTAGTAATAGCTTTTGGATTTGTTATCACTTTATCTTGTAGATAATTTATTATTTCTTCATCAGGACTTAATAGCTTTACTTTTAATTTTTTTTCTTTTTCTCCTCTATTGATAGCCAAAATTCTATGATTGGCTATTTTATTCACTGATTCTTGAAAATCATAATACATCTCATAAACAGTTTTCTCATCCTCATCTTGAGCCTTTGATTGAATTATTCCTTTTTTTAAATTCAATGCTCTGATTTTCTCTCTGTATTCAGCATTATCAGATATAATTTCTGCAATAATATCCTTTGCACCATTTACTGCATCCTCTACTGTATTTACTCCTAAATCCGAGTTTATAAAAGGCTCTGATAAACCTTCAATAGTTCCTTCAATAACTTCCTGCTTCAAAAGCATTTCTGCTAAAGGCTCTAAACCTTTTTCCTTTGCCATTGTAGCCCTTGTTCTCCTTTTTGGCTTAAATGGTCTATATAAATCTTCTATTTTTTGAAGAACTGTGGCTTTAAGTATTTCTTCTTTTAACTCATCTGTTAATTTTCCCTGTTCATCTATTAATCTTATGACTTCTTCTTTTCTTTCTTCTAAATTTCTTAAATATGTAAGCCTATCATAAATTTGCCTTAAAACTTCATCACTCAATCCACCCGTTGCTTCTTTTCTATATCTTGCAATAAATGGTATAGTGTTTCCTTCATCTATCAGTTTTATAGTCTCCTGTACCTGATAGCTTTTGATCTGAAATTCCTTTGCCAACTGATTTACTATTTTCATTATCATTCCTCCAAACAATATTTTTTACAAGGATAAAGAAAAGGCGTAAGTATGTTTCACGCCTTTTCTTTATCCTACATTTTTTTTAGGTATTCGTTTATAAATATATCAATTTCTCCGTCCATTACAGCTTGAACATTTCCTACTTCTGTATTAGTTCTATGATCTTTTACCATATTATATGGATGAAAAACATAAGATCTTATTTGGCTTCCCCATGCAATCTGACTATAATCTCCTTTTAAATCCTCTATTTTATCCTTATGTTCTCTTTCTTTTAACTCTATAAGCTTACTTTTTAGCATTTTCATAGCTGTCTCACGATTGCTGTGCTGAGAACGCTCATTCTGACATTGTACTACAATTCCTGTAGGAATATGTGTAATTCGAATAGCTGAATCTGTCTTATTTACATGCTGTCCTCCTGCTCCACTAGCACGATAAGTATCTATTCTTAAATCATTTGGATTTATATCAATCTCTATAGCTTCATCTAGCTCAGGCATCACATCTAAAGATGCAAAGGAAGTATGTCTTTTTCCTGATGGATCAAATGGCGAAATTCTTACAATACGATGCACACCCTTTTCACTTTTTAAATACCCATAAGCATTTTCCCCTTCGATTAGTAAGGTTACATTTTTGATACCTGCTTCTGTATCTGGTAAAATATCAAGTGTTTTCACTCTATAGCCTTTCCTCTCAGCCCATCTGGTATACATCCTAAGGAGCATTTCAGCCCAATCCTGAGCATCTAATCCTCCTGCTCCCGAGTGAATAGAAATAATCGCATTGTTTTTATCATATTCTCCCGATAACAGCGTTTCTATTCTTAAAGATTCTATATCCTTTTTAAGCTTTTCAAGCTCCTCTTTAGCTTCCTTTTCTACAGACAAATCTGATTCTTCAATCGCCATATCGATCAAAATACCTAATTCTTCATATTTTTCGTGAATATCCTCAAAGCTTTTTAGCTTATCCTTTAGCCCTTTTGCCTTTTGAAGGACTTTTTGTGCCTTTTGAGGATCATCCCAAAAATTCTGTGCCATTGATTTTCGTTCTAATTCTTCTACTTCATGCTTTAAATTTTCTATGTCAAAGAGAAACCCTCAAATCATCTAAAGGTTTTTTTAGAGTACTCAGCTCATATTTTAGCTGCTCTAACTGTACCATATAATCCCTTCTTTCTATAATTATTTGCCACAGCACTTTTTATATTTTTTCCCACTTCCACAAGGACAAGGATCATTTCTTCCCACTCTTTTTTCCTTCGTAACTGGTTTCTTTCCTACAGGTGCATCCGGTCCACTAGTTCCTGTTACCTTTACAACCTGTTTTCTCTCTGTTTCTGTTTGAACTGTTACATTAAATAAATGTTTTAATGTATCCTCTTGAATACTAGCTATCATAGCTTCAAACATATCAAAGCCTTCCATCTGATAAGCTCTTACTGGATCCTCCTGTCCATAAGCACGAAGACTAATCCCCTGTCTTAATTGATCCATAGCATCAATATGATCCATCCATTTTGTATCTACAATTCGAAGTAGAATTACTCTCTCTAATTCTCTCATTCTTTCTGGTCCAACTTCTTCTTCCTTTTGTTGATACAAATTCTCTGCTATTTTCATTATTCTTATCTTTAAATCTTCCTTTGTCATTTCTTCTAAATCATCAAACTGAAGGCTTCCCTTTGGCAGGAATATTGTTTTTAGATAATCCTCCAACCCTTTTAAATCCCATTCTTCAGGATATTTAGCTTCAGCCGTATAATTTTCAATAGCACTATCTACTAAGCTTGAAAGCATCCCCATAATATGCTCTCTTAAATTTTCTCCTTCAAGAACTCTTTTTCTTTCTTTATACATAACTTCTCTTTGCTTGTTCATAACATCATCATATTGAAGAACATGCTTTCTTATAGCGAAGTTTCTACCTTCTACTCTTTTTTGTGCACTTTCTATTGATTTTGAAAGAATTTTAGCTTCAATAGGCTCATCATCTTCCATTCCTAATTTTTCTACAACACCTTGTATTCTTTCACTCCCAAATAATCTCATCAAATCATCTTCAAGAGATATAAAAAACTGTGACGAACCTGGATCTCCCTGACGTCCTGAACGACCTCTTAACTGATTGTCAATCCTTCTTGATTCATGTCTTTCAGTACCAAGAATAGCAAGTCCTCCTACTGCTAACACCTTATCGCGTTCAGCATCTGTAGTCTTTTTGATTTCACTATAAAGGTCATTATATACCTTTCTTGCTTTTATAATCTCTTCATCATCTGTATGGGAAAAGCTTGTAACCATAGATAGTACATTATCACTATATCCCATCTTTTTCATTTCTTTTTTTGCCATAAACTCTGGATTTCCACCCAAAACAATATCTGTACCACGTCCTGCCATATTAGTAGCAATAGTCACAGCTCCAAGTCTTCCTGCTTGTGATATTATCTCTGCTTCTCTTTCATGATGCTTTGCATTTAGCACTTCATGTGGAACACCTTGTCTTTTCAACATCTTACTCAAAAGCTCAGAGTTTTCTATAGATATAGTACCTACAAGAACTGGCTGACCAACTTTGTGTTTTTCAACAATCTGATTTATTACTGCTTTGAATTTTCCTTCTTCTGTTTTATATATCGAATCAGGTAAATCCTTTCTCTGAATAGGCTTATTAGTTGGAATCACAACAACATCCATATTATATATATGCCTGAATTCATCTTCTTCTGTCTTTGCTGTTCCTGTCATACCAGCTAATTTATTATACATTCTAAAATAATTTTGAAGAGTAATAGTAGCCAAAGTTTTTGATTCTCTTTGTACCTCTAAGCCTTCCTTTGCCTCTATTGCTTGATGAAGCCCATCACTATATCTTCTACCAAACATAAGTCTTCCTGTAAATTCATCAACAATAATAATTTCTCCGTCTCTTACAACATAATCCTTATCTCTCTTCATCATAGTATGAGCTCTTAATGCTTGATTTATATGATGTGATATTTCCATATTTTCTAAATCTGCTAAATTTTCAAGACCAAAGAACTTTTCAGCCTTTTCAACACCTCCACCTGACTCATCTGTAAGCACTACTGTATTCGCTTTTTCATCTATTACATAATCCTCTTCTTTTTTTAGAGTCTTTACAAATTGATCCACAATTTGATAAAGTCTTGTCGATTTTTGTCCTGCTCCAGAAATAATAAGAGGTGTTCTAGCTTCATCAATTAAAATACTGTCTACCTCATCCACAATAGCATAATTTAGAGGTCTTTGCACCATTTCCTCTTTATATAACACCATATTATCTCTTAAATAATCAAACCCAAATTCATTATTTGTTCCATAAGTAATATCTGCATTATATGCAGCTCTTCTTTCTTCATTGCTCATTCCATGAACAATACAGCCTACTGTTAAGCCTAAGAAATTATATACTTTGCTCATCCATTCCATATCACGCTTTGCTAAGTAATCATTTACAGTTACAACATGTACTCCCTTCCCTTCTAGGGCATTTAAATACACCGGAGCTGTTGCAACCAATGTTTTACCTTCTCCTGTCTTCATCTCTGCAATTCTTCCTTGATGAAGGACAATTCCTCCTAAAAGCTGTACAGGAAAGTGTCTCATGCCTAAAGTTCTAAAAGCTGCTTCTCTTACTACTGCAAAAGCCTCTGGAAGTATATCATCTAATGTTTTTCCTTTACTTAATAAATCTTTAAATTCATTTGTTTTATTTTTTAGGTCTTCGTCACTTAATTTCTTAATCTTCTCTTCAAAAGCTTCTATTTTATCAACTATCTTAAAAAGCCTTTTTACCTCTCTATCATTAAAGCTACCAAATATCTTTTCTAAAAGCTTCATTTTCATCATCCTCTCCAAATGAGTGAATCATACTCCAATTTCCATTTTAACACAATAAAACAATGGTGCAAATTAAATAACGATTACAAAAGGAAGAACCTCTGTCCTTCCTTATTGTTTCCCTTTATATTGAAATTTTATCATTGTTGTAGGTCTTTGTCCAAATCTACTTCTAAGCATTTCCCCATGTATAAATAAAAGCATTCCTAAACTGACAAACATATCACCTATGCCTAATTCATCTGATAAAATATAATATTTTGGAATAACAATACGAAAGTTCAAAACAGATAAAAATGCAGGCAGTTTTGCAGGATCAATAAAGATCAGTATTAAATTTAGTATTACACCTATAAGTATTGCCCAAAATCCTTTTTTATCTATATTCACCACCAAAGCAATTACTGCTAAAATTAATGAAAAACTATAAACATACGTGCTATATTTAATCAACAAAGGAACTTTATCAGAAAAAATTAGAACAACTTGCATCAACAACGAAAGAATAAGTAAAGGCCACAATCGTATATGCAAAAACTTCAAATTTCTTAATTTACCTCCTCTTATTTTTCCCAAAATAAAACCTATAATTGTCCCTACCATTAACAATTTACACCACTCCCCAGAAGCCCATTTTTAATAGTATTTGATTCTTAATTACCTTTTCCTCCATTTTTTTCATATATACATATAGTAATCCAAAATAACAATTTTTACAAATATTTATTTTACTTAATAATCATATTTCCATAAAAAAAAGGTAGCTTTCGCTACCCTGATTTTTTAGTATGTTGGTTCAATCAAACCATAATTTCCATCTTTTCTTTTATATACAACATTTACATCATCTGTATCACTATTCGTAAATACAAAGAAGTTGTGTCCTAAAAGCTCCATCTGCAATACTGCTTCTTCTGCATCCATAGGCTTTACTGGAAATCTCTTAGTTTTTACAATATGCGATTCTTCATCAAAAGTATCCTTTAAAGTCGGAATATTTTCAAATCGAATAGTATCATGCCCTTTATTTCTCTTTTCAAGCTTTGTTCTATGTTTTTGAATCTGTTTTTTTAATTTATCAATTGCTTTATCTACTGATGAATACATATCCTCAGTAGCTTCTTCTGCTCTAAGGATAGTTCCATTGATAGGTATTGTAATCTCAATAATCTGTCTATTTTTTTCTACACTTAATGTCGCTTGAGCCTCTGTATCCTCCTTGAAGTATTTTCCAAATCTTTCTAATTTCCCTTCTACCATGTCCTTTAATGCATCTGTAATCTCTAAATTTTTTCCACTTACTTTCACTATCATATACTTCAGCTCCTTCCAGCAAATATAATCCATGAGTTAAAAGAATTAACTCAAAATTGTAACCAATACTAAAAATTCATTTAGTATATTACTATTCCATATATATTTATACTTTTCCTCCATTTTGAAAAATTATCTATTTTTTCATTTGGACAAGTTTTATATTTATATTTTACCCACTTAAAAACCTCTCAAACAACTATTTAACCATAAAAATGTAGTTTTGCTTGAAAAATTTATCTTGTTTTTTAGAGAACTAAATAAAAATCTTGTAATGATTCTCTTTTATTGATTTCTTAATTTATAAAAACTGCCATGACTGATTATGCCATGGCATTATTTATCCCTCAACTACTAAAACTTCTTTTCCTTCAAATGCTATTCCTAGCTCCATTATGTTTTCAATTCCCATATCCAATAATTCCTGTTTATAATTCTTATCTTTTATTTGCGCTATTGCTTTATCTGCTGCAATTTCCAATGTTTCTTTTCTTCTTTTGCTTACATTTTTAAATTCTATTATTATACCCATCTTACTTTTATCTTTAGGTATTATCATTATATCATATCTTCCATATCCACTTTCTCTATTTGATTTTACTTCATATTCCTCATTTAACGCTACTAAAATTCCAAGCACAAATGCATGATAGAATTTTTCACTTTCCTCTATATCAAAATAGCTTGCACTTTTTATTATATACTCACTAAATATATCTTCAAATGTTTCTATATCTCCTGTTGTCAAGCTCTTTAGCATATAATTAAATTTTTCATTATTAATACTTTCTTTAAACCAAGACAATATTATTTCTTCATATAGATATTTCACTTCAAAATTTGGTATTTCTAATGTACAAAAACTTCTCCCCATTTTTAAATTTTCATTTATAACTTTTAAATACCCACTAAAAAGCAAAAAACTCCATACATTTTCCGATCCATTTTCTACATCATTCATCACTATATCTTCATTTATTTGTTTTACAATAGCTTTTCCTTTTATCAAATCTTCAAGTTCTTTTTTTACTGTTTCTCCTGCTTTTGTCAATACTATTTTTACTAAATCATTACTGCTCGTATTTACCCAATAAGGTCTAAATCCATTTTCATGATTTTTTACATAATTTAGTATTGACCATGGATTGTATATCACATTTTCTCCAAATATATATCCATTATACCATTTTCTAACTTCATCCATTTCATATTCTATATTATAATGCTTTAATATTTCTTCTACTTCACTTTCTAAAAAACCAAATTTATCACCATAGCTATTTTTTAATATAGTAAAAACTTCCAAATTATTAAGTCCTGAAAATATACTTTCTTTTGCTACTCTTAATATTCCAGTAAGAACTCCCTTTTGCAAATACTCATTATCTTTAAGAGCACCACTCAAAAAATTTCTCATAAATTCTATTATTTCTTTATAGTATCCACTTAAATATCCACTTTGTATTGGTGTATCATATTCATCTATCAACACAATTGTTTTTTGATTATAATATTCACTTAAAAACTTACTTAAATTTTTAAGACTTGTTTCATATTCAACTTGAGATGCTCTCTTATATAATATGTCTTTAAAATATATTTCATCTTCTTCATTTAAAAATTGACTTTCTATCAAATACCTATGTCTTGAATATTCTTTCGATATAATTTCTTTCATTTTTTCATAACACTTTTGAAAATTTCCATCTTTTATATCTTTGAATGTTAGATATATGACTGGGTATTTCCCCTGCATATCCATTATATCTTTATACTTATTCACCTTTAAATTCTCAAATAAATATTTATTATCTTCATCATTTTTCTCAAAAAAATACCTAAGCATACTCATATTAAGTGTCTTCCCAAAACGCCTAGGTCTTGGAAGAAGTATTACTTCCGAACCATCATTTATTATTTCCTTTATAAATAAACTCTTATCTACATAATAATAATTTTCAGTTATCAATTTTTTAAAATCACTTATTCCTATCGGTACTTTCTTCATAAATTTTTCTCCTCTAATTTAAAATTATTACCTATTATTATATCATAACCAATCATCATTGATCTATTTCTCAAAATCAACCCTTGTTTTAATGGATGTATCTCTTAAATGAATTGATGAATAATTTCAAAATAAAACATCAACAATCAATCACAAAAACTGCCATGACTAATTATGCCATGGCGTTATTTATCCCTCAACTACTAAAACTTCTTTTCCTTCAAAAGCAATCCCAAGCTCTATTATATCTCTAACTCCTCTATCTAATAATTCCTGTTTGTAATTTTTTTCTTTTATTTGCTTTAATGCATTATTACAAGCTATTTCTAAAGTTTCTTTTCTTCTTTTATTTACTTTTTTAAACTCCATAATTATCCCTAGTTTATTTTTATCTTTTGGAATTAATGCTACATCATATCTTCCATATCCACTTTCTTTGTTTGATTTAACCTCATATTCATTTGAAAGTGCTATTAGCATCCCAAGAACAAATGCATGATATACCTTTTCACTATCATCACCAGATACATCAAAATAACTTATACTACTTAATACAAATTCAGCTAATATGTCTTCAAATGTTTCTATATCTTTATTTATTAAACTTTTTAACATCAAATTGAATTTTTCATTATTTATATTTTCCTTAAACCACATCATAATTATTTCTTCATACAAATATAATACCTCTTTATTTGGTATTTTTAAATTGCAATAAAGTCTTCCTTCTTTACGCTTTTTCCTTACAACTTTTAAGTATCCACTAAAAAGTAAAAAACTCCATACACTTTCTGCACTTTTATCTATATCCTTCATCGATATATCTTCATTTATTATTTTAATAATGTCTTTACCCATCATTAAATCTTCGAGTTCCTTTTTAACTGCTTCTCCTGAACTTGTAAGAATTTCTTTGACTAAATCATTACTGCTTGTATTTACCCAATGAGCTTTAAATCCTTCTTTGTAGTTATCTACATAGCTAAGTATTGACCATGGATTATATATTACATTTTCTCCAAATATATATCCGTTGTACCAATTTCTAACTTCATCAATTTCATACTCTATATTATAGTATTTTAAAATTTTTTTCACTTCATATTCTAAAAAACCAAAGTTACTGCTATAATCTTCGTTTAGCATTGTACAAACTTTTAAATTATTAAGTCCTGAAAATATACTTTCTTTCGCAACTCTTAATATTCCAGTTACTACTCCTTTTTCTAAATATATATTATCTTTTAAAGCACCACTTAAAAAATTTCTCATAAATTCTATACTTTCACTATAATAGTTATTTAAATATCCACTTTGAATAAGAACATCATATTCATCTATCAAAATAATTATTTTTTGTTTATAGTGTTTATATAAATATTTGCTTAAATTTTTTAAGCTCATTTCATATTCACCTTGAGAAGCTTCTTTATATAGCACTTTTTTGAAATAAATCTTTTCAACATCACTTAAGTACTCAGATTCTAGTAAATATCTAAATTTATCATATTCATCAGATATAATATCTTTTACTTTTTCATAGGATTTTTTAAATTTTGTATCTTTTACATCTTTAAAGGTTAGATAAATGACTGGGTATTTCCCCTGCATACCCATTATATCTTTATACTTATTCACCTTTAAATTCTCAAATAAATATTTATTATCTTCATCACTTTTCTCAAAAAAATATCTAAGCATACTCATATTAAGTGTCTTTCCAAAACGCCTAGGTCTTGGAAGCAGTATTACCTTTGCTCCATCATCTATGATTCCTTTTATAAATAAACTTTTATCTACATAATAATAATTTTCAGTTATCAACTCTTTAAAATCACTTATTCCTATCGGTACTTTCTTCATAAATTTTTCTCCTCTAATTTAAGGTTATTACTTATTATTATATCATAACCAATCATCATTGATCTATTTCTCAAAATCAACCCTTGTTTTAATGGATGTATCTCTTAAATGAATTGATGAATAATTTCAAAATAAAACATCAACAATCAATCACAAAAACTGCCATGACTGATTGTGCCATGGCGTTATTTATCCCTCAACTACTAAAACTTTTCAACAGTATCCACTATTTTATCCACAGAATTTTCTAAAAATTATATGTTTTATATACATTCTTCTAAAAAAAATATCTATTTGTGTTATATATCAGATATATTAACACAGTTTATCCACAAGTTGAAAAAGTGTTGAATGTTTTTCTGTGGATAGTGTGGATAATACTGTTGATAAGTCATTTTTCAATAAATCTATCTGTGGAAAAAGTTGTGTATTTTTAGTGGACAAGTATTTTTTTGACGCTTAGTGGCATAAATTGTAATGCATTTATATATAATTTACTTATTTTTCTCCATTTTTCTTATTCCTTTTTTCATGCTTAAACAGCAGTTTATTTTTACAACTTATTATTATATGTAGTTTTATATCAAAATATTCTATATTTTTCTGTAAATTTATTATAAAAAAATAAATCCTTGATCTTTTTATCAAGGATTATGTACATAGTTAGCTGACCTGATCTTTGCCCCCACACTCGCCTGCTGGAAGGTTCGCTCTGGGGTTGCCATCACTACTACTTCTCTCAGAATATATCTGGCAGGACTTACCTCTAAGCCGCACCATGATCAGCAGTTTCATTTTTAAAACTGCCTTACGTGGGTCCCTTTGCCTGCGACTGGCATGGACTTTCAATCACAGACCTAAACTATGCATCTAGTATTATACACGTTTTTTATGCTTTTATCAATATCTAAAATATTGTATCTACCTTATTTATGGTCAATAAATACACCTTGTACAGCTGCATATTTTCGCTGATAGCTTGATGCAATTTTAGAGCTTTGCTTCTTAGCTTTTAATTTCTTCATATCTTCTTTTACTTTGTCAAATGCTGCATGCAATTGAGAATTATTCCTCTTATCTATATCTTCAATAGCCTTAAGCAATATCATAATATTGCTGATATTTAACTTTAAATCCTTTAAAGCAGGATATTTCGATGTATCTATATCTTCTATAGCTCTAATACCCAATGCTTTTTTGAAGCGATTGTAAATACCTAAAAAGTGCATATCAATATCATCTATACTTTTCATAATCATCTGCTTTTTATTTATAACTTCAGCTAGGTTTTCTAAATCTTGATTATTTATCAAAGCTTCTTGTATTTTTGTTAAATCCAATAATTCTTTTAAAGCTTCTTCCTTTTTTTTAGAAATATTGATCAACTCATCAATAATTTGTTTTTTATCCATAAAATCGCCTCATTATTTCTTTTTAGCAAGCTCCATAGCCTGCTTCCAAGTATCCCTCAAATCAGTAAAAATCGGTAAAATCTCTTCTAGTATCTTTTTATCCTTCTTAATATTTGCTTCTGTCAGTTTTTCCACTAAAAAATCATAAATAGGTCTTAATCCCTTTGAAATCTCATAATCCATATTTAATGTAGCATTTAATTCTATAATAATATCACTAGCTCTCATAATAGCATTATGTGATTTTTGCACATTCTTTTGTTCTATAAATAAAATAGCTTGATTCACAAATTTAATAGCTCCATTATAAAGCATCAACGTCAACTCCTGCGGTGTTGCTGTCATAATGTTATTTTGCTTGTATTGATTAAATCCACTATAAGGATTACGTATTGCCATATTAACCAACTCCTTTATTTTTACATACCGCCTAGTTGTCCCGCTAGCCATGAGCTTTGAGATTGCATTTGGCTTAATGCCTTTTCCATAGCTGTGAATTTTCTCCAATAACTTTCTTCAACGCTTTTCAATCTTCTTTCTTCATCTTTAATTTTTTTCTCTATACTAAAAATATCTTTATCCAAATTACTGATAGAACCCATCTTAGTAACAAAATCTATTAGTATGTTACTTTTTACATCTCTATATAATGATGCATTATCTCCTGTTCCTGATTTATTTACAATATCTTTCATTCCTGTTACAAGATCATCAAATAAACGATTTATAATCCCTGATTCTTTTCTCTTAGTATCTTTTTCATCTTTTGTAAGAGTAGCATCACTTTTTATAATAGAAGAAGGTTTAAACAAAAGCTCTAATACACCATCTACATCTTTTTTGATAGCTGCTTTTAATCCTTTTTGTGGATCATCACTAATGACTAATTTTCCTTTGTCCTTCCATTCTCCTGTAGTTATCCCAATTTGTGTTAATTGACTAAATTGACCTGTAAGCCCTTCAACTTTTTGATACAATCCACTTCTCATGCTCTGAAGAGTACGGTTAATGATTTCATCATCTTTTAAAAGACCACTCTTTGCTTTCTCCTCCCAAAGCTTAATATCATTTTCATTCATAGCCTCTTTTTGTTCTTTTGTTAAAGGATTAAAGTCTCTATATCTCTTTTCAGATATTTTTTTATTCAATTTATCTATTAATTCATTATATTTATCTACAAAAAATTTAATCTTATCATAAACAGCATCTACATCTGTATCTACACTAACTTTAAATGTATCATTTTCAGGATCTGCTGATACAGATTTTAAATCCATTTCTATACCATTAATAGTAAATTGATTAGAATCATATTCAATATTTTCTGCCCCATCAAAATCTATAATAGCACTTTGACCTACTTTACCTCCTAAATAATCATCAGATGTAGACATATTAAACTTATTTGTTCCTGTAAATAATTCTTGAGTATCCTCCAAAACTGTTATTACTTGATTTTTAGCATTTAAATTAAGCTTATGAGTAGTATCATCAAAGCTTGCAGTAATCCCTAACCCTGAATTATTTATCTTTTCAACCAACTGTTCAATTGTATCAGTAGCATTAAAAGAAATTGTAGCTTCTTTATCTCCCAATTTAAGTCTTATGCTTCCATCAGCGATGCTTAATGAAGATAAAGCACTTGCATTTGTAGCAGTACCTACTGCAGCAGTACTTTCTGAAACCTTCTCCATCGTTGTATAAACAGCCATATTAAATTTATTATTAGCTCCAGTAAATAAGTTTTCAACATCATCTGTTATTTTTATCTGTGCATTTTCCCCTGTTTCTTTAGTAGATAAAAAGAATCTTCCTGATTGATCGTCAAAGCTTGCTTGAAGCCCTAATAAGTCTCCACTAGCTGTTGTTGCACTATTTATTGCAGTTACTAAATCATCAATAGTTTTATCATCACCTGTATTATCTAGTGTGATTTCAGTTCCATTTATCTTAAAGCTTATATTACCTACTGCTACTCCTAGATCGCTTAATTTTGTATCTTTAGTTGCTTTATCAGTACCTGCCTTAACTTCACTGACACTAGCTACATTCACTCCATCTGCTAGCTGTTTAACCTTTACGCTATGTGTTCCTGTTATCCCCTTAGCAGTTGCTTTTGCTGTAAATATATCTTCATTAGAACTACTGGCCTTTTTCACCCAGCTTAAAGATGAAATATCTTGAATCATCGAACCATAGCTTTTTCTATTTACTCCAAATTCCTTAGTAACATCCAATATAAAATTAGCAAGCTCTTTATTTACATCATTATATTGTTCCTGTCTCCATTTATTAAGCTCCTTCGCTTGATACTGCTTATCTACCTTCATTCGTTCTGCTTGCATTAACTGAGTAACCATGCTTTCTGTATCTATACCAGACATCCCCGTAATTCTTAATCTATCCATCATCTCACTTCCTTTCATACCATTTTCATTTTAAATAATTATGCCTTTTGATCTACAAATAGTCCAGTCCTTTCCATCATCGCTGCTACCATATCTAATATTTTTTCTGATGGGATTTCTCGAATCGTTTCTTTTGTCTCATTATCAATAATCTTTACCATGATCTGCTTTGTTTTTTCATGAATTGAAAAATGCAAGCTTGTATTATCTAGCTTTAAATCTTTATTTGATTTTTCTATAGCCTCTATCAGTTGATGTTCTCCAGGAAAGTTTTCCCTTTTGCTTTGAGCAGCTTCTGTATTTTGTACTGCTTCTTCTGTATTTCTGTCTGCTCCTAAATCATTTCCCATAAATTGATATTGATTGCTTATGCTCATTACTCCATCGATCTTCATATAAATACCTCCTCTATTTTAGCTTATATCTACATTATCGGCTCATATTTATACTTACTTTATATAGAAAAAATACATTTTTCCTACTCATCAGCTTTCTCAACAAAAGTCAATACTTTACCTAAAACCTTGTAAAACTCATTAGGAAATTGATCCTCTAATTGTAAGCTATGTTGTTCTTCATTTATATCATTAAAAGCTGTATCATCTAAAAAATATGCTTTTTGAATAAGCCTTTCATTGATTTTGAATTTTTTATACATTCATATTCCCCCTATATTTCTAAGGTGAAAATCCCCCTTTGCTTTCCCTTGCTTTGGTTGTTTCCTTCTAAAATATAATGCTTCTCTATCCCATCAAATGTAATCTCTCTAAGCTTGTAACCTATCTCTTCAAGCATTGTTTTTAAATACGGGAGCTGTTTTTTCAATGAAGCTACACTACTTTTTTCAGGAACACCTATAGTTAAATCTACATATCCCTTATCTACCTTCATTGCTATCTGTAGCTGACCTAAATTATTTGTATCTAGATTCATAAGCATAGTCAATGACTTTTCCTTTTGCTTTTTCAAGAAATCACTATCTTGTACATATATTTGTAGATTCCTAAATTTATCTCCCATCAATACAGGAAACTGAAATGTCTTAAGCTTCTTCTGAATTTTCATAGAGGTTTTTAGGTGCTTTATATGCTCTTTTAACTGATCCTTTTCTTCTGAATCATTAAATTCTTTTTCCATGCTTTCTAAATGCTGGATCAATTCTTGGTAATCTTTATCCCCTTCTAACTCTCCATTCTTTAACCTCTGAGACATTTTCCTTGATAATTTATCTAGCTTTAGAATAGCTTTTCTAAAGTTAGGATCATGTATTTGACCTATCAACTGAACCATCTCACCAATTTTATGCCCTATCTGCTGTTGATTTCTTAAAAACAAAGAAATACCTTCTATTTCTCTTAGCGAAAAAGGCATATTATTCTTTATCAATAAAGGCAATATACTTCTTTTTTCTTCACCCATTGACGAAAAAGAATTTACTAATTTTTGCATCCCTTTCATTCTTTGAATATACACATCTCTTTTTACATTTTCACTTAGCTTTTCAGCTTTTAATTTATCATCTGCATATTCATCTAATTCTTTTAACGTCATATTTTCTAAAGCTTTTCCCTCTTGTACACTATCCATTATCATCTGAGGAGATAATTTTCTTCTTATTCTGCTATACTTCCCGTATATATCAAAAACACGTTTAATATTTACAGTACTTACCCTTAATCCATTTGTAAAAAGTGCTTTTCCAGCATCAAAGGCCGCTATCATTCCCTGAGGTACAGCTTTTATTTTTAAGCTTTCTTCATTAGCTTTTACATAATCCTTAATTCTTGCTTCATCTTTTAAAGTAATATTCTTAACTGAATCTACTTCATTTAATTTATCATAAGTTTTACTGATATTTTTTATCGTAAAAGGAATACCCTTTGATAAATGAAAAGAAATTTGATGAAAGCTCAATGTACTTACTTTATCAAAAATCTGATTCATATTGGTAATTTTATTAATTCCCTTTACAAATACTTCTTGAGAAAGATCATTTACTTTTTTTGAAAACAATCCAAATTGATTCATTACAGTTAATCTTCTAATATCTTGCTTCTCAATATCCAAACCGCCTTTAAGCATTTTGCATGCTTTTTCTACATCAAATTTTTTCATTAATGTATTAAAAGCTTCCTTTACCCCTGAAACTTGCTCAATGCTTTCTTTTGTTAGAGAAATTCCCATCTTTATAAAAAGCTTAGCCAAATTTACATTTTCTTTTGTAGGCTGTATTCCTATTTCCTTTAAATGCGATATAATTTTTTCCTTTATTAATTTCAAATCTCTGTTCGTAATTTTTATAGGCTTTATCCCATATTCTTCATAATTCTTTACTGCCCACCTTGAAGCTTCTCCATTTGAAGGTACAACACTTTTTTTTACATGATATTTTGCATTATATAAGTTTTGAATAGTAGGCTTTATACCTTCCTTATAAATATTTACAAAATCTTCGTCCTGCATTCCTTCAAGCTTTCCAAGCCTATAAAATATATCATAAATCCGTTCTATATTTTTCTTATTTACAGCAGCTTTTGCTCTATGTAATGCTTTTATAATATCAATAATGTCTTTTCCCATAGCACTTCCATAAATACTTTTTGCTATTCTCTCAGCTTCTTCTGTAGTCATTTCATTATCTTTACTAAAAAGTCTCCAAGGGGATACATTACTTTCTTCTTCCTTGATTTCCTTAATAGCATTTGCAACCTTTTCCAAAGAATCCTTTTCTATATCTATATCCTTATCTAGCAGCTTAACAGCTGTATCATGATTTAACTCTTGATGAATTACCTCCATATATCGTTTAGACATGATAAGGGTTTCAATAGATTCCCTGCTAAAAGGAATATCAAACTTCTCAAGCTCCTTTACTGCCCCTCGCGATTCTTCATTTACAGCTACTCCATAGCCCTTTAGTATTTCTGCATATTGATCTATATCTAAAGCTTGACTATCTTCTAATTTATCATAAATTCTCATGGAAATAATCTGAGATTTATCAATAAAAACTCGATCTCCTACACGTTCGTTTATACGATCTTTTAATACTGCTTCTACAATCTTCTTATTTCCGACATCTATTTGTACTTTATTTTTCTGTTTTCCTAATAAAATCCCATTCACAGAAAAAGGCTTTTTTATCGTCCCACCATACGCCTTCTGCACACTTGCAAAGTTTAAATGCATCAAACCATTCATTATTCCTATCTCCCTATTTTCTATTTCCTATTTGTATATATCGACATTTTTTCTATCTTTCTTTATAATAAATCCCACTAACAATTTTTTAATATAGTGCCGATAATATTAAATAGGAAGTGTCGAAAGAAAGGTCGTGATTTTTTTGAATACAATACAACCTATACAAACACCAAATATACAAAAAAATACTCCTGTCAATAAAGCAAAAGCATTAAGCATTCAAACTACATTTATGGAAAAATTTGAAAAGATTAAATCAGATGAAGTAAAAGAGCATGCAAAAAAAATATATGATAAGATCGTTGAAAAGTCAGAAAAAATTGGAGATCGATTATACATACAGGATTTATTAGATTACAAAAAACTTGTAAAGGAATTTTTAAATATTGTTGTAACAAATTCTCATGTTTTTACAAAGGAAAATTTTTTAGATAGAAGAGGTCGCCATCGTGTTTTTTCACAAGTTAAACAGGTAGACAAAGCTCTTGCAGATCTTACAAATGATTTTTTAAGTCAAGAAGTGGATCGTATTAAAATTGTCAAAAAATTAGATGATATTCGTGGCATTCTATTAGATATGTTTATGTAAAAAGGCCTCAATAAAAACGAAGCGTCACATCATATATTACATTCATTAAAAATCAATACACCACCCATAATTTTTTGTAAATTGTTCCAAATTAAATTCTGTATAAATTTTCAATAATTATTCAAAAAATATGACAGGAAATCTATCCTGTCATTAATGCTTTTCTTTATCTATTTCTTCCTTTATTTTCTTTATCGCTTCTAAAGACAATCCTGATGCTTCCATCAACATATCTTCATTCGCTCCTAAAGATAAAAGTTTCTTGATCATATCTATTTTCCCTTTTTCTATGCCTTTTTCTATTCCTTGTGCTATACCTTTTTCTATTCCTTGTGCTATACCTTTTTCCATACCTTTTTTCTCTGCAAATTCGATAAATTTAAACATCCTAACCACCTCCCATATTTTCTCTAACTCTTCTCTATCCACAATCTTATCACTAGCCACAAGCGTCATTGCTATTACCTTTTCCTTTAAGCTTATATCCATATCTAACTGGCTTTCTATTTCAACTGCTTCTTTAAGTACCTCTAGCTTTTCTCTCTTACTACTCATAAGTGGTAGAAATATTAACTCTAACTCGTTTAATAGCTGGTCTTTAACCTAAATTTACTTAATTTTTATGTAGAATGGATTTCCTCTTCTTCCACTCCCTTGAATGTCTCCCTCAATTAGATCCAAATGCTTTAATAATAAAAAGAAAAAAGTACAATTGCAGCTATGTCCTTTATGCTTGGAATCAAATATTTGAGGTTTATACTCCTTTAAATCATTTGTAGTGCATATCTTTCCTTTAAAATAACTATAAGCTTGTTCAATATCTGAAAAATTTAAGTAAAACCTAGAATTTCCCCTCATATACACAATGCTTTTTTCTGTGATTGATTTGATTGTTGATATTCCTCCTCCTGGATTTTCGAATTCTTTTTCCCTTTCTAGATTTTTCTTTAAATTCATAATTAGATTTCTACCTTCCAAAATTACTCACCTCTGAATTATTAATATTTACTTCATAATAGCAATTAATATTTATTTTACAATTAGTGAACTACCACCGAGACATTAAGAGGTGGCTTCATGAGAGGTTTGATATTTAAGTTTCCACCTTAACAGGCAACCCTTTTTTATCTTTATTCGAGAATATCATAAATTCTCTCCTACGACAACTATCTTACCACAGGTGGGCATTTCCCTTTTTCGCCCCAATACTTACACAGGTAATACAACAAACCCATATGGATATTCAGCAAATGATAAACATACTCCGTTTGAAAAGTCATTAGACAAAGATGGTACAATTTACAAATATAACAGATATTATTTTAATGGTAAACGTGCTAATCATGGTTGTGTTTTTTATGATCCGTGGAGAGTTATATCCACCAATGCACAAGTTATTGCAAAACATCATCCATAAAATAAAACTTATAAAGAATTACCATATTATAACATGGTAATTCCTTTTTTATGCTATAATCTTATCAGCGTTTAAAACCGAGGAGGGATAAGATGATTAAAAAAATCATAGGGATTTGTCTTTGTATCATTACTTTATTAAGTTTCACGTATAGTGAAAGTAATAAAGATATGTCCATTGATACGTCTTATGCAGCTGAACAAGATACTAGAAAAATAAATTTAAAACCCATTGAAGATAATATGAAAATTCTAGATATGGATAGAGGTCAAGCATTAGCTTTATCAAAAAATGGAGATCTTTTTACAATTAGAGGCAATGAGAAGCCAGTTAAGGTATTAACGAATGTTAAAACAGCATCTTTTAATAGAGGATTTAATATCAAAGCTATTAAGAAAAATGGAGAACTTTGGATTTGGGGAGATAATAAATATGGTCAGTTAGGAGATGGAACTACTATAGATCGAAAGGAACCTTTTAAGCTTGCAGATCACGTTAAAGCGACAGTTCCTAATCAAGGTGGCACAGCTTATATTACAGAAAATGGAGAATTGTGGGCATGTGGTTTTAATGCAAGAGGCAAGCTTGGAGTAGGACATTGTGATCCTGTACTTAAACCAGTAAAAATATTAGAGCATGTCAAAACAGCTTGTTTATGGAATGGACTTAGTTATGCAATATTAGAAAATGATGATCTTTTCACTTGGGGAGATAATCATGGATTTTTAGGTGAAGCAATACTTGGAAATGGATCTACTGATCCTTGTTATACACCTAAAAAGATATTAGATGGGGTAAAAAGTGTAAGTACTGATGGAAGTAATGTTTTTATTTTAAAGACAAATAATGAGCTCTGGGGATATGGATCTAACTCCAACTATCAAATAGAAGATGGTAACAATACCCCTGTATATGCTCCTAAGAAAATCATGGATGATGTAGAGAAAGTTTATACGGATGTAGACTTTAATAATTTTGTATTAAAGAAAAACGGAGAACTTTGGGATTTAGTTGGAAACCCTTCTAAAAAAGTTTTAGACGATGTGAAAGAATTGTATCTAACTCCTGAAGAATTTCATTATGCCATCAAAAAAAATGGAGAATTATGGGCTTGGGGAGTACGACTTAACGAAATGGAATGTACTTATATCAATAATGATGCAAAGACAGAAAATAATCCTGTTAAAATTTTTGATCATGTAAAAGATATTTGTTCTTTATATACCTTTACTCAAGCGGAAAAGCATCATTTATATATTTTAACAGAAAATAATGAAGTCTTTGTAGGTGCTGATAGAACATTATGGGATGAAAAAAAAGCGGGTTCAAAAGCACCGGTTAAAATCATGAGTGATATAAAAAAATTTCCTTCAAGTGACCAAGATTATAATATTTATATTATAGATAATCAAGGGATCATTTGGGGAGTAAAAAATGATTGTGGAGATGTCTAGGTAACAGTTAAGCTCTTGGAGCATTACCCCCAAGAGCTTCTTATTCTCTCTAAATAACTTTTCTAACTCTTCATTTGTATAACATCCTAACCCCTATAACTTTATATCGATGTTCCCACCAACATGAGGATTTACTGACTGTTCCATCATTTTTGTTAATTCAACAGATTGTGACTTCGATGTGTCCATTGCCATTTTCATTACTGATAAACTTGCCTGCTGCATAACCTTCTCTTGGCTCATTATTGTTGACATAGCTGCAATATCCATAGGATCAGCTCCTTTTATTATTTTTTTATCTTTTATCCTCTTATTAATGTATCGGTATTTCTTATTATTTCTTTATAATATTTAGTTGTCGATTTCAAAAAAGATAGATAACACCTCCATAATTTTTATAAAAACATTATCTCATATAAATTTTGGTATTCCTATATATCTACGATTTAACTCTTACTTACTTTTTTCACAACTCTACTAGCACCATTTCCATCAAGAAGTTTTTGTCCCTTTTGACTTATAACTTGTCTTAAATTATAATCAAATACTAATGATTTCAATTTACTTAAGAATATATCTTTATCTATTTTATTATACCATTCTAAACTCTTAACATAACCATATTCATCCATTTTTTCAACAATAAATTCTTGATTATCTGCCAATATAAAAGCCATGGTTGGCGTTCCACAAGCACACAACTCATACAACGTACTACCTCCAGAAGATATTGCTATATCAGATCTAAGCATTATTTCAGATATTCTTTTTACATTTTCATACAGTACAACGTTTTTGTTTTGTTTGCTGATTTTACTTAGTTCTTCTTTATTTATAAATCCATTTCCTACTATAACATTAAATCTCAGCTTACCAATTTTATTATCTTCCAATAACATGTATAACAACTTAGTACTCATATTATGAGGATCAGATCCACCTGTAGTTATCATTATTTCTTTTACTTCTTTATTTATTTCTCGCTCTGGAAGATTTCTAAATTCATCCCTTATAAGATTATACTTAGGTCCTAAAAGCATAATTTCATCTTCTGAATATTTCTTATAATCCATATATTCACCAGTAATATTACCATTAATCAAAATATCTACTGGATAAACAAATTTATTCACATCATCTATATAGGCTAATTTAGTTACATATGGCTTTATGCTTAAAAAATATTCTTTTGTTACATTATAAGTATCAATGAAAAGTATTTCTATATTATACTTTTTATTGAAATCAATCATTTCTTCTGCTTCTTTTTTTAATTCTTTTATATCTCCATAATAAAATTCTTTAGAACTAATTTTTCCTTTACTAGTAAGCTTTATTACTTCAAATCCTGCTTCTTCTATTTTTTTAATTCCTTCTGTAAGCTTACTTATGAAATATACTTTATATCCATTTCTTCTAAACTCTTTCGCAAGCGACAGACAACGCATTACATGACCCATACCTACATTTTGACCACCATCTGCTCTAAAGGCTACAGTCTTCATTCTAATCTACCTTTCTAATAAGTTCGAAGGCTTCTACATATTTTTTACCTACCACAGTTCCCCATCTTTGTCCTATAATTTCCAAAGCCTTTAATGACCTTGGATGGGGATATTGTCCTAACTCTGTTTTATAACAATTCATAGCATTTAATTTATCTTTTAAAGTTTCCTCTATATCTATAAACACATTCGGTTTAAATGTATTGTCTTCATATTTAAAATTCCACTCTGTAGAAGACGGTGTTTCAAAACAATATATTTCTTTTACACAATAATCTCCTACTGGTCTGCATGCTGTTAAAGCAGCTTCAAAAGTTTTTCTATGATCTATGTTTAAATCACCATAATGGTGAGTATATACTATATCCGGTCTAATATCCTTTATATGTTTTTCTACTTCTTTAATAATATCTAATAAATCTACTGAGTCAAATCTATTATCCGGAAAATTTGAAAAATATATATTTCTAAAACCAACTATTTCTGCTGCTTTAAGTGTATCATTATGCAAATCATCTAATAACGTACTATCTATATCTTCTCTTCTTACAGTCCTTGATGTCATTCCCTCTCCTAAAATAACACAATCTACTATATCACCATTATTTACATGCTTTCTTATAGTTCCGCCTAACCCTAATATTTCATCATCTGGATGAGCAGCTACAACTAAGATTTTCTTCATTGAAAATCCTCCCATCTAAGAACATGATTTTTTTCAATATCATTTTTTAATGTTAAACCTATAATTTTTTCCACATCTTTAGGAGTTATTCCATTACCAGGTCTTTTAAAATCTATATCTTTTAGCAGTATCTGTTCTCCAGCCTTTTTACTTTTTATACATATAATACTTCTACCATATAGCTCCTTTTTTCTATTTTTACTTTCAAATAGTTTTTCATTAATAGGTATAGCTTTCTCAACATTTCTCACTGTTTGCACTAAATTTTTCAATCCTTTTTTATCCAAGGCAAAACTATGATCTGGTCCAGGATTACGCTTATCTAATGTAATATGTTTTTCTATTATCTTTGCACCTAAAGCTACAGCTACACCATCTAATAGGTTATCTTCACAATGATCTGATAAGCCTATCGGAATATTAAAAGTATTTTTGTAATAATTAATCATTTCTAATGACATATAGTCATATTTAGGAGGATAGTCTGAAACACAGTGTAATAATGCAATTTCATTTGTCCCATTTTTCCTCAATATTTCTATAGCATCAAAAATATCCTTCACTGAAGCTATTCCTGATGATAATATTACAGGCTTGTTTGTTTTCCCTATTCTTTCTAATAGCTGCTTATATCCTATATCCATAGAGGCAATTTTATATACTGGCACTTCAAGTTCTTCTAATAAATCTACAGCTTCAATACTCTCAGGAGTCGAAAATACTATTAACCCTTTCAATTTTGCATATTGAAATAATTCTTTATGCCATTCATATGGCATTACTATATCATTAAGCACTTCATGCCAATATTTTTTACCCTTTGTAAATTCAGCTTCTCCATAAACATTAGCTGGCGTATCCATTTTTGCAATATCGTTAGGTTTTAAAGTTTGAAATTTTACAGCATCCACACCTGCTTCACAAGCCATATCTATTAGTCTATAAGCAGTATTTAAGTCTTGATTATGATTACTTCCTATCTCACCTATAATAAAACAGGGGTATCCTTCACCAATTTTCTTATTTCCTATTTGCATATTAATTACTCCTTTTTCAAAAATCCAGTTTTAATATATTTAACAGTATCTTTTCCACAATAAAATAGCATATCCCATATTGTCATATATGGAATGAAATCTCCCCAAATTTGATTATATACAGGATGATTGTATTCATGAAAAACTAATTCTATATCATTTTTTATAAATTTATTTTTATCAATGTAATTTCTACCATTAGGTCCTGATATATATATATCACCATCAAAATATTTAGTGATTTCAATTAATAGATCATCTTTTTTACATTTCCAAATATAATTTGAAGCCCATTCAACCTTAACTTTTAGTTCCAAATAATTAATTAAAATATTTAACATATCCCTAACAACTTCATTAAAATATATTCTTTTTTTCGAATAAAATTCTTCTAATAATTTAATTATCTCATCATAAAAAGGTGTTTTTTTATAATTGTGCACAAAATTTTTATAGTGGTTCTCTTCCCAACTTTCATCATTTAATACTAATAAATCTTTTATCTTATCACTTTTAGAATTTTTTCTATCAATAGGAATTGATAACCAGCAACATCCATTAGTTGTACGTATTCTATTTCTATGTTCAAAAGCTCTCTTTTGATGCTGAACATTATCTAGCATAACAAAAACATCTGAAATGATCATTCTCTCAATATAATTGCAAGCAGGTAAGTATCTTGGTTGACTAATTGCTATTTTTCTCATCATAAAATAACTCCTTCAGTATGTTGCTATTTATTACTTTTCTTAATAGATTCTTATTTAACGGTTTATAATAAGTTCCTTTTTTACCTTTGTTTACTAAAAATTTTATTTCTCGTTTTATATATTTTTTAATAGTTTCATCAAATACATCAGGAACTAAATTATATAATTTTTGTTCATTAAATTTATAGCTTTTTGAATAATCAATTTTTAATTTTTTTAAAGTTATTATTTCCCCATAATCTATTTCTTGGTTTAATACATGAGCTGTAATTCCCATTTCTGTTTCTTTATTTAAAATAGCCTGTGGTAAAGGGTGTCTTCCTCTATAGAAAGGTAAAATCCCTGGATGAATATTTATAATCTTCCTCTCTACATATTCTATCATTTCTGGTGTAAAAATCTTACCAAAACTTCCCACTATAGTCAAATCTGGTATTTCTTCATCCTTTAATATATTTAACATATCATTTTTAGATTTTATTAAATAATATCTTACATTATTTTTTCTAGCATACTCTAGTAATTCTTTTGGACTTTTTTCATTCTCAAAAACAAAATATTTAATATTTCGAATGTTTTTAGAATGTATTATTTGTTTATAATGACCCCAATAAGCAATTTTCACTCAATCACTCCTTATATATTCTTATAGTATATTTTTGTCCATCTATAAAAAAGAAAGCAGGATATCTTTCATTATCTACCACTCTAAGTAAGTTGAATTGTTCTTTTATTGTTTTATTCACATCCAATTCACTATCTTTAGGTGTCCTTCTCTTATAAAAGGATTCTTCTCCTTCTTGTTTTTTGCATGTTATGTTAGGATATTTCTTTATAAATTCTAATACTAATTTTTTAGTCATTATTCCTTGTTTATGTTTTATTTCAGTAAGTAATTCTGTACCATCAAGTTTTATTATATCTTGAAGATAAATATCTCCAGCATCTACCTTTTCAACAGCTTCAAATAATGTAATTGGTATTTGATTTTCACCTTCAAGCACCTGCCAAGTTAATGGACTCCATCCTTTTCCCTTTGGAAGAGCACTTTCATGTATAACTAAATTGTGTTTATTCAAGTTTAAATATTTTTTCGGAATAATTTTTTCACACCCTAAAAAAAATGCTATATGTCCATTCTTTATTTCTTTATAGCGATCTATAAAATAAACTTCATGATTAAGCTCAGTTAATTCTTCCACTAATTCTTCTATATATGGTCTAATCCAACTATTCGGATTATCACATAAAAGTGTTATTATCACTTTAACGCCTCCACTATCTATTATTTAAGAATTACTTTTTATCTTTTTTTGTTCTATATTTTCATTAATTTTAACTAATTCAGGTTCTTTCTTCATTAAATTTAAAATTTGATCACTATAAAAATCATGTTCTCCCCTGTAAAAATATTTATAAATTTCTCTAATTAATTCAAAATCCTCTTTTGTATCTAATGTCCACCTATATTTTGAATAATCTATGTCATTTTTATAGTAGTAGATTTTTTTACTATTTTCATATATATATGGTGTAACATGTTCTCTTTGATATTTTTCTTTAGCGTTTTTAAATGCATTTTCTAAAACTTCAAATGAGAATACTTCTGTATCAAGTCCTCGTGGATACGTTCTCTGACTTAAATCTACTCCTGCATTTGATACAATTTCATAATCATTTTCTATATAAAATTTAACAATTTCATCTACTACAATAGGGTCAATTAATGGACAATCTGACGTTATCCTAACAACAATATCTGCATTATTTTCTTTTGCAGCATAATAATATCTACTTAGAACATCATCTTCGCTACCTCTAAAGTATTTTACTCCACATTTTTTCGCTTCTTCTACTATTATATTATCTCTTTTTAATGTAGTTGTAGCTATAACTATTTCATCTATATATTCACTTTGTTTAACTCTTGTTATTACATGATCTAGTACAGTTTTTCCAAATAAATCTTTCATTACTTTTCCTGATAACCTTGTAGAACCCATTCTTGCTTGTATTATCGCAACTACTTTTCTCATATTCACTACCTACTTTCTATAGTAGCTTAAAACCTTATTTACAGCTTTAACTACATCATCTAAATCTCTATCATTCATCTTAGGAAACAATGGCAATGTAATCATACATTCATACAACTTTTCAGCATTTGGACATAATCCTTTTTTATATCCAAGCTTTTGATAATATGGATGATAGTATACAGGTACGTAATGTACATTCACTCCTATATTTTCAGCCTTTAATGCTTCAAATATCTCTTTTCTCCCTGCCTTAAACTTTTCAAGCTCTAGCTGTATAATATAAAGATGCCAGCTTGAGTTTGAATATACTTCTTCATATGGCGTAATTACTCCATCTATATCTGATAGCTGTTCATTATACTTTCTAACCAATTCTCTTCTTCGATCTATAAATTTTTGTATTTTTTCTAATTGGCTTGTTCCCAAAGCACACTGTATATCTGTAATTCTATAATTATATCCTAAATCTAACTGCTCATAATACCAAGAACCTTGTTCTTTGTTCACTAACAATTCTTTATCTCTTGTAATTCCATGAGTTCTAAAAAGTGAAAGTTTTTTATATAATTCTTCATCATTTGTCGTAACTATGCCACCTTCTCCAGTAGTAATATGTTTTACTGGATGAAAGCTAAACTCTGTCATATGTGCTATACTCCCGATCTTTTTTCCTTTATATTCTGTCCCTAATGCATGGGCTGCATCTTCTATTACCGTAAGATTATATCTATCTGCTAATTCCATGATTTTATCTAAATCAACTGCTTGTCCTGTAAAATCTACTGGAATAATGGCTTTTGTTTTATCTGTAATTTTTCTTTCTATATCTTTTACATCAATATTATAAGTTTTAGGATCTATATCTGCAAATACTGGTTTTGCTCCTTGATATAAAACACAATTAGCAGATGCTGCAAAGGTTATAGGAGTGGTGATCACTTCATCTCCCTCTTGTATTCCTGCAGCAAAGCATGCCGCATGTAATGCTGCCGTACCATTTGAAACTGCAACAGCATACTTAGCCCCTACATATTGAGCTACTTTTTCTTCAAACTCTCTTACATTCGGACCTGTTGTTAGATAATCTCCCTTTAATACTTTAACAACCGATTCTATATCTTCTTCATCTATACATTGTTTTCCATAAGGTAAAAATTCATCTCGTACAGGTTTTCCACCTAATATTGCTAATTTATCACTCACTTCATCATCCACTCCAGTATTATTTTAAATTATACTTTATCTTTTAAACGTACTATCTCTTAACTAATTATTTTAAAGCTTCTATCTAATCAATTGTTGCTGCAACTTCCACTTTTCTACTTGATATATTTGGAATCATGTTCAAATCTTTCAGAGCTTTTCTTAGATCTTCTACACTTAGCCACTCTGTATTATTACCTGAATTATATTCAAATCCCTCTTCTATTAATTTCCCACCTGGAGTAAAATGCTTTTTAGAATTCCACCAATCAAAATGTGGGTATATAATATAATGCTTTTCATATTCATAGGTTGTTCTTGAATCATCCTTTGTTATCATTACTTCATGTAGCTTTTCTCCTTCTCTTATTCCAACCTCATTCATTTGTACATCATCTAGCATTGCTTTCGCTAGATCTGTTATTTTGAAAGAAGGTATCTTGGATATATAAGTTTCTCCCCCTCTAGATTCCTCTAACGCCTTGAATACTAAATTTACCCCTTCTTCTAGCGTAATCCAGAATCTTGTCATTCTAAAATCAGTGATCGGTAATTCCATCTTTCCTTGCTCTATTAAATTTCTAAAAAATGGTATGACCGATCCTCTACTTCCAGCAACATTTCCGTATCTTACTACAGAAAATATTGTACTTTTACCTCCAGAATATGCATTGGCAGATATAAATAATTTGTCCGATACTAATTTTGTTCCTCCATATAAGTTGATTGGATTAACAGCTTTATCTGTTGATAAGGCTACAACTTTTTTTACCCCTCTATCAATTGCAGCATCTATTATATTTTGAGCCCCATGTATATTGGTCTTTATTGCTTCAAATGGGTTATATTCACAAGCTGGTACCTGTTTCATTGCAGCAGCATGGATTACATAATCTATACCATCAAAAGCCCTGTATAATCTATCTTTATCTCTAACATCTCCTATAAAAAATCTTAGTTTTTTAAACTGTTTATATGTAAGTTTAGCTAAAAATTCTCTCTTAACTAAATCCTGTTTATATTCATCTCTAGAATAAATTACTACTCTAGATGGTTTATATCTATCAAAAATCATTTCTATAAACTTTTTTCCAAAGGAACCTGTTCCTCCTGTTATTAAAATAGAAGAATTATTTAACATATTTAAACCACCTTTTTCTTTTTATTTAATGTATCCGATGAATCCATTTTTCTAGTATCGGTTTTATTTCATAATCTAAAATATCACTAATTAAAATAAAATCCCTATTTTCATATGCATCTATAAGCAGTGGTAATTTTTCTACTAACTCCTGCTCCTTCATAGTTCCTTGTTTTATCCTATTCTTTAAATAAATTGCTTGTGCAATCCACTCTAACCCTTCAAAAATAACGGGTAATAGTTTTTGAGCATCTTGTTCCTTTGATTGCATTACATATTCTACAAAATTTTCTATTCCATTAATCATTTTAGGTAAATAAGTATTTAATTCTTCTGTTGTCTCTTTTACTAATATTTCTTGTTCCTTCATTTGTTCGCCTCCTATTCTTTCTTCATTTTTTGAAGAACATCTATTAATACCTCTATGACACTGTAACACCCTACTATAAAAGATGCTACCATTTTCTTTTGAATTTGCACATTTTCTTTCATATTTTCATAGCTTGCTTCATTTCCTAACATTCTTACCTTTGTAGCTGCCATCATAAAAGGTGCCTGAAAAAGAGTTCTAGCAATATCATGCTTTAGTATTAAATCTTCTATTTCTTTTCCTTGATTAAGAACTTTATAAATTTTTTCTTTGTCTTTCATCTTAAAATCTTTTTTATTTCGAATTACTTTAGTTTGAAGCTTATCTAACCTTAATATTTGTAAATTAGCTTCCTTTTTGATTTGTTGAAATTTTTCAATTAATTTCTCTACTTCTATAATAGCTCTATCATATTTTTCTTCTGATTTTTCGCTTTTTGGAACCTTCTCATGTAATGGAATAACTTTCTCATTACAATATTTTTCTATAGTTTCTTTTAGAGTCATTATTTTTGTACCAGAGATATATGCCCCTCCTTCGGTAGCATCAATATATTCTCTTGTTCCATTATCCTTACCAATCTCTAATTCAAACCAAGTTAAAAACTGTTTGAAAGCATGACTAGTAGGTAACATTTCTCCGTCTATTCCCTTAACAAAAGTGATTTGTTGATTATTTGTAGTGTCTACTTTGTTCTTAATTTCAACATCATTAGAATGGGTAACACCATCCTTAGTGTATGCCAAATCTTGTCCAATAAATATAATAGGATTTGCCCCAATATATTTAGCAAAAGAAAAAGCTATATGAGCGCAAGATGTTCCCATTGAAAGCAAGCGATTCTCTCCTAGAATATCATTATTTATCCATTCGTTTATCTTTTCTCCTTGCTTTAGACAAATTAATTTTTTGTTATCTTTCAATGTAGAAAATATTTCTGGTCGCACAACAGTAGGACCAATAAAAACGGTTTTAGGATTGATTTCTTTATCTTTATAAAACTTCTCATAGGTTAGTAACATTCTTTCAATAGTTACCACCCCATCAGGAACAATTTCATATTTTTTCAAAGTAGATAAAACTGCATCCGTTGCTATAATCAAAGCCTTTCCTTGCAGTTTTTTTAACTCATGAATATTTTTATCTAAAGAAGGTCCTGCTGCTACAATTATAACTGGCTTATTTGAATACGCATTTTTTAATAATTCAATACTAGGACTTTCAAGTAATGTATTGATGTTCTCTAAATTATTTTTAATTCCAATAATTGTATCTTCCATATCATTTCCTAGCATAAAATAAGCATGCCTAATAGTATCAAAAATTTTTCTCTGCATTTCATTTATCCAATTTCCGTATATATTTTTATAAGAAGGAAGAATTAGATTAGTTAAATTTCCAAAAAGAGGCATTACATTGAAAGCAAATATTTTCTGATTGATTCTTGTAAGAATTTCTTCATCACTTCCAAAAAAGAAAAAAATATTTCCAGTAGCAATTTCTAAAAAGTTTTGAGTCCTCATGTAAGTAGAAACAATATCTAAATTTTTCTCAATAACATATATATAGCTTCTACTACTAATTTTCTTTTTTAATTCTTTAATATGGTATCCCAATCCCAAACCATATACAATATATATAGCATCCCTTTCTTCTAGATTAAGATCTTTTTCAAGACTTTTCCATTCTCTTTGCATATTATATTTACTATGAATATATATTTTTTTTCCATCTTCTGTTTGATATCGTAAGTTATCATATCCTTGATTATTTTTTTCAATATCTAGTATAGGATTTTTAATTATCTCTTCAGTATATCCATGTTTTTTAAGAAGTTCTATATTTAATAATAACTGCTGATTGTCCACCAGTTTTCACCAACCTTTCATAAAAGTGTTCTTATTATTTATCGGATTTTTTTACAAAATCTTTAAATAATATACAAAAGAGCCAAAGAAAAAATCTTTGACTCTTTTATGTACATTTATAATTATCTTAATAGCTGAAGTACGCCTTGAGGTGCTTGATTTGCTTGAGCAAGCATTGCCTGAGCAGCTTGTTGAAGGATGTTGTTCTTTTGGAACTCCATCATTTCCTTCGCCATGTCTACATCTCTGATTCTTGATTCAGAAGCTTGTAGGTTTTCAGAAGCTGTATCTAGGTTTTTGATCGTATGCTCTAATCTATTTTGCATAGCACCTAATTTAGCTCTTTCTTTTGAAACCGTATTAATAGCATTATTGATAGTTGTTATAGCTGTATTTGCAGCACTTTGAGTATTTACTTGAATACCACTTCCACTTTTAGAATCTGCATCTGAATAATCAGCAGCAGTTACTGTCACACCAGCTGTTGTTGCTGTTATTGCTGCAGTAGTTCCATCAGCAAAATTTAACAAACTAGCAATTGTTGAATTTCCTTCTAATGTAGTTTTTAACGCATTTACTGTTGTCCCAGTAGTAGCTGTAACATTTATAGTATATCCAGCACTTGCTGAACCTGCTACAGAAACAGAAGCTGCTGCTGTACCAGTAGTAATTTTAATTGTAACAGAATTTGTTGTTACATTAGTAGCTTTTAAATCTCCTGAAATTGTAGTTTCTGTAAGTGTAGCTTTAGTTACACGCAACGCTTTTGCATCCATATTGTTAATTGTTAAATCAACATTTTGGTCAGCATTTGCTCCTATGTGGAAAGTTATAGCTGCACTTGCACTTTGTTTATCTCCATTTAATAATTTTTGTGTATTGAACTCAGTAGTTTCTGCAATTCTAGTAATTTCTCTTGATAATTGATCTACTTCTGATTGGATTTTATCTCTATCTACACTAACATTTGTATCATTGGCAGATTGTACTGCTAATTCTCTCATTCTTTGAAGGATCGCTTGAGTTTCTTGTAATGCACCTTCAGCTGTTTGGATTAATGAAATAGAATCTTGAGCATTTCTAGAAGCTTGATTAAGTCCTCTTATTTGTCCTCTCATTTTTTCAGAAATTGCAAGACCTGCAGCATCGTCACCTGCTCTATTTATTCTATATCCTGATGATAATTTTTCAATTGACTTTGCTCCTGCTAAATTGTTAACTCCTAACTGACGATGTGTGTTCATTGCCATTAAATTGTGATTGATTCTCATTTTTATTCCTCCTTGATTTTTTTATTTAGTGAGCTTCCTTTCTCACTTTCTTTATATTTATTCATAAGCATCACAGTTCCCGGGATTCTGTGATACTTAAAAATAACAAATTTAAAAGGGACGAGCCTAACCTTATGACTATTTCAGCATCCTGCTGTATAGTCATAAAAGTCAACTCGTCCCTGAGTTTATATCTTTATTTAGCTTCTTGTAAGTGTTCTTGTTCGTATATTTCTCCACGAACAATTTTTATATCTTTGGGTGCATCGATGGCAAGTCTTAGATCTCCATCATTGCTTTTTACTACCTTTACTTTAATATTCTCCCCTATAACTACATATTCTCCTGGCTTCCTGCCTATAACTAACATCTTTCTTCCTCCTTGAAATTCAACTTTATTTATAATATTTTAGTCCCATATATATAGTCTTATATGCTTGTTTTTTATAATTCTATAGGACCATATATATATTACTAAATCAGTGTGTCGAATTTTGTCATTTCTTAGTGATGTTTCAATTTTTTCTCCAGCAGGATGAGTTGAAAAATATATAAACTCAACTCATCCATCAGCCGTTATATTCTTTATTTATATCTTTAAACAAAAGACGAGTTAATACACCTATACCTTTTTGCGTCCTGCAAATATATAGGTCGTATCAACTCGTCCCTGAGCGTAATATATTAATATTAGGTATTTTACTCGTCCCTGAGTTTTATAATTCGTCCCTGAATTATAACAAAACCCAACTTACACAATTTTAATACATTAAAATTGGTTCACTAATTATCTTAACAACTGAAGTACTCCTTGTGGAGCTTGATTAGCTTGAGCCAACATTGATTGTGCTGCTTGCTGTAGGATATTGTTCTTTTGGAAGTTCATCATTTCTTTTGCCATATCTACATCTCTAATTCTACTTTCTGCTGCTTGTAGATTTTCTGATGATGTATCTAAGTTTTTGATAGAATGCTCTAGTCTGTTTTGAACAGCTCCTAATGCACTTCTTTGTTTAGATACTGCTTGAATAGCACTATCTATATCATCAATTGCCATTGATGCTCCTGACTGCGTAGATATATCTACTGTATTTACTTTAAGAGCTGATGATCTCATGTCACTAATACCAAATGACATAGTTTGCCCTCTATTTGCACCGATTTGAAGACTTACTGCCCCTTGTGCTGCAGCTTCTGTTTGTGTATCAGTTAGCCCCATATTTTCTAAAGTATTGTCCCCGTCTTGTTCTGTAAAGCTAATAGAACCTGTTGGACTTGTTATAATGAATTTGCCGTCCTTTGCATCTATAGTTACATCTTCAATAAAACCTTCATCACCTTTACTTAATCCAGCATTTGTATTATAAGTTGAAATAGCAGCATTAATTTTTGTCTGTAAATCAGTAGCAACTGTATCTCCTGAAGTTGTACCAGAAGTAGCAGCAGCTAAAGCAGCTGTTTTTAATGATACTCCATTTATTTCAAATTGAAGTGTTTCTGTACCAGCTAATGTAAAGTCAACAATATTATCACCTTTATCTGTTATAGTCCCTTGAGAAGCATCCCCTAGAATTTCATCAGCAATACTATTTGCTTTGCCTGTAAAAGTAATTTCTGATTCTTCACCTTTTATACCACTTTCTATTACTACTTTATTTGTAGCATCTGTATAAAGATTTACATGAGATACTTTTGCACCAGCTGCATTAGATGAATTATATTCGTCTATAGCACTATTGATTGCATCCTCTACAGCTTTTAATGCAGCTGCTTCTTCATCAGCTGTCATAGCTGTACCACTATAATCTTTTTTTAGTAAATTTTGATCTGCATCAGATAGATGTTTTTCCCAATCTATTTCTATATCATGTCCATCTATTGTAATTGTATCTTTTACAGTAAAGTCCAAGCTTGATAAATCAGCTGATTTCATAACATTAGTTGCTGTAGTTTTAGCAGCTTGCTGTGTCATAGATACAGCACCTGTAGTTACATTTTCTCCAACAATAGTTGTTCCATCTCCTGCCATATCTCCATTAAGTAATTTTTTTGTGTTGAATTCTGTAGTATTTCCTATTCTATCTATTTCTGCTTTTAACTGACTAACTTCATCTTGTAGTGCTGCTCTATCTTCATCTGTATTTGTTGCATTTGATGACTGCACTGCAAGTTCTCTCATTCTTTGAAGAATAGCTTGCGTTTCATTTAATGCACCTTCTGCTGTTTGGATCATAGAAATACCATCTTGAGCATTTCTTGATGCTTGATTAAGTCCTCTTATTTGTGCTCTCATTTTTTCACTAATTGAAAGTCCTGCTGCGTCATCTCCAGCTCTATTGATTCTTAAACCTGAAGATAATTTTTCAATAGACTTTGAAGAATTAAACTGATTAATTCCCATTTGTCTATGTGTGTTCATTGCCATTAAGTTATGGTTGATTCTCATTTTACATTCCTCCCTGAATGATTTTTATAGACATCCTGTCCAATTGTTTTATTTAGTTTTTCATCTCACACTCGGCCGATATGTAAGGTTTATTTATTGCTTGTATTATTATTATCGGCATGAGTTTTTTATACTTTAGTGTTTTTTATAATTTTTTTGTAAAAAAAATAGTAGAGAATTTATTCCCTACTTCTATAGTTATTATTCTTTGAGCAAATTATTGCTCTTGTTTTTGCTTTTTTAATTGTTCTACACTATATGCATCAAACATATTATTATGCTCTTTAATTGTTTGTGACACTTCATTGATTTCTTTATCTAGTCCAATAGTATAATAAAGAATTGTTTTTTCAACATTTTCAATGCGATCTAGTCTATTATCCATATTATCTAATCTATCTTCAACATTCTCTAGCCTTGTTTCAACATTTTCTAGCCTTGTCTCAACATTCTCTAACCTTGTCTCAACATTTTCTAGCCTTATCTCAACATTCTCTAGTCTTGTCTCAACATTCTCTAACCTTGTCTCAACATTTTCTAGTCTTGTCTCAACATTCTCTAGCCTTGTCTCAACATTTTCTAACCTTGTCTCAACATTCTCTAGCCTAATATCAATATTATCTAGTCTATTGTCCATGTTATCTAGTCTAGTTTCAATATTATTCAATCTATTGCTATTATCTTTAACCTCTTTTCGTACTTCTTGCAATTCACTATACATCTTCTCCATTAAATTAAATAATTTATCTTCGTTATTCATAGAATCATCCCCTATGTTTTTTATATCATTGTATCATATTATCTATTGTGTGAGAATATGAAGTTTATTCGAAGCCTACAGAATTTTTATCTATTTTTTCAACAAATTACCTAATCCTTTCAGACTCAAGTTTCCTACTGCTGCCTTTTTATTTTCTTTTTGAATTTCTATATATATTTCTTTCCTATGGACCTCTAAATCTTTAGGAGCAGATATACCTAATCTTACTTTTCCTTCTTCAATAGCAATCACCTTTATCTCTATTTTTTGATCAATAATGATGCTTTCATCTTTTTTTCTGCTGAGTATTAACATACTGCTCCCTCCTATCTATCTTCCTCAAATATAAAATATTTCAAAGGATATTTATCTGTATCTAATACAATTTGTTTCCCTTTTTTATTCTTTGTATTCACAATCAAAGGACCTCTTAGATTAATGGTCATCTTTTTTATATCCTGTGGCACAACAGCAATGCTAAATATCACTACATCTTCTTCTTTTTCGATCTCTAATGCAGCTACTATTTTTTCTGGAATATAAAAATCATAATCCTTTTTAAATAAAAATGGATTTGTAATAACAAATGCTAAACTCGGTTCATTGACAGCTTGAAGCCAATGAAAAGCTACTTCTTTATCTGGATTTAGAATCATAGCATATTCTTTTATATCCTCAAAGCCTAACAAGCCTTCTTCAAAGGTAATAATTTTTTCCTGTTCTATCTCTATTTCTCCAAAATGCTTTGTATTAAGAATCATAAAGAATCCTCCCTTTTAGTTCAAAAGTTCAACCTAATTGGTTGAACCTTCCTCCTACATACTCAATGTTTATACTATTTTTTTGTCTCAAATATATATCCACTTTCCCCATTTTATAATCAATAATAGGTTTATTGACTCCTACATCCATATTGACTTTTCCTTCAATAGGTTTTATATCTACCTTTCCTCCGATGAAGTCAATTTTGGGTCTACTCTTAGGAATCAGATCAAAATTAAACTCTTTATCAAATAAATGATATGCATTTTCTTCTGCCTGCTCAGGAATAACATCTGTCTTATTTTGAATAGCTGCCATTTCATTTCCCTGTCTTACAATCCGTGCAATCCCTTCCATAGCCTTTTGTTTTGCAAAGCTAGCCGTATCCTTTGTCAAGTCTATATAATTTTTGAACCCTATTTCTGCACGACAAGGATATTGATCAATCTGTACCTTTACAGGTTCTGTATGAATTTCTACCTTAGGAAGCTTGGTAGTCATCTTTATATCTGCTTTTGGCTGCTGTATAGACATTTTTCCCGGAGTAGTTTTAATACCAATCAGTGCTGGAGTTGTTGTAATACGAAGCTCCATATTTTCACCTCCAGTGAAAATTATCTTATAAAGTCAACAAGACTAGGTTGAATAACCTTTGCCCCTACTGACAAAGATGCTCTATATATATTTTCATCATTCTTAAATTTCATTATAACCTCTGCCATGTCTGCATCTTCATTTTTAGAAAGTAACTCTGTAAAGTTTATAACATCTTTCTCAATTCGATTAATAGTCATTTCCATTCTATTGGTTTTTACACCAATTTCTCCTCGAATTTGCAATACATTTTCCATATGTTCATCTATTCTACCTAGAGCCTTTTCAATTCCAGCTTGGTTATCAGTATCTAGTGAATTACTCAAGTCATCAAATACAGCTATTAGTTGTGCTTTGTTTCCTTCCGCAGCCTCATTGGTATTTAATGTATCTAAAGATCCTACATCTATTCCAAACAATTTATGTCCCAACGTATTTACATCTATTCTCTCTGCAGTCCCTACTTCATATTCCATTTTTTCATCATTTTTTGAATCAATTAGATATATCCCATTATTATCCAATAATTTTTGATCTGTTTTATATCCTGAAAAAATATATTTCCCAGAATAAGTACTATTGGCAACCTTTATAAGCTGTTCTTTTAATTGATCTATTTCTACTTTGATCTTTTGTTTATCCTCTTTTGTTTCCGTTCCATCTGCACTTACAGCTAACTCTCTTGCTCTTTGAAGTATATTTCCTATATCTTCCACAGCTGATTCCGTAATATTAAGCCATGACAAAGAATCTTCTGCATTTTTTTTGTACCTTTCTATTTCTGCTACTGCTGTATTTAACCCTAAACTCTTTGATACCCCAATAGGATCATGAGAAGGCATAGTAAACTTTTTTCCTGTAGACATTTGTTTATTCCATTTATCTAATCTTCTTAAATTATTATTTAAATTAAGGAGCATCGTATTGCTCATCATAGAATTTGTAATTCTCACCTTTTCTCACCTCAACTTTATAAAATTTATCTTCCTACAACGCCCATCCCATTAATAATCTTATCTAGCATTTCATCTACTACTGTAATCATTCTCGCACAAGCATTATATGACTGCTGAAATTTAATCATATTTGTCATTTCCTCATCAAGAGATACTCCTGATATGGATTGTCTTTTATTATCAATATCTTTAATCAACACTGCTTGATTATCTACCATTCTAACAGCTTCCTGCCCATCAACCCCTAGATTTGAAATCAGCGATTTAAAATAGTCATCTGGTGTTCCCCAGGCAAACATATTTCCATCATGTCTTAACTCATTTAAAGCCAATGCATTACTTCCATCTCCTGTGAGTGCACTATCTAAAACTCCATCACTATCACTGTCATATGCTTTTTTACCTGCTGCAATATTGTTTAAATTATTATAAATTTCATTAGAAATATCAACATCTCCAGCTTTTACTATTTTCATCTTAAGCCATACACTTCCAGATGCTCCTTCTACCTTAAAAAGAGTATAACCTTGATTCTTCTCTTCGAACTTCTGAATAATATCTGCATCTGAATTTCCACCTAAAGCATTTATATCTACATTTGATACATATTGCATACCTCCATAATCTATATCTTTAGTTATATAGAAGTTTCCATCTGCATCTTTAATTGTATTTCCATTTGTATCTTTAAGATATTTATATCCAGCTGGCACAGGTGTTGCTGGAGTAGTATCTGGTATTTTCATCAAATAAGCACTATTGAAAAATGGAATGCCTGTTCCAGCTCCAGCTAGCCCATATCCTGATCCATGTTGCATATTAAATCTGAGTATAAAAGTTGTAGTAAATTTATTTAGTTTATCCATATAGTAAGGAATCCCTTTTTCTTTTCCATCTATATTATCTCTTACATCTAAAAGTCCTTTTAGCTTTCCTCCACGGCAAGAAAAGGTCGTTCCATCCTCCCACTTTATTTCTAAAAGTCTTGGCTGATCTAGATAGTTATTTAAGCCCTCTCTAGGTGTAGCTTTTAATGTATTATAGTTCTCATTAGATACTAAAATATTTCCACCAATCATAATTCTCATATTTGTACCTAGATTTTCACTATTCCCATTAGGAATTTCTTTTACATCAATATCCACTAATTCAGATAGCTTATCTATTAATAAATTTCTTTGGTCTCTCAAATCGTTAGCATGACTACCATCTAACTCATAGATAGAAATTTGCTTATTTAATTTTGCAATTTCCTTTGCATAGCCATTAATTTGATCAACTGTTGTTTCTACTGCAAAGTCAGTATTTTTTTGCATATCAGATAGCTGATTATACATATGATTTAAAGTTTTAGCCAGTGCAATTCCTCTTTGCCTAACTTGTGCTCTTACAGTAAGATTATCAGCTTTTTCACCTTCACTTAATTCCTGTAGTGCTGAGAAAAATTCATCCATTACCTTTCTTATTCCACTGTCAGAAGGCTCATTAAATATTGCTTCTATCTGCTGTAGTGCTTCTAACCTAGGCTCCCATTCTCCACTTGTTGTAAATTCTTTTCTTATCTTAAAATCTAAAAATGCATCTCTAATTTGCTGAATGCTTGTAGTATCTACTCCTGTTCCCTGCATTCCTTGTCCACCGGGTATTCCTATAGGATTAGACTCTGTAACGTTTAGTCTTTGTCTGCTGTAGCCAGGCGTATTTGCATTAGCAATATTATGTCCAGTAATCTGAAGTGCCCTTTGACTTGAAAATAATCCTGTTCTTGCTATATTTAAACCAAAAAAACTTCCACTCATCTTTACCCCACCTTATACCTTTGCATCAAATATATTTGGTCTGTGCTTTAACTCATTCTCATCAGCTTTACTTCCATAGGTATTCCCTTTTACTTCTGCATTAGTCAATAAATTTACATTAAATTCAATATACTCTAATGACTGCTCAAGCAGCTTGGTATTTAAGTCATTGACCTCTTTTATTTTTTTTAAAATACTTCCTAGCTTATCCTTTAATGATAATATTTCTGTTCTTTCTGGATCTTTTATAGAACTTGCTAGCTCTGTTATGTTTTCAACCCAATCTATTTTTTGCTCAAATAAAATATTTCCGATAATTGCTGTTCGTATTTCGTCTATTTTCCCCATACTTACCACTATACTCTGTTCGTCATTTGTAATCTTTTCTAATTCCTTTATATTTCCTTCTACTATTACATCTCTTTTCTTTTTTGCTAATTCTAAATAACCTTTATATATCTCATACTCTTTGCTAAGTGCAAGAATTAACTGCTCAATAGATTTTGACATTTAAGAGCCTCCTTAAAAGAAACTTAAAAAAATTCGAAGGTAAGCTTACCTTCAAAATTTCTAAACTCTTCTATCAAAAATACGCTCTACAACTTCCTCTGCAGATGGACTGTAATTTTCTGAAATCATTTGCTGCTTTATTTTTTCTACCTTTTCTTCTCTCATCTTTGGAAGCTTTTTATAAGCGTTTAGCGCAAATTGATATTCTCTTGCATTTTCAGATATTTGGATTTGATCATCCTTTTGCTTCATTTTTTTAGTATTTCCTACAGCCTTTGTATTCTTTCTATACGTACTAAGTATTTTTTGTATATTTGGATTGTTCGTGACCTTCATAAAAACACCTCACTTCTGCCGAATGATTATACCTTAGTATCGGCAAAAGTGAGGATGATGTTTACATGTTTTATAAAATTTATCTTCTTTTTTTTCTTTCTGCTGTATACATTTTTTCTTTTTGCTTATCAACATTTGATTTTAATCTATCAACCTTCTCAAAACCACTTTTTAATCCAGCTTGTAATTCATGTGCACAAGCATCACAAAATCTTCCTGTTCTGATAGGTTTTCCACAACGTTCGCACTCAAGAATAAGCGCTGAATTTTCTCCTACTATTTCAAGTCTTCCTTCTCTTAAAAAGCGAAGAATTTTATCCTCATCTACACCTGTTTCTTCTGATACTTCTGTAAGAGTTGCCCCTTCATTCTCATAAATGTATTCTCTTACAACCTTGAAATCTTCTTCATCCTTTTTTTGACATCTCGGACATATTTTACTGATACCAGTATATTGAAAAAGTCTGCCACATTCTTTGCAATTTCTAATTTCAGCCATGCCTTTTCCCCCTTAAATTCATTGAAATTTATATATTTTTTCCTGTAGCAAAGGATATAACATATATTTTTTTAGGTCTTGCTTTTACTATTTCTCTGCAACAGGCATCTACCGTACTTCCTGTAGTATATACATCATCAACTAAAAGTATATTTTTATCTGTAAACTGCTCTAACAATCTAACAGAAAAAGCGTCCTTTAAATTGTTTTTTCTTTCATTTCTTGTAAGCTGGTTTTGAGCCTTTGTGTCTTTTATTTTAATAAGATTCTTTCTCGATACTTTCCAATCCATCGCTTTTCCTATGTATTTAGAAAGTAGATCAGCTTGATTAAACCCCCGATTTTTTTCTTTTTTCTTGTATAAAGGCACAGGAACAATATAATCTATATTAGATAACTTTTGTTTTTTTAACTTATCTACCATAATCTCTGCCATATGATAAGCTATATATCTTTGATTTTTGTATTTTAACTTATATACAAGTTCTTTCATATGCTCATTGTATTCTACACAAGAAAAGCCTTTTGTAAAAAAATGCTTTGTCTTTATACAATCAGGACATTCCTGTAGGAAATAAAAATCTTCTAAAGGCTTTCCGCATTTTTCACAAGCTCTCCCCTCAATAAACTTGATCTTTTGTATACATGAACTACATAAGGAATATTTTTCTGTTTTTTTAATGCTTTCATTACATAATATACAATAAATATTCCGAGGATAAATCAAATCAAGAAAAGTATCTATATATGCACCTAAATTCATTTGCCTTGCTCCCTTTTGTCAGCAAGATCATATAAAGAAACCTTGCAAAATAGATTTCTAATGAACATATATATCAAAATATTATCATAAAAAAGCAAGGTATAATAGTATTAATCTCCTTAAAACTCAATCAAATTTTCTGTCAAAAATTTTTTGAGTCTGCTCCCTAGTCCTGAATTTCTTCTGATAACGCGATAATTATCTACCATATTTTTAAGACTCCCTTCAATGCCTACCATTACTACTAATTCTTTAGCTCTTGTAACAGCTGTATATAAAAGGTTTCTTGTTAAAAGCATAGGTGGCCCCCAAAAAATAGGCATAACTACAATCGGAAACTCACTCCCTTGACTTTTATGGATAGTTATGCAGTATGCTAGTTCTAATTCATCAAGCTGAGAAAAATCGTAGGTAACCAATTTTTCTTCATCAAACAAAACAATCATTTCCTTTTCTTCATTATCAATCTTTTGTATATAGCCAAAGTCTCCGTTAAAGACTCCTTCTCCTTCTTCTCCATCAATTGTGCTCCACTTTAAGTTGTAGTTGTTTTTCATCTGCATGACCTTATCTCCCACTCTAAAGACTTTATCCTTCATCTGTCTTTCTTGCTTTTTAGAACTAGGTGGATTTAAAATCTCCTGCAGCACATTGTTCAACTGAAACATCCCTACTTGTCCTTTTTTCATAGGTGTAAGCACCTGAATATTTTTGATAGGATCACAGCTACTGAATTTGGGCAATCTCTCCTTACATAATTCCTTTATAGTCTGTACTACCTGTAATTGATTTCTTTTTTTTATAAAATAAAAATCCTTCTCTTTTTTATTAATATATGGATACTCCCCTTTGTTTATTCTATGGGCATTAACAATTATCATACTCTCCTGAGCCTGTCTAAAAATTTTATCCAGCCTTACAACTTTTATAATCCCACTATCAATAATATCTCTTAATACGTTTCCTGGACCTACAGATGGAAGCTGATCGACATCTCCAACTAAAATCAATCTAGTCCCCGGAAGCAACGCCCTTAACAGACCTTTCATCAATAGAATATCAACCATAGACATTTCATCAATTATCACTACATCACAAGCTAAAGGTTCTTCTTCATTTTTTCCAAAGCTCATACCTACTTCTTCATCTATATAAGCATATTCTAAAAGTCTATGAATCGTCTTTGCCTCTCTTCCCGTTGCTTCACTCATTCTTTTTGCAGCTCTTCCTGTAGGAGCAGCTAGCATAATACTAAGATTATGATTTTCAAACATTTTTATAATACTGTTAATAGTTGTAGTCTTTCCTGTTCCCGGTCCTCCTGTAATAACCAATATACCATTTTTTACAGATTCCTTTACCGCTTCTTTTTGATTCTTTGCTAAAGATATTTTTTCATTTTCTTCTATTGCTTCAATCTCTTTATCTAAATCCTCTGCAATAGGCTCTAATGATGCTTGAGCCATTTCAACCATTTTTTTGCACACATAGCTCTCTGCATAAAAATAAGACATAGCATAAACTACTATTTTACCTTCTATGTTTTCAAGATGAATTTCATTATTTAACGCCATTTGAGTAAGTGCATCTTCTATAAGCTCTTTTTTTACATCTAATGTTTTGGCAGTTTCTTCAATTAATTCCTCTCTTGGTGTATATGTGTGTCCTTCAAGATGAGATTGGGTAAGTATAAACTTTATTCCACACATTATTCTATAAGGTGAAGTTGGATCAATTCCCATTCTTTTTGCAATAGCATCTGCAATTTTAAATCCAATTCCAAATATATCCTCTGCTAAACGGTAAGGATTTTCTTGTATATATGCAATTGTATTTTCTTTATATTTTTTATAAATTTTTATAGCATAATTAGGTGTTACACCATATTCTTGAAGAAAAAGGATTATCTCACTGATTTCTCTTTGTTCCTTAAAGGATTCTGCAATTTTTCGTGCCTTTGCTTCCCCTATACCGCTTACCTTTGTTAATAAATGTGGAGTATACTGCATCATATCAAGAGTATCTTTTCCAAATTGCTCAACAATCTTTTTTGCAAGCTTTGGTCCAATTCCTTTAATAATACCTGATGACAAATATTTTTCAATTCCCTCTAAGGTATTTGGCATGATTCTTTTATAAGATATAATCTCCAGTTGTTCTCCAAATTTAGGATGAACTATCCACTTTCCAGAAAAGCAAAAGGTTTCTCCAGTATTTATAACAGGCATATACCCTACTACTGTTATCTGTTCTTCTTCCGTTTCAACAATAGCAACCGTATAGCCATTCGCATCATTTTGAAAAATAATTTCTGATAATACACCTTGTATTTCTACGATCATAATGTCCTCCTAAAGGATTTGATATGTATATTATAGCATAAAAGTCTTAATCTCTTCCCTTTCATTTAAATTCAAAATAAAATTACTTTATGGGTTATAAAACAACCTATAAAGTAATTTTATTCGCTCTTTTATTTTAGACTGACAATAGCTTTTGTTAACTCATTGATGCTCGCACTAAGCTTCTCTAGCTTTCCTTCAATCCGAATTAATAAATAGATTGATACAGCAATAGGAAATCCTAAGTTTGCAACATGAGTATAAATCTCTTCCATATTTTCGCCTCCTTTCAAAAAATTTTAGTATTATAAAAAATGATTTTTCATTTTTCCTAATGCTCGTTCCTTCGTCTTAACAACAGTCTGATAGTGAACACCTAAAGCTTTAGAAATTTGCCTCATATTCAAATTCATCCCATAATAAAGGACAATAATCCTTTTTTCCTTTTCAGTCAGAGCTTTTAATCCTTGTTCTAAAAAATAGTAGTTTTCTGATTTTAATAAATCTTCTTCTATATTCACCTTTTCATTAGCAAATAGATCTATAAAAGATACATGGTCCTCCCCTGTATCTATTTCTTTATTAAGAGAAATTTCTTTTCTCAGGTTGCTGACAAACCATTGAAAAATTTCAGTGGTTTGTCTTTTTTAAATATAAAATAAGCGTAGCTTAATATTTTATGAGAATAATCATTCAAAAAAGAATTAAAAGATAGAGATGATAGTATCATCGCTATCTTTTTCATATTTTGTACTGCTGCTGTCATAAGACATTGTTCTTTGACTTTCTCAATTCCGCGAAAGCGGGCATAGCGAAGCCCATGCAGTTGTTTAGCATCTGCAAAGCTTCGCTCAACGGTTTCTTTTCTTCTCTTGTAAATCCGCTTCCCTAACTGATCGTACATAGTAAACCTTTTAACTTTATCTTTATATTTTTCCCATACATGGAGTCTAATTGTTCTAGTTTCATTACCATCATATAAGCATTTTTCTTTATATGGACACTCAGAGCAATTATTTTTATCACTGATATATTCCCTATAACCCTGACGGGTAGTAGTTTTATAATGCATTGGATAAAGATTTGGGCACATTATAACATCCCATTCATCAACATATTGAAATCTATTTTTTGTAAACTTTCCTTTTTTATGTGGTCCAAGTCTGTAACCTATAGCACCCTGTATATTTCTATCATTTAAACCTTTACAAATTGGAGCAGTAAAATATCCAGCATCAAGTCCTACAAATTTCACCTCAAAACCATATTTTTCAATTTGTTCATCTAATATTTGAAGATAAGGTGTTGCATCATTAATATTACCAGGAGTAACATTAACACCTGTAATAATGTTATTCTCTGCATCCACCGTTCTGTGTTCTAGATAGAAGAAACCTTTGGGTTTTCTATCTCTATGCATAAAACCACTGTCAGGATCTGTAATGCTAGATTTAATTCTCTTTATTTCTGGCTCATGTTCTTTTTTTTTAGAGGTTTTTTACCATGATTTATTCTATCTTCATTAATTGCATTTTCTAAATCATCAACATATTCTTTTACTTCAACTTTAATATATTTTTCTTCATACTTATTTTTATTAGCATTAGCTTTAAGATGAGTAGAATCAGTGTATAGTATTTTACCCAATACCAAATTATTATCTATTGCTTGTTTCACTATATTTGAAAAAATTTTTTCAAATATATCAGTACCTGTAAATCTACGTCTTCTATTTTGACTAATAGTAGAATGATGAGGAATCTCATCAGTAATTCCATAACCTAAAAACCATCTATAAGCAATATTATATTTGATTTCTTCCATTAATCTCCTTTCGGAGCGAATACCATAAAGATATCCAATAAACATCATCTTAAATAAAACAACTGGATCAATAGATGGTCTTCCATTATCTAAACAATACTTATCTTCTACTAAATCATATATAAATGAAAAGTTAATATATTTATTGATTTTTCTAAGCAAATGATCTTCAGAAACTAGGTTCTCAATCATAACAGTTTCAATTCTATTTTGGTATCCATTATTCTTAGTTAACAATACAATCAGTCCCTTCGGGAAATTATTCTATATATATTTATTCTACATAAAAAGCGAAAATCCTTTTTGAAAAAAAAAGAATTCTCGCTTTTTTATACTTTGTCAACAGTCTGAGAAATTTCTTTTCTTACTTTTTTCCTTTTTTCCATATAGAAAAATTTCAGCTGTAGCTTTATATAGCCCAAAAAAGGTACTCCCTTTGCCTCATCAAATCGCTCAATTTCATTTAATATTTTAACTGCTCCTTCCTGAAGCAAATCATTCCATTCTTCATTCCCAAAATAGTATTTCTTAATAGATACAAAAATCAGAGGCTTTAGCTTTTTAAGCATCTCTTCTTTTGCTTTTTCATCTCCAGCTTTGCACATATTGATAAGCTTTTTCATTTTATATTCCATATACCTTCCTCCCTGTGGAGGACCGATCCTCTTAATACCATGGTCTATGGAAATTTTAAAATTTATAAAATAAAAAAGAAAAAGTCGTTTAACTCTTAGTTGACTTTTACTTAATAAAACTCAATACATATTCTCGTAAAAATAATTACTAAAGCCTCCGACTAATAATTAGTTGTCCTTCAACTTAAAGCTTCTTCCTCAATCCTTAACTAAAGCTATTATTTTAAAACAATAAAAAAGATGAAGCATTTTAAAACGCCTCATCTTTTTTATTATTCACCTAGTGCTTCTTTTTTCAATATTTCAGCCTTATCTGTTTTCTCCCATGGAAGATCGATATCTGTTCTGCCGAAATGTCCATATGCAGCAGTTTGTCTATATATTGGTCTTCTTAAATCTAAATCTTTAATAATTGCTGCTGGTCTTAAATCAAAGTGCTTTCTTACAAGCTCTTCTAATTTTTCCTCAGATACTTTAGCTGTGCCAAATGTTTCTACAAGTATAGATACAGGCTGTGCAACACCGATTGCATAAGCAAGCTCTATTTCACATTTGTCCGCAAGCCCTGCCGCTACAATATTTTTGGCAACATATCTTGCTGCATAAGCTGCTGAACGGTCAACCTTTGTTGGGTCTTTTCCTGAAAATGCACCACCACCATGTCTTGCATATCCACCGTATGTATCTACGATAATTTTTCTACCTGTTAATCCTGCATCTCCTTGTGGTCCACCAATAACAAATCTACCTGTAGGATTTATAAGGTATCTTGTTTTTTCATCTAATAGTTCAGCTGGAACAATATTTTTGATTACATGCTCAATTAAGTCTTTTTCAATTTGCTCTCTTGTTACTTCTGGACTATGCTGTGTAGAAATAACAATAGTATCTATTCTTACAGGTTTATCATCTTCATATTCTACAGTTACCTGCGTTTTTCCATCTGGACGCAAATAATCTAGTGTACCATTTTTTCTAACTTCTGTTAATCTTCTTGCAAGCTTATGAGCAAGAGCAATAGGCATAGGCATAAGCTCTGGTGTTTCATTACATGCAAACCCAAACATAATCCCTTGATCTCCTGCCCCGATTGCTTCTACAGCATCTTCCATTGCTCCTTCTTTTCTTTCTAATGCTTCATCTACACCCATAGCAATATCTGGAGATTGCTCATCTATAGAAGTAAGCACTGCACAAGTATCACAATCAAATCCATATTTTGCTCTGTCATAACCAATTTCTTTTATTGTTTTTCTTACTACCTTTGGAATATCTATATAACAATTTGTAGTAATCTCTCCTGCTACAAGTACAAGACCTGTTGTTACAGATGTTTCTGCTGCAACACGAGCTTTAGGGTCCTTTTCAAAAATTGCATCTAATATAGCATCTGAAATTTGGTCACATATTTTATCTGGATGTCCTTCTGTAACTGATTCTGAAGTAAATAATCTTCTTGCCATTTTTTTACCTCCTTCATAATTATTATAATTATTATTTCCTAAAATCTGTTTAAAAAAAACCTCTTCATCACAAGAAGAGGTTGGAATTTCTTTGTCCTCATCTTCCAGAAATTACATTCTGTAGGATTTAGCACCGTGTAAAAATACCGGTTGCCGGGAATCATAGGGCCTAGTCCCTCCTCCACTCTTGATAAGGCATCAAGATTTATATTTAATTTATCAAGGTAATTCTATCATATTTAAAAAATATGTCAACTTTTTTGTTTTGGAAAATTATTCATTTTATAAATTTACAGCCACATGGCTAATTGTCATAATAATCAGCGCTGCAATAGTATTGCCCATAAATATAGCAGTAAATGCTTGTTTGAATGGAATATTCAATAGTGATGCTGCAATAGCTCCTGTCCATACTCCTGTAGTAGGCAGTGGTACAGCTACAAACAATAGAAGTCCTAAGCTTTTATACTTATGCACTTTTTCTGTCTTTCTTAATGTTCTTTTTGTAATCCAATCTACAAGCTTTCTCCAATAAGGATGTTTTTTCATTTTTATAAAAATAGGTTTTAACAAAAGCAATAAAAAAGGAACTGGAATCATGCTTCCAAACAACCCTAATATTGTAGCGTGAAGAGGTGTTATTCCCAAAGATACCCCTATTGGAATAGCACCTCTTAATTCCATCAGAGGCATTGCTGCTACTAATAAAACCATTATTTCATTTGAAATATATGTAAGTATTTGCTCCATAAAAATCTTCCTCTTCTATCTATATAGTTTTTTATTCTCGGTAAACACAATAATCTTTTAATCAATAATACGTTTATCTATATCTACAATCATTATATAGCAAGCTATAGCTTTTATGAAGCACTATTTTTGTAATAATAACTTAATATGTATTTTTTGTTGATTTTTATATAATTTTATTTATATGGAGTTGTTTATTTTCTTCTTTCCACTTTTTAGTTATTCGATAAGTTATATAATAAAAGAAAGGATTTATAATATGAAAAAAATACTAGGATGCGTAAAAAAAGCTGTAGCACAGTTTCATATGCTTCAAGATGGAGATATAGTAGGAGTTGGGCTTTCAGGAGGAAAGGACAGTACTGCTCTTTTATATTCTTTAAAGCTTTTTCAATACTTTTCTCCTGTAAAATACGAATTAAAAGCTTTTACATTGACTTTAGGCTTCAATGATTTTGATCTTACCCCTTTAAAAAAATTCTGTCATGACCTAAATATCCCTTATATAATTCAACCAACTCAAATCGGAAAAGTGATATTTGAAGATAGAAAAGATAAAAACCCTTGTGCCATGTGTGCTAGAATGAGAAGAGGAAAGCTCCACACCATTTGCAAAGAGCATGGGGTAACAAAGCTTGCACTAGGACATCATGCTGATGATGCAGTAGAAACATTATTTTTAAGTATGCTTTATGAGAGCAGAATAAGTACCTTTGATCCTGTAACATTTTTAGATAGAAAAAATCTGACTATCATCAGACCTCTTATATATGCATCAGAAGAAGACATTGTTTCGGCTGTAAAAAAGCATAATCTTCCTGTTGTGAAAAATCCTTGTCCTGTAGACGGAAAAACACAAAGACAATATATGAAAAACCTTTTAAATCAAATTTCTGAAGATATTCCAAATGCAAAAGCTCGGATTATTAAAGCATTAAATAATAAAGAACAGTTAAATATTTGGGCAAAATAATTTTTGTATCATATTTTTCACCCCCTCTTGATATATATCATATAAGGGGGTGTTTTCTCTTTGAAGGATGATTTTCATAAATACCTATATAAAAAACGCGTACATTACACGAATGAAAATGCTTCACAAATATTATCGGAATTAATAAAAGAAAAAATTTCAAGTAATACAGTCATTATATGCATCGGTACCGATCGCTGTATTGGTGATACTTTAGGTCCTCTAGTTGGTACCCTGCTTCAAAATAAAAACTTTAGATTTCCTGTTTATGGTACTTTGGATCATCCTATTCATGCAGTAAATATTAAGGAATCTTTAGAAAGAATAAAGGGTAAACACCCTAATGGATTCTTTATTGCAGTAGATGCCTGTTTAGGAAGTGAAGAACTCATCGGCAATATCCATATAAAAAGGGGGCCTATTTTTCCAGGAAAGGGTGTCGGAAAAAATTTACCTGGTGTTGGGCAAATGTCTATTGTTGGAATTGTTGATAAACTCAACAAGGATGACTGTTTTTCAATCCACAATATTCGCTTAAGCCTTGTAATGAAAATGGCAGAAGTTATTGTAGACACCTTTATGCTAGCAACATATTTATCATAAAGCTTTCCTTCTCATAAAGCTCAGTTTTGCATTGACATAAAAAAGCTTATATGATAACCTATTAACAATAAAAAAGACCTTTAACTTAACCCTGTGAGGTTAAAAAGGCAAGCAAAGGATATAGTTTATTGTGCCTTTTTTCCTTATGGTTAAAAGGTTTTTTAATACCTTTAAACTGGTTCGGAGAGACCAAAAAGGAGGATAAAAATGAAAACAATCAGACATCTTATCGATCCTGAGGATTTTACTAAAAAAGAGCTAGATGCACTCATAGCACTAGCAAAAAAAATGTATCTCAATCCTGAAAAATATAATTCAATCTGCACAGGAAAAATTTTAGCCACACTTTTTTACGAACCAAGTACCAGAACACGACTAAGTTTTGAATCAGCTATGTTAAGATTAGGAGGACAAGTATTAGGCTTTAGTGATGCTTCCACAAGTTCCGTTTCAAAGGGAGAGAATATTGCAGATACAATAAGAGTTATATCTAACTATGCAGATATTGCTGTTATCAGACATCCAAAAGCAGGTGCTCCAAAACTGGCTTCAAAATACGCTCATATCCCTATTATTAACGGAGGAGACGGTGCTCATCAACATCCAACACAGACATTAACGGATTTACTGACAATTCATATGTATAAAGCTTCTTTTGAAAATCAAACTGTTGCATTCTGTGGTGATTTAAAATTTGGAAGAACTGTTCACTCTTTAATTCGAACACTAGCAAGATACAATCTCCACAAATTTATTTTAATCTCACCAAAAGAGCTTTCACTGCCAGATTCACTCAAAGAAAAGCTTATACAGAACAAAGTTTTATTAAAGGAAGTCAGCACATTAGAAGAAGTAATTGATGAAATAGATATATTATATATGACAAGAATACAAAAGGAGCGTTTTCTCAACGAAGCTGACTATAACAGGCTAAAGGGTTCTTATATTTTAAATTCTCAACAAATTAAAAATGCAAAAAAAGACATGATCATTATGCATCCACTTCCTAGAGTCGATGAAATAGCTTATGAATTAGATAAAGATCCGCGTGCTGTATATTTTGAACAAGCAAAGCTTGGTGTATATGTTCGAATGGCACTCATTACAAAATTACTGAATGTGGGTTGATCATACTAGATGCTTATAAAAAATAGCTTCAAGAAAACACACCAGCTTTCTCGAAGCTATTTTTATAAGCATTTATTGTGCCAATTTCTCACTTTGCACATTGATGTTACTCCAGCGACCACACTTATCTCCCCATCTTGCAACAATTATTTCATCTCTATAAAATTCTACAACCTCACACATATTTGGACAATGTTCACATTCAAAGCTCTTTACGGTATAATTGCTGTCTGCAACCTCAAACCCTTTGAAATTCGTTGTCCCTTTCTTCGCTACCTCTTTTTTTGCCAAAAGAGCTGATCCGATTGCACCCATTACGCTTGCAAACCTCGGTACAATTACTTCACAACCTAATATTCTTTCAAAAGCTTTTCTAATTCCTATATTGGCAGCAACCCCTCCCTGGAATATGACAGGTGATTGAATTTCTTTACCTTTTCCTAAATTATTAAGGTAATTTCTCACAAGCGCCTCACATAAGCCATTGATAATATCCTCCTGATTATGTCCAAGCTGTTGTTTGTGAATCATATCTGATTCTGCAAATACAGCACATCTTCCTGCAATTCTTACAGTTGCTTTTGATTTTAGTGCAAGCTTTCCAAATTCTTCTATAGGAATGCCTAATCTTTCTGCCTGTCTGTCTAAAAATGAACCTGTTCCAGCAGCACAAACTGTATTCATTGCAAAATCATATAAAACACCATTTCGAAGAAGAATAATTTTAGAATCTTGTCCACCTATTTCTATAATCGTTTTTACATCAGGGACAAAATGCAGTGCTGCAATACCATGAGCTGTGATTTCATTTTTGACAGCATCAGCACCAATAATAATACCTCCTAGATTTCTACCACTTCCAGTAGTGCCTACCCCACAAATTAATACATCTTTTCCCAGTCTTGCCTTCATCTGAGAAAGCCCCTTCTTTACTGTCTCAATAGGCTTTCCTTGTGTTCTTATATACAATGTGTCTAATACTTTTTCATCTTCATCCATGACAATAATATTTGTACTCACAGAGCCAATATCAACGCCAAGATAGCATTTTTTCATTTTTGTATTTTTCCCTCCTGTTTCTTAATAGATCAACATATGCCTCAAGCCTTGTAACATATCCTGCTTCTCCTGTCATCTCATCAATAATCAGTGTCATAACTGGAATATCATGCTCATTTTGTACTTGAGGAAGTAAACTCATCGCAACAATCTCAGGCATACAAGTAAAAGGCATTACTTGTATTACACCATCATAGCCTTCCTTTGCATAAATAATCGTATTTCCTATCGTTTCTCTTCCATGCCCTCCTACCATAGTTTTCACATATGGCTTTGCAGCTTTTCTTATATCCTTTTCTCTTGTACCTCCTATGCTATTGTAAAATAGATGCTCTAGTAGCCATCTGAAAGTAGAATGAGACTTATGTACTACTACACCTAGCTCGTTTAATTTTTTTCCTATATCAATATTCGCAAAATCTTCTATTATTGTATAAATTTCACCAACTAACCCAACCTTTAGAACATCTCTGTTATAATCAAGAGGTATTTTTTCTATATCTCTTTGAGCTTGACTGATCAATTGGAGCATTTTTTGAGCTCCAGTAATATTTTCAAGATTGCTTATAAGTTTCTTATAAACTTTATCTATATCTCCTTTATTTTTTTCGTAAGGTCTTAATTTTAGTACTTGCTCTTCAAGCTTATCAATTTTCTTTAGTACACTTATACCACCCTTTAATGCCTTTGCAATTTTTATCATATTTTTTGTATTAGCAATTTTGCTAATTCGGTTATAAAATTCCTTTATGTCTCCATCAGGTGCTTCTAATACTACAAATTCCACATCATAACCTAAATCCTTTAAAATCTCCTTTTCTACCTCTGCAAAATAACCAAATCTGCAAGGTCCACAGCTTCCTGTCACTACAATAGTATCTGCACCTTTTTCTATACTTTCTACATAATTTCCTAAATTGATCTTCATAGGCAAGCAAATAAGCTCAGGTGAATATTTAGTACCAATTTCTAATGTTTTTTTACTATTTTTAGGAGGTACAACAACCTCTACTCCCAAATCATCAAACATAGCTTTAATTGGTAGATACATATTTCCCATGTGTGGAAATGTAATTTTCATTTTTTTCCCTCCATTGAATCATGTCTACAAATGCTTCTATTCTTGTATCTATTCCAGCTTCCCCTGTATGCTCATCTAATGTGAGCAAAATAAATGGTTTATCAGCATTTCTCCTTGTTCTTCTTTCAATAATATCTGCTATAACAGAATCTATACCACATCCAAAGCTTGATAGATAAATAATCCCCTGAATATCTTTTTGTTCCATAGCATAAAGAGCTGCTCCTAATACTTTTCTTCCAAAGCTCCAAAACATCTTCTTATCCATTGTTGCTGCCTTTTCATTAATAATCCTAGTATCAAAAGTATCCTGCGTCATCACATGAAGATGATTTTTTCTTAATTTTTCTATGATATTCATACTAAGATATGCATCATATATATTATAGGGGTGTCCTAAAAGAAGGATTTTCTTCTTATTTTTACACGAATGAATACACTGAAGCCTTTTGCTACCATCAATATCTGTAGGTAGTATCCCTTTTTTCATATAATCCATATAAGCTTTATGCTGCTTGAGCGATTGTTCAAATGCAAAATGAATTTTATTTTTATCATGCGTAACATATTTTCCTATCTCATATACAGTTTTCAATAATTTTTTTTTGGATTTATGAAAATCAATAGTTGTATCTATAATAGGCGGTAAATCCTTTAATGAACTTTTGATCATTTCTGGTAGCCCACAAAATTTAGGACAAATATATTCACCTTTATAAATACTCATAATTTTGGGTACAAATATAAGATCAACCTTGTCCTTCAAATCCATTACATGACCATGGTATATCTTTACAGGAAGACATGCATCATCTACTGTATGCTGCACACCACTATCTATAATCTGCTTGTTGGTTTTTCCAGATACAATAACTTCTGCTCCTAATGTTTCAAAAAATTTTGTCCAAAGAGGATAATAATAGTAATAGAACAATCCCCTAGGTATGCCAATTTTCATACGCATCTGATCCTTTCTATTTTCTATTCCTTCATCTCCTATATAATTGTTAGCAATTTCACTAGATTTTAAACAAAATTTTATTTTAAACAACTAAAAACGTGCTGCGACTTTTCGTCACAGCACGTTTTTAATACACTATTTTAATAATTCATCTATTTTGTCTTTATCAAATCCTTGAATTACTTCATCATCTACCATAATTACTGGCACGCCCATGAATCCTTTTTTGATCAATTCCTTTCTAGCTGCCATATCTGTAGAAACATTTTTTTCTGTATATTCCACTCCTAATGATTTTAAATAATCCTTTGCTTCCTTACAGTATATACATGTATTACTTGAATATACTACTACATTTTTACTCATATAAAACTCCTCCTTATTTTTGAAATACTCAATCATTCTATACCCACTATACTACTGCTTTACACACAAAATCAAGCAACTGATTCAATTTTTTATTTATTTTTTCGCTTTTTTATCCTGACTTTCTTTTATTAGCCCTGTTGCATGACCCATAGGACATACTTGACACCAACTGCGTGGCTTGAAAATAACTCCCATTATAATCCCTAATATGAATGATGCCATCATCAATCTAAAAACAGCAAAAGCTACTGCTCTTAGCACATTAGGTTGATAAAATGCATGATATAAAGATATACCAAACATAACCATCATAATCGTTAATAATATATTCTTCGCATTTTTTCCTCTAAAAGCTTTTGGCAAATTATTGTTTAAGCTTATATATTGAAGAAATTTACCTAATATAGAACCTCTTGGACAATATTTAGAACAATGAATTTTTCCTTCTCCTCGTAAAGCATGATAAATAGGAGCACCCATACAGATAAATCCTAATAATCCAAAACGTATATCTACAATAGATAGTGTGATGAATAGCACCATTAAAATCCATGACCATGATTGATGTGATTTTTTTGCGGCCATTGTCTCAACTCCTTGCTGTAAAACTAAAACAATTATCCTAGTATAATGCTCCTCTTGGATTTTTTAGCAAGATGAACCTCCTGCTCCTGCAATAATTCTAAATCCTTTAGAGAACCATCCATCAGAATAATCTATTTGAAAATTTTTAAACTGATTTAATAAATCTTTTTCTACTATGATCTTTAATCCATTTACTTCTTCAAGGTAATCTTTTTCATCATCTTTTGACCCTTCCAGGGCTATTCCAAATGTTGGACCACCTCAACCAAAGCCCTTGATAAATATTCTTAAAAAGGCACTTTCTTGTTCCTTCTCTTTTAATTGCTTTGTAATCATTTCCTTTGCTTTATCTGAAACATTTATATACATAGACAAACCTCCTTTTTATTTACCCCCTCCCATAGGGGGTTGCTTACATTTTAGTATATTTTTCTTATTTTGTCAATATAAATTTTAAAAATATACAAGCATTAAACTATGTATATATTATTCCCTAAAAGCTACAAAAAGAAACAAGTTCCTGCAGAGCAGAAACTTTTACCTTTTCATAATTTGTATGATCTCTTTTGCTTTATTTAAGGTTTTTTTCATATCAGTACCTTTTTTTATTTCTAGTATTTCCAATATATCTGTAATATTTTCAAATACTTCTATTAAATCACCTTTATTTTCCTTTAATCGGCTCAAGCAATCATTTACTGCAATTGCTTGATCTATTTTTTGTCTACTAATACCATATACATGGGGTCTGATAACTTCTAATAGCTCTACTGGTTTATTTTGCTTATAAGTACCATTATACCTTTCTTCATCCTTTGTATAATCATCTAATGCATACAAAACCTCTAATAGATTTTCCGCCTTTTCTACTATATTTTTTAGTTGATCAGTCCAATAAGGTTCTATACTTTTTTTCTCTTGCCTATTTATCCATGCATAGAATAGAATCGGCAGAATCTTGTCATTGCGCAAAAGCTTTTCAAGCATAACTGATAAGCTTTTATTAGATTTTTTTTCTATATGCTCTAAAGCATTTGTATCTATTAGCTCCATCTCTGAATCCTTTAAAATTAATTCTTCTCTATTAACCTCCTCCACTTTACCCCCTCCATTCAAAAGGCTAGTACATATCGTTTTATGATTTCATTACATATTATGCTATCAAATACATTATGGTGTAAGATTATATATATTTTTTTAATTTAAAATAAGGTAGTCGATCGACTACCTTTTATGCAGAAAAGCTTTTATCGATTTCATTATTCAACAGTTCAGTAATTCTCTCCTTTTCAGAAACGACTCTTCCTAATCTTTTAGAGTAAGCCATACATTTTCCATTTACGATCCTTGTTTCTAAAGTTCCCTTTGCACTCTTATTTCCTCTTAAATGTGGTGCATCAATAATTCCCCTCTTGATAACATCTGTAAGTACCTTTGGATCACTCCAAGGATCTTTACTTTCAGGATATAGAGATTTTATTGTGTTCAATAAAATTTTTGCTTCCTCTATTAGCTCATTTTTTCTATTCTTCACAGCCTGATCCTTAGTCATATCTGCCATTCCATGAAGTGTAGATCTTATAACTCCTCTTACAATTTTACAGCTTTCAATTACATCTTCAGGCTTTGCTGCATGATCTGCTTCACTAAAGCCTACTACATGAACAATATGAGGTTTTATGCTCATAGCAAGATAGGTAGAAGCTGCTAATTGCCCCTTTGCTACATCTAAGTCCGCACTCAAGCTCGCAAGTCCTGCCCTTACTTGTCGATATGCTTTAAAGTTCTCATCTTCTAATGATTCAATCATCTCTATTTTTGCAAGCATTTTAGCAAGGTCCATACTATGATACATAGATGGAGGTACATTAAACATATATTGAGCAATATAATTTTTGACACCCATTTTCTTTGCATTATAAGCTGCTAAATATGCCATAGCTACACCAATAGTATCATGAGCATCTCTTAAACTCCAATGATGGGCTTCATTTACCTCTATAGGAATATTTCTCTTTGCATGCCACTTCATCAACTGCTGGCTCTGTGTAATAGATTCTAAAACTTCTCTTTGACCCCTTCCATCTAATACATTGTACCAGCATAGAGGCACAGCACACCATGCATTATTTATAGTATCCTTCAGCATTTCTGCAAACCGAAAAACTTCCGCTGTTCCACTATAGCATCTTAATAGCGGGTAATTGCCTCTTTGAGAAGCTTCATATAATTTTTTAAAGTCTTCTACTTTTCTTAATGGTACTCCACCTGCTCCATCTAAATCATGATCCATTTTTTCTGGTGTAAAAAAGTTTTCCTGTGCATTTTGATCTGGCCCTATAGAAATCACATCTAAAACCTTTGCCTCTGAAATCTTTTTTATCCCTTCATATGTTTCTTCAAAGGATGGCAGACCAAAATGATGCCTAATAACTGGATATGGATACTTAGATGCTATTCTTTCAACAATATTTTGAGGTTCATTCCCTGAAGCTTCTTTTAAATTTCTTCCTCTTATATAATTGATGACATCATCTAAATCCTCTGTACCATCAAATATTTTAGAAAAAAAGTCATATTCTTCTGCAATCTTTGCTACAGGTTTTGTTCCACCAAAAATCCACTCTATATCTTTTAAATTTTTTTCATATATATGTTTTTTAAGTTCATTAAGTAAAGGTCTTACTGCATCAGGAGTTAATCTAAAACCTATACTCACCACATCAGGCTTTATATTAATAATGGCAGCTATCAATTTTTCTATTTTAACTGCTGCTCCTAAAAATTCAACAGTATTTCCTTCTTCCTCTGCAAGTCTTAAAAAGTTTACAACACCACCTACATGTACACAATTTCCAATTGCTGCTCCTAAATATTTTTTCATTACGCTACCACTCCTCTTGAATCTGATACTTGACCATCGATGACGAAAGCCTGTATTTCATTTATAGATAATCCTTCTAGTCCCATATCTATTACTTTTCTGCCACTTCTATAATAATCCGTATTATGAAGAATAGATGCTAAGTGAACAATGGCTTGAATAGTTGGAGTTTGCAAACTTAGATGGTTTGCCATATCCCAAATAGGAACTAAGCTTTGAGGTACATCTTCATAAATATATCTAGTATCCAAACTCATAGGTGCCTGAATTCCCCAATATCCTTTTGCATTCTTTAACGCTTCACATAGGGTATTTCCATAAGCATTATATGTGTATGCCAACCATTCTTTTAAAGACATAACTTTAACCCCTAAAGCTCTCGCCACCTGAATTCTTTCTTCATCTACCTGCTCAATAATTTTAGCTACAGCAGGAGTAATGCCATCTATATAATATCTAAAATCCCCTTTTGTATTTTCAATCCTAGCACAATTTAAAATTGTTGGAATAGGATGAAGGAGAGCACCTACATTATTAAAGCTTGTTTCTAGCACGCTTGAAGCTGGTGTAAATTCTGGAAACACTTCATTGATTTTATTGATGAATTCATGATTCCTTACAGCTGGAAGGGCTGCAACTTTTACTTCTTCTTTTTTGCTGAATATTTTCACCTTTCCTTCTTCTAACGCTCTACATGCAAAAAGAAGTGTTTGTGCTTCCACAATACAAACTTCCTTTAATGGATTATGCCGTGCGATAATACTCTTAAACTCTAATGCGCCTCCTGTTCTTCCGGGATTTAGGACAATATATTGATCTTTTGTTACAAAAGGCGCAATATTGTTTGCAATGAATTTGTGTGCACTAGCAGGTAACACAACCATAATTACATCTACATTTTTTATAGCTTGTTCAATACTATTGGTAACTAAATTTAGTATTCCTCTTCCAACAACATCTCCTACAAGATCAATATACCCTCTTTGCTTAATCTTCTTAATTCTTTCAATGCTACGATTATATAGATTAACTTTATATCCCTTATAAGCTAAATAACCAGCTATTCCTTGTCCTCCATGTCCTGCACCGATAACAGCAAATTTAAGTTCTTTAAATAAATTTCCTTTCATCTAACAACCTCCCTACTATTCTTCTTATTTCTACAGCACTATCGTTTCAATTCACTAGTTATTCATAAATATTAAGAAACCATATATTTAGCACACAACAACACATCCATGTGTTTCCTCATGTTGTTTTGTAAATAGATGTAATTTTTGTAATATTCTGCATTTATAGAGGTGTAAAAAATTAACATTTCTCTACCACACATACATTCAGTATGCACAGTCAAAAATGATTACAGGATAAAATTTTTATTCAATTTTTATGATCTTTTCATACAAGGTAAAATTTTTAAATATAAGCAAATGATAGAATAAATAATCAGAAAGAATAATAAAGAAAAGCAATGTCCTGATCAGACAAAATTTAAATGAAAGCTTTCTTTAATTTAATTGCTTCTATTCTTTTATAGGATAAGACACGATTTTTTCGCGTACTCTTAGCAAGAATATTATATCATATTTGATATGTATTGTAAAGCTTCAAATATAAGATTCCAACTTCAAAACACAACACTACTATTCATATACTAAAATAACCAGCAAATTGCTGGTTATTCTTATATGAAAGGTGTATATTTCTCTATAATCCTCTCTGCTGCTTTTATCCCATCTACCGCAGCAGAAATAATCCCCCCTGCATATCCTGCTCCTTCCCCAATAGGATACATACCTTTTATGTTGATGCTTTCCATTGTATCCGCATTTCTTTCTATTCTAATAGGTGCTGAGCTTCTTGTTTCTACTCCTGTCATGACTGCATCGCTCATGGCAAACCCATTTAATTTTTTATCCATCTCAATAATAGCTTCCTTCATAGACTCTATCACAAAGCCTGGAAGACATTTTTTTAAATCTGTTAATTTCACACCCGGTAAATAAGAAGGCTTTACATTTCCTAATTTATTTGACGGTACATCCTTTAGAAAATCCCCTACTAATTGAGCTGGTGCAAAATAATTACTGCCTCCTGCTTGAAAGGCTAGTTTTTCCCATTTTTGTTGAAATGCTACACCTGCAAGTGGATGATCACTTTCAAAATCATCTGTATTTACCTGTACTAATAAAGCACTATTCGCGTTTTCTTTGTCACGCTTATATTCACTCATACCATTAGTTACTACCATATTCTCTTCAGATGCTGCAGCAACAACTGTTCCTCCCGGGCACATACAAAATGTATAAACCGCTCTACCATTTTTGCTCTGATAAGTTAGTCTGTAATCAGCAGCACCTAATCTTGGATGCTCTGCAAATTCTTTATACTGAGACCTATTCACCATGCCCTGTTGATGCTCTATGCGTACCCCTATTGAAAAAGGCTTTTGCCTAATTTGTACTCCTCTTTTATGTAAAATTTCATAAGTGTCTCTTGCACTATGACCTATAGCCAAAATCACCTCTTTCGCAGCTATTCTTGTACTTCCATTAATCTCCAATCCCTTTATCTTCCCATCTTCTATGAAAAAGTCCGTTACTTTACTTTTAAATCTAACCTCTCCCCCAAAAGCTTCTATGGATTTTCTTATATTTTTTACTACATTCTTTAAAATATCTGTTCCAATATGAGGCTTTTGCACATAAAGAATTTCCTCTGGTGCACCCATCTTTACAAATTCATCCAATACTTTTCTACATCTTATATCTTTTATTCTAGTGGTTAATTTTCCATCTGAAAAGGTTCCTGCTCCCCCTTCACCAAACTGAACATTTGAATCTATTTTGAGTTTTCCAATATTCCAAAAGCTTTCTACATCCTTTGTCCTTGTATCTACATCTTCTCCTCGTTCTAATATAATAGGTCTATATCCTCTCTTTGCAAGAATTAATCCTGCAAACATACCAGCAGGTCCCATACCAATAATAATAGGTTGATTCTCCAATCTTTTATTTCCTGAAGCTATATCCTTATATTCAAGAGAAGGACTCTTTTTTACATTTTTATTCTTCTTTAATATTTTCTCTTCATTTTTCACCTGTACATCAATGCTATAAACAAATGAAATATTCTTTCTCCTCGCATCTATTGATTCTCTATATATTTTATAATCAATAATATCCTTTTCATTTATCTTTAATTTTTTTGCAATTCTTTCTTTTAGAATACTTGTGTTCTCATCTAATGATAATTTTACTTCGTTTACACGAATCATCTCTTTTCTTCCTTTCTTTCAAGCTATGAGATATTATATCACATTTATATTATCTAATATGCACATTTTTAATGATCTATTTTATAAAATGTATCACAACCTCGTCCTATTTATCGTATCTTAAAGCAGGGGTGATATCTTGATAGACTCTAAAATAGGTATATTGATTGTTGTCGTTTTTGGTATTACCGAAACGCTAGAAAAATTTGGACTTGCCAAAAGATATGCTCATTTAATCGCTCTGCCATTAGGTGTATTAGGTAGCTTTCTGTTCTTAAAATTCTCATCTACGGCAGAATATATCATCTACGGCTTGTTCACTGGTATTGCATCAGTTGGAACATGCGATACAGTTTGTAATGTAGTAAGTAATATAAAAACAAAAAATTACACCGATCAAAAATAATTCCTGTCACCCTAATTCATATTAGAAAAGAGGCGGAAATTTCCACCTCTTTTCTAGTACTGTATTACATTTATATCCAAATTAAACCTTGAACTCTTATCTTAAAAAACATCTATTCCTTGTTGTGAAAGTTCTTTTGTTTTTTCCTTTAAGGCAACAAACATTTCCATTACTTTCTGAGAATATTCCTTTGCTTTTTTACTATCTCTCTGCGCACTGATTCTATCGTTATTTTCAATATGCTCCATAACATAATGTCCTAATGCATGGAGTTCTAGATGAATTTGCTCAATTTTACCCCAAATTCTTTTGATTTCAGTATGAACAGGATTTACAGCATAATAAAAATGCCCAAATTTACATTTTGTTCCATCTATTTGTATTGGCTGAATTTTCATTTCTTCAGCCATCTTCTGCAACGTATTGATCCAATTTATATGCCCATGAATAGCATGCTCTAGTATTTCTATAAAATCATCGTTGCTGATTTTAAAATATGCTTCATTGCTCATTTTTCCACTGATTTTAGAAAGATGTGATAACTCCTCTTCTATTCTTTCTATTTCATTTCCTAACCGGCTAATTTCTTCTGATTTTTTGTATAGATCATCTGCAACATATAATAATTTATTACTATCTTCACTGACAACCTGCATAGCTGCACTCACTTGTTGACTAGCTACACTAATTTCTTCCGTACTATCTGCCATAACTTTGATTCCACTACTTACAGATTCTATAACGCTTCTACTTTCAGCAAAAGCTCTTATCATTTGCTCTGTATATTTATCTATATTTCCAATAGCTTTTAATGTATCTTTCACACTTTCTCTACTTTTATTCGATACAGCCTCTATTGTAAGCATCATTGTTTCTACTGAATGTAATTGTTCTTTTGTGCTTTCTGCAAGCTTTTTAACTTCATCTGCAACTACTGCAAAACCTCTACCATTTTCACCTGCTCTTGCTGCTTCAATACTTGCATTTAAAGCCAATAAATTTGTATGCCCTGCAATCTCACTAATCCCTGCAACAATATTTTTCATTTCTTCTATTACTGATAATAAATTTTTCGTATCTTCATCCATTGAAACAGCACTATTAGAGACATCTGCCTGCATCTTCTTCATTTGCTTAATCATTTTATCATTTGTTTCTGTAATCTTTAATAATGTATCTGTTTGTACTAAAATATTTTCAACAGAAGATGCATGTTCCACTATTGTATCTGCTACTTGAGTCATACTTGCATTTGTTTGCTGAATAGCTGCCCCCATAGTTTCAGAAGCTTCTTTTAGTTTTATAGCTACTCTTTTTATATCACTTGAAAAATGAAACAAGCCTACATTAAAGGTACTCACTTCCGTTGCTATACGTAATGTCCCTTTTATCAGCTGATTGATTCTTGGTATACTCACCTTACAGGTTTTTAATATCTTTGTAAATAATTTCACAACCTTATTTCCATAATTCTCCTTATCTGCTTTCTCCAAACTACTCACATCATTACTCTCAAAATTTTCAATAAGTTCATTTATTTGTTTTACTATTTTTCTGTTCCTAAACATCATTCGTCCCCCCCTATACCTGCCCCAAGTTTACCATTATTATACATTATATAAATACATATGTCATCATATTTTCAAATAAAAATCATAGTAATCATATAAAGAAACTTTGGTTTCTATAATTTTTCAAAAATGCACATGAATAAGCCAAAACCTTATATCTCTATCACTCCAGCCAAGATCCCATGGTACTCTATATCTATCTGTATTATGCGAATTTACAAGAGGATACCCTTTAGAGTCAGCACCTGTTATCACAGATATATGTGTAATCTTTCCATTTTTTTCATAAGCTATAAAATCACCAGGTAAAAGCTTATAAGCAGCTTTATATACTTTGTCATAAGTTCCATAAGCAACCTTAGAAGCTCTTCCACTATAGAGCATATAATCTTTAAAGCCATGCGCATTGATCCACGCCCTTGTAGCACCCTTTCCATAATTCCATGAATAGTTTTTTCTAAATTTTCCTCCTTCGTACAAAATTTGAGAAGCAAAGTTTGCACAATCTCCTCCTAATGGATTATAGTTTTTATATTTCTTATTATAAGAGTATTCTCTATCACCTGCTGCTCCACAATATTTATCTGCATAGCATACAGCATTTTTTCTTCTTTCTATCATATTTGAGAAATCTCTGACATCCTGAGATAATATATATTCTTTTATTTTTTCTGTTTTTACTTGTTCAAGATGCATAGAATCTGCAAATGGATCTGTATACCATTCTCTAATAATCACCCACCCCTCTTCAGTAGGTCTAATATCTAAAGAATGATAAGTTCCTATTCTAAAAAGATTTATTTTTTCTGGATCGTTTTCATAAACATATTTATACTCAGAACAGACAGTCAAATTAACAGTAATGCGATCTCCTTTATCCTTTATCCATTTCACCATTACAATTGGATTAATATCTGTAAATTTTATTCCCTGTTTTTCAGACCATCCATGTAAATATTTCATTTTTTTCTTCTCATGCTCATAAGCCCATAATCCATATTTTCTTGAACAATCATATAGATTTTTAAGCGCTTCCATATCATTATTTAAAATAGCATTAGTTCTTTTATCAAAAATCTTCTGTAGTTCATGTGATATTTCTTGTTCTACAAAAACAGTAGATACTTTAGGAACAAAAAGGAATAAAAGCATGCACAAAATAAAAAAAGTAAAAATTCCTAATAATATCATTAATCTTTTTTTCTTCATTGTAATAAATATAAGCATGCTGCTCCCTCCTTAAAAGCTATTCATAAAAGTATATGTAAAAAAATAAAAAAGTAGGATTCTTGCCACATTTTTATATAAAATTATTTTGCCTAATAAAAAAAGTTCCTACTATATCTCAGCAGAAACTTTTATTCAAACAACTGTATTCCTAAAGCTTTATAAAATTCTCCATCTATATTATGTGTAAGATTTAGTCCATGATCCTTTCTGAATTTAATCACATATCTTTTCATACCTTCTCCGTAAATACCATCCACCCATAGTGGATAATATCCTTTTTCTTTCATAAACCTTTGTACTTCATAAACATCTGAACCCCTAAAGCCTGGCTCTATTATCCGAAATCCATTCCCAAAAGGACCAAAGACACCTCCCTGTATGGTCACAGGAGTACCTACTTTGACAAACTTATATAACTCCTCTACATCCTTATTGTTCATTCTTATACAACCATGAGAAGATGCCCATCCAATAGAATTTGGTTTGTTGGTACCATGTATTCCGTATTTGCCCCACGGTACATTAAGTGCCATAAACCTTGTACCAAAGCCTTCTCCCCATCTTCCTTTTCCAATAATTTTCCAACTACCAATAGGAGATGGAGTACTTGGCTTGCCACTTGCAATTCTGTATTTTCGTAGAATTTTTTTATAATCTAAATCAATCAATTCTAATCTTTTTTCATTAATATCTATAAGTATCCAAAGATTTTTATAATCAGGATTTTCTTTAAGCTTTTTTTCTTCCCATCCTACATATTCATTTTCCTTACATAATCTTATAGGTGCATTTAAGTCCACCTTGTTTTCTGTATGCTCAAAAAAGCTGCCTACATAAAGCAGCATACTCATACATAAACTGTAGATCATTATCCATAATAAACATCTTTTCAACATTATCCCTCCCCCTGCATAATTCATTATATGCAAGAAAAAGGATTGTCTATTACTACAGTTCTATACGTTTTCTTTTCTGAACAGTAAGTCTTTACCATTCTCATATAATTTTAATTTGTTCAAATTCGATAAGGGGCTAAATAGCCACTACATCATATAATTCTACTTTATCTCCATGTAAACAATTCTTTTAAGGTGATGAAAATATTATTCATTTATTTAAGTTCTATCCCATTTTTCTTAACATCTTCTATAAATTTTTGAATGTTGTTTAAAGCAATAAAGTATGTTTTATTATTATTCATTTTAATAACTATCCTATCCGTTACATTGTAATATGACATTGATAGGTATATACATGTTTCGTCCTTTTCTTCTGGTTGTGAATACTGATTAGATATAAAAATATGCTTTATTTCACTAATAGCAATATTTGTTTTAGCAAAGCCACTTCTAATAATAATTTGTCCATTTGTTATACAATAGCTTGTAGATAACAAATACGAAAGGCTTCCTACTACTACAAAAATTATTGCAATTGCTAACAATATACTATTCATTATTTTCTCTCCTTTTATAATATGTCTAGTTAAAACACTAGTTTGCAAGTTTGACTAAGCAATCTTGTTCCCTTTTAAGTAATTATCTGTTTTGTATTTTTTTAAGTCTAATTCGCTTTTCTCAAAAGCATTCTTCGTAGCAACCCGGAGTATAAGGAGTTGCTTTTCTACTGTTATATAAGCAATAAAATTACTTGTTGACAAAATCCCCCTTATCTCTACAATTTAATTCTTTTCTTCCTAATATGAAAATTTCACAAATATGAAAATATAACCGATATCATATTTATAAAACTATGTATCAAAATAACTACTACAGATGCATTCTTTCCCTTTTTACTATAAATTGAAAATGAATATGTTAAGATCAACCCTATTATAAATGCACTCATAGCATAATAAGCATTATAAATCATATGCATTCCACTAAAACACACAGCAGAAAATAGCATAATTAAAAATTCTTTACTTTTAAACCATCTCATTTCTTTCATCACTGTAAATACAAATGTTTGAAATACTAAGGTTTCAATTATAGGAGATAAAATTATGGCAAATAATATTTCATCCAAAACATTAATTCTTCCAAGTAGATTGTTAGTGTTTTTTTCTGTGATCTACAACTATTATTCGCTATCATTTTGAACCTCCAGCGAGCTTATAATTTAGAATTTATCCTATCTATCATTCCCATATTACATAACTCATTTAATAATTTCTCAAATAATTCAAACAATTGTTTTAATCTATCTACATCTTTTATTTCACCATCAACACTAAACTTTAATTCGGCAATATTATTCTCTAATATATTACTACCTCCGTACTCATCTGTAATTTCCAAATATATTCCAGATTGAGCATTTATCATTTCTCTAATCTTTTTATTTGAAAATAATTGTTTTACTTTTTGTTCATCATTTCCTTTAATTATGAATTTATCATCAAATATGCTATCGCCTATCAATATATTCTGCATACCAAATAATCTACCTATCTTACTAAATAAGCCATTTTTATGAATTTTAAAAGTAAATCCTGATATATTCACAAAACGTGCTCGTATCCTAGTATGAGTAGTACGTGTTCGCCCTGTTGCAATAAGCTGTGTATCTAAAACAATTCTCCAATTAGATATATTTGCTTTAACCTGTGAAGATTTGAATAATCCACCTTCTACGTATTTACCATCTATTTCTCTACTAAACTGTATCCATTTTTCTTCCGTATCATATCCAATCCAACCCATTCCCAGCACCTCTCTATTTATAATTTGTCTTTATCCTCAAATGTCCATTTTAGATTTGTATAACAACAATACAAAAAATTATAAGCAAATTTCATATTACACCAATATTTCATAATATTTATTAAATAAATTTTTTTAAACTAAACAGCAAAAGAGCAACCAAGAGTATAAGAATTGCTTTTCTACTGTTATATAGGTAATAAAATTACTTGTTGACAAAATCCCCCTTATCTCTACAATTTAATCTTCTTCCTAATATGAAAATATAACCGATATCATATTTATAAAACTATGTATCAAAATAACTACTACAGATGCTTTCTTTCCCTTTTTACTATAAATTGAAAATGAATATGCTAAGATCAACCCTATTATGAATGCACTCATAGCATAATAAGCATTATAAATCATATGCATTCCGCTAAAACACACAGCAGAGAATAGCATAATTAAAAATTCTTTACTTTTAAACCATCTCATTTCTTTCATCACTGTAAATACAAATGTTTGAAATACTAAAGTTTCAATTATAGGAGATAAAATTATGGCAAATAATATTTCATCCAAAACATTAATATAAGTTGGTCCTCCATCTTGACTAAAATTAATACCCATAATCAAGTAGATAATGTTTAAGAGAATAATTGAAGATGCATAACCTACACATGCCATGAACACCACATATTTGGGAGTCTTCATGTTATACAAAAAATCATTACAAGTCTTTAGCATTCTCATATTTGTCCTCCCTTTTAATGTATTGGGTGTAATTTATCCTCATCTTGACTTTTTTCTAGCTGTGAACTCTCCCTCCACTTGATCACGCTGAAGTGGGGGCTTCTTGGTGTATCCAAGAACTTTTCCTGCTTCATAAACCTCGTAACCTACTATCTCCACAGGCTATCTCCGTAAGACCTACGGTTCTTATTTTTATGCTATATCTACTAATCCTTGTTTTAGAATATTTTTGCTTGCATTTATATCTCTATCATGAATACTGTCGCATTTAGGACATTTCCATTCTCTTATTTGTAATGGCATATCTTCCATAACATACCCACATTCACTACAAGTTTTTGATGATGGATACCATCTATCTATTTTATGAAGTTTTCTTCCATACCACTTTGCTTTATATACAAGTATAGTAACAAATTTATACCAACTTACATCTGAAATACTTTGTGCTAATTTATCATTTTTCATCATATTTTTGACCGCTAAATCCTCAAGAACTACAACTTGGTTTTCGCTTATAATTCTTTTAGATAATTTATGAATAAAATCCAATCTTTGATTCGTTACTTTTTCATGTAATTTAGCAACCTTTATTCTTTGTTAGATTTTATTTTTAGTTAATAATATAAATACTCGATACAATATTCATTTATTTAAGTTCTATCCCATTTTTATTAACATCTTCCATAAATTTTTGAACATTATTTAATATGATAGGCACTAAATATTATGATTGAATAGATGCATCTACATTAGATAATTCCTCATAAGATCTTTTGTATTGCAAATATAAAGGAATCATAAAACCTACTGAAGCTATAACACCTGGAATAATAAGTATAGTCGCAAATTTTATACTATAATTAAGTATTCTTGGGAATACAATAATCCCCATAATATTATAGACAATATGACCTACAATAGGCGCCCATATAGATTTACTCCAAACATAAATAATGGCTAAAATTATACCTAAAAAGAAAGTATAAATGCCTTGTAACATATTCCCATGAAAAAGACCAAATATAAGAGCCTGCAAAGCAACGCTAATAATAATATTGATATGTTTTCTTAATTCATTAAAAATAAGTCCTCTAAACAAAACTTCTTCAAAAATAGGCAATAAAATCAATACACAAATTGCCCCTAAAAATGATGCACTTCCTGCTGCTATACTTTTTGAAACCTGTTCGTAGCTTTTAAATAAATGTTGTGTAGACATAACTACATTACTACTAACAAAGGATAAACTGATAAGCCCAAGCACAATCCATATATACTGTTTTACAGAAAGCTTTTCAAATTTACACCTTTGCCATAAGTTTTCCTCTTTGTTTCTTAGTATTAGCATATAAATCACTAACGTAACAATTGCAGCTGTGGCTACAAAAATAAATGTATTTTGTGTAATACCTTCTTGAATTTTGCCTACCAATTCTTCATTTGGAACCTTACCAGCATACTTTATTGCATAAAAAATACTACCAGCAAATATTGCTGCAATTTGAAGTACAAAATATATAATTGAATACATAAATATATTTCCTACCATTTTTAAATATTTTTTCACAAAACCATCTCCTAACTTCTTATAATTTTAAAATTCTTATATATATAGGTAAACAACTTCAAAATGAAATATAAAAGATAGTTCATTCCAGATAACTTTTGAAAAAACAAAACTTCATTCCATGAAAAAATACTAAACCTTCAAAACTCACTTCGTTCAAACAATGAAGGTTCTTAACGTATTTTTTATGAAATTTCAGTAAGTTTTTTTACAAAAGTTATCGAAGTCATTCACTTATCTTTATATATTTCTTTTTTAATGTTGATGTTGTTTATCTATAGGGATCCAACTTCAAAGTTTAATTATTTATAAAAGCTTTTTGCATATACAATAGACTTTATTTTGTCTTTAAGAGAATTGAGTTTTTGGTAAACTGATGAAAAATCATTAAATAATTCATCTTCTGATTCTGAACACCTAGCTACTGTTTGATGAATTATATTTTTAACTCTTTTTTAATTTCTTGAGTTGGATCCCTATATATTTAACAATTAAAACACATAGAATTAGATAAATCAATATGATTGCTCAAAAAGTTAAAACCTCCATAGCTAAATCTATATCTATATTTATTAGACCATCAAACGCTCCCTTCTTTTCTTATAGATGAAAAAATATGCACTAATTCCATACAATCCCTGAAAGCAACTCTACTAAGTCTAATAAATTTTTAGGATGCTTTTCTGTTAACTCATATATTTTTTCCAAACGATAATTTAAAGTATTTCTATGTATATTCAAATGTTTTGCTGTTTCGTTCATTTCTCCATTTGCTTCAATATATGTTTGAAGTGTTTTTATTAGTTCTAGCTTTTCTCCTGCTCTTTCTAAGCTTTTAATCAAATGAATTCTTTTATTTTTATTTTCATGTGTTAGACCAATAAAAAATTCCAATTCTTTATATGTATATACTTTTTTACTCGGCATTATTTTTTTCCCTATCTCAATAGCAAGCCCTGCTTTTTCTAAAGAATTAGAAAAAGGCTTAGAAAAATCACCTACTCCCATTTTTTTTATTTCCTCTTGATCTTCAAGCAGTTGAATTAGCATATGATTTTTTTTATTCTCTTCTAAAAATAATACCACCCGCTGAGCATCTAATCGTAAAAAATGGGTAGACATAGGAAGTAACTTTTTTAATGTTTTCTCAAAATTTTCCATATTTTCTCCAATCAATATAATCCCTTGATAATTATTATCAAGATTTACACCATAATTGCTAGATAATGAATAAAATTCTTTATCATATTCTTTTTTTCTATAGGCTAATTCATAAAGAAATTCTTCCATTTGTTTTTCTTTTTCTTGATCTTGTTTTAATCTTTTCGCCTGTTCAATTAATAAAGCAGCTGTAACACGAACCAATTTACTAAAAGGACGAACTTCTTCGGGATCTCCTGTAAGACCAACAACTCCAACAACTTCTCCATTAATCAAAATAGGTTCGTTCACCCCGAGCTTAGCACCCTTTCCAAGTTTATGAACTTCAATCATCTGCTTTTTTTCAATAGCTTTCACCGCTCCTTCATGTATCTTTCCAATTCTATTTCGATCGCCACTTCCAATAATCATACCTTTTTCATTCATAACATTTACATTATAAGGAATAACCTTCATCATTTCTTTAACTATTTTTTGAGCTAGATTTTTAGATAACTTCATTCATATCCTCCCTATGTAAAAGTCAAAAATATAAAAATTATGATTCACCAATATTTATTAGCGAATCATAATGATAGTAACATTATTTACATAATAAAACTACATATTTTTACTATTTTATTTTCTTTTGTATCATATTGATCATTCGAATTATATTTTCACTTACCTTTTCTGTATTCTTTTTTCCATCAACTAAAGCTTCTTCTAAAGAGCTTACACCCTGCATAATGCTAAAAATTGCATCTATACCATTTTCATATAACACTTCTACTCCATGCCCTACTTTTCCAGCTAAAGCAATTACTGGAATATTATATTTTTTTGCAACTTGTGCTACACCAAGTGGAGTTTTTCCATATATTGTTTGATGATCTATACTTCCTTCACCTGTCCAAACAATATCTGCATTTTTTATTTTTTCTTCTAGCTTAGTATATTTCACTACCATTTGAATACCGTTTACTAATGTTCCATTTAAGAAAGCCATAAGCCCTGCACCTAATCCACCTGCTGCTCCTGCTCCAGGTACATTCATAATATCTTTCCCTAAAAATTCTTTTATTTTTTTTCCGTAATGTTCAAGATTTTCATCTAATATTTTTACCATTTCTTCTGTTGCTCCTTTTTGTGGTCCAAACACATAAGAAGCTCCCTTCGGTCCTACTAAAGGATTGTTTACATCACACGCTACTTCTATTTCTATATCTCTTAATCTAGTATCTAAATTACTTAAGTCAATTTTTGCTAGTCTTCCTAGCTCACCTCCACCTAAAGGAAGTTCTATTCCGTCTTTGTCTAGTAATTTTCCTCCTAAAGCTTGTATCATCCCAGCACCACCATCATTGGTTGCACTGCCTCCTATTCCAATTAGCAATTTTTTTATTGGATGATCTAAACAAGCTTTTATCAACTGTCCTGTTCCAAAGGTAGAAGCTTTCATTGGATTTCTTTCTTTCGCTGATACTAATTGAATGCCACTAGCACTTGCCATTTCTATAGCAGCTATTTCTCCATTTCCTAAAATTCCATATTCAGCTTCTACTTCTCTCCCTAAAGGTCCTTGAACTTTTACTTTATATACTTTTCCATCTGTTGCATCTACCAACGACTGCATAGTACCTTCTCCTCCATCAGCCATTGGTACCTTAATACATTTAATATTTGCATCAACTTTCTTTATGCCTCTTTCCATTGCCTCACAGACTTCCTTTGCAGTCATACTTTCTTTAAAAGAATCTGGAGCTAAAACAATTGTCATATCCTTTTTCATTTTCTACACTAACCTCTTCCCATTTATATTTACTCAATTAATATTAAGCTAAAATCGCCCCATAAATAACACTTGAAATAATTGTCATCGTTAAACCTACTAAAGATTCATACGGAACAACTTTTAATCTATTCTTAATATCTAAATATACACTTCCTCCTGTTGCATGAAAAAAACTTCCATGTGGTAAATGGTCTAATACAGTGGCACCAGCATGAATCATTGCTGCTCCCGCTAATGGTTTTATTCCTAATGCCAAAATAGTTGTGCCAAATACAGAGCTTGCTACTGCTGTTCCTGAAGTAGTTGAAGCAGTTGCAGCAGACATTAGTATACCTGAAATCGGTGCTAACACAAAAGCTGGAAGTCCAAAACTACTTAACCCATCAATAATTACATCTTTTAATGCAGAATTAGCGATAATTCCTGCTATAGTACCTGTTCCGATCAATAAAATGGCAACTCCACTCATTTTAGTTAGTCCTGCCACTGCATAAGTATTGATATTTTTTATCTTCCCCATTGCTAAACATCCTATCAATCCACCTAAAGGCAATGCAATCAATGGATCTACTTTAATTCCTGCAATTGGTCTTAATGACAATAATCCAATTGTTACTAATGGTCCTATAATTGCTGCGAAGAAACTTGGTTTTTCTTCAAATATTTCAGTTAATTCTTCATCCTTTACAGTATTCCCTTTATTTATTAAAGATTTTGCTAAAAAATATGTAATTATCAAGCCAAAAATCGCTGGTACAATTCCTGCTGCCATAACACTGGATAAATCTAATTTGAAAGTTTCTGCTGCTGCAATTGTATTTGGATTTGGCGACATAATATTTCCTGCTTTTCCTCCACCAATCATAGCTAATAAAACAGCTGATTTTGAAATGTTTGTTCTTTGTGCAATTGCTAAAGCAATTGGTGATACAGTAATAACTGCCACATCAACGAATACCCCTACTGCTGTTAATACACAAGTAGCAATCATCAATGCAGCTAAGGCCTTTGATTCTCCTATTTTTTCTATAATAGTCTCTGCCATTTTTGATGCTCCACCAGATTCTATTAATACCCCTGCTAATATTCCTGCTGTTAAAATCCTTAAAACTGCAGGCATAATATTTTTAGCTCCTCCAATCATCAATGTAACTGTTTCTCCAAGTCCTGCACCACCTACTAATCCACCTACAATAGCTCCTGTAATCAGTCCATAAGCTGGATGTACTTTCCTTAAAATCAAAATAATTGCGACTACTAATCCAACAACTGCTCCTAAAGCACTTACTTGCATTTTCTTCGCCTCTCTCTCTTTTATTTTTGAAAAGCTTTCCTATTTTTTTTGAAATGGTGATAACGTTTTCTATCAACTTGAGTTCATTATATATAAATTTTTAATAAAAATATATTGACCAAATCACCAATTTTATTGTGCATTTGACAAATTTCCATCTTTTTCGATGCGAAAGCTTTCAAAAATTAAGTTGAGATCATATGCTTGTAAAAAACTAAAGCTATATATGATATAATATATATCAAACTCAAATATACTATTAGGAGGGAAAAAATTATGGCAAGACCAAGGAAATGGAGAAGAGTATGCTTTTTACCAAAGGTTAATACTTTTGGACCTATCGATGATTTTAATAATATAAAAGAATATATTTATATGACTGTAGAAGAATATGAAGCTATCAGGCTAATGGATTTAGAAGGACTCACTCAAGAAGAAAGTGCAAATTTAATGGGAATTGCTCGAACAACTCTACAAAGAATCTATGAAGAAGCAAGAAAAAAGTTAGCAAATTGCTTGATAAACGGAAAAGCTTTAAAAATAGAAGGTGGCAATTATAAGCTTTGTAGTGAATTTGAAGATAAAAGAGAATGTGAAACCTGCATCTGTCATAGAAATAGACACGGAAGAAAAAATAAAATGCATCAAGGCTTAGGGCTTCAAGATTTATAAAAAAGCTGTCACAGTATAGAATATATCTTCTATTCTGAGACAGCTCATTTTACTATTGAATATCTATTCTTCTACTTTTTACTTCTTTTATTTCTTTTTTAGGTAATTTTATTGTAAGAATACCATTTTCAAATTTTGCTTCTACTCCTTCATGTTCAATATTATCTACATAAAAGCTTCTTGACATTGAACCGTATCTTCTTTCTTTTCTAATATAATTTTCTCTTTCTTCATGAATCACTTCATTGCTTTTTACAGAAATTGTAAGGTAATCATCTCTAAGATCAATATTAATGTCTTCTTTATTCACGCCTGGAAGTTCTGCCTCTAAAAAATATTCTTTTTCATTTTCTTTTATGTCTACCTTCATCTGACTATTTTGCATACTCATTGGCATAAACCATGAATCGTTAAAAAACTCATCAAAAAAGCTTCCAACGCCAAACAAATCATTGCTTCTTCTTTGAAGCTGATTTCTTCTGTTAAAAGGAATCATTCCAAACATAAGCAACACCTCCATATATTTGACTTTCTTTGACCTTAATTATTATATACCATTTATACGAATATCATTCAAGCCTTTATTTTTATAATATTTTGTTATTTCTAGCTCTATATTCTTCTTATGAAGGTTTTGATTAAATATTCGGTAAATTCCTTTAATTTTCTTTGGTTTTTATTTTCAAGGTATATCTGCTCACCCCTTAATCTTCAAATCCATTAGGGCTGTTTTTATGCCATTTCCACGCACTAGCAATTATATCTTCTATATTTGAAATTTTGGGCTGCCATCCTAACTCTTTCATTGCCTTTTTTGATGATGCTACTAATTTTGCAGGATCTCCTGCTCTTCTATCTTTAACTACTGCTGGAATCGGATGATTAGTCACCTTCCTTGCAGCCTCTATCATTTCTTTTACTGTAAAGCCTTCTCCATTTCCTAAGTTGTAAATAGAGCTTTCTCCATTATTTCTTAACTTTTGTACTGCTAAAATATGTGCATTTGCTAAATCAGTTACATGAATATAATCTCTAATACATGTTCCATCATGGGTATCATAATCATCACCAAATATGAAAATATGCTCCCGCTTACCAAGAGGTACCTGAAGGATCAATGGTATTAAATGTGTTTCTGGATTATGATCTTCTCCAATTTTACCATTTGTATGTGCTCCCGCTACGTTGAAATATCTTAAAGAAATGTATTTGATTCCATATGCATAGTCAGCCCATTTAAACATTTTTTCCATAGCTAGCTTCGTCTCTCCATATGGATTAGTGGGTTCTGTTTTATCATTCTCCAAAATAGGAATATTTTCAGGTTCTCCATATGTTGCAGCTGTAGATGAAAATACTATTCTTTTCACATTGTGTTTATTCATAGCCTCCAATAATACTTGTGTTCCATATACATTATTGTCATAATATTTTAAGGGATTGACCATACTCTCTCCAACTAAAGAATTTGCTGCAAAGTGAATAACGTCTTCTATATTATTTTCACTAAACACTTTATCTAAAAATTCTTTATCACGAATATCTCCTTGATAAAGCTTTGATTTTTCATGTACTGCACCTTTATGCCCAGTTTGTAAATTATCAACAACAATAACTTCTTCTCCTTGTTCTACAAGCTCATATACAGTATGACTTCCAATATATCCTGCTCCTCCACATACTAAAATCATCGCATCACCCCACTTATTATTTTAATTCTCTCGCTCCATATCCAATGGATGCAACATAAAAGCTTACCTCACAGCCATTATTTTTTCATAGCTTTTTCCTATAATTTCATATTTTCTTGATACTTGTCTTTGTAAGCTTTTAATTATTTTTTTCATTTTAGGTGATTTATTAATATTTTTATATTTATCTTTTATAGTATAATATTTCAAATTTATCACCTATTAATATATTATACTATAGACATTTGCATAACTTGAAACCAAATTCAATTTTAAAGGAGGCGAAGCCTTTGTGAAGCGACAGCTTATCTTTCAGTGTATTGAACTTTTTACTTTAACTCGTGAACTACCACCGAGACATTAATCGGTGGCTTCGTGAGAGGTTTGATATTTAAGTTTCCACCTTAACAGGCAACCCTTACTCTCAACGGGGAGGACACACTCCCTTTATCCCTCATAATTTGCACTATTTCAGGAATACATTTTTCTTCTTTTCTTAATATATTTAGACTTCCATTAACATCTGCATTTACCAATCCAAAATTTGATTTAAAAAGTCCTCTAACCACTCTGCGAGTTTTATCGTAGTATTTTTTAGTTATAGGCTCTAAATCGAAAGCACTGCAACCACTTGTGTAACTTTCTTCTTTGAATTTAACTTCAATGCCTTGAAGCTTAGCTTTATATTTAATTTGTTCTGCAAGTCTTTGAATTGGTATTTGAACAAAAGATTTATTGTAATTCATATTTTGTTTGATACCCTTAATTTTACCTATAACTATCTTCTTCACCTTATGCTCTAATGCTTTATTTATAATATTTTTGCTTGTTTTATGAAGATAATCATTAACATAATTATTTCTATATCTTCTTAATGAATTAATCATTTTAGTGTTTTTAAACTTATCAGAACCTATTTTTTTCATTTCAATGCTTTGATAATAAGCAATTTTCTTGTTTACAAAAGCATTAATGCCTTTTAGTTTTTTACCACAAAAAAGATAAGTTTCATTTCCATCTTTAAAAGTTAGTGTAGCAAGATTATCCAAACCTAAATCAATAGCCATAATATTAGTATTGTTTACTGGCTCTAATTCCTGCTTATTGTATATTACAATCAAATACCATTGTTTTAAAGAATTATCCCACTTTATTCTTACTTGTTGCAATTTATTAAAGTTTATAAGGCTTTGAAGTTTATTAGAAACTTCAAAATTTAAACTCTCTACCTCAAACATTTTTTGAATTGCTGGATCTATGTCAATATTTTGGACAACAAAAAGTTAGTTTTTAACATACAATTTTGGCCTCATCTTCTACTTGTTGAGGGGTTTTATATTTTAATGATCCATGAATACGACTTCTATTGTACCAACTTTCAATGTATTCAAATATAGCTAATTTAGCGGTATAAAAATCTATATATTTTACATGATGAATTTCTTCTTTTTTTAATACAGAATGGAATGATTCAATAGTAACATTGTCATAAGGACACCCTTTACGACTAAAGGAATGCTGTATCCCCTTAGATTTAAGGTACCTCCCAAATTCCATGCTTGTATATTGCGAGCCTAAATCAGAATGCAATACAAGTGTATCTGTAGGATTTTGTGAAATATAAGCATTCTTTACAGCCTGTAAGGCTATATTTACAGTCATAGCAGTATCAAATGAATACCCTATTATTTTACGAGAATGAAGATCCATAACAGATGCAAGATAGCACCATCCATCTTTTATCGTATGTATATAAGTGATATCCGTTACCCATTTTTGATTAAGTGCAGTGGTTTGAAAATCACGATTAAGTAGATTAGGATATTCTATGACTTTCTGTTTTGTTGAATAAGGTCTATACTTTTTGACTGTAATAGCATAAATACCAAGCTTTCGCATTATTCTCTGTACTCTTTTTATGCTAACTGTGTATCCTTTTTTTAAAAGCATATGATATATTTTAGGAGCACCATATCTTCTTTTAGATTGAGTATAGATGTTATAAATTGTTTCTTTTAGTTCTTTATTTTCAAGTTCTCGATTAGAAGGTGTATGACAAAGTGCATTATAATAAGAGCTACGAGAAACTTCTAGTATTTTGCACATAGCTTGTATAGAATGTTTATCAGACTGCTCTGTAATAACTTTAAATAATTGATCGTCATTTATGCTTTGGCGAATATGGTGATAGCCTTTTTTAAGATAGTATTCTCCTCCTGAAGGCGTGCAATTTGTTTTTTTAATTCTGCTACATCATTTAATGTAGTAGTTTTTCCATCTGATGTAGATATAGGAGAAAATCTTTTAATCCATTTATATATAGTGACATCTGAAACACCATATTCGCTGCTTAATTCTTTTACAGAACGACCAGAATAATAAAGATCTACAATTGTCTTTTTAAAATCTTGATTGAATTTTTTATTGTTCATTATGGACACATCCTCTCAGTTATTATTTTATATATTTAACCAATTTGTGTCCATAAAACTATACTAACACCATGCTTTAGAAAGAGATAACATTAATGTATTTTCTTTAAATCTAATAGCCAGATTTGTAAATATAATTTCATTTTTTCTGTTCTGTATATTTTTAAATTTAGGTGGTTTAGGTAATCCATTATACTTATGTGGATTTGCTTTAAAATCTTTAATACTTGCAAAATATGATTTCCAATTTTGCTCTAATACTTTGAAAGTTTGTTGTCTTGTATGACTATGAAGAAAATCACAGTGCCAATTAGATTTAAACATTTTTTCTATATCTACATAAGATTTAAAACCATTTTCTCTCAATTCATAATTAACTATGTTGTAAAGTTTTGTTGTATGAAAAGATAATTCTTCTATAATATTTAACTGTTTAATTGTAAAACTTGGCTTAAATTTAAACGATAACTTCATATTTTCGCCTCCTTAACATTGTTATCCATGTGTTTATTTTAACACACCATTGATGTATAGTCAACTATGTGCTAAAATTAGTTTAGGAGGTGTTTAAAAATGGCAAGAAAGAATATTAACACTACATTAGACGAAGATTTATACACTGAAATCAAAATATTGGCTATCAAATTAAAAACAAATGCTAATGACTTAATTGAAGAAGGTATGAAGTATGTCATTGAAAAATACAAAAAACAAGACAATAAGTCACAGTAAATATAACATCAATTATCATATTGTTTTCTGTCCTAAGTATCGTCATAATATTTTTAAAGACGAATTAGAATATGAATTATTAATCTGAAACCATTCAAAAATATATCCAAACCCAAAAGAATGTTTAATTTTTAGGTATTTAACCTAAAAATTAAAGGCACAATTCATCCTCCGAGATAAACAACGGAGGTTTTCTTGTGCCGAATTTATAAATCTAATTTTTATACCAAATTATCTGATGCTTTTAATTTATAAAGAGAGGATGCTAACATCCTCTCTTTATATTGATAATATTTTTGTCAATTCATACATTTCTTTATGAAATTCTCTATTTGCTGAAAGAGCCTCATCTATGTCCATATCTATTAATTCATTCTTCTTAATCCCTATAACTCTGCCAGATTTTTCTTCCATCAGCAGTTCTACTGCTCTAGCACCCATTCTACTTGCTAGTATTCTATCAAAGGCTGTAGGACTACCTCCTCTTTGAATATAACCTAATACAGTAACTCTTGCTTCAATTCCTGTTTTATTGAATATTTCTTTTTTTAATTCCAAAGCATCTCCTGTTCCTTCTGCAAGCATAATAATATGATGAAGCTTTCTTCTAGCTTTTCCTTGAATAAGTTTTTTACAAATATCATCTATATCAAACTCTTCTTCCGGTACTAAAACACTTTCTGCTCCACCTGCTAAGCCTGCATAAAGAGCTATATCTCCGCAATGTCTTCCCATGACCTCTATTATACTTATTCTTTCATGAGATGTAGACGTATCTCTTATTTTACTCACAGCATCTAATACTGTATTTACTGCGGTATCAAAACCAATTGTATAATCTGTATATGATAGATCATTGTCTATCGTTCCTGGAATACCTATAGTCTTAATCCCTGCATGGCTAAGCTTTTGTGCTCCCATAAAAGAACCATCTCCACCGATTACAACAAGTCCATCTATTCCAAAGACTTCTAGAACATTTAACGCTTTCTCTCTTCCAGCATCTGTTTTAAATTCTTCACATCTTGCTGTTTTAAGAATTGTTCCGCCCCTATGAATAATATCTCCAACAGATGCTAAATCCATTTCCTTTATTTCACCATTTATAAGTCCTGCATATCCTCTTGCAATTCCCATCACTTGTATATTATTATAAATTCCTGCTCTCACTACTGCTCTTATAGCAGCATTCATTCCCGGAGCATCTCCTCCACTAGTTAAAACACCAATCCGTCTCAAGTGTGTCACCTCTCATTTGCTTTGCAGCAGAACCAAATATTCAACAAGTTAAAAAATATTTATTTAAAATATTTTTTTAACCCTTCGTTATAAGCTCTACTATTTTAGATCCTAAAAATATACCAACAATCCCCATTATTCCTGCTAAACTTGGTGGTGCAGGTAGAGGAAGCTTAGCAAATGTAAATATTCCACCTGTAATAATCCCTACTATTAGGGCTATAAGTTCTAGTTTCATTTTTCCCCTCCTTATAACATATTATAGCTCCGATCATGTTTTTTTATATCTGCTTGATCACATTCTTCATAAGTGTAATAAATTTTTCTCTAGCTCTTGCTGAAGTTTCCATTACTTCACTATGGTCTAATGGCTGGTCTAGTATCCCTGCAGCCATATTTGTCATACAAGAAACACCTATTACCTTCATTCCACTATGAATAGCTACAGTTACTTCTGGTACAGTAGACATACCTACTGCATCTGCTCCTAACACCTTTAGCATTCTTATTTCTGCAGGTGTTTCATAAGCAGGTCCACTCATACAAGCATATACACCCTCTTGCAAATCAATATTTAAAGCTTTTGCAATTTCTTTTACTTTTTTTCTTAAAGCTTTATCATATGCGTTAGACATATCTGGAAAACGTGTGCCAAACTCATCTAAATTTTTTCCAATCAGTGGATTAGTTCCTGACAGATTAAGATGATCATTAATAAGCATTAAATCTCCTGGATTATATTCTGCATTTACAGCACCTGCCGCATTTGTAACTATTAATGTTTTTATCCCTAATGATTTCATTACGCGAACAGGAAAAGTAACTTCTTTCATAGTATACCCTTCATAAAAATGAAATCTTCCTTGCATAGCAATAACTTTTTTACCTTCTAAAGTTCCAATCACCAATCTTCCTGCATGTCCTTCTACTGTTGAAACTGGAAAATGTGGAATTTCATTATAAGGATAATATTCTGCATCTTCTATTTGATCTGCAATTGCACCTAAACCTGAACCTAATATAAGACCCATTTCAGGTTGGCATTTAGTTTGAGCTAAAATATATTTTGATGCTTCATTTATTTTCTCTTGATAATTCATTGTTAACCTCCATACTTTATTTTAATATAATTTTTTTAATATGGATATAATATTTTTATAATTTTTATAATTTTATTTATTCGAAAACGCTTCCCTTTTTTCATCTTTTTATCTAGAAATTTTTTGAAATCGTTTCCTAGATAAATTGATCAGTTTGCTATTTGCATTTAAAAGAATAACAAATAAAAAAATAAAAAAAAATGACACATGTCACCTTTAGCAATATTTAATATTTACCAATTTTATTTATACAAAAAAATATTGAAATTTATAAAAAACTTTGATATACTTCAAATCATTCGAAAACGCTTTCCCTTTTTAATAAAAATTATCAAAGGGAAGGTGCAAAAAAAATTATGGAAAAATTAATCAGTATCTTGGGTCTTGGTATAATGATCCTAATTGCTTATCTTATATCGGATAATAAAAAATCTATTGATTGGAAACTAGTTGGTATGGGCGTAGGAATGCAGCTTATATTTGGTGTCTTGATTTTAAAATGGACGCCAGGAAGAATGCTTTTTAATGTTCTTAATGATTTAGTAACTAAATTATTAAACTTTACAAAAGAAGGTACAGCATTCTTATTTGGAGATTTATTAAATATAGAAAGCTTTGGATTTATTTTTGCTTTACAAATATTACCTACTATTATTTTCTTTTCAGCACTAATGGCTATTTTATATCATGTAGGTATTATGGAAAAAATTGTAACAGTTTTAGCAAAAATAATGTCAAAATTATTAGGTACAAGTGGTGCTGAATCTTTATCTGCTGCTGCTAATATATTTGTTGGTCAAACTGAAGCACCATTAGTGATTAAACCTTTTATCAAATCAATGACAAAATCTGAATTATTGACTATAATGACTGGTGGTATGGCTACTGTTGCTGGTGGTGTAATGGCTGGATATGTTTCTATGGGTGTTGAAGCTGGCCATTTAATTGCAGCAAGTATTATGTCCGCACCTGCAAGTTTAATTATCGCTAAAATTATGGTACCTGAAACAGAAACACCTGTAACAAAAGGACAAGTTAAAATCGAGTTAGACGAAATAGATGCAAACATAATCGATGCAGCAGCTAGAGGAACTAGCGAAGGTTTAAAGCTTGCTTTAAATGTAGGTGCTATGCTTCTTTCTTTCATTGCTATTGTAGCTTTAATAAATGCTTTAATAGGTTTTGTAGGTAATTTACTTGGACTAGACTATTTAAGTCTTGAATGGATATTAGGTAGATTATTTGCTCCGTTAGCATACATCATGGGAATTCCTCTTAGTGATGCAGTTGAAGCAGGTAATCTTTTAGGACAAAAAATTGTAATCAATGAGTTCTTTGCTTATGCAAACCTTTCAAAGCTTATAAAAGCAGGAGCTCTTAATCATAGAACTATAGTTATATTAACTTACGCACTTTGTGGCTTTGCAAACTTTAGTTCTATAGGAATTCAAGTTGGTGGTATCGGCTCCCTTGCTCCTGAAAGACGCTCTGATATTGCAAAGCTTGGATTAAAATCATTGATAGGTGGTAGCTTAGCAGCTTTTATGACAGCTACTATCGCAGGTATTCTAATATAGTTCAGTACAGCTTTTATTATTGATAATCTATGAGGGATGAATATGTCAATAGAAAGGTTTATTAAAGATAATACAGATTTAGAAAAGCTTCTGAAAAACATGCCAGAAGATGTAAAAAAAAGATGTGTTATAAAAAACTTTCCTGCAAAAAGCATAATGCTCAAAAAAGATGCAGAAGTAAAATATGTTTATATACACCTTTTTGGCACTTTAAGAGTATTAAATGAATTTGCTAATGGCAATATTTATGGTTTTGCATATATCGATTCCACTGATTTTGTTGGCGCATTAGAGATATTAGCTGAAGAATCACAAATAGCATGTACAGTTGAAGCAGTAACAGATTGTACTGCATTAAGGATGTCTAAAGAAGATTTTTTAAAATGGTTTGAAAAGGATATTCTTTTTTCTACTACAATTGCAAGGCTCTTAGCTAAAAAGTTTTATCCTACTATTTATAGAAATGGAGCCGTTTTTATGCATTCAGCTATGGATTCCCTCATTTCATTCATTATCAAGTTTGTTGAATACGATATACAAGATAAAGCTGTTGTTCTGATCAATAAAAAACGTCAACATATTGCTGATGAACTTGGAATCAGTCTAAGAACCGTTCATAGAATTATAAAAAATTTAAAAGAGAATGAATTAATAACTGTTGAAAAAGGAAAAATATATGTAAACAAAAAACAATACGAAAAGCTTATAAATATGATAGACCACTCTATGTAACACCTAAGAGGATGATTTGCTCATCCTCTTTTTTCATAATATAAAAAGTCTCTGCTGTAAACTATTATCAAAGTCAAAATAGGAACAATGATTTGCAAAGGCACATGAACATACTTGACTACTAAATCCAGTCCAATTTCAATATGCTCCATGTAATTTTTAGCTATAATTTGTGATAAATACAAAATCAGTATACCAAATACAAATGATAAAAATTTTATATTTTTAAAGCTAGTCATTTGTGCTACGCCTAAAACTGAAACATACATAAAAATACTGATTTTGTAAAATCCTCCTACGACTAATATAACTACAAATATAACATCTAATCTTGTTATAATCCCACCTATATTTATACGTTGGACAACTTGAAAAAGAGGACAAATAGATGTGCTTGCCTCTCCAACACCTAATGTAGTTATCAATAATATAGTATTTAATGATAAAATAATCCCTTCAAAAATAATAGCTAAAATAGCTACCTTTCGTATTTTATTGCGTTCTAAAACAAAAGGATAAATCATAGTAAATACAATTGTTTCTCCATAAGGAAAAGCTATCAGCTTCCATCCTTTTTTTATTACTTCCATAATTCCATTTTGTAAAATAGGTTTAAGATTACTCACTCTAAATATGCCTCCAGTAAATACAATAAGCAACCATACAAAAACAGGCATGAAAATAATCATTATAAAAAAAGACTGAGCAGTTTTTGATATGTTTTCTATTCCACTATATACGGTGTAAATAATAATGATTATAAAAAAAATTCCTATAGCAAGCATTGGAGTATATTCTAAACTAGTAATTTTTATAAGCTCTAAAAAATCTCTCAATACCCTTGAGCTTATATAAGCAAAATAACCTATATATATGAATCCTAATATATTTCCTATAACTCTTCCATAAATTTTAGGAAGATATGTAACTAAAGTATCTTGGGGATATCTGTAATATAATGCTGTATATAAAAGTTGAAGAAGGATTCCACCTAATGAATATACAATCATAGCAATCCACGCATCTTGCTTTGTTTCAGGTGCTAAAAAGAAAAGCACTGCACTTCCATAAGGAAAAATGATCATTATTATAAAAAATTGATAAAGCCCTATTTTGAATTTCATGTTATCTATTCCTTATATTTAATAAAATTTTTCAGACATATACCAATACTAAATATTTTTCCCAAATAAATTACTTTTATGATTTTATATTGTGATTTTTGCGAATATATAAAGCTAAGTGAATAACTTTGATAAATTTTGTAAAAAACTTACTGAAATTTTTTCCTTTTTATTTCAAATATCATCATGAAACATATTCTATCTTTCTTTCCTATTAATATTCCCCGGGAAATTATTACTTTTTCTTCTAAAAAGTTTAACCAAAAAAATCATTTTTTAAGTAACACCTGTCCTATAACTTGCATACCTTATATTACAGGAGAACTAAAAAAAGTATCTATCCTTAAATAAAGTTTTGAATAGAGAGGAGGAAATGTTATATGAATGCCAATTATATGTTTGAACCTATGTTGTTCCCAGCTAACCAAATGAATCAATTTGAAGAGTTTATGAAGCAATATGGAGATAAATCTGAAAAATATATTTTAGATGAAATTGCTAGAATTGCAAATTCTGTTCCTGAAAAGACTATACAGCAATATATTAAAAATCTTGATTTGCTCTCTCAAATAGAAGGCTTTGTTTCAAATGAACATAGAAGAAAAATTGACAACGTAAAAAGAATACTCTTAACAAGCTCTTATTCTAAAGAACAATCTACCTCAGCCCAATCCTTCGGTACAAGTTTGTTATTGTGGTTCTTAATTTTAGTATCCATATGGAGAAAACCATATTACAGACCACACAGACCATACCAACCATATCCTTATAGACGCAGAAGATTTCCTTTCTATCCACATTATTAAAAAACAATCCCCCACTTGCTCTCACTAAAGTGGGGGAAGTTTTTATATCTTCCATTTTAAGCAACCTCAAAGACAATATTACATTTTTTGATTTCTTTCATTAATTTTTTCAAAGCATCTGCTGCTTCTTCTGGCAGCTTATCTCTTCCTTCTTTTTCAACATTTCTTGATTCAATAAATGCTATCCTGTATGCTATTCCTTCAAGAAGTTCATGTATATATTTTTTATCATTCATATTCGGCATAAATCCTTCAATTTCTAGAATTTCTATATCAGAAAAGCTTCCCCACTGCTTAAATTGAGCACTTCCTTCAACTATTTTTTCTAATGATTGAATAGTAACTTCTTTAGAAATTTTCTTGTCCATAAAGAATCCCGTATTAAAAATATAGCATTCTACATTTCTTTTCGTAAATAATTCTTTATATTTTTTATAATCATGACTCAAAGGATACGTTCTAAACGGATTCGCATATGGTTCGATTACTAAAGCATCCATATCTACTCCCTTTGCTAATCTTTCGGCAGTAGTTCTCTTAGTAGCTAAGGTTGCTCCCATTACTGTAGCAAGCTCTGGATTATTTATTTTTAATACTGGTGGTAGAGTTGGATCCTTCATTAGCCAAATGATTGCATTCACTGGTTCTTTGAATTTATTAACCCTGTTTGGTGCCCACAGCTTCGATTTTATAGCACGTCCATTTCCATTTCGTATATCTTCTGTAACTAAAATACACTTACCCTCTTCATTGATCATAGCTCCACAATTTTGTGCTGTTAATAAATATTTATTATCTGGTGAATCAGCAGGATAATCTTGTGTCTTATCAAAATAAGATGGCTCTAGAGCTACAGATGAACCATTTTCTGTAGATATTATAAATGCATCATCATGTAATACAGCAATATCATATTTTCCATTATGTTTTTCATGGGTTAATGTTGATTTCCCTGATCCTGATAATCCAAAAACTCCAACAACAAAACTTTTTCCATTCGATAAAGTATATTTTTTCTGTCCACCATGACATGCAGCATATCCATTTCTATTTGCAGTTCCCCAGCCTAGAGTTAATGTTCCCTTCTTAAATTCTCCAAAATATCTCATTCCTAATAGAGCTGCACAATTATTTTCTGGGTCAAACAATGTTAATCCTAATGGATGCTCTTCATGTTGCCAATCTGGATCACCAAATATGTATATATCTCCTTCATTAGGAAAAACTTTTGAAGCTTTATACATTTTTTTATATGAATCCGTTATAATCTGGAAATTTAACATCCAATTATATAATATATTTTCATGCCCTTGTGGAATCAAAAGATGTGCTTTTACCATAAAATCTTTATCTAGACCAATATAAACCTGTGCATAATACATAGTTTTATATCTTGTATTGTATACTGCTTCTCTTACAATTCCTGCATATTTTTCTGTATCTATTCCTGCTTCTCCTATTATTTTTCTTGCAGCCGCACATCTTCCTGTTACCAATCCATCATTAAATAATAATACTTTTGTTTCAGTATCTAATCCTAATTCTTCCGGTTTATATACAGACATATCCGTTACAATAGTTCCTGGTGAATCTTTAGCGAGCTTATAAGCTTCTTTTATCGAATTTATTTTTACAACATTATTTCTATAAAATGCGGTTTGTATTGTACTTCTAATTCTTGAAAATTTAATATCATTGCTTGTCATAAAAATCGCTCCCTTTTATTTCTATAATGATCTTACATTTAATATGTTATGCTATTTTTTTATAAATAGCATAATTAAAAACATTTTTATACTTTCCTCACACTTATTTTAGCAAAAAAACATCATAATTAAAAGTATTTTTTATCATATTTATTTAAATGTGCTATACTATTTATTGCAAAAATAAAGAAACCCTCTAGGAAAAATAATCCTAGAGGGATATCTTTTTATAGTTCTATTTTTTTACCATTTCAGCGATTGGATAATTAGATGATAATATGATTTCTTTGATATTCTTTTTAAATCTTTCGTATCTAAAGCAACAATAATCAAGAAAATCATCTCCACTATAGTGCCTAATCATTGCCCATACCATCCAAAGCAAATCCTGTGCTAGCATATAGCATTTAATTTTTAATATTTCAGAAGCAGAAGGATACTGACCATAATAATCCAAAAGTAGATATAAAATAGCTTCTTCATTCAGCTTTGATTCAAGAATATACGAAGCTATATCCCAGCTTGGATCATTCATTCCAGAATATTCCCAGTCTATTAAATAAATTCTTCCGTTATCATTTATTATAAAATTTTCTGGTACTGTGTCATTGTGACAGGGTACAAGAACTTTATTTTTTATATTTTTTTGCATAAAATCAATTAACTGCTTTTTTAATTCAGCATAATCAAAGAAAAAACTACCCTTTAAATCCTTAATAATCTGTTCATATTTGTTTAATTCCACCTGCCAATCAAAAGAATTATAAAAGCTTTTTTTACTAGTATGAATCTTTTTCATTAGATTAGAAACAGCTTTTATATTTTTTATAGAGCTTGGATCAGCTTGAGCAATGTTTTTACTGTTTTCAATATATTCACTAATTTTAATGCCACTCATTTCATCAAAGTAAATGCATTTAGAATTCAAACCTAACTCTGATGCAATTTTATTATTAACCTTTTCACTTTTTCGATCAATCATAAAATTAGTCATACAACCCGGTTGTCTAACAACATATACTATACCCTTTATATTCATAATATAGTTATAGTTAGTAAGTCCACCTGCAGAACGTGATCTATCAAAAATGATGCTATTGTCATTAAAAACCAAACGTAATTTTTCTTGTACTAATTCTTCCATTCTCATCAGTATTTCCACCATTCATATTTTAATCTATTCTTCTTTATACTTTTCATTCATACTTGCATAAATAATCTTCTATACAATAATGATTATAGCACAATTCTAATAAGTTAACGGTATTATTACAATAAATATCCCTTTGATAAAAGAAAAAATGGAAAAATCACAATTTTGGCATACTTATTATTAAATAAAAAAAATTGTATAATATCTACTTTATGCCAAAAATCTAAAACAACAAATACTGATACTGTTCATCTTTAACATTTTATTACATAAAAGTTAGTATTATTTACTTTTGGATTATTATTCATTATAATAATACTAAAAGTAGTTCAAAACTTTTTTATATAGGTAAACAACATCAACATAAAAAAAAAATATATAAAGATAAGTGAATGACTTCGATAACTTTTGTAAAAAAACTTACTGAAATTTCATGAAAAATACGTTAAGAACCTTCATTGTTTGAACGAAGTGAGTTTTGAAGGTTTAGTATTTTTTCATGGAATGAAGTTTTGTTTTTTCAAAAGTTATCTGGAATGAACTATCTTTTATATTTCGTTTTGATGTTGTTTACCTATAGATAAACAACATCAACATAAAAAAAAGAAATATATAAAGATAAGTGAATGACTTCGATAACTTTTGTAAAATTTCTTCATTATGATTATATATCCTAATTCAGAAGGGATGTAATAAAAGCATGCATAAAACTAAAAAAATACTAAAGGAATTAATAACATCAAATTTATATACACGCTATAGTAATCTTTTATCCTTATCAGATATTCCTCTATTTTTAATTGATATAAATGGTAATATTTTATTTGAATTTATACCTTCTCCAAATTTTTGTACCCGTGTATGTCAGGAAAACGTTAGTCAAGCATGCCCTGACTATAAATGTAGATTAAACTCACATACAGAGAATAGATTTGTATGTAAATATGGACTTGAAAACATCCTTTTGCCTATTGTGGTAAATGACGAAATTTTAGGTTATCTAGCTGGTTTGCAGGTATATTTAAAGGAAAATGAATATAAAAAATATATGATCAACATTCAATCTTTTCATGAATATCAATTTCCTAAATTAGAGAATGTAGCTAAATCTATATCTTCATTAAAAACTGTAGAATACGATAAAATTAAAATACATGAACAATTATGCAAGCAAATCGCTAAAGATATTTCTTTTGACTTATCAAAAACCATTAATCATACATATTCTGATGTGGAAAAATTATCTATCGAAAAAGAAATACTTGAAAAAAAAATTATTGACTTAGAAGCTAAAAATATGTCTTTGGTCGTTAATCCTCATTTTCTGTTTAATACCTTAAACTGTATTGCTCGTATTGCATATTTTGAGAATTCCCACAAAACCGAGGAGCTTATCTATTGCCTATCCGATTTGCTTAGATATAATTTAAAGCAAGACCACCAACTACATACCATAGGAACTGAAATTGATAACATTGAAAAATATTTATATATACAAAAAGCAAGGTTTAAAAATCGTTTAGAATATGAGATTGATGTACCAGATCATATCAAGTCTTATAAAATACTCAACATGGTCATTCAACCTATACTTGAAAATGCTGTTATTCATGGTATTACTCCAAAACGTGACGGTGGAAAGATATGCATATGCGCTAAAAAGATCAAAAACAATATAATCATTTCTGTTATAGATAATGGTAATGGTTTTTCTGAAGATGCTTTACAAAAAATACAAAACTATGAAAACAAATCAGGTTTAGGGTTTAGAAGTACAGATAAACGCTTAAAACAATATTATGGTGAGCAGTACGGATTAAAAATTGTAAAATCTGATTATAGTGGAAGTACTGTTACCATAACAATTCCTACCCAACATACTGCGAGGTGATTGCAATGAGCATAGTCCTAATTGTAGAAGATGAAATACTCGAGCAAGATTTCCTAAAATCCATTATCCTTCAAGAACTTACTCAAGATGATACTTTATTAACCTGTGAAAGTGGAGTTCAAGCAATTAAATTAGCTAAGCAGTATCAACCAAATATTATTATAATGGATATAATGATCCCTGAACTAGATGGTATGAGTGCCATCGAAGAAATTAAAAAATTTCTTCCAAATACATCTATTATCGTTTTATCTGCATTATCCGATTTTCATTATGCACAAAAGGCCATCAGACTACAAGTTTTAGATTACCTATTAAAGCCTGTAAAGCCGGCTGTACTAAAACAGGTTTTCTGCAAAATATTAACCTCTACCGCTAAATACAGAGTAAAGGAATTTGATAATAAAAAAAGTACAAAACCTAAAGAATGCCGTCAACATTTTATAGAAGAATCATTAAAATATATCAAAGAACATTTTAGAGAAAAGCTCACTTTAAAAAAGGTTTCTTCTAAAGTCTTTATAAATTCTAAATATTTTAGTCGTGTCTTTAAAAAAGAAATGGGCATATCATTTTCTGAATATGTAATGAAGCTTAGAATACAACATGCTTGTCAGTTATTAGAGAAAACTAATTATCCTGCTTATCGTATTGCAATAGAATGTGGATTTTCAGATGCATCCTATTTTAATAGAGTATTCTATTCACAAATGGATATGACTCCAAAATCTTATAGAAAGTATGCACAAGCATCAAAGCTAAAAGACTAAATTTCAGTCTAATAATGATATCTATTCTTGCATAGTCATATCTTTGTTCATCCATTATATTTTGTAATTCATCAGTTTTATTTTTTATATAATCCTTGATGAGTGATCTTTATAGATCAAACTATCCTTCAAACCATTCAACTTCATCAGTTCATTGACTGTCATGTTAAATGATTTTGCTATAGACCATAGCAAAGAAAGATTATATAAATATCCACTCTACTGGAGCTAGTCCTACGGATATCAATAAAAGCCAGGTAGAAACTTTTAGGCAGACAATATTAGAAAAAGGATGTAAGAGAGACTATGCTATCGTTACATTATTGGCTTACTCAGGACTTAAAATATCTGAAGCTTTAAACTTAATGATTATTTGGTAATTGATTACAAATTTCTACTTTTTTCTAATAATATGAGTGCTATACTTAGTAAGAAATAGAATATTCTAACAAAAGGGGATGAGATTAAAATAAAAAGTAAGAGAGATAGTTACTAAAAGTACTAGAAGTGAAAACACTAGTACTTTTGAATGAGAAAAATCAAAAAAAGTTTCTTACGTTCCAGATCCGATACAAAATGTATACCAAAAGAGCTAAGATTTCAGGAATATATAGTATTTGGGGTAAAAAAATTTAGTGATTATTTTTATTGATTATTAATCACTGAGAAAGGATTGCATATGACAGGTGTTTTTCAAATAATTAATACAATTCTTTTTGTTTTCTTAGTGATATTTGTATGGAAATTTGCAAATATAATGATAGAAAATACTAAGGCTACTCAGAATTTGACAAAAAAAATAGAAGAATATGAAAAAAAGAAAAAATTATAATAAAAAATATTTTTCGAACTCTGGGGTAGCAGCATAGCTAAGTCAAACCTGCTTAATTAATATTAAGTAAAGTATCCGTCAAAAAATAGATGCATAGAAAATAAATTTAATACCTGATAAAATTTAATCCAGTATGAGAATTATCTCTTACTGGATTGATCTTTTTTTAGTTCAATTTTTAGTTTTTTGGGGAGTTCACTGTCCCAAGTAAGAAGCTGTGATAAAGATGATTTATTCTTCCCAGTCAATAGCTGGTGATTCTTCCTTCATAACAGGTAACTCCTCCTATACAATAGATTTTGTTATCTGTTATTCTAGCAAAGTAATGTACAAACTACTAGGCAGAAAATCTTTGACGGTTACTATTTTTCTGCCTTAGGTAAAATTGTCTCAACTTCCATGTGTGGACGTGGAATAACATGAACTGATATTAATTCTCCAACTCTTTGTGCTGCTGCAGCTCCAGCATCTGTTGCTGCCTTTACAGCACCAACATCTCCTCTTACCATTACTGTTACTAAACCGCCACCAACATGCTCTTTGCCCACTAGGGTAACATTTGCAGCTTTCACCATTGCGTCTGCGGCTTCAATTGATCCTACTAATCCCTTTGTTTCGATCATTCCTAATGCATCATATTTCATTTTTCTTTCCCCCTAAATTTTTATTTTCTACAATAAGTTTCCTTGATCATCCGATCTATTATTTATTATTGCTATACTCTTTAAATACTACTTTTCGCCTTCTTTTTCTACCTTAGGTAAAATTGTCTCAACTTCTATATGTGGACGTGGAATAACATGAACTGATATTAATTCTCCAACTCTTTGTGCTGCTGCAGCTCCAGCATCTGTTGCTGCCTTTACAGCACCAACATCTCCTCTTACCATTACTGTTACTAAACCGCCACCAACATGCTCTTTACCAACTAAATAAACATTTGCAGCTTTTACCATTGCATCTGCAGCTTCAATTGATCCTACTAATCCCTTTGTTTCGATCATTCCTAATGCATCATATTTCATTTTTCTTTCCCCCTAAATTTTTATTTTATTATTTTAATTTTCGATAATGAATTAATATTCATAGCATTTGCTTCTTCTATATCAATATGACACTCTAAAGCAGAAGCATCATTTGCTCTAATAACAACATTATTATAAATACCACCTCTTGGTCCATCGACCTTAATAGATACGATTTGTCCATCATGCACATTTAATTGTTTTGCATCTTCACAATTCATATGAATATGTCTTTGTGCTACAATTACACCCTCTGTAATTTGTACAGAACCATTTGGACCAACTAATGTTATTCCTGGTGTTCCATGTAAATCACCTGATAATCTTACCGTTGGAACTACACCTAACTTAAAGGAATCTCCTGCTAATATTTCCACCTGCGTCTTACTACGCACTGGACCTAAAATTCTAACCTTTTCAATTGCACCCTTTGGTCCACAGATTGTTACTGTTTCCTTACAAGCATATTGTCCAGGCTGTGATAAATCTTTTATCTTTGTCATCTGATATCCTTCTCCAAATAAACAGTTCATATCTGCCTGTGAAAGGTGTACATGACGATTAGAAATACCTACTGGAATTTCATTTGTATCTTCTTTTTTATCTATTGAAGATATGTTACCTTTAACTGCCTCTAGTAAAAGCTTTATAATTGGTTCATAATTATCCATTTTATTTTACTCCCTTCATAGCCCTTACTAATTCATTTACAAGACTTAGAAGCTTTTCATGATCATTACAATCTATTTTTAATCCGTTTAGAGAAGAACTATTTGTACAGGAGCTTGTAGCATAATTATTCAGTTCAGGATAGTTAAAAGATATATCAGAAGAAGCTAATGTATTACAATCTTTTAAGCCATATGCAACTCTCTTAATATTAATCAAATGCATTGGTGTAACATTCTCAGAAACTGAACTTCCTCCCCATGTACCACAACCTAGCGTAAAGGAAGGTATAAGTCCAGTGCTTGCACCAGTTCCACCTTGAGAGCCACCTGTATTAACTAAAATACGAGCTGCTGGCTTTTTAGCAAACTTCATTACCATATCTCTATCTTCAGTATGAATACTCATAGTATGACCTATACCATTTTGAAGTAATTCTATGCTAAGTTTACATGCCTCTTCCCAATCTTTCACTGTATAAAAAGCAAGAACTGTTGTCAGCTTTTCATAGGATAATGGATATTCTTCACCAACACCCTGCTGCTCTCCTATTAGAACTCTTGTTCCTTCTGGAATAGAGATTCCTGCTGCCTCTGCAATAACCTGTGGACTTCTGCCTACAAATTTAGCATTCATCGTGTGTCCATTTTTAAATAACAGCTTACAAACTTTTTTAGTTTCTTCATCTGTCATAAAGTATCCGCCCTGTTTCTTTAATTCAGCTACTACTACTTCACGGTTACACTCTTCTACGATTATTGATTGTTCTGATGCACAAATTGTACCATTATCAAAAGTCTTACTTGCAATAATATTACTAACTGCTTTTTGAACATTAGCAGTTCTCTCAATATAAGCTGGTGAGTTACCAGCACCAACACCTAAAGCAGGTTTTCCTGCACTATAGGCTGCCTTTACCATTCCTGGCCCTCCAGTTGCAATAATCATAGCAATATCTTTATGTTTCATTAACTCGTTTGTAGCTTGCATACTTGGTGTAGAAATACTACTTATTATGTTCTTAGGAGCTCCTGCTTCTACTGCTGCATCATGCATTAAGCTTATAGCCTTGCATGTACATTTTAATGCAGAAGGATGTGGTGAAAACACAATTCCATTACGTGCTTTAATTGCTATTATTGCTTTAAAAATAGCAGTAGATGTTGGATTCGTTGATGGTACAATCCCCATTAATAAACCCATAGGCTCAGCAATATCAATTACTTGTCGTTGTACATCTTCTCTAATAACACCAATTGTCTTCATATCTTTAATTGCATCATAGAGCATAACAGAAGCCATATAATTTTTATATGTCTTATCTTCAACTTTACCAAATCCAGTTTCTTCTACAGCCATTTTCGCTAAAGAAAAAGCGTTTTCTTTTGCTACTCTAACCATATTGTATACAATCTTATTAATCTGTTCTTCCGTATAATCTGCAATTTGATTTGCAGCAATTTTTCCTAGTTTAGCAAGATTTCTTGCTTCTTGTATTGAACGTAAATCTTGATCAAAGTTTTCCAATTAAATTCCCTCCATTCTTCTATTTCTTGTAATATTCTCTAAACTCTGCAATGAGCAATTTCTTGTTTGCCTTAGAGATTTTCCTTCCTTTTATACCAAAGTCCTTATATTCACGCGCCAGATTCCGAAGCTCTACAACCTTAAATTTTTTAAGAGCTTTAATAGTTTGTTCTAAACTATATTCAAGTACCATCTTATCTATAGCTTCCTTATCAGGAACCTTACTAAAATCTATCTGTAGAGAAATATTTGTTTTTTCTGAATCATTCTTTGTTTTTTCAATTTCCTCTAATGATACTTCTTCTCGTGAAGGTTTTGTTGTTACAATTATACTAGCTAATTCCTCATGTGGACGGGGAATAATATGTTGTGAAATCAGTAATTTTTCATCAATTTTTCTTACTGCAGCTACACCAGCCTCTACAGCTGCTTTTACCGCTCCAACATCACCAGTTACAGCAATAGAAACAAGACCACCACCAACATACGTTTTTTCTAAAAGCTTTACATCTGCTGATTTTAACATAGCATCTGCACTCTCTATAGCTGCAATAAGCCCTTTTGTTTCAACGAATCCAAGTGCCTGCATTACCTAATCCTCCTAACTTTAACTTATTAGATCAGCCCAGTTGGCTGGATAGGTAACATAAAACACCTTAGCTTTATCAGGAGAACCCCAAGTAACTTTTGAACCTGATGGAACATAGAGTACATCTCCAGGATATGCTGTTAATGTCTTACCATTTATCGTAACTGTTAATGTCCCTTCCATCACATAATCAATTTCTTGATAATTCAATTCCCAGTCAAATTTGGAATGATCAATCATTAAGAATCCTGCACTCATATCAGCTTCTTCTTTACTAATTAACTCTTGATAAAACACCTTTGCATTAGGATTTCCCGTATCAAAAACATCAAGCTTTACTGAATTGCCACGTATCACCTTCAAACCCTCACAAATGCTTTCAGCTTCATATGGTTTAGTATTCGTAAGTGAATTAAGTATTCCATTTAAAAGTCCTTTATCCATCATAGCCTTGAATAACTTATAAATCATATCACTGTCTAACCCACCTTCGCAGGCTTTTGATGGTTTGCTTTCTTTCTCTTTACAAGTAATCTTTGTATCAGAAACAGGTTCTTCTGTAGAAAAAGCTATCCCACAGACTATAGCTGCATCCTTTGCTGATGGTGTAATAATTGTATTGCTGTCAATATAAATCACTTTTTCTCCCTGTTTTTGAGCAGCTTCAATATCTTTTGCACAAATCAGTCTTTTCATTCCTTCACATCCTTTCATATGCTTTTTAAAGCTTATGTATTAGAATAAAGATTCTATCAATTCCTCTGATGGAGAAGGTATAATCTCTGCATTTACTAAAAGCCCCTTCTCTTTTGCAATAGCCATCCCTGCTTCAACACCAGCTTGAACTGCAGCTACATCACCAGTAAAAGTAAAGAATGATTTGCCTCCTAATCCATTTCCCAAACGGATCTCTATTGGCTGTAGGTTTGCTACCTTAAGTATTGCATCAGCAGCAATGATCATTGTTGCTTGAGAAAAAGACTCCATTATTCCTAAAGCCTGAATATCATCTGGCATTGTTGCACCTGTAATTGCTGGAAATACTAAAGGGCTAACATTTGGTATAATGATTGAATCAACCAAATATTCTTCTGCCACTCTTTCTCCAGTGCTCACTGAATCATGTACTGATGCAACATCTCCATGAACAATTGCAATATATTTACCAGGACAAGTAGAACCAGCTGTAACTATTTCCACATCAGAAACCTTTACCATTTGATCTGCTGCATATATTCCACGTGCAATACTTGTAAATTCAACCATACCGATTGCTTTTGACATATTAACCCCTCCTTATTCCAATAAAATCATTTTCAATTTCAACTACTTTTCCTGAAATACTTGCATGTACGCTCGCACCTAAGCTACCTTCTGGAATTTTACCTATTTGTTGGCCTATCTCAACATGATCACCAACAGAAACAATAGGAACTGCAGGTACTCCTACATGCTGATTTGTTGATATATATACCAATTCTGGTTTTAATTCAATTTCTGTCATAGGAGCTGGTTTGTCAAAATTATTTAAACCTAATCTAGCGATAAGTCTTTTACTTGGAATTAAACGATATTCTCTACTTTTACGAGCTGTAAATTCTGACTTGTTTGGTTTATATCTTATATTTTGTTGTGCTAATTTATCTTTAAAATAAAGATTTGCAGATTTAGGATGAAGTCCTGCTGGACATGAGAACAATTCACATAAATTACACTGACAACATAGCTGTGCAATTTTTTGATTTTCAATGTCTGTTAATTTATAATTTAAAGCACGCATTATTTTATGTGGCTGCATTTCATGTCCAAGAAGATAACGTGGACACAAATCTGTACACATACGACACTGGGCACAAGCAGATTTGTTCACTCTTTTTGCTTGTTCTAGGCTAACCGATTTCTTTCTTATTAGATAATGATCCTTTTTTAAAATTACAAATCCCTTATTTTTCTTAGTAACATATCCATCTAAGCTGTTCATAACAGGACCCATCATAGGACCACCATCAATAACTTTATAGTTGTCAAAGTTTTCAATACCACTTAGCTTTAATACATCTATAATAGGTGTACCTACTGGTACCTTTACGGTTAGAGATCTCGGAACATCTCCTGCAACTGTTATATATTTTTGTGTAACTGGCTTTTGAATAGATGCATAATATATATTTAATGCAGTTTCTGAATTTAATACAACACATCCAACTTGAATTGGGATACCTGCTTCTGGAACAACTCTACCTGTTAATTCATGAACTAATACTTGCTCATCACCTGCTGGATAAATATCTGGTATTTCTTTCACTTGAACAAAATCCGCTACCTGAAGTGCTTCAATCCTATCACGCAGTATAGAAATTACTTTTTTATGCTTTCCTTTTATACCTATAATCGCTTTATTTGCTCCAACAAATTTCCCTGCTGCTGTAAATCCATTTATAATTTCATCTGCAAACAACTCCATAAGCTGTTGGTCCACCCTCAACAAGGGTTCACATTCAGCTCCATTAAGAAGTATATATTCAGCCTTTGATGCAAGTTTTGCATGAGTAGGAAACCCTGCTCCTCCTGCACCAACAATGCCGGCTTCTCTTACCATATCAAGAAGATTCATTATTATACCTCCTGAATTTATTCAAAATTACAATCTTCATCAATAATTCCAACAACTGCTGCATCAACCGGAATATCATCATTGCCTAACATTTTACGAGCTGCTGAACCCGTACAAACAATCACTCTATCTCCAATACCTGCACCAATAATATCTATAACAACTATGCGCTGACCTCTATCACTACCACCAATTACTTCTGCTAGCATAAATTTAAATCCATTTAATAAATCTGTTTTTCTAGTTGCCCATATATTATCAATTAATCTTGCAGTTAACATATAGTTTTCTCCTTTTTAAAATTAGATTTAATCTCTAAAATAGCTGACTCAACAGAAGCCGTATCACCAAAGATTGCTATCATTATCATATTTTGTGGACAACTCCCTTTAATATCTGATACTGTAACACCGACAGCCTTCTCCGCAATATCAACTGCAAAAATCATATCTATCATTCTCCCCTGTACTAAACCAATTGCACCAACACAACTTAAATCATTATCAACACCTATTCCTAATCGCTTCATAAGAATATCAATCGTACCCTTTGATGGCGATTTTATAATCCTAAATTCCATAACCAAGCAACCCCTATTCTATAATCTCTTTTGTACAACTAAGTGCTATTCCTAAAGGAGTTATAAACATAGGATTTTGAGGTTTATGGGTAAAAATACCTGTCTTTTTTTCTATAATCTCTTCAATACCTGTTAGACAGCAAGTTCCACCTACTAAAGATATTTCCTTAACATCATGACCTTTAATATGTTGATTGATAATAGATGCTATTTTTTCAATAACAGGCTTTAATACAGGCAATAGCTCTTTATGATTTTTTGAATCTCTCTTATATATTTCTGCTTCTTGAAATGACATTTTATAAGCACCAGAAACAACTAAGGAAAAATGAGTACCTCCTGTCGGCTCATCAGCAATATAAACAACTTCACCGTTTTTTAATATTGAAATTCCTGTTGTTCCACCACCTATATCAACAACTGCTCCATTTTGAATCTTAAGTACTTTATTTGCTGCTGTAGGTTCATCAAGAAGATTTGTTATTTCAAATCCAGCCGCCTGAACCACATTTTTAACAGCCCCTGAATCCAAATCATCTGTACCCGGTGGTATTGCAGCAGCTCCATAGATAAGTTCTGTTCCTAATTTTTCTTCAAGCTCCTGCTTTAACTCTCTAACAATTTTTATTGCACCAATATAATCTACAACCATACCATCACGAACTACGTCAGCATATCTATAAGCACCTGCAACCGGCTTATAATTTTCATCCAAAACCGCTAAAACAACACATGCTGTACCCAAATCTACTCCAGTATAGTAAACGGAGGATTTACTGACTATTGGTTTTTTAACTACATCTTCAAAGTCTTGGACAAACTGGTCACAGTATTCATAATTTAATTTTTTCTCTGACATATTTTACCTCCAACAATCGAACAAATTATTTGTGACAAGGCATTAATACTCTGATTAACCTTCCCAATAATCTCTTTACAAAATTCATTTTCACTATCAAATAGTTCTAAAATAAAAGGTTCTAATTCTCTTAGCGCACAACGTAGTCTATGCAAAATAATAATTTCTCTACCATTTTTAAGTTGTATATGAAACTCTGTAATTTCAAAACAATCATCTAAATTATCAGAAAAATTATCTATATTTATCCCACTGCATTCTTTATAAAAAAATGTTGTAGTAGTATCCTTCTCCTCTAGAGCATTTTTAATGGTTGAAAATTGTTTACTTAAATCGATAAGCCTTTGCGCTAAAAAAACATCTCTACTTAAAAGTTCCTCCGCAGTCATAAGAAATAATGCTTCCATTGACTTCATCCTGCAATAAAACATTTTCTTTTTCCAATTATGCATTGCTTCTATATCTTTAGATTGTTTTTTTGCACCTTCAGTACTTTTTTTAATACAAGAATCATCATCGATTATATTTATCCCACGATCTCTCAAAAACTGACGTCCTCCCGGTGTAAGTCTTTTGTCTGCTTCTATCTTATAAGTAGTAAAAGGTTCTTTTCTAAATAATTCTCTTAAATCTTCTTCGGTTATAAACCTCATTTTAATCCCCCTTTACTTTCTGTCTTGAAAACAAGTATTCTTTTAATGCTCCGATCCCTATTCCTCTTAGAACACTTATTTTATAATAAGGCTCCTCTACTCCTATCTGCTTCAATTGCTTATAACATAACTCCTCATTTTCCACCATTAAATCAACTTTCGTTATTACACCAATTACTGGACATCTAAAGGCTTTAGCAAAACCAGGGGAATACACATTATCACATCTTGACTGATCAATTAATATTAAAACATGAGATGCATCCTGAGATACTGCAATCAGATGCTTATACATCCATGCATTTTCAATATAAGAGCCAGGAACATCTATTGTATTTTTTCCATAAATAATATCCTGTGTTTTTCTAAGTGGACCATCATAATCATTTAATGCATTTACCAATGTGGTCTTCCCACATTGTGTAGGTCCAACTACCATTATTCTCTTCTTTCTCATGTTCTTGTAATAGGAGCTGTTGTAAAATTCAACAGATTTTTCAGTGTGTCATTTATCGCATTAAGTGCTGTTTCAACAGATTGTACATCACCAGTAATCGTCAAGGATCCAGTAAATCTATCTAAAAATCCTATTTCAACATCCGCAGCCTTTGTTGCAATATCAGCTGCAATAATAGCCGTTTCATATGGTGTTATTGTTAAAATTCCAATTGCACCTTTATCATCTACCCCTAAGCGTTCATAAATATCCTGAGTAGGAGATGCAATAACATGAGCAATAGTAACCTGTTTTCCAGGTACTGATTCTTGTATGACACGTTGTATAGCTTTTTTACTAACAACTCCCATAAAAATTACCTCTCCATCTATTTTTTAATTTATCAATGCTTTATCACTGAAACTTTAAAATCATATGCTTTTATCCAACTCTCAATAGTTTCTAACTCATCATTACTTAATTTGAATTCTCCTTCTATTGGATAAATCATTCCCAGCTGCTTATACTTATTTACACCCAGTTTATGATAAGGAAGTAAATCTATTCCCTTAAAGTTCTTGTAATCACTATAAGGCATCAAAAAATCAATTACTCTTTTAATATCCTCTTTGCTATCATTTACGCCTTTTAAAAGAGGCATTCTTATTTTTACATTGTACCTACGTCGAAGGAGTTCCTTTAGATTTTCTAAGATTCTTTCATTACGTACTCCTGTTAGCTTATAATGCCTTTCTGAGTCAATATGCTTTAAATCGTAAAGGAATAAATCAGTAAATTCAGCAATTTTGAGTATAGATTCAAGCTTTGCATAACCACAAGTTTCAATTGCTGTATTTATTCCTTCCTGCTTACAGGCCATAAGCAAATTCGCAGCAAATTCTGGTTGCATGGTTACCTCACCACCACCTAAAGTAACACCTCCACCTGAAAGATCATAAAAATCTTTGTCTTCTTGTATAATTTCTAAAAGCTCAGAAACGGTTTTTACTTCTCCTGCAATAGATAATGCAGATTCAGTACAAATCTCCTTACATTTATTACATCCTAAGCAATTAATACTATGATCTACCAAATGCTTTCCTTCATTATTAATAGTATGAATTCCAACTGGACAAACAGAAACACAAGCACCACAATCAATACATAATCCACTTTTAAACATCACTTGATATTTTTGTTCTAAGCCTTCAGGATTGGCACACCACTTACAACGCAATGGACATCCTTTAAAAAACACAAGTGTTCTTACTCCTGGTCCATCATACATATTATATTTTTGTACATTGAATATAAATGCTTTTCTTTCAATTTTAGTTGATTTATTATTGCTCATCTTATCCAATCTCCCATTTGATTGATTTGGCTATTTAAAAATGTGTCAACATAGTTCTACTGATAATCTCATCTTGAACATCTTTGCAAAGCTCAACAAAGAATGCACTATAGCCTGCCACACGAACAATCAAATCACGATACTGCTCTGGATGCTTCTGTGCTTCTAATAATGTATTGTTATCTAAATAATTAAACTGCATTTGACCATTCCCATACATACAAGCAGTACGCAATAGTGTAATGAGACCTTCTTCTCCTTCTGGTGTATCTAATAGCCCTGCCATAAGCTTAAAGTTATGAACCATACCGATGTTCATATTATCACAAGCCATCTTCGAAACAGATTTGATAATCGCAGTAGGTCCTTTATAATCTGCTCCTTGAGTAGGACTAATTCCATCAGATAATGGTGTCCAAGCTTTACGTCCATTAGCAGATGCACCAGTTAACTGACCAAATGGCGTATTGTTAGAGATGGATAAAGTACCATGACTAAGCACCGAATATAAAGTTTTATACTTACGATGTTCCATCTCAGTAAAGTTAATCAAATCAGTAGCAATAAAATCTGCATAGTTATCATCGTTGCCATACTTAGGAGCCCTTAAGCAATCATTTCTAATTTGTTCATATCCAACAAAATCAGCTTTTAATGCTTCATTTAGTTGTTTTAAAGTATATTTTTTATCATCATATACAAGCTTTTTAATAGCAGCCATAGAATCTACATACGTAGCTAACCCTGTCCATACAACGCCAGGACCAAAGTTATACATAGCACCACCAGCAGAAACATCTTTACCTTTTTCCATACAACCTTCATACATAATAGACATGAGTGGCTTTGGCGCTAATTCTCTGTGAACACGTTGTGATATAACTGTAGCAATACTAGTTAACTTAGTAATATATTTGATCTGTTCCTTAACAGCATTTTCAAAGTCCTCATAAGTTTTAAAGCTATCTAAATCACCCATATCAGGACAAACCTGCTTACCATACCATAGTGGCACTCCTCTATTTAAAACTAATTCAATACAAATAGGCCATTGTGTATAACCTGTAGAAGTCCACTGGTATAGACGACCAGATTTTTGCGGTTCAACACAACCCATTAGACAGTAATCACGAGCATCCTCTATAGAAACGCCTTTTGCTAACATCATCTTAATATGAGCATCATCAAAATGACATGCTGGAAATCCCATACCTGAACGAATAACTTCAACAATTTTCTTTAGATATTTTCTAGGAGACTTATTATGAATACGTGTAGCTAAAGATGGCTGATAAATTTTAACATGACGAACTGCATCCATTAATAAGTAAGTCAAATCATTTGTAGCATCAAAGCCTTCACGAGTAACACCACCAACACACATATTCACAAATGGCTGATAGCCTGCAAAGAATTTAGAAGCAGCTTCACTAGTAACCCACATCATCTCTGACATTTTAATTAACATACAACCAACTAGCTCAAATGCTTCATACTCAGTCATACGACCACTTTCTATATCTGCCTTGTAGAATGGGTACATATACTGGTCAACTCGACCAATTGACATACCTGTTTGGTTCTCTTCAACTACTAATAAAGATTCTACAGTCCAAACAGCCTGAATTGCTTCCCAAAATGTGCTAGGCTTATGAGCTGGTACTCTTTTGTTTATTTCAGAAATCTTTTGTAGCTCTGCTTTACGCTTAGGGTCTGTCTCTTTTGCTGCAAGTTCTGCTGCATATTCAGATAAACGCTTAGCATAGATCATAACTCCTTCAGTAGTATCAATAACAGATTTATAAAAATATATTTTTTCAATATCCTCAGGGTTTTCATAATCTAGCTTAGCTAATTTTTCTTTTGCTTCATTTTGAATATCAAGCATTCCTTTTTTCATTAGGATTACATCGTATCCAGGGTTAGAATCTCCACCACCATTTACTGCATGGTATGAGCAATCTGAAACAAAGGACTCACCTGAAATCTCCCAAACTCCAGCCTCGCGATATTGGTCTTCACAATATTCATCAACTGATTTTCCTTTCCAAAATGGGAAAAGCTCTTCACGCATATACTTCTTATCTTCTTCTGATATATAAAATGGATCTTGAGGGCGTGTACCAATTGTATCTATCTCTTCTTCCAACCATCTCCATGCTATATCAGGAGAAAAAGCACCAGCACGAGGCGCACCACAAGGAGATCCAACAATCAATTCATCATCTTGAATTACTAAGGGTGCAGTTTCACAACAATATCGAAAGCTTTTAGCTCTTAACAAAATTTTAGGCATACCTGGATTTTCCTTAGCAATCTTTGTAATAGCACGTGCTCGATATGTAGTAATGGAAGGTTTCCACTTCATATAAGTTTCCTTAAGCCTTTTTAGACGTTCAGTCATACCATTTGGAACTCCATTCTCTTTCACATCAGACTGTTTGTAGCCTTCAGCATCATCTTTTTCAATTTCTCTTGAAATACTTTCAAATATCTTCATTAAAGCTGCCTGTTCTTCTGCAGACATATTTTTAGTAGCTTCTGCAAATTTGTTTGAAAATTCACGAATATCCAAAATTCTTACCTCCAATTCTTTTATTATATTTCTCATTTTGGCATATCACTTAACATGGTTTATCATTCTTCATTTTTTTATTTCTTTTATAACCTCTTCCAAGATATGCTGTAGCATCTTCATTTCATATTGATTATGCTCTTTAGGCTTTGGCATACAACTCATAGCTGTTTTTTCTATTGTCAAAACTCCATTAGTTATTTCATCTATATTTCTCACACCATATCCTACTTTACGAATATAAATTAAATTCATTGGTGAAACATTATCAGATGTCATTCCCTTACCTGCTGATCCACTTCCAAGTGTTAACGCAGGAAATAAATTAGTTGTTACACCCATGCTTCCAAAGGAAGCGGCTGTATTTACAAGTACTCTGCCTACAGGTTTTTTTAATGCAAACTGACGAATTACATCTTCATTTTTTGAGTGAATTACAAGAGTGTGTCCATTTCTCTCGCTTAATAATAGCTCTATACATTTTTCACAGGCATTCATCCAATCGTCTTCAATGTAATAAGCTAAAACCGGACAAAGCTTTTCCTTAACATAAGGATTCGTCTCAGAAACATATTTTTGCTCAGAAATCAGTACTAATGTATTGTCAGGAACACAAAAGCCTGCTCTTTTTGCTAATTCTAACGCAGATTTACCAACCATTTCAGAGTCTATACTTCCATCTAAATGAAAAAGTAGTGAACCAAGTTTTTGTGATTCTTCCTCTGTCATGAAATATGCACCGCTGTTTTGCATCTCCTGTTTTACCTCAGCTGCAATACAACTGTCTACAACAACAGATTGTTCGGCTGATGATACCATTCCATTATCAAAAGTCTTGCTGGCAATAATATCTCTTACGGCCTGTTTTATATCGGCACTACGTTCAATAAATGCCGGTCCATTACCATTACCCCCATAAATCACAGGCTTCCCAGCCTTATATGCTGCCTTAAGCATTCCCGGAACACCTGTATTCATAATCAGAGACGTTTCTTTGTGATTCATTAATTCTATTGTCCCAGCAGGTGTTACAGTGTGCAAATATGAAACTGCTCCTTCTGGTAACCCATATCCCTCAGCAGCACGTATCATAATATCAAGTGCTTTACCAATTGTCTTTTTAGCTCTAGGATGCGGAGAAAAAACAATTGCATTTCCAGACTTGATTGCAATTAAAGCTTTATAGATGGTAGTAGAAACAGGACTGGTCGCAGGAATTAATGCAACAATTACCCCCATAGGTACTCCTACATCCATAGTCTTATTTTCCTTATCTTCCCTAATAATGCCTACACAGCGAATTCCTCTAAGTTTATTTGTTACATATTCACAAGCAAATCGATTTTTTATATATTTATCCTGCCATTTTCCATAATCAGTTTCATCTTTTGACATGATTGCCAGTTCACGAACATGTTTCCCAATTTCTTCTGCCATACGCTCCACAAGCTCATCTAATTTTTCCTGTGGAAAAGTTGCCAGCATTTTTTGTGCTTTGCTCGCATTTTCTATAATAATTCGAGACTCTTGTATGGAGAGCAAATCATTATCTATAATATTCATTTATGTCTCTCCCTTTCCTCTGCATTAAATCTATATTTTTCCATACTATATTAACAATTCATCAAGCATTTAAAACATCAAGTGAATATCGTGAAATAATTTTTTCAAGATCTTGATGTGGACTTGCAATAACAACTGAGCTATAAACTTCAGCATCCATATCCTCTACAGCTTTTACACCAGCTTCTACAGCTGCTTTACATGCTCCTACATCTCCACAAACTAACACAGAAATATAACCAGAAGCTACGTTTTCAAAGCCTATCAAATCAACATCAGCAGCTTTACACATTGCATCTGCAGCCTCTAAAACAAAAACTATACCAAATGTTTCTATTAAACCTAAAGCATTATATTTGCTCATATGTAGTTCCTCTCCCCTAATTTACTTTTATTTGTCAACATCATATATAGAAACAATGTCTCCAATACTTCTTATAGGTCGTGGCATAACATTTTTTGCTGTTAATTTACCTATTGCAGCAGCTGCTATAGCTCCAGCTTCTACAGACGCCTTAACAGCAGCAACATCCCCCTTTACCATAATCGTAACAAGAGTAGAACCCACATTTTCATATGATACCAATTCAACATTAGCGGCCTTTAGCATTTTATCTGCTGCCTCAAGTGCAGGAACCATCCCTACTGTTTCAATAAGACCTAATGCTTCTTCTCCATAATATCGCACTACATTCCCTCCTTTTCCTTCAATGTTTGTTTATCTTTATTAAGCTTTTAATCTTTAATATATTTATTGATTGTAGCTGCTCCTTCTTCATTGGCACGGTAATAAATCAACAATTCACCAGATTCTGACATTTCAAATCTTGATTCTTCAAGAAGACCATTAGCTTCAGCTGTCATTAAAGCGGAAAGTACATCTTTTTTATTCAAAGCTTTGAAATTACCATATTCATCTTTCAAGGCTTCAATAACATCTTCCGCACAAGCATCTTCAACCTTTGTAAAATATTTCAAAATAGCATAGTTAAGAGGTTTCATATTACTTTTCCTCCTTTTTTCTAAATAAGTCCATTGGATTCATTGAAATGATTAAAATACCAATCACCATAAGTACAGCAGCAACCCAAGCTATAGGTGGTAGCGACCAACCATCGATACCACAAAATACGCCAAGTACTAACCAGCAACAAAACGGTCCCCAAAATGAAAATGTTCCATTACAAGCCATTCCTAAAGCTGCACCACACATACTGTTACCTTTATACCAAAACATGTAAGAAATATATGCAAAAAAACCACTTATAGCAAACCAAATCATAGCAGATCCACTTGTAAATGCTTCAAATGCAAGATGAGTTGAAATACCAACATTTCCTGCAATCATTCCAAAAATAGGAAGTAGTATAATTAGATTTGAAAGACCTGATGTAACCTGACGAATAGCAATACCAATTTCAGAATCAATCATAGATGTACCATAACCAGCTACACAGCCTTCAAAGCCCCAGCCAAGCGCAGCAATAAAAGCAATACAAACACCTAAAAAAGCTCCTTCTTTTGCATCTCCACTAATACTTGTACTACCAATCATAAAACTAGCAAGAACACAAATAGCAATCCCTAGCATCATACGCTTATTTAATTCTTGCTTGAATAAAATTCTTCCTAAAATAGCTCCAATAGCTGGACAAAGAGCAGTAATAGGAATAATAATTGAACCAGCTTTTTGAAGACCAACAACATAAGCTGTACTAGAAACAGGCCCTCCAATTAGAGCAGCTAAAACCATTACTCGACCCGGGGTAGTATTAAGACATCTTAAAAAATCTCCAAACTTACCATGTACTGCTGCAAATAACATTGCCCAGATAGCACTTAATGTATCATTTACTGCACTCCCTATTGCTGCTAATACAAATGTAATAACAAAAGCTGATAAACCTGCTTTGTTTGGACCAAACCAATCAGCCCAAACTCCCTTAGTCATACCTAAAGTTAAAAATGCTGAATAAAACCCATATGTTACACCTGAAAGTAATGCGATTGTAATCCCTTTTCTGAAAAATTGGGCTGACAGCTTCTTTTTAGCAGCAATTGCAGATGCATTAGCTACTGGTTGATTTTCTAACACACACAAAACTCCCTTCCTTTAATTTTTTTATTTGCTTTAAATAAAATGGCTATTTTAACCATTAATTTTTTTTACAGAGTTTTATATACATAAACAATTCTGTTAACGTTTTCCTTTGAGTTGCACCTTGACAACTTTATTGCATTTATATCGCTAATTTTTATAATATTACGCATTATTTTCATAATTTTCTGAACTTAAATAGTAATATACAAACCTTGACCTGAATCAAATAACATAATATTCAATTCTATAATTGCACTCTTTTTTTTTAATCTTATGTTAAGAATAACAAAATAATGTGTTCTTCTATGGTACAAATCAATATTTTTTACTGTATAATTTCTACCATTTTTTGATTTTCTTGTACTATGGTTACTTTATTGCACTATGGCACAAATTTTTATTTTAAACTTAAATCAGTAACGACTGTTTATCATATTCAAGCATTTTATGATAAAAGTTTCTTGCAGCGTTAAGAAATTAATTTAGCTTTTCAAAAATAAAAAAGGATGAATAAATCATCCTATCATCCTTTTTTATTTTTCTGTTGTATCCATTACTGCTAAAGCGATATTAGATGCATGGTCTGCTATTCTTTCTAGGTTACTAATAATATCTAAAAATACGATTCCTGATTTTGCACTACAAAGTTGCTTATTCAATCTTTCAATATGATTAGCTCTAAGAGATTTTTCCATATGGTCAATCTCTCCTTCTCTTTCAAGAATTTTTTTAGCTATACTTACATTCCCTGTTTTTAAAGCAAGAATCGCTTGATTATAAGATTTTACTACACGATCATGCATAGATTTTAATTCTCCTGTAGCCTGTTCACTAAAGTTTAATTTATTGTCTACTCGATAAATCGCTAATTCTGCTAAATTATCTGCATGATCTCCAACTCTTTCTATATCATTTATAGTATTAAATAATCCATTCACAATTTCATGTTGTTTTGCAGAAAGGCTTGTATTTGAAAGCTTTACTAAATATTCAGCAATATCTCTTTCCATACTGTTAATGACTTTCTCTATTGCAAAGGTTTCATTCGCTATTTTCTCACTATTTTCAAAGAAAGCATTCATTGATTTTTCATAACTTTCTAAAGCTAAATTAGCCATATTCAATGTTTCTTTGATTACCTGAACAATAGCAACTGATGGGGTTTCAAGCATTCTATCATCAAGGTATTGAATTCCTCTTTGATTTGTGCGTTCAAAATCCTTAACAACAATAACCTTTTTTGCTAACTTTACGAGTATATTCGCAAAAGGTAATAACAATAAAGTATTTGCAATGTTAAAGAATGTATGAGCATTTGCTAGCTGTCTTGCTGCGTCTGTTGGCGAAAACTTCTTTACAAGAGCAATAGTCATATCTTTAAATAATAGCATAAATACTAATGTTCCTAATATATTAAACATAAAGTGAATAAAAGCAGCTCTCTTTGCTGTTCTATTTGCTCCTATACTTGAAAGCATTGCCGTAACACAGGTTCCAATATTTGTACCAAATATAATTGGTAAAGATGCTTCAATTGGAAGCAATCCTTCACTAGCTAATGCAATCAATATTCCTGTTGTAGCACTACTACTTTGTACAACAGCAGTAACAAAAAATCCTGTAAAAATTGCCATTAATGAATCTGTAAAGGTTCCTCTTCCAAAGCTAAGAAGCATATCTCTAAACCCTTCATATTCTCTTAAAGGCTTTACAGCATGCTTCATAAAATCCATACCAATAAATAAAATTCCAAATCCTATAAAAACTTCTGCAATATTTTTTACTCTTTTATTGCTAGTAAAAAGCCAAACTCCTACACTGATTCCAACTACAATAGGTGCAATTTCTGTTAATTTTAATGATGCAATCTGTGCCGTAATTGTCGTTCCTATATTAGCACCCATAATTACACCTGTAGCCTGAACTAAGTTCATAATTCCTGCATTTACAAATCCTACAACCATTACAGTAGTCGCACTACTACTCTGAATAATCATTGTTACTACAGCACCTACTAGAACAGCCATAATTCTGTTGTTTGTAAGTACTTCAATAATTTTCTTCATTTTATCCCCAGCGGACTTCTGTAATCCATCTCCCATAATGGTCATACCATAAAGGAATAAACCAAGTCCTCCAAGCAATTCAAAAAAAATCTTCATACGATACCTACCCTCCCAAAATTCTACTATATCAACTATTCTCATTTATAGCATACATTATTTTCTTGCTATGTTTGTTAAATCTGTGTTAATTTTATTAAATTCGACACTTGAAATATATTCCTTTTGACGATTTACTTACTGCTGCTTTCTCATTGAATCCATAGCTCCTTTTTTTATTGTAGCAATGAGCAGCATAATCATTGGTATAAAAAGCTCAAACACAACAGCATAGTAAGACCAAGCCTTCTCATTCCATTCTACAAATCTCATTCTACTATCTACCAAAATATTAGAATAATTGATGATGAGTAATGAAACAGGTATAATCATCAAATGATAGTTCGTAAGATGAAATATTTTTGTAATTCCTTTACACACAGCTAATAACAATATACTATTTTTAAGAAATGCACCTATTACTCCAATCAGTGCTGCTATTATTTCAAGTCTTTGTATGAAATCTCCAATATCAATTCCTGATGCTGCATTAAAAACAGGAAAATATGAAGTTGTAGCAATATCTATCCCTAAAACTAAAATTGTAGTTATTGAAGTCATTAATGCAATTATTCCTGATATAAATATTCCAAGCATATAAACTTTATAAGCAGATTTTTTCGTTTTAAAATTTGAAAATACCATAGCAAGCATTACAATTTCACCAAAAGGAAATGTGAATGCAGATAAAGTTCCTTTCAAAACTGGTTTGATTCCCTTATACAATATAGGCTCAAAATTATCAAGCTCCATCTGTGGAATTAATAATATTCCCATAATAATTATCAAGCTTACAAAAATAATCATACTAAGCTCTGACCACTTACCTATAACCTCAATTCCACTTTTCACAGCCCAAACACATAAAAGCATAAGTGGAATAATTACTATTGTCTGAGGTGTTTCGGGCATAGTTGTTTCTGTAATGAATTGCTTAGTATTTATTAGTACTGCTGTTGCTTCTTCAATAATAAAATAAATATATAAAATGCATATCACCTTTCCGAGACTTTTCCCAAAACAAGCTTCACACATATCAAAAAAATCTTTTTCTGGATAAATGCCATGTAACTGAGAAAATATAAATGTAGTGAATAATGCTATTACTACAGCAAAAATAATAGCTAACCAAAAATCACCATATGCATCTAATGCTAGCATTAGCATAGTAGATGTACCAGACATAAAAAGTACTACAATAGATATAGCCTGCTTATCAGAAATCACCTCTTTATTCATCATTTGCTCCTCCTTGCTTTCAGTAACTATTCAATAGTTTAACCATATTGTTCTTTTTATATTTTCAACTTATTAATCCATCTTATAAATGTGGATTAAATGATATTTTTCAAAAAAATCAGGAAAAATATCCACAAACTTTGTTGACAGCAGTATGCATTTTTCCTATAATAAAAAAGTCTTTAGTAGAATCATTTGTAGCTTTGTAGGTTTTTATATTATTATTTCTTAAATAGGTAGGATTGTAGATAGGTAGTAAATAAGCTTTCCCTATACAGGGTTTTATTTTTGTGTACCTTAAACTTTCCTATGGAAAGTTTTTTTATTTTTAGAAAAGGACGGTGAAGATCATGTCATCAAAAAACTTAGTAGAAAGAGAAACTTGGACAGGAAAACTTGGATTTATTTTAGCTTGTATTGGTTCTGCCATCGGTCTAGGTAATATATGGATGTTTCCTTGGCGATTAGGACAATTTGGAGGAGCAGCCTTTCTTATTCCTTATCTTTTATTTGTCTTTTTATTAGGAACAACTGGACTTATGGGAGAATTTGCATTTGGTAGATCTCAACAAAGAGGTCCTATAGGTGCTTTTGAGAAAGTATTTAAAGAAAAGAATATTCCATTCGGTGCAATAATAGGGAGTATCCCTGTAGCTGCAATAGGAGGAATATTTACATTCTATTCCGTTGTAGTAGGATGGGTATTAAAATATTTTTCTTTAGCTGTATTAGGTGCTTTTCATCATATGGATATTGATAGTGCTTTTGAAAGCTTTGCAGGACATCCTGAAAGTATATTTTGGAACATACTTGCAATACTGATCACACTTAGCATTGTCATATTTGGAATAAAACAAGGTATTGAAAAAGTAAATAAAATCATGATGCCATCATTGTTTATTATTTTTATCCTACTTATGGTTCGATCCTTGTCCCTGCCTGGCTCTATTGAAGGAGTAAATTATTTACTACTACCTGATTGGTCTTACCTACTAAAACCTATTACTTGGATTATGGCATTAGGACAGGCATTTTTTACAGTATCTTTAGGTGGAGGTGCTATGCTAGTACTCGGAAGTTATCTAAGAAAAGATGAGGACATTCCTTCCTCTGCAATACAAACTGCTTTTTTTGATACATCAGCAGCTTTTTTAGCAGCATTTATCATTATTCCAGCAGCATTTGCATTTCATTTAGATGTTTCAGCTGGTCCTCCTCTGCTTTTTATTACAATGCCTCATATTTTCACAAAGCTAAGCGGAGGAACTTTCTTTGGTATTGCATTTTTCTTATGTATTATATTCGCTGCCATCTCTACAGAAGTAGCTTTAATGGAAGTAATAGTAGAAGCATTTATGGATAGACTTGGCTTTAGTAGAAAAAAAGGTGTAATTGCTGCTGCATGTATTGGCATTGTTTTTGGTATTCCCCTAGATCTCAATATGAGTTTATTTGGAAAATTTGCAGATTTTATTACCATCTATTTATTACCTCTTAGTGCACTACTTGCAGCTATTGCATTCTTCTGGATTTACGGAATAGAACGCGCACAAGCTGAGGTAAATCAAGGTGCTTTAAGACCATTAGGAAAATGGTGGGGATTTTTTGCAAAATATATTTTTGTATTTGTAGCAGCCATTGTTTTAGTTTTAGGAATTATTTATGGAGGAATTGGTTAAAATTTAAAAAGCCACTATAATGTGGCTTAATATCTCCTGTTCCAAAAGTTTATGGGATCTTGACTTTTGTTGATGGGTACAGGTTTGTACCCATTTTTTTGTAGATATTTTAATATTTGAGGAAGAGCCTTAACAGTCGTGCTTCTTTCATGAAGTAATATGACTGGTACACGATGTCTTTTTACTTGTTTTTTTACATTATTAATAATAACATTCGGAGAAATATTTTTCCTTAAGCTATCTCTGCTATCAACATTCCAATCCCACATTTTATATCCTGCTCTTTTTACTGCCTTTCTATAAGAACTTGTCATATAAGGTACGCTTCCATAAGGAACTCTAATCAAATTAGTTTTTATACCTGCTACCTTTTGTAAAGATGTATTGCAAATATTCATTTCAGAAACAACAGTATTTGGAGATCTATAAATCTTTCTTACATTATGGCTTACCCCGTGAAGTCCTACAGAATGACCTTCATTTATTAATTTTCGAACAACGCTCTTATATATTCTTATTCTATCTGAAAGCATAAAAAAGGTTGCTTTGGCGTTATATTGATTTAAAATATTAAGTATTTTTTCTGTATATATACTAGGACCATCATCAAATGTAATATATACAATTTTTCCTTGTTTTTTTAATAATCTCTTTTTCATTCTTGCTTCTTCTTGTTTCTTTTTTATTTCTCCTAAAATCCTTTCCTTTTCTTTAATGATCTTATTTTGAAGCATAAAAAACAACTCATCATCTCCTACTGATAAAGCAGCATTTCTTGCTCTTGCAATAGGACCTTCATCAATATAGCTTACCTCATATCCAAAGTAATTAGCAATAAACTTATAAGGAGCCATCGTATGATTATTTTCTAAAAATATGCAATCTGTTAAAATTTGTCCTTTATCTGTAAATAACGCTTTAAGAGAAAGATCTAATATTATTTCTTTATTTCCCTTTCTAATAAAAACACAATTATTTCTCTGATCCCATTTTGTATGAACCTTTAAATATTCTGATAATGCGCTAATCGGTACATAAGTTATTCCATTTTTTACTACAGGATAAGTGTCATGAAAGGATACTAACTGATCATTGACAACAATATAAATAAAATTATTCAAGCTTTCATTTTCTGCAAAGCTTTGAAAGGGAAAAAATATAACTATAAATAAAACAAAAGCTCCTATGCATTTTTTCATAAGCATTACCCTTTCATATTTGTATAAGAATCTTTCTTTAAAAAATAGTTTTTGTATTTTTTATAAACTTACACCCTGTAAATTTTTCTATAGTAAATAAAATAAACCTCCCTGCCTTATCGCAAAAGAGGTTTATTCTTCTTTAAGTTTCTTTAGATATTTCAATTAATTTTTTTACCATATATCCACTATCGTATCTGTTTTTCCTTGAAGTTAATTCTTTAGATAAACCTAATTCATTTGATATTTCCAATTTGAATTGATTTAAGGCTGCTCTTGCTTCAAGAACTACTGCTTTATTTTTAGCCATAATTTCAACTCCTTAAATAAATTTTTACCTTTTCATTATTAGTATTTGTTTTTTTATTTTATAAATTCCTTGTAGTTTTATGAATATAAACCAAATGCAGTAAAAACTTTAAGCTAATCCTTTAATAAGAAATTCTTTTTCTATTCTTAACAAGCGACACAAATAAATATGCAAAAACAGAAAAAATAATAATAGCAGCCCCTGAAGGAATTTTAAATATATAAGAAAGATATAATCCTGAAAAACAAAATAAAACTCCTATAAATATAGATAAAAGCATTATTTTTTTTAAATTATAAGTAAACTGCTTTGCAATAGATGTTGGTGCTGTAAGAAGGGTAATGATCAATATAATTCCAACTACCCTTATCAAAATAACAATGGTTAAAGCTATTAAAATATACAGCATATATTCTAAAAAACTCACCTTCACTCCAACAACTTGTGTAAATTCTTCATCAAATAAAAAAGCTTTAAACTGTTGAAAATAAGCAGAAATTGCAAATACAATAATCATATCTAAAAAAAATATAATATATAAATCAATTTTAGATATAGTTAAAATATCTCCAAAAAGATAAGATGATATGTCAGGAGGATATCCCGGAGTTAAGTATATAAAAATAATCCCTATAGCCATTCCAAAGGACCAAAACATTCCTACTAAAAGATCACTGCTTGTATTAGTTTTTTTATTTATTTTGGCAATTCCTAAAGCTGCCATAATAGAAAAAACAAGTGCTCCTATTATAGGTTCAATACCTAGAAAATATCCTATACCGATTCCCCCAAATGCAGTATGAGCAATACCTCCACTCATCATAATCATTTTTCTTTCTGTAATAACCGTTCCAATAATACCACAAGCAATACTCGCAAAAACTGCACCTATTAATGCATGTTGCAAAAATTTATATGCAAAAATTCCTTCAATCATGTTTAACCTCCTTATGCTCATGCAAAACTCTATGAGGAATCCCATGTGCAATAATATCTACTGGACAACCATAAACACGCCCTAAAATCTCTTCATTTAATCTTGGTTCTCCATGATAAAACAACTCCTTATTTAAGCATGCAATATTTTTTACATAAGTAGATATAGCACTCATATCATGAGTAACCAAAATTATAGTCATTTCTTCATTTAAATCCTTTAAAATATTAAATATTTGAGTTTTAACATTAGCATCAAGACTTGCTGTTGGCTCATCTAAAAGGAGTATTTTAGGTTCTACTGCTAATGCTCTAGCAATCAGTACTCTTTGTAGCTGACCTCCTGAAAGCTGTCCAATCTGTCTATCCTTCAATTGAAAAATATCCAATTTTTTCATAATTCTTTCTGCTTTATTCTCTTCTCCACTATTAAATTTCATAAATAGCTTATTATTCTTCTTAAGCATTCCCATTAGTACAACCTCTTTTACTGTTATAGGAAAGCTTTTATTAAAGCTACTAAACTGTGGTACATAGCCTATAATCTCTTTAGATTTATTTAAAGGTTCATCAAAAATTTTAATACACCCTGTTCTTAATCTTATCAGTCCTAATATAGCTTTTAACAGCGTACTTTTTCCTCCTCCATTCGGTCCAATAATCGCTAAGAAATCATTTTCTTTTACTTTTAAATTTATATTATTAAGAACCTGTACATCATTATAAAAGACATCAATTCCTTCTATTTCTACTGCATTTTTCATATTACCACCTCTATTTTACGGAATCTGCAAAGGCTTTTGCTATATTCTCCATATTTTCTATATAATTAGGTGCTAAAGGAGCTACCTCTTTAGCTTCACCATCTATTTCTTCAGCGATTACTCTAGACTGCTTTGAATCAATCTCTGCTTGATAAAATATAGTCTTGATATTTTCCTTTTTAGCATAATCAATAATTCTCTTTATATCTTCTATTGTTGCTTCTTTTCCATCCTTTTCTATAGCAACCATTTTCAATCCATAATCATCTGCAAAATATCCAAAAGCAGGATGATATACCAAAAATCCTTTTTTAGGTAAATCTTCTATAGATTTTTTTATCTTCACATCTAACTGTTCTATTTTTTTTATATATTCTTCGGCATTTTTTATATATATGTCTTTGTTTTTAGGATCTATTTCACACAGCTTATCTTCTATTACCTTTATCATAAGCTTTACCCTTTTAGGAGATAACCATATATGAGGATCTCTCTTTCCAGGTGAAAACTCTCTATCCTTATAAACCTTTGAAACCTCTTCATCTAAAGGCACAATATCAATATCTTCACTTATACTAGATAGCTTTGGAATAATGTTGGCTTTTTCAGTAGGCACTCCTATTGAAAAATAAACAGAAGCTTTACTAAGCATCTCAAGCTCCTTTGGAGAAGGTGCATAATTTTCAGGACTATTCCCCGGTGGAATCATAGTAACAACTTCAATCAAATCTCCTCCTACTGATTTTACAAAAGTCTTCTCAGGAACTATAGATACTGCTACAGTTAGCTTTTCTATATTAGATGCTTCTTTATTACAAGCTGTTAAAGAAAAAAATACTATCATACTAAGGATTAGATAAGAACATATTTTCAATACATTTCTCATATTCATACTCCTTCCTATTTTTATATGTATATTATATTCCTACTGCAAATGTAAATGCAAGTCATTTTCATATCTGTCTATTTTCTATTATTGTCCTAACTATATTAATTTTATAAGTTTAAAAAAATGGAGCTTACTTATGCAAGTAAACTCCATTTTTTTAAACTTTAAACACCTTCATAGACTGAGCTAGTTCATTAATCATTTCATTTAACTGATTCATAGATAATGCTACTTCTTCCATAGAAACGGTCTGCTCTTGTGCAGATGCACTAATCTGTTGTGTTGTTGCTGCTGCTTGCTGTGCTACAGATGATATTTTTTCAATAGAAGTCACTACAGCTCTCTTAGCTTGATCCATATGCTGTATATTTTCATTTAACCATTTTATTTGCCCTATTACATCATCTGCTGATCTTTTAATTTCATTATAAATTTCTGTTGTTTTTCCTAAATATTCATTCCCTTCTCTAATAATCCCCTGAGCCTCTTCCATTTTGTTATTAGTTTGAACAATATCTTCTTTTATTTCATCTATTATATTTTGTATTTCTTTTGTAGCATTAGACGACTGTTCTGCTAATTTTTTTACTTCTGCTGCTACAACAGCAAAGCCACTTCCAGCTTCCCCTGCTCTTGCTGCTTCAATAGCTGCATTAAGTGATAAAAGATTTGTCTGTTCTGCAATAGCTTTTATTGTTTCTATTATACCACTTATAGATTTTGATTTTTTAGAAAGTCTTCCTATTTCTTCTGCAACACTTTTTGATGCTTTTGTGTTTCCCTCAAATTTTTGATTCAATTTCATTATTGAATTAATGCCTTCTTCTGTTTTTTCCTTCATGTTTTCAGCATGATATGTTACATTTTTTATATAATTCTTCATATATTGAATTTTTTCTGCTAAATCCTTTGTCCTCTCAAAGCTACTATTAGCTTCTACTGCTTGATTGTTTACACCAGCTGCAATCTGTCCAACAGCTTTTGAAATTTCTTCACTAGCATATCTTACTCCTTGTACTGAATTCATAATAACACAAGATGCATCTGTTATTTTATCTGTTATATTTTTATTTTTATGTATCAAAGCGCTTATATTCTTTACAGTTTTGTCAAATACATTAGACAATACAGCAATCTCATCCTTTCCTGACATATTCGATTGAACAGTCAAATTACCATTTCCAATTTCTTCTGCATTTTTTGTAAGCTCTGCAAGGCGTAGTGTTAATCTGCGTGAAAAATACAATGCAAACAAAACAATAAGCATAAGTGCTATACCATTAATCATTATATACTTCTTTTTTATATCAAAAAGAGATTTATACATATCTTCTTTAGCAGCAATAACGCCTAAAATCCATCCTGTTATTGGAAATTTCTTATATACCATATACTGTTCTTCACCATCTATTTTAAATTCTATATTTCCCTCACCATTATGGAGTATCTCATTCCCTACAGCTTTTAACTCTTCATTTTCTAAAATATTCGTATTTAGCAATTTTTCATTAGGATGTGAAAAAATAGTCCCCTTATCATCTATTAATATAGCATGTCCATATCCATTAATATTAATATTTCCAACCGTTTTCGTAATAGCTGTAAGTATTATATCCTCTGCAATAACACCTTCTATATTGTTTTCTGCATCCTTTATAGGAATAGCTACTGAAACAACATAATCTTTTGTTTCTGAATCTATGTAAGGCTCCGTAAATACTACTTTCCCCTCTGATTTTGCTTTTATATACCAATGACGCTTTCTATGATCCCAATCCTTTGGGGGAATCCAATCTCCTCCATCAAAATACCTTCCATCCTCAAAGCCCATATACATAGAAGATAAATCAGTATCTTCCTTAAATACCTCCATATACTTTTTATAGTCTATTTCTTCTTTTTCTAAATTTGTTAAAATACTATGTGTAATGCTCAAATTTTTTTCTTTTGTTAAAATCCACTGATTAAAGTGATTACTTACCCCGTCAGCAACACCTTTCATTTGTGACTGAATATTTTTTTCGATCTCTTTTTTGATATTAATATAGCTTAAAGAAGAAACTGTTATCAATGCTATACTCGATAATAAAACCAATGCTAATATAAGCTTAGCTTTTACTTTCATTTTATATCCCCCCTTGAATACACTGTACCTCTTATATATTATAATTTTATCTCTTTTCATAATTTTATCATATTTTTATCGTTTAGTTTTATAAAAATTTATTTTGCTACTCTAATTGGCTTAGATTTCAATGCACTTCCTTTAATATTTACAACCACATTTACTTCTGTTTTTAAGTCTTTAAAAACCTTATCCCAATCTGGTTTTATTTTTTTCCACACATTTGGCATTTCTTTTTTTATGCTTTTGCTGAATTTAAAAATATCACTATCATAATCTTTTTGTACTTTCTTTATGACGTTTTCTATTTGCTGTTTAATTTGCTTTTCAGCATCTTTTTTTAATATCGTTCTTCCTTCCTTGCCAATAAAATCTTGTGTTCCCCCTATTTCTCCTATCATTACATCTGTTTCAGCATCAATTTTCATAGTAAGTTTACCTTCTATATATATAGGTTTTACCTTTGTATTATTTTTTAATATTTCTAATGTTATCCTAGTAGCTTTTTTATTCATAGTAGATTCTACTACAACAAGCCCTCCATATATATGATCAATAGTCCATAAAAAACCTTGAGCTTCAACCTCATCAAGCCATCCAACTGCTTTATCACCCTTAAATACTGTAAGTCCTCCTATATAAGGCTGGATTTTTCCTTCAACTACTATATTCCTTATAGTAGGTAATGTAGGAGATATTCCTTCAGAATATAAATCTTTTATGAATTTCCATATTTGTGCACAATGATACTTTGCAATATTATTTTCTGATTCTATGGCATCATCTAAATGAAATGAAATTATTGGATGTACATCCTTCTCATGATAGCTTTCTAATATTTCTCTAGCAGTTTTTTCCTTTGAAACTATAAGTCTCATATCTTCTCTAAATTCAGCATCTCTATATATATAATCAAGAATCGGTATTATTCTTTTTTTGGCAATATCCTGACTAATAATAATAGTTTTTGCATGTGCCCAATATAATTTCCTTCCTGTTTTCGTAATAATATCTCTTACACCATCAAAAGGTAATTTCCCTCTACTCTGATATAATTCTCCATGCATTTGAGCCTCTTTTTCTGATGCTGGATTTATAATCTCAATAGTAGTAATATACTCTTTTCCCTTTTCATCATAATCTAATGCCATGCCTGCAACTAGCCTCATCTCATCAATATCTTTATAGTTCCAACAGCCCGAAAAAAGCAATAAACTTAAAGCTATCATAAAAATTAATAGCTTGTTTTTTTTCATCATATCTCTTATCCACCTATAATCATCTTTACAACTTTTTCTATAGGCTTTGCAGGACTTGGAATCTTCACTCCTAAACTAAGAAGTATACTCATTATAAATGCAGCTATAAAAGTTATGCTATAAAGGATCAATTCTTTTTTCTGATTCTTTTTTACTAGTGGAACAATTTCAACAACACCAATGATAATATAAACCAATATAATTAAGATAACCATATATCAACTTCCCACCTTAATTGGCTTTGATCTTAATGCACTTCCTCTAATATTTACTTCTGCTTTTACTTCTATCTTTAAATCCTTAAATATTTTATCCCAATCATCCTTTATCTCTTTCCAAAGCTTTGGATGCTCTCTCTCAATAATAGAACCAAATCCAAAAATATCACTATCATATTCTTTTTGGACCTTCTTTATAATGCTTTTTATTTTATTTTCTATTAATTTTTCAGCATCTTTCTTTACCATACTCCTTCCTCTTTCATTTATGAAATCTATCTGATTTTCCAATTCGTTTATATTCACAGTTGTATTTATATTAATATTTATAGTTATTTCTCCATTTTCATATGTAGACTTCGTCTTTGTCTTGTTTTTAAATATTTCTAATGCTACTCTTACTGGTTCTTTAGGTGTTTTTTCTTCTACAATAATAACTCCTCCCTTTATTTTATCCATGATGAACAGAAAACACTTTGAATCATTTCCATCGAGCCATCCTACTAGCTTTGAAGCTTTAAAAATACCTGTTCCATGCATTTGAATAATCTTTTTGTCTTTATAGGGTGTTATTTTTACTGTAGGAAGAGTAGGATCAATACCTTCTGTCTCTAAATCATCTACAAACTTCCATAATGGAACAGCATGATATTTTTCTATCCCTCTCTCATTTTTTAAAATTTCTTCTAGTTGAAAAGAAACTATATTCTGTATCATTGCATCTGTTTTTAAAATTTCTCCAGCAGTTTTCTCTTTTGACAATATCATCCATATATCATCCCTAAACTCAGCATCCCTTTTTACAAAATCTACTAAGCTTATAAGGATTTTATCATTCTTTGCTACCTCCTCACTAATAATAATAACCTTTGCATGAGCCCAAAATACTTTTTTCCCTGTTAAAGGAATCATATTCCTAATGGCTTCAAATATATTTTTCCCTTTTGTTTTAATAATTTCAGTTTTCATTTTGGTTTTTCCATCAATTAGCATAGGATATACAACTTCTGTTGTTAAAATAATCTCATCCTTTTCTTTATCATAATCTACTGCTGTACCTACTGCTATAGAAACATCATTAATCTCCCTATAATTCCAGCAGCCTGAAGCAATGATTATATACATGCATATGATAAAAATAAGGATTATTTTTTTCATTCTGTTACCTCTTTTCTGGAATTTGAGAATCTTTTTTTCTAATAGGATTTTTCCCACCGATGAGCTTTGGACGGTAATACATATACCACCACGGAGCTCTAATAGCAGTATCCTTTATATCCTGCATTTTCACAGATCCAATATTAGTCATATAAGGAATACCAAAGGATCTTATCGCCATAAGGTGAATAAACAAGCCAATAATTCCAAATATATAACCATATAATCCCAAAAATGCTGAAAGAAATAAAAATATTGTTCGAATAACAATCATAGGTCCAATCATTTTAGGAATTAAAAAATTGGTAATACCAGTAAGGGCTGTAACTATTACGATAGGTGCACTAACAAATCTTGCATCTACAGCTGCTTGTCCTAATATAATAGCACCAACAAAGCCTATAGTTGAACCAATTGGAGCTGGAAGCCTCACCCCTCCTTCTCTCAATAATTCAAATGCAAGTAGCATAAGCAATGCCTCTATGATAGTAGGGAACGGAACACCTTCCCTTGCTGCTGAAATACTTAAAATAAGGGGAGTCGGTATCATTTCCTGATGAAATGTTACTAAAGCAACATAAATAGCTGGTACACTTGTTGATAAAAAAAATGCAAATACTTTAAGCAATCTATTTATAGAAGAATATATGTAATTATTGTAGTAATCTTCATTTGCTTGAAAATATTCGATAAACAAATAAGGTAGTGTTAATACAAATGGTGTACCATCAACCACAATCCCAATTTTCCCCTCAAGAAGATTAGCAACAACAATATCTGGTCTTTCTGTATTTCCAACTGTAGCAAAGGGTGATAATGGAGCATCTTTTATGAATTCTTCTATATATCCAGATTCAAGTATTGCATCAATTTGAATATCATCTAATCTTTTTTGTACTTCTCTTACAATTTTTTCATTTGCTAATCCTTCTATATAACATATACATACCTTTGTTTTCGTTCTAACGCCTATTTCCATAAAATTAAATTTTAAATCAGGACTTAATATTCTCTTTCTGATTAGTGCTAAATTCGGTATAATAGATTCTGTAAACCCTTCTCTTGGTCCTCGCACTACTTGCTCTGATGTAGGCTCAGTAATAGATCTTTTTTCACATCCTTTTGTATCTATGATCAAGCCTTCACAATACCCTTCAACCAAAATAACGCTACTTCCAGATAAAATACTCATCATCATTTCATTAGCATCTTTTTCTTTTTTTATACCTGAAGCATTAATGATTTTTCTTTCTAATATATCTAAAATATTTTGTTCTCCTATTTTCTGTAAAGGCTTACTATTCATCATAGGTAATATTATGTTTTCATGAATATCTATTTTATCCACCATTCCATCAATAAAAATCAGACAACACTTTAGCTTATCCCAATCTTTGCTTTCTACTCTTCTAAAAATAATGGTTTCATTAGGCTCAAATACTTTTTTAAATGAATCTATATTTTCCTCAAGAGATTTTGTTAATTTTATATCCTTTGTTTTATTAGACTGTTTTTTACTATTAGTTCCTAAAATCTTATCTTTTAATATTCTAAGCATAAAAACACCTCAACAATGCTATATTCTTCGATATTTACTATTATCTGTTACAACACATTTTTCTATGCAATATTTATCCACATGCATTTTAAAAAGCTATGCTCTTATTTGATTGAAATATAAAAATGAGCCCCTAGACTATCTAGGAGCTTAAATAACGAGTTGATTTATTTTTTATGCTTTCGATGTAAATCTATTTTATCTATATCAAATATTCTAATAGCATCCTTTACACCTTTCTCAATAGCAAGTTTTCCATAGTTATCTACTTCTTTTTTATCTTTCGGTCCATGATGCAAGGATGCTGCACCTCCAATACATCCTCCCTTGCACGCCATTCCCTCAATGAAATTCCCTTGAAGTCTGCCTACTTTTGCTATTTTTAATGCTTTATCACACTCTGCAATCCCATCACAAGAAATTGGTTTAAAATCTACACAAATATTCTCTTCTTCGATTACATGCTTAATAGCTTCTGTAAGTCCTCCAGTTCTTGCAAATATTCTTCCAAAAAAGGATGCATTATTTAAAACATCTTCTTCACATTTCTCAATTTCAATACCTGCCGCATCAATCATTGCACATAACTCTTCAAAGGTAAGGACATAATCTGTACTCCCCTTAATATCTTCCTCTTGCATTTCTGCTTTTTTTGCCATACATGGTCCAATAAATACTACTTTTGCACAAGGATCAATATTTTTAATAAGTCTTGATATTGCAATCATCGGTGAAACAGAAGTAGATATATTATCTACAAATTCAGGATAACACTTTTTAATATAAGAGACAAAAGCTGGACAGCATGAACTTGTCATTACTTTTTTATCTTCTATTGTATCTTTAAACTCATGAGCTTCATGAAGGGTAACAATATCTGCACCTAAAGCTGCTTCTACTACATCATGAAATCCTAATTTTTTTATTGCTGTTACCACCTGCCCTATATTAGCTTCTGTAAATTGACTTGCAATAGCAGGTGCAATTACTGCATATACATTAATATTATTTTCTTCCCTTGTATTTAACAAATCAATAACATCTACAATATATGATTTATCCATAATAGCACCAAAAGGACATTGAATAACACATGCACCACATTGTATACATTTTTCATTATCAATAACAGCTTTTCTATTATTTGGATCAATAGTTAATGCTTTTGTAGGGCAAGCTTCTCTACAAGGTCTTAATACATCAGAAACTGCATTATATTGACAAGCATCTCTACATCTTCCACATTCTATGCATTTCTCTTGGTTTATATAAGCCCTTTGTCCAACATGAAAAATTGCACCAACAGGGCAAGCCTCTGAACATCTATGGGCAAGACATCCTCTGCAAGCTTCTGTAATTGTAAAACGATTAATAGGACATTCATCACATGCAATATCTAAAACTTCTATAATATTAGGATTGCTCCTATCTCCTCCCATTGCAAGCTTTACTCGATCTACCATAATAGCTCTTTCTTTATATATACAACATCTTGTTCTCGGTTTTGGTCCTGGAATAATCATCTCTGGAATTTTTTCATAATTTTCCTCAAGAGTTCCTTCCATAGCAAATCTAGCTACTTCTCTTAATACTTCATATTTTATCAACTGTACATTACTTTCAAATTTTCTCATCCCCACACTCCTCACTATATATATGTTACCTTTACTTTTTTCCCTAACTTTTCCATAAGTTCAATTAACTCATCTACTACCTTCAATTTTATGGTTAAATCAAGTGGAAAACCCGTATTTTGGTGAGCAGGATTTACTGCCCTCCCAACCCATAAATTTAGATGCGTACAATCTTCAATAAGCATTTTTGTTAATCTTGATGCACCATCCTTATCCTTTGGTCTATATGCAACATTTGTTTCAGATGTATTAATATATTTTTTTATTTTTTCTACAACCTTACATAGCGTTAAAACTCCTTCTGTAACAAGGTCTATGCCTTTGATGTTAGCTGTAGGAGGAATATCCTTATCATAAAAATCCATATTTACAACTAGCTCTTCTTTCAATTCTCTTGCCACAATATTTGCAGCAGTTCCTCCACAAACTACCTTCTTTCCTTCTCCTTGCATAAACTTTTTAACAACATACGGATCATCATTCTTATCTTTAGGTGGCCCTGTAAACATGTCTATTTCCTCACCTTTTCGGAATTTTACCGTAACTACAGTAGTATCATCTCCCGGCTTATTATCATATAGGCTTTGACATACTTCTATCAAATTTTTAGTAACATTTTTTGCACATTTTTCCTTTCCTGAAATCCTAGTCAAATGATCTTTTACATTATCCCATTGCCAGCCTAAATTCAGTATTGCACCTACTCCTGCATGAATCACTCCATCACTTACTACAGTTAGCGTATCTCCAGGTCTTAATGTAAAATTGCTTTCTTTAATGAATCTTTCATTCATTGGAATACTTCTTTTTTCTATATTAATATACGCATCTTCTCTTATAAGAAATAAGGGTGGATTATCATATTCAACAGCATATACTTCTCCATCATTATTAATCTTTATGATTGTAAAAGTTGAATAAGCAATTTTTCTTACACTACATACAGGCAAAGTATTCATAATAGTATCTACTGTCTCATCAATACTAGCCCCTTCCATTAACATCGTTGCAGCTATTTTTGAAGTTAAAGTTGCTAATATATTTGCTTTTACACCGCTTCCTAATCCATCTGCTAGTACAATAATCATACTATCCTCTGTTCTGATAATTTCTACCTTATCTCCACATAGCTCTTCTCCATATTTATTTAAGCTATCAAAGGCAACATCTATAAAATAGGTCACTTCGCATCACCATTCTCATCTAAAGCGATTTGTTTTAATTTTGTTAAGATCATCTTAGTTTCTGCCGTTGTTTCTCCAAGAAGACTTGCTATTTCTTGAGCTACACGCATTTGCTTTTCAATAACTCTTTGAGCTGCATCAATAGTTTTTTCTTTTACCCTAATCAATTCTTTTTTATGTTTTTCTTCTAATGTAGTATTTGTCATAATGGCCAACAAAATATTTTGTTTTTCTAGATATAAAATACTTTGTAATAATACCACACCATATTGAGGATAAGCAACCTTATGTCCAATAAAATCTTTTTTAGTTTCTTTAACTTTTTGAAATATATGATCATCTATTATCACAGAAATAGGTTTATCCTTTATTTCTTCTGCTCTTATATTAAAAATTTTTTCTGCCGTTGGGTTAAACTCTTTCACATGCATATTTTCATCTACTAATATAATAATATTTGGCGTATTTTCAAATATAACATTTGTCAATCGCTCGGCTTTACTCCTCATAAAAGGAAGGCACATATTAAGCTCTGCCATTCCTTCGTATACAGCTTGAGCCTTTTCACGACATGTATTGTATCCACAGCCTCCACAATTTAGTTCATCCTCTGGTTCATATTTTCCTATCTTTCTTAAAATACTCCTTATTTCTTCTTCACTTGCTTTCTTCTTTGACAAATTTCTATCAAAAAATTTCTTTGTAAAATTAATATTCTCTATATCCTCATAGCGCTTGTCCATAAAGGAAGCTTCTTTACTTTTTACATATTCCTTTATTTTCTTTTGAATTTTATAAAAGTCATTTTCGTGTTTAAGCATTCCCGGGCCACCTACACAGCTTCCTCTACATGTGCTTACCTCTATACAAGCATTTTTTATATTACCCTGCTTAATAGACTGAAATATCTTCATACATTGGTCTATACCATCTACTTTAATTATTTCATACTTACCTTTATCATCATTTATAAAGCTTTTTAAGACTCCACCGTCTATTGGAAATCCACAGCCTTCCCTTGAACTCTCTTTATCAAAATTTTTTGGTGCAAGCTCCTTTAGTATAATATTTTCTTCTTCTAACCATTTTTTTAATTCTTCAAAGGTAATCACTGCATCAATAATACCTTTATGTTGAAAATTGATAGATTCTATTTTTTTTCCTGTACAAGGACCTATAAATACTACATAACTATCCATACCATACTCATTTTTTAGTATTTTTCCATGAGCAATCATTGGTGAAACCACTGGGATTAAATATTTTATCAACGATGGAAAATATTTTTCTACTAAATAATTTCCGGAAGGACAACAAGTGGTAATCAGGTTTTCATATTTTCCTAAAGCTACATACTCTTTATATAATATTGCAACAGCTTCTGCTCCAATAGCAGTTTCTTCAACAATATGAAAACCTAAAAGCTTTAGCGCTGTTACGATTTGTCTTGCATCTTTCATAGAAAATGCTCCCGCAAATGAAGGTGCAATACTTGCAATCATTCTTCTATTGCTTTTTATTGCATCCTTTATTTCTTGGAGGTCACTCTTTATTTGTCTAGCATTTTGAGGACAAATTATTAAACATTGTCCACAGCCAATACATAATTCTTCCACAATTTCTGCTTGTTCATTTTTTATTTTTATTGCCTTTACAGGACAAGCCCGTAAACACTTGTAGCAATTTTTACAATTTGCCTGTGAAAAGTTTAATATGCCCAATTTTATAACCTCCCAAGAACAAATTCCTCAAAAAATGCTTCTACATTATTTTCATCTACTGAAATAATATCACTATCATTTACTTTTACTGAAACAGCCTTAGTACATTCTCCAAGACAAAAATCAGCTTTAATAGTTACCTTATCCTCTAAATTTCTATCATCTACAATTTCCTGTAGCCTATGGATAACATTATATGCTCCTTTCAAATGACAGGCACTCCCTATACATACACGAATTGTTACCACCCTTACCACTCCCATCTTTATATAAATAATTGATTGGAAATATATATTAAATTTTTGTTTTTCAATGTTACCATCAGTATACTACCTTGTTAAAAAATTATCAACATTTTATAAAATTTTTATGGATACATATATATCCATAAATAAAATATTATGCTATTCAATAATCTTATCTACATATAATAATATAATAATGCATAAAATACATATCCCTATCCAAAGAATCCTTTTGTTCAAGCTATCCCCTCCCTGCTAATTCATTATATGAGAGGCAATATTCTTGTATTACCTAGGACAATTTTTCAAAAGGTTATTTATTTAGATGTGGATAAATGTTGTGAATAAATACGCTCTCTTAATAGGCTATATTTGAATATCTTCATAATCTTTTTAATGCTTGTCCACATATAAACAAAAAGTAAAAACAAGAGCTATGGATAAATCTGTGGATAAACTAATATATATACAGCTATTGATTTTACTCATGTTTATACTTTTTATGAAAGTTTATTCACATTTTATCCACAATAATTTTTATTTGTTTTTATCGTGCAAATTTGAATTTTTAGAAGCTTTACATATTATTCATTTTTCCTTCTTCGTGAAAATATCTAAGGATACCAATATAAATACTCCATGCTACCTGCTCTTGATATTTTCCATCCTGAAACAGTCTTTCCTCTATAGGATTAGACAAAAAACCACATTCTACTAAGACAGTTGGTATACTACATTCCTTTAACAAATATACATCACTTTTTTGTTTTGCTACTCTATTATTTCCATTATCAAGCACTCTAATTAATTCTTCCTGAATAAGCTCTGCCAGTCTTTTACTTTCCTCTGAGTTTTTAGGGTAAAAGGTTTGAGCACCATAATATTTTGACTCACTAAAGCTGTTCATATGTATACTAACAAATATATCAGCATTGCTCTCGTCTCTTAGCTTCTTTCTATTCCTTAAATCCTCATTTTTCTTCTTTCTGATGCTTCCATCATCAGTATATAATCCAACATCTTTATCTCTTGTTAAAAGAACAATAGCACCATCCTGCTCTAATAATCTTCTTACTTTTAGTGCAATCTCAAGATTAATATGACTCTCTAAAATACCATTTTTCCCAACAGCTCCTCCATCTATTCCTCCATGACCTGCATCTATTATAATCACTTTATTTAAAGTGATTGTTTTGAATATTTCTAACGCTTGATTCATACAAAAAATCAAAAGCATCGCAATAATAATCATAAATCCTAATGCAAACCACTTTTTCCTTATGATCAGTATGCTCATCTTATTGAATCCTCCCTATTTTTTTCTATTTAATCTTATTCAATAGAAAAAAATATATGAAAAAAAACAGAGTTTTCACTCTGCTTTATAACCTAATACTATTTTTCTATTTTAATATATCCTTTTTTTACTAGCTTATTGATATGGTCATCTACCTTTTCCTTTATATTTATTCCATATTCTTCCTCAAGTACAAACATCATAGACACAGCAACCTGTGCTACATCTAAAAGCTCTTTACTTATCATCTCCACTACTTCCTGCTCCTTTAGATGTATTTTTTCACCATTCATTCCTCTAAATTTTCCTATTGCCTGTGCCAATTCTCCTGCTTCCTCCATTAGCTTTAAACAAGTAGACTCAAGACTTAGCTGTAAATTATTTAACTTTGGCAAACTAATTTGCTTAAAAGCTGTATAATTATCCATTATTTTATTTCTCCCCCTTCTAAAGGATCAAGTATTGGAAAAATAAAGCAGAGATTATCATCTACTTATTTTGAGATCAATGTTTTATTTTTCTTTTCTTCCAATCTTCTATCTATAAATCTCCTTATCGCCATGATTATAACCGATATAGCAGGAACACCTAAAAACATACCAATGACACCGAATAAGCTTCCTCCTAAAACAATGGAGAATATAATCCAAAGTGGGCTAACACCCATTTTATCTCCTAAAATTTTAGGACCTAAATATAACCCGTCAAATTGCTGTAATAAAAATAGGAAAAAAAGTACCCACAATGCTTTTTTTATGCTAACAAAAGCTACAAAAATAAATCCTATAATAGCACCAATAAAAGGTCCAAAATATGGAATCATATTAGAAACCATTACAATTGTTCCTATTAACAACGTATATGGACTTTTCATCAAAGATAGAACTATTAAAGCTATTATTCCAATAATAAATGAATCAATAGATTTTCCTATTACAAACTTTACAAAGGTATTATCTGCTTCTTTACAAAATTTCTTAAAATTATCTACATATTTATCCTCAAGCAATGCTCTTAATAATCTTTCTGCACCTTTTAATAACTTATCCTTGTCAATTAAAATATAAAAGGATACTACTAATGATAAAAGGATATTTAATGTTCTTGAGGTAATATCAATAATACTAAGCATCAGATTAGTTAAACTAGCTTTAAATATTTGACTACCTTTATGGAACAGCTCATTAATATTTTTTCGCAATTCTCCTTCTATATCATACACATCATGTTTATATAAATTATCAATCCAAGCTACAAGTCTTTGTTCATGCTCTTCAATAAATGTCGGGAAGGTACTCAACAAATCCTTAATGCTCATAGCAATTCTTGGAACAACCCAAGAAATGATAAGAACTATAATCAATATCAATATAATAAATACTAAAACCGTACTAATTAATCTATTATATTTTGTTTTTTTATTTAACTTAAAAGCTTTGTTTACTAAATTGCGCTCAAACCATTTCACCATCGGGTTTAAAATATATGCAATTAGTACAGATGCCATAAATGGTTTTAATACATTTACAATTTTTCCTATTTTCGTGGAAACAGAGGAATATAAATCATTCATATTATCCATAAACTTATAAAATACAATAGAAAGAATCACAACTATAAGTATATTCATATAATGCCCAAATTTTCTTTTTTGGTACCAGCCTTTCACCCTCATCCTCTCCATTTCTCAACCAATCATTATATATAATTGTATCATTCTTTAGTAAATCCTTAATTCTTATTAACATTTTCGATAGTTGCCAATTCATATCCCATATCTCTATATCATTTCATTACTATACAAGTTTCTATAATAGTCTTTAAATTCTTTTAAAATCATAGTCCATTTAATTAGCCTTTCTCCTAAATAGTTAGGATCAATATTGTTATCTTGCAATCTAATAATGCATATATACTCTTTTCCTTCTTCATCAATACAAATCTCATCATCATATCCATGCTCTTTTATTAGCTCACCTGTCATACTTAATTAATTTCTCTTTTTATTTTTTCTATATCTTCTTTACTTAATTCTGATGCCTTTATAATTTTTTCAATATCTACTCCTAATAGTAATAAATTCCTTATCATTTCTTTCTTTCCTTGCTGTATTCCCTTTTTTTCTCTATAATTAAATTCTTCTTCTAGCTTTCTTCCTAAATTGCTCACCATATCATCCACCTCCATTTCTGATACTTCTACCAGTAATCTATATATATTCTCTCTTTTCTCTCCTTCAAATCTATTCTTAAATATATTTAAAAGCCAACTTCTAAACGATTTTTCCTGCTCCTTTGTTGCACTACTTCTTATTATTCTTCCTATTAATTTAAGTCTTTTTATTATTTCTTCTATTTCTACATCTTGATCTAATAAAAATACACTACTTACTACATTTGCTATATTAAATAATTCTTCCTTATCCATTCTATTTACATCAAATAATAAATATTTAAAGTTTACAACATTTTCTTCGAATAATTCATATCCATTTAATATTTCTTTAAAGCTTCTTACTGCTGTCCATTTATTCTTTCCATTGTATAATACTATCGGCACTATTACTGGTAATCTATAATTTTTTCTCTTCTTGATATTTTCATCTGTATTTTTAAGCTCATCTCTCCATATCTCTGTCATATACATCAAGAGCCTTATTGGCATTCTAAAATCTACTCTCGATTGTAGCTCTAATAATACATAAAATATTACATCTTTTCCATCTATATTCACTTTATATACTATATCTGCTTCTTCCTCTTTAAAATCTTCTTGTATAAATTCTTTATCTATTAGTATTAAATTTTCTTCTTCTATTATATCTACCCATTCTTTTTTTACAAAGCTTTTTAAAAAATCTATGAAATTCTTTTTATGTGAAAGTATATGTTTATATCCTAAATCATGTTCATTATATAGTTTCCTATCTTTTCCCATCTAATCACCATCTTCTTTGGTATATATTTATTATACCATACAAATAATTCATCATAAGTCTTGTTTTATAACATATATTATAGTAATCTTCTTTTTCACTATGCTCTTCTCTAAGCTTTTTTTCGATTTCATAAAGCTTGGTACCTTAATCCATCAATACTTTTCCTAAGATCCGTAGTCCCACAAGCTAAGTATACTATATCTATTTTATCTATATATCTATATTTAACATGTCCTCATAATCGCTTCCAAAACGGATGATAGAGAAGCCTTGTCATTATTTTGAATATATATTTTGGCTTTTCCTATCTCAATTTTAATACTATTTGCTGGATACGATGTAGATGTAGTAGATACGTTTTTAGAAGTTTTTTCTTTAAGGTTGACAGCATGAAATACCTGATGATCTTTCTTTTTGATATTTTTTCTTCCATAAGTAAGGTACAAACTACTAGGCAGAAAATATTTGACGGTTACAGAAATTCTCTTCATTAGAAGCTCTAAAAAAAGATTATCGAATTTATCGAATTCTACAACAACAGAAGATATCAAAAAAAATTAGGATGCTTGACTCCGATGGAATATCGAAATCAAGCACCCATATGTGTATAATTTTAATTAAATTACCTGTCTACTTGACATGTATCAGTTCATTCTCCCAACGCTTTGATATCGTAACAAGCATACTTTGTAATTCCAAGCAAACTTGTTTGGTAATTGATAAAATATTATCTCTTGGAGAACTGTGGTGCACGTCTTGCTTTTTTCAATCCGTATTTCTTTCTTTCCTTCATTCTTGGATCTCTTGTTAAGAAACCTGCTTTTTTAAGGATTGGTCTAAGCTCTCCTTCAGCTTTTAATAAAGCTCTTGAAATACCATGTCTTAACGCTCCAGCTTGTCCTGTGAATCCACCACCATGAACCTTTGCTATAACGTCAAACTTACCTTCAGTTTCAGTAAGTACAAGAGGCATTCTAACGTCTCTTTTTAATGTTTCATAATCAAAGTATTGATCTATATCTCTTCCATTGATTGTGATTTTTCCTTCTCCTGGAACTAATCTAACTCTAGCAATAGAAGTTTTTCTTCTACCTGTTCCGTAGTATTGTACTTTCGCCATTATATTTCCTCCTTCCCCATCAAACTTATATATCTAAAGTTTCTGGCTTTTGAGCTTCATGATTATGCTCAGAACCGCTGTATACTTTTAATTTCTTAAACATTTTTCTTCCTAAGCTGTTTTTTGGAAGCATACCCTTTACTGCGAATTCAATAATTCTTTCAGGATGCTTTTGTAGCATTTGCTTATAAGTCATTTCTTTCATATGACCTACATAACCTGTATGATGTCTGTACATCTTTTGATCCATTTTCTTTCCAGTTACTTCAACCTTTTCTGCATTGATCACAATTACATAATCTCCTGTGTCAACGTGTGGTGTATATGTTGGTTTATTTTTTCCTCTTAGAATTGCTGCAATTTGTGAAGCTAAGCGACCTAATCTTTTTCCCTCAGCGTCTACTACATACCTCTTTCTTTCTACTTCATGTGGCTTAGCAACGAATGATTTCATGTGTTTCCCTCCTAACACTTCTTTTCATAATCTATCGCGTCTATATTTAAAAAAACCGGGGCTAGTGGTTTTTTTAATATGCACATTACCCAAATATTATATTACATGTATCCGTGTGTGTCAAGGAATAATAGGCAGTTGATAAAAAACTTTTGATAGATATAATCCTTGAGGTGGTGCTGTATGACCTGCTTTTTCCCTTTTTCCACTTTTTATAATATATGGAATATCTTCTACTTTTATTTTACCTATTCCTACATCTACTAAAGTCCCTGCTATTATTCTTACCATATTGTATAAAAACCCATTTCCTATTGCTTTAATAATTAATATTTCATCTTTTTTATAAACCTGTAAAGCATAAATATTTCTTATAGTATCTACTACACCACTTTTAGATGCCATAAAGCCTTTAAAATCATGTTCTCCAACAAAATAATCACAAGCCATTTTCATTTTTTCTATATTTAAAGGCTTAGGAACAAAATATGTATAATTTCGAAGTATTGGACTTCTTATCGCTCCATTATAGATTTTATAAATATACTCTTTCCCAACAGCATTATATCTAGCATGAAAGTCTTTAGGAACTTCTATCGCATTCTTAATTGAGATTTCCTTTGGTAATAAGGCATTTAATGCTAAAGGAATTTTTTCAACAGGAATGCTAAATTTCTCACAAAAATTTGCTACCTGTCCTAAAGCATGAACTCCTGCATCTGTTCTACCTGAACCATTAATC